>CAVREL010000014.1:0-66618 GCA_963720105.1 uncultured Acidobacteriota bacterium | reverse complement strand
GCTGAACTGCACAGCCGCGGCCGCCGCGAATTGGATCGCCTGTACTGGCTGCGGTTCTGCATACGTGAACTGCACCCACGCGTGGCCGTCTTCGCCGAATGGGATCTGCTCGATCTTGGCGTATGAGCCGTCGGTGAGTGCGGAGCCATCGATCGCTCCGCAACTGCACGTGATCTCCGGCTTTGGCGCGTTCGCGGATTCGTCCGCCGGAGCAGGAAAGGCGATCACCGCGGCATCCTCATACAACTCGGGAGTGGTCGGCGGTGCGGGCTCCGCTGGTTGCGATTTGGCGCCGGGAAGAGTCAGGTCACGATGCAACTCGCGCGGCGGAGCCGGGGCAAGATCCTGGAATTTTCCCACCGTGGCCGGCGGCTGGCGCAGCGTCCCATCAAAACGGCCGGGGCCTTCCACGATGGTCTCGCTCCACGAGTATTTCTTCATCCCCTGCTGGGGCTTCACCCAGGGGCCGGCGGTCTCGCTCCATCCGCCTGATGCGGCCATGGCCATCTCCATATGCAGGCGATCGGCTTCGGCGGCGGCATGGCGCCAGGACGATTTCCACTCCGGCGACATCCAGATGACCGGCTTGTCCACATAGAGTGGCGCGCCCATGTCGCCGTCGAACATCTGCATGCCGGCAATGCCCACGCGATGCATCCACTCGAGGTCGGCGGTGATGCCCGGCTGGGTGACGTTGCCGCTCATCCAGTGCCACCACGCGCGCGGCTTGGCGCTGTCCGGCGGATTGCGGAACTGCTCTTCCAGCGTGGAAGGCGTGGACTGGGCAAAGGCCAGCGCGCTCATCATCGCGAGCGCGGCGAATACACATGGTGTTCTTTTCATCAGGCACCCCGTTCGTTGGGAATGAGGAACGGGCAACCGAGCAGACGCTCCCCGGACCGGAAACAATTTACAGATTGAAAACCTTATGAAATGGGGATAGGGATTGTCAAAGGGAGGGTCGTGACGGCGGGGGGACATGGACCCCTCCATCGCCGGTTATCGTGACACTGAGCCTGAGTCCGCGCGACGGAAAGTAGAAGGATCTGCGGTTGCCATTTTGGAAAGAGCATTACTTCCGAGGGCGACAATCCACCCGCGATCGTTCAACACCCATTCCGCAAACCCAAAGCGCTGTCATCCTGAGCGGAGTTGATCGCGCACGCGATCGACGCAGTCGAAGGATCTGCGGTTGCTTTTGGTGAGTTTTGATTCCGCATCCGTGAAGCGAGGTCCGAAAGACGCTCACGATGAAACCCACAGGAGCCGGACATTCATCCAGCCAACTTTGGAGATGCGTGATTAGTTCCGGTTCTTGACGCTGGGCGTGAACTTGCGCAATAGGAATTCCTGAATTACGGCGTTGGCCACGTTCGCGCTCAGGTCCACCGCAAAGATGTTGGCCACCAGCCCGCCGCCGCGATTCGACTGCGGATAATACGCATTGGCGACCGCGCCGGAGGCGAGGTAGCCGCCCAGGCTGGAATAGTTAGGCTGCAAGTGGCCGTTGTCTCCCCGGGCGATGATGGGGCTCGAGAGGGCATGAAGCAGGCGCGACTTCGTGGTCCCCGTGCCCTGATAGAAGTAGCGCGGATCCTGGTGCAGCACCGAAGGAAGAATGGCGCCGCCCACAAAAATGTCGGTCAGGTCGTTGGTGTAGATGGCTCCAAAGCGCTGGCCGTAGCCCTTCAGTCCCTGTTGGTAATCGGGGTAGTTCGAAGACTGGTTGGCGCCGGCCAGGAAGGCCGTTCCGGCGAAGGTAATCGGGTCGACCATGACCTTCGTGGCCAGCTCGAATTTCAGCTTGGGAGTAAGCGGGACAGCGTCGTGATCGTAGACCACATAGAAATTGGGAATGAACCCTAGAACGCGCTGCTTCTCTTCGAGTTTCACCTGCTCCGTGGCGATTTCCTCGCGCGACGCGGTCACCGTGATGGAAACCGCGTCGGCGACAAACTTGAGCTTGATGTCGGTGATGAGCGCGTACTGACCGGGGGTCACAATCACGGGCGATGATGTCCACTCAGCAAACCCCTGTGCATGGATGCTGACCTCAACGGGCTTGCCGGGGCTGACATTGTCGAACACAAACCCGCCATTGTCGTTGGCCACGGCCGTCTGTTGATTCAGCGCAGCCCCCTCCAGAACCACCGTCGCGCCCGGAACGATGCCGCCATTGTCATCGGTTACCGTCCCACTGATATGTCCTGGCTCCGGCTCCGGCGCCGCGGCCACCGCTGGCTCCGATGTGGCGACCATTGTTTGCTGCGCCGGCGCCGCTGTATCGACTGCCATGCTCATTAAAAGTGCGGCGAAAAAAAGCTTGACGTTCGACATGACCCCCATGCTCCTTGGCACCGTTTGCCATCACCCAGCATTCACTGAATGCGCTCGCGATGTGTTCCAAGAGATGAGCAAGAAGTGAGAGTCGATGCAAAGTTGTGGGGCAATCGCGACCATGGTCTAGATTCAGAATTTGCGCGAATCGAAACAGGTCCCTGCGGCATCTGTACTTAGTTGGTCGCTGCGCGTTGCGTGAGCGCGCGTATTTTTTCTAATCGCCACATTCCCGGCTTGCCGCGTTCTTTGCCAGGATGCGGAAGGTGAATGCCATTGTTCCTCGCCCTTGACTGCGCCATCTTTCAGGGCACCGGGTCCAACCTGTTTTCATGCGTGACTGCCCGAAAATAGCAATCTTATGATGCTGTCATCCTGAGCGGAGCCGCACGTAAGTGCGGCGGAGTCGAAGGACCTGCAGTTATTCTCCCCGAGAGATGCACTTCAAACCACATTTTTATGGTTCCGGGTGCAACGCCGTTTTCATGCCTGCCTTCCGCGGGCATCCCCGGCAGCCGAGGCTTCGCCAGGGATGGTCGCGCACCTTGATCGAATCGGTTATTTCCATTCCCACATCTTGGAGACGGTGCCGCCGGAGACATCCACGTCATATTCAAACGCGACGCAGGTGTTGTTCAGCCGCGCGAGCTTTTGCGACGTGGTGCGGAAGAAGAGCATGCCGCGGTAGCTCACTGAGCCGCCGGGACCGAATTTCCCCACGCCCATTCCCGTCCAGGTAGCCGCTTCTCCGTCCGCTGTCATCTCCATTCCCTGACCGGTGCCATGGAGAGATCCATCCGCTGCCACAATGGATGTGTAGGTGCCCAAGCCGCTCACCGCGACTCCGCACAACGTGCCGCTGTCTTCAAACGAAACTTCCGCCGTCGGGGGATCGGTGGAAATAACCCGCCTGACAAGTCTCTTGCCGGTGGTGATGCCAATTTGATCTCCGAGCACGAACTTACCTCCTCATTCATCGCGGTCCGAGTCGCAGGCCGCATGGTGGGGAAGTAATACGCGATCAGCCGTGGATGCGTCGAGTCATATCTCGATGAATTTTTTGGGGCGCAACCAGAAGCTAGTCAGCCGCAGTGATGCGTGGCGGGATTGTTTACGAGTACGCGGAAAGCAAAGGCGGGTTCATCGGGCTCGCGTGCCGGAAGTTTGATGTGAAGGCCATCGTCCTCGCTCGTCCACTTCAGGTCGCCGCCGGTTCCCAGCAGCCGTACGGAACAGATATCTCCATGCAGATACGGATTGCCACGGTAAAGCGAATGAAGGCGCAGTTCGCCGCCCGCCCGCCAACCCAGCGCGATCGCATACAGCGCGCCGTTATGCGTGGTGTAGCGGATATCGCCGGAGGTGTACTCCTGCCGGTCGGTGTCGAGTGCGGAACTGGACACCTTTGTGGGACCTTCGCCGTAGACCAGCCACGGGCGCGAACCGTAGATGGCTTCGCCGTTGGTTTGCAGCCACGTGCCCATCTGCAGCAGGATGTTGCGCGCTTCATCGGGAATCGTCCCGTCGGACTTGGGGCCCACGTTCAGCAGCAGGTTGCCATTCTTGCTCACTACGTCAACCAACTCTCCGATAAGCGATTTTGCGGTGCGGTATTCGTCGTGCTCGACGTAGCCCCACGAATGAATGCTGACCGAGGTGTCCGTCTGCCAGGGGAGGAGGCGGATCGCGGCGAGCTTGCCGCGCTCAATGTCCAGCACCGCCGCGTTCTCGGGCAAGTCGTTCATCTTGTAGGTGAGCACAACCGGTTCTTTTCGGATCGCGGCCTGGTTGTAGTAATAGGCAGCCAGCCGCTTGAGATAGGGCTGAAATGCGGGCTGGCCGATCCACCAGTCGAAATAAAGCAAGTCGGGGTGATAATCCCCGACGATCTCCGTGCTGCGCATCAACCAGTCGTCCATGAAGGCGGTATCGGGCCCCAGCCACTGCTCGAGATGATTCGGATCGGGCTCCTTGGCGGGATCGTCTCCGGGCATGGTGCGGGGTTGTGCGGGACCATAGAGTATGGAATAGCGCGGATCGCGCACATCGGAATCAATCTGCATTCCGCCGTCATACCACCACCAGTGCTCGGCGCGATGTGAAGAAACTCCGAAACGCAGACCATGTTTGCGGATTGCGGACTGCAGCTCGCCGAGAATGTTACGCTTCGGTCCCATATTCTTGGCGTTCCATGGATCGAACACCGAGTTGTACATCGCGAACCCATCGCAGTGCTCGGCGACCGGAACGACATAGCGCGCGCCGGCGCGGGCAAACAGGTCAACCCAGGCCCGGGCGTCGAAATGCTCCGCGCGAAACATCGGAATGAAGTCCTTGTAGCCGAACTTCGACTGCGGCCCGTAAGTCTCCAGGTGATGCTGGAACGCTTTGCTGCCCTGGATGTACATGTTGCGCGGGTACCACTCGTTGTCGAACGCCGGAACGGAAAAGACGCCCCAGTGAATGAAGATCCCGAACTTGGCGTCGCGAAACCAATCCGGGACGCGGTATTTGCCCAGCGAGTCCCAGTCGGCGGTGAATGGGCCGAGGGATGCCGCCTCCTTCATGCGGTCCAGCTGCAGCTGCACGGCCTCCGCCGGTGGTTGCTGTGCCCGGACGTGAGCTGCTGCCAACGCTGCTATCGCACCCGCGATCACGAGTACGCGTAAAGCTCGGACCCACATTCCGCAAGTCTCATCGGGAGAGGTCATGGTTGTCCTTCCGGATTCGGAGCCGTCATGCGGTAATGGCCGGACCCAACGACCAACTCGACGGTATGACCGTAGGCATTTCCGCGGATCACGCCGGGAGCATCCGTCATTCGACGGCCGTCGATCCGCAGGGCTTCCGGTGAGGCTGAGCTCAATTCCACGGTGGCCGTGGCGTTGGCCGGAATGGTGATTTCATATTCGGTCTGCGCGGGGCCGCGTTTCCAATTGCTCTCGATGGGCCCCCACGCTGAGACGTACCGCGTCCGGACTTCGGTCAGCTTGCCGGCCAGTTGCGGCCGCAACACAAGCTGCCGCGGCGCCTGTGCCGAAAAGTCCACGTTGATTCCGCCCAGCCCGCGATAGAACCACTCTTCCGCATGGCCGAGCATGAAATGGTCCTGGGAACTGCCGGGGTTTGCATCCCAGGCTTCGGTCAGCGCGGTTGCGCCCTGCGCCAGTTGATAGCCGTAGCTGGGAGGGTCGGTGCGCTCCAGCATGTCGTAGAGGACATCGGAGCGGCCGCCGTCGAGGAGCGCGTCAACCACGTAATGAAAGCCCACGTCGCCGGCCGTGACGTGGTTAAGGTGGCCGTGAATGTCGGTGATGAGCGCATCAAGCACATCGGCCCGTTCATCATCGGGAACCAGGCCAACCACCAGCGGCATGGCCTGGGCGGTCTGGCTGCCCTTGTCGTAGCGGTGATGGGCGGCATCGAAGAAGCGCGCATTGAAGTCGCGGCGGACGGCGTCAGCTTTGGCGGCATAGGTGCGGCTCTCGCTATCGCGCCGGGCGAGCGCCAGGGTTTGCTCCAGCACACGCAAGTCCTGGTAGTAGATCGCGGTCGCAGTCACGCCGGAAGTGGTCAGCTTTGACTCGCCCGGTTCGCCCGGTCCAATGTCGTACCAGTCGCCGAGCCCATAGGCGATGATGTTGTTTTGCGCGCGGCTGGAAAGGTAGTCGACGTAGCGCCGCATCACGTCGAGATGGGAGAGCAGGGCGGGAATATCGCCGTAGCGCTGATAGACGTACCACGGCGCCAGCACAGCGGTACTGCCCCACTCCGGGGAATCGTCAAACACCCCGTTGTCGACGCCGAAGACCACGTATTGCGGCGCGATCTCCGCTACCCGGCCGGCATTCGGTTGGTCCTGCTTCTGGTCATCGGCGATGTTGCGCGCGGTGGCGGCGTAAAGGCCGCGGAAATCGAAGTCGTAGAGCATGGAAGGGGCGAGCAGGTGCGCTTCTTCGAGCCAGCCCAGTTTCTCGCGATGAGGACAATCGGTGAAGAGGCTCACCGCATTGTTCTCGATGGCGCGCACGATCAGGGTGTGAATGCGATTGAGCAGATCGTCGGAGGAGGTGAAACTGCCGATCGCTTCAGAAGATGTGTGTACGGCTTCGCCCTTCAGATCGACGATGCGCGGTCGTCCCGTCTCGCCACCCGGGTCCGTCCCCTCCACCTGCACGTAGCGGAACCCGTAATAGCTGAAGCGGGGATGCCATGGCTCCGAGCCGACGCCCTTGAGCGTATAGGAGAACCACTGGGGTCCGCCGGAACTGCGCTGCGATACGGTGCCGTCGGCATTCAACAGTTCGCCCGGAATGAGCTTCACCGTGCTACCTGCTGGCCCGTTTACCGTGATTGCCGGCCAGCCGGCGAAATTCTGGCCCAGGTCATAGACCAGCACTCCCGGCTTGGGCTCGGTGCGACGCAGGGGCATGTAGGTGTGCATCACGCGTATGGGCGGCGCGAGTTCCGGTCGCAGCGCGCCACCGGGACCGTCGGTCACGACCACCCCAGCCCAGGTTGAATCGTCGAAACCAGCGCGATCCCATCCATCCTGATCCTGGCGCGCGTCGTAATCCTCGCCGCCATATGTAGAGGAAAACGTGATCGGGCCGGGATGCGTCTTCCAACTGCCGTCGGTGATGACATCAACGCTCTTGCCGCCGGCGAGCTCGAGGTGCAGTTGCGCCAGGCATTTCGGCGGGCCGAAGGCGCCGGTGAACTTGGTGTACCGCCCCGGCGTCTGGAGCACCCGGTACATGCCGTTGCCTGACATGACGCCCAGCGCGTTGGCTCCGCTGTGCAGCATCGAGGTCACGTCATAACTGTCGTAAAAGACCGTTTTTCGATAGTCGCTCCACCCCGGCGTGAGTTCGCTGGAGCCCACCTTGGCGCCGTTGATGCGGAATTCGTATTGGCCCAGGCCCGAGACCTCGAGCCGTGCTTGCGTGATGCGCCCGTCCACGTGAAATTCCTTGCGGAACAGCGGCATGGACTTGGTACCGGCGTCGGCGTCGGAGCGGTCCGCCGCGATCCAGCGCGCATGCCAGGAGAAGGCCGGCTGCTCCCCAGCGACCGCCTGCCGCTCAGACTCATCGCCGATCAGGGGCCCGGCCAGGGCGGCAAGGGCGAAAACCCAGAGTAACCAACTGGCTGCGGGTGCGGTCCGGCCCGGGGATTTCCCTTGAGAAGTCACGCCACGGTCATATATCAGGGAAAAGGCCCCTGGCAAACGCCTCCGCTAGGTTCCTCCGGCGCTTTGCCGAAGCCAGGATGATGCCCACAGCGTTGATTGCCTGAATGAGTACTTGGCGCGATCCGAAGAAGGTGCTATGATCATATGTTGTCAATTTGATCAAAGCAGTGCACACGGGATGCTATCTGGTTCGCCGAACCAGATTTGTTGCGCGATTGGCGTTGAAATTTGCACTCCCCGTGTAGAATCGTTCCGACATGGCAGAAAACGGCCTTAGTGTTCGTTCCGAGCGGATTGTCAAGTTCCTCCTTCGGACCGGCAGCGCAACCATCGAGGAGATCCTGGCGGTGGCTGGTTCTTCAGCCCCCAGCATTCGCCGCGACCTGGCCCGGCTGGAGAACCGTGGCCTGATCCGCCGCACCCATGGCGGCGCCGCGCTGGTCGAACCTCTGCTCTACGAACCCTTTCGCTACGACAGTTCATTCCTGGCCCGCGAGCAACGCCATGCCGAGGAGAAACGGCGCATCGGTCTGGCCGCGGCGGAACTGGTGAAAGAAAACGAAACCATCGGCCTGACCGCGGGCACCACCACCACCCACGTGGGGCGCAGCCTCCGCCATCGCGAAAAAATCAAGGTCATCACCAACGCCATTAATATCGGCATGGAACTGTGCAATCAGCCGGGCATTCGCACCTACATGACCGGCGGCGTGATTCCCTGGGCGTGGTCGTTCTCGCTCACCGGAAATGCCGCGCTCACGTTCCTCGACGATGTCTACATGGATAAGGTGTTCTTGAGCGTGACGGGCATCGAGGCGGAACGCGGCGTGACCTCTCTCGAGACCGACGAGGCCCTCGTCTATCGCAAGATGGTGAAGCAGGCCAAGGAAGTGATCGTGGTGGCCGATTCAAGCAAGCTGGGCAAAGTGGGCCCGGCGTTCATCTGCCCGCTCAACGAAGTCCACACGCTGATTACCAACAGCGGCGCCAGCAACGACATTCTCGCCACCTTCGAGCGGCAGGGAATTCGGATCGTGCGCGCCTGAAGTCTTCCTGTGGCGCCGGTTCCAGGCGCGAATCCACCTGATTTAATCAGCACCGGTTCGGCAAACGCGCCATTCGGCCTATTCGTGTTATAGCCGACATTCTGGAGTATACCAAACAAAATAAGTAACTTATCGTTTCAGATTGGATTCTGGATCGATCGCGACTGGAACCCATTTGCGCACCGGTTCCAATCAATCTTGATCATTTAAGGCTTAAACGTTCATTTTTTGCTTGTAATCTGACGTGAACCGTCCTATTGTTCTTGTCAACGAGCTTTGACTGTACTTTCATCTGCGATTTGATCAGGGTTCCGGACGGGGTTTCAGGAGCGCAGTTGAAAGGAAGCGGAAACACTCACTCCCCCAGAGCTGCTTTGCTGTACGGGCTCAGGACCGCCGTCACCGGCCCTGAGTGGGGATCGTCCTCTTGAGTTCCGGCAGCACGACCAACCCGCACGACAATCCCGGTCCGCTGTTCCTATCGAACATCGAGGGAAGACTATCCAGGCAAGGCTGAACCGGTGGACAACAACGCCCTCATAAGAGAAACCGCAGTTCGGGTCCCCGCGAACAGGTCTTGGTTCGCGGGGTGAGAGAAATTCAAACAGGAAGGTGCGATCCAATGACTGATGCAAAGCAGGTTTCCCAACACCGGCTTTCATTTGCAGGACTCAACGGGGCGCCCGAAGGCTCATGTCCGACCGGTCTTCGGCCCCTCTGCTGGCTGGTGATGATAGTGCTCCTGCTGTGCCCGGTACTCTCGCGCGCACAGCAGTTAACCGCAACCCTCAGCGGCGTAGTGACGGACAGTAGCGGGGCCGTCATTGCCAACGCCACCGTCACCGTTACGCAAACCGCAACCAACGCCATGCGGACCGTGCAAACGGACCCGTCCGGCAACTATTCCGTCACCCTCCTGCCCGCGGGAAGCTATACGTTGGAAGCTTCCGCCAGCGGATTTGAGAAGTACGTGGCCAAGGACGTGGTGCTCAACGTTGGGGAAAGGCGTGGACTGAACATCCAGCTCAAAGCCGGCGCCACCAGCACTACGGTCACGGTAGAAGCCGCGGCCGTCGCGGTGGACACCGAGTCTAGCGCCCAGGCCGGCACCATCACCGGCGTGCAGATCCGCGAACTTGAACTCGCCGGGCGAAACTTCCAGCAACTCGTCACCCTGCAGCCCGGGGTGGTCAGCCAGATGGGCGACGAAACCAGCGCGGGCAACACAGCCATGTCAGTGAACGGCGCCCGCACGTCGGCCAACAACTGGACCATCGACGGGTCCGACATCAACGACTCCGGCTCTAACGGGACCGTCATTAACGCTCCCAACGTTGACGCCATCCAGGAGTTCACCCTGGCCCGCGGCAACTATGACGCCGGCTACGGACGCTCCGGGGGCGGCCAGGTGGTGGTAGCCACCAAGAGCGGCACAAGCAACTTCCATGGCGACGCGTACGAGTTCGTGCGTAACACCGCTCTGGATTCCAACGAGTGGTTCAACAAGCGCACAGAGGTGGCAAACGGCGAGAAGAACAAGAACGCCATCAACCACCACAACGTTTACGGCTTCACCATTGGCGGGCCGATCTATATTCCCAACGCCTACAACACCAACAAGACGAAGACTTTCTTTTTCTATTCCGAGGAATGGCGAAAGATCAGCACGCCCGGTGGTGACACCATGCCTGCGGCTTCGCAGGCCATGCTGAACGGCATCGTTTCCGGCAACTTTACCAATGCACCGGCGGGATGCGCCACCTACGACGCGTCGACCAACACCACCCAGATTTCGTCGAGTTGCTACAGCAAGAACTCGCAGGTCTACCTGACCAATGTGTTCGACAAGTACCCGGCCAACGACGGCGCGTACTACACATTCTCTTCGTCGAACCTGAACAACTTCCGTGACGATATCGCCCGCGTCGACCACTACTTCAGCGAGAAAGTTCATTTTTACGCTCGCTACATGAACGACGACATGCCGGTAGGCTACCCCGAGGGTCTATGGGCCGGCTCCAACTATCCCGGCCTTACCAACACGCTGGTCAACTCGCCCGGCAAGAACGCGGTTGGCAACCTTACCTGGACCATCAACCCCAAGGTTGTGAATGAATTTGAATTCGCGTTTGCCCAGGGCACCTACTTCTCGACGATCAACGGCGGACAGTTCGCCACCTCATCCGCGATTAACAGCCAGCTGACCAACCAATGGTCGCCTGACCCCTACGGCAAGGTGCCTGCCGTCGGGATCAACGGGGTCACGGGCTTCAGCGCAGGTTCGGCTCCCTGGCATGAGCGAAACCTGGACCGCACCTATTTCGACAACCTGTCGTTCAACTTCGGCCGGCACACTCTTCGCACCGGCTTCCAAATCCAGCAAATGATCAAGACCGAGAACGCGGTCAACGGCGAGCCGAGCTTCAGCTTCAACTCCTGGGGCGACTTCCTGGTGGGCAATGTGTCCAGCTTTGGGCAGACCCTCCCGGACATCATTCCTGACCTGCACTTCATCAACGCCGAGGCCTATGTTCAGGACGACTGGAAGGTGACAGCGCGCCTGACTCTGAACCTGGGCGTGCGCTGGAGCCGGCTGCCGTCAGTGACGGACGTGAAAAACACGCTGTCGAACTTCGATCCCGCGTACTACAGTGCGCAACTGGCGCCGAAGATCGATCCCGCCACGGGCAACTTCGTGGCCGGCCAGTATGTCAACGGCACCCTTTTGAAGCCGGCCACCTACACCAACGGCATCATCTTCCCCAAGGGCGCGGCATGCAGCCAGGCGCAGGCCATCTCGCCCTTTGTGACGTGCTCGCCGTTCGGCGCCTATGTGACCCCCAACTACAACGCCGACTTCGGTCCGCGTATCGGCTTTGCCTACGATATGTTCGGGAACGGCAAGACCGTCATCCGCGCCGGGTTCGGCATCTTCTACGACCGGCTGCTCAACGGCATCTTCGAGCAGAATGCCTTCGTGAACCCGCCTCTGGCGCAGTCCACATCCATCAACAACGGGACCTTTGACAACATCAAGAGCGGCACCACGGCCGTCTCCTACGGTCCCAACGGGCTCACCACCACCGGCAACCCGGCATTCAAGGTGCCCGACTATGCCAACTACAACCTGAGCGTGCAGCGCCAGCTTTTGTCCGGCACGGTGCTGGAAGTGGCGTACGTCGGGGCGCAGGCCCGCCACCTGTCCGGCGCGTTCGACGAGAACCAGCCGACGGTCGGCGCGGTAATAGCCGCTCCTGCCACTCAGACCAACGCGCTCCGGCCTTTCCAGGGGTATAGCAGGATCACCGAGCGCGGTCCCATCTTCACCAACGACTACAACTCCCTCCAGGCCAGCCTCAGTCACCGCTCCCACGGTTTGCAAGTCGGCCTCGCCTACACGTATTCCAAGGACCTCACCACGCAGTCGACTGACCGCAGCGGTCTGTCCACCTACCAGTACAACTTCAAGATGGATTACGGTCCGGCGAGCTACAACCAGCCCAATACCTTCACCGCCAACTACATTTACGAGCTGCCCTGGTACAAGGGCCAGCAGGGCCTGGCGGGTAAGGTGGCCGGCGGCTGGGAGGTCTCGGGCATCACAGAGCTGTTCTCCGGTCAGAATTTCTCCAACTACCAGCCGTTCGATCCGTGGGATCCCACCGGAATCCACGTGGGCACGGGCAATGGCGGAACGCGTCCTGACCAGATCGCCGCGGTCCACATGACCAAAACCGTCGGCGCCTGGTTCGACACCACTGCCTTCGCTCCCGCCGTCAACCATTGGGGCAGCGAGGGCTCCGGCAGCATCCTCGGACCCGGATACGAGAACTGGGACCTGGCGGCGATCAAGAACACCAAGATCGGTGAACGGGTTTCGTTCCAGCTGCGGGGCGAGTTCTTCAACGCCTTCAACCACGAGAGCTTCGCCAGCGTCGACAATTCGCTCAGCGACTCGTCATTCTACGGAGGCTCAGGCTTTGGACAGCTGACCAGCGGGCACTCCCCGCGCAGGATCCAGCTGGGCGCCAAGCTCGTCTTCTAACCACCAACCTCCGTGCCCCATCTTCGCGACTTGCTATTGTCGCGAAGGTGGGAAACCACGGACTTCAAATCACCGGGCCGGGGCTTCAAGCCCCGGCCCGATTTTGTTGGGAGTACAGGTTTAGAAAGGTGATGCGAGATCTTCGCTCTCTCACCCTCGATGAAGCCTGCGCGAGGATGGGCCACGGGAAATCACCGATATACCGGCGCTACTTCTGGGGCGCCGGGGTTGATTTGTGCTCTCCACCCGGAATCGCCGACATCACTTTCAGCAGCCGCTCATCTTCCGCCTTGTTCAGGCTGCTGGCCTGATCGAACTCCGCCTTGGCCTCGGCCGTCTTGCCCATCGAGCGGTAGAGCCGCCCCAGCCGGTAGTGCGCATTCACGTCCTTGGGGTTGATCTTGATGGCAGCCCGGAACTGGGCAAGCGCTTCCTGCCTGCGGTCCTGATCGGCATACACAATGCCCAGGTCGCGATGGGCCATGCCGTTGGCCGCGTTCAGCGCCACCACCTTTTCAAGCAACGGCCGCGCCTCGTCCGGCCGGTTCATCTGCATCTTCGCGTCGCCAAGGTAAAGCATGGCCTGCAGGTGCTGCGGATCGTTATCGATTTCGCTCTCGAATTCCGCGGCGGCTTCCGGATACTGGCCCTTCTTCCACAACAGGTAACCCAACCCGAAATGGACATTGGGTTCTTTGGGATTGACTTTGACCGCGGCGCGGAACTCGCGCATTGCGCCTTCGGGGTCTTTCATCTCGTCAAGCGCTTCGCCCATCAGCATGTCCGCTTCGGCAGACTCGGCGTTCAATGCCACAATCTGGTGGAAGGTATCGAGCACGCACTGAAACTGCCGCGAGAACAGACAGGCGTGCGCCAGGGTGAGCAGCAATGTCAGGTTTTGCGGATCGCTCTTGGCGGCCTGCTTCAGGTAAGGAGACGCCGCCGCGTATTGCGCCAGCCCATAGTGCGACATGCCCACCAGGATGTTCAGCCGCTGGTCATCGGGCTGCGCCTTCAGCACAGGCTCAAAGATCGCGATGGCCTGTTTGTAATCGCCGTTTTTGAAATAGGCGAGTCCGAGGTTCTGCCGCAATCCCGGCATGGCGGGCGCCAGGGCCAGCGCCTTATGGTAATAGCGAATCGCTTCAGCATAGTGCTCCTGGCGCGCTTCCAGCAGACCGAGATGCGCGTAGGGTTCGGGATTGGAAGGCAGTTGCTTCGATACCGCCAGCCAGACCTCCACGGCCTCCGCATTTCTCCCTTGTTGCTCGAGCGAATGGGCCAGTTGCCGAGGGTCCTCCTGTGCCGGCGCAGCAAGATGCGCGCCCGCTGCGAAACATGCCAGCAGGAACGCGATTCGGAGTGGCCGGAGATGGCGCATGTGATAACTAGATTCTCGCTTGCGGCTACAAGGGGACGCAACTTCATGCAACCATCCCGGGTGCCCCACCCTCGCGACGCCTTTGTTTTTGTCGCTAGGGTGGGTGACCATAAACCTCGGCACGGCTTCATGCGAATGAATCAGTTCGGAATCAACTGATCGACAGGAACCTGATAATTTGATCTTGCAAATCAAGGAGCAATGCCTTGGGGCTGAATGCGACCGACTTCCTGGTGATTCTCGCCTATCTTGCCGCGGTCACCCTTTTCGGCCTGCGCTTTCGCCGCCGCCAGACAACTCTGCGCAGCTATTTCCTGGCGGACAAAAAAATCTCCTGGTGGGCCATCTTGCTGTCGATCGTGGCCGCCGAGACCAGCACCATCACCATCATCAGCGTGCCGGGCTTCGCTTACGACGGAGATTTCCGGTTCCTGCAACTCGCTTTCGGCTATATCCTGGGGCGGGTGATCATCGCCTTTCTGCTCGTCCCGCATTATCTGCGCGGCGACCTGATTACCGCCTACCAACTGATCGAGCGCAGGTTCGGGAACCGGCTCAGAACCCTCACCGCCGGACTGTTTCTGTTGACCCGCGCCGCTGCCGAGGGCGTGCGTGTGTTTGCCGTGGCCATCGTTGTCAGGATTGCGCTGGGCGCCTTCTTTGCCGGGATGAGCGACCTGGGGCGCGACATGGCGGCGATCGGGATTGTCACTCTGCTTACCTTGATCTACACTTTCGAGGGCGGCATGGCCGCGGTCATCTGGACCGACGTGGTTCAACTTGGGGTCTATCTCGCGGGCGCGCTGGCAGCCGTGTGGGTCCTCTGGCATGCGGTCCCGGGTGGATGGCCGGCGATTCACGCCGTTGCCGGACACGCCGCCAAATTCCGCTTCCTGGACTGGTCGTGGGATTTTTCTTCGAACTATACCGTGTGGTCGGGAGTGATCGGCGGGACGGTATTCACCATGGCAAGCCATGGCGCCGACCAGCTGATTGTGCAGCGGCTGCTGGCGGCACGCAACCAAAAGCAAGCCCAGGCCGCAATCGTCAGCAGCGGGATTGCGGTCTTTCTTCAGCTCTCTCTTTTCCTGCTCATCGGGGCGATGCTGTTTGCGTTCTACGCGATCGTTCCGCAGGCGCAGAGATTCGCGCGCTCGGACGCAGTGTTTCCCACCTTCATCGCAACGCATATGCCGCACGTGGTCAGCGGCTTCATCGTCGCTGCCATCCTGGCCGCGGCTATGTCGAATCTGAGCGCCGCGCTGAATTCGCTTTCGTCCACGTCCATCGTGGATTTCTACGCGCGCATGGCGCCGAACTCGACGGAAGAAGGCCGCGTGCGCCTCTCGCGGATGGTCACCCTCGGCTGGGCGCTGGTGCTGTTCGGGCTCGCGTTGCTGGCGCGGCATGGCGGCAGGGTGTTGGAAATGGGGTTGTCGATTGCTTCCGTGGCTTACGGTTCCCTGCTGGGCGTGTTTCTCCTCGGTGTGCTCTCGCGGACCGTGTCTGAGCGCGGTGCCATGGCGGGCATGGTCTGCGGTTTCGTTCTCAATGTGTATCTCTGGCAATTTACTCACGTCGCATTTACTTGGTACGTTGTTTTGGGAAGCATGGCAACGATGATCATTGGATACGGCGCAAGCCTGCTCATGCGTGAGCGAGGTGCCGCCGCGCAGGAGCGAATTTGAAAACGGTTCGGAGGCTCATGCCGCAGATGGGTCGATGGGTGTTCCGCTGGCTGCTGTTGGCGTGCCTGGTGCCGGCCGGCGCTTCGGCGCCGGCGAGCCATGCGAACCGCGCCGAGCCCGGCACGGCAAAGCTGCGCGCGCTTCTCGATCCAATTATGGAGAAGGCCGTCGCCGACGGGAACATTCCCGGCGGTGTGCTCCTGGTGGGCCATAACGGGCGAGTAGTGTATCGGCGGGCATTCGGGTATCGTTCGCTCGAGCCGGCCCGAGAGCTCATGACCCTCGATACGGTATTCGACCTGGCCTCCCTGACGAAGTGCGTTGCGACCACCACATCGATCATGAAGCTGGTGCAGGAAGGCCGCGTGCGGCTCAACGATCCCGCGGCCGCATATCTGCCGCCATTTGCGCAGAACGGCAAGCAGGACATCACCATCCGTGAATTGCTGACCCATTATTCCGGCCTTGCGCCGGATCTCGATCTGCAGCCGCCTTGGGCCGGACGCGACGCGGCATTCGCCATGGCCATGGCGCAAAAGCCGCTGAATCCGCCCGGCTCGCGCTTCGTCTACAGCGACATCAACTTTGAGGTGCTGGGGTTCGTAGTGGAGAAGGTTTCGGGCGAGCCACTGGACAGATTTGCGGCGAAGAATATTTTCGCGCCGCTGGGAATGGAGCATACGCGCTTTCTGCCGCCCCAGGAATGGCGGCCGCGCATCGCTCCGACGGAGTACGACGAGCAACACAGCATGCTGCGCGGGGTGGTGCATGACCCAACCGCGCGGCGCATGGGCGGGGTTGCGGGACATGCCGGCCTGTTCTCCACCGCCGGCGACCTGTCGCGATTTGCGCAAGGCCTGCTTTCGGGTTTCAATGTGCTGCGTCCCGAAACCATCGAAAAAATGACCACCCCGCAAACGCCCGCCAACGCGGCCAGCGTGCGGGGCTTTGGATGGGATATCGATTCGCCCTTCGCCAGCAATCGCGGAGAGCTGCTGCCGGTTGGCTCGTTCGGCCACACTGGGTTCACCGGAACTTCGCTGTGGATCGATCCCGTCACCGATACCTACATCATTCTTCTTACCAATGCCGTCCACCCGCACGTGGGGAAATCGGTTGTGTCTCTGCGCAGCCGCGTTGCCACCGCGGTCGTCGAAGGGCTGGCGCTTACGGTGAACGAAAAAGGAAAACTGCGCCTGGCGCGCATCACCGGCTACAACGAATCGCAAATGGCCTCGCGCCGCATCATGGCGCGCAACGGCGCAGGGAAAAACGGAATCGACGTGCTCGAAGAACACGATTTCCGGGAGTTGCGCATCGACGGGCTGGACACGGTAAAGGTGGGCCTGGTGACGAACCAGACCGGGATGGACTCGCGCGGCCGGCGGACCATTGATGTTCTGGCTCACGCGCCCGGGGTGCAACTGGCGGCGATATTCAGCCCCGAACATGGCATCTTCGGCAACCAGGATTCAACCGGCATCGACAACTTCCGGGATCAGGCTACGGGCGTGCCGGTCATCAGCGTGTACGGAAACACGGAGGCCAGGAGGCGCCCGCCATTGGAATCCATGTCCGGCCTTGATGTGATCGTCTTCGATATCCAGGACGTGGGGGTGCGCTTTTACACTTACGAGACCACCCTGGGATACTTCCTTGAGTCCGCGGCCAAAGCGGGCAAGCCGATGGTTGTTCTCGACCGGCCGAACCCGATTGGCGGCGTCGCGGTTTACGGTCCGGTAGCCGATCCGGGCAGGGAATCGTTCGTAAGTTATTGGCAGACCCCGATCCAACATGGCATGACGACGGGCGAGTTAGCCAGGATGTTCAACGCCGAGCGCGCCGTCCATACCAGGTTGACGGTTGTTCCCATGGAAGGATGGATGCGCGGCGATTGGTTCGACTCAACCGGCGAGTTATGGATAGATCCATCGCCTAACATGCGTAACCTGACTGAAGCGATTCTCTATCCGGGCATTGGCATGGTCGAAACGACGAACATATCGGTAGGCCGTGGAACAGATACTCCGTTTGAGTTAGCCGGCGCGCCGTGGATAACTGGAGAGGATCTGGCGCATTATCTCAACGCGCGGGAGATCGCCGGCGTGCGTTTCGTGCCGGTGTATTTCACCCCGTCGAGTTCGATTTACGCCGGCGAAAGATGTGGCGGCGTAAACATCGTGCTCACGGACCGAAATGCCCTGGATGGCCCGGAAATGGGCATTGAACTGGCATCGGCCTTGCAGAACCTCTATCCGGCGCAGTTCAAGATGACCGGCCTGGATGCATTGATGGTGAACAAGGCCAGCCTCGACGCGCTGGTTGCCGGAGAAGATCCGCGCCGCATTGCGGAATCATGGCGCGACGCCCAGGAGCACTTCAACGCCATTCGCGCACGCTATCTTATCTATTAACTTACCGGATCTTAAGGCTTGTCATCCTGAGCGGAGTCCGCGCAGCGGACGGAGTCGAAGGATCTGCGGTTGCCTCTAACTGTCTGTCCTCACGAGATCAATTCAGAAGAAAGTCTGAATAACTTCGATAACATTGAAGCTAGCATCGATAATCGGCAAGACCCGCCACTTATCGAAAGTCAGGCAAGGATGGCAGATATCGAAGCCGATCATGTCCCCTACTTGAATATCGTCGCCGGCCGCGATCTTCAGATAGGCGTGCTGGTCCATGATCTTGGTCGTTTCCCAATGGGATGGGGCCGGTTTCGGGTTGGCGTCGCCGGGACGATAGTGGAGTGCGGGAACGGGAAGTCCTGAATCGAACGCCGCATCGCGGCGGCCGAGGCCTACAATGCCCTTCTGATCTTCGGGAATGGACTGTACGTATGCCCACACGTGCAGAGCGGGAATCAGGCCGGCGCGCATCCGCTGGGCAACGGGATTGTGTTCCAGGATGCGTTGCTGGGCCTTGCGGTAGGAGCCCACATCGTGCGTCAGGTAGCATCCGGGCCGCAGAACGATTTCCACCGAATCTCCAAATCCCGCCGCCGAGAATTCCTCCGCCACCACGTCATACCAGGCCGATCCAGCGCCGGAGAGCAGGAATGGCGCCCGCCGGAATCTTTTCTTTTCCCCAAGCATTCGACCCACCGCGGCCGCATGCTGCAGGAATGCACGGATCGAACCCTCATCGTCCAGCACGCCCTCATAGATCTCGATGCCATCGAGGTCGATCGCGTCTCTGCGGCGCTCCAATGCGGCCAGCACCTGATCCAGCTGCTCGTCGTTGCGGATACCGGCGCGCCCGCCTGTTACTCCCAGTTCGAGCAGCACGTGCAGGCGCCGGCCCTGCATGGAAAAGTACTCGCCAAGGTGGTCCACCAGCGCTGCCGAATCGACCAGGCAGTAGAACTCGAATTCCGGATCCTGGAGGAGCTGCGCGATGATGGCCATATTTTCTTTTCCAACCAGTTCGTTAGCCATCAGGACGCGGCGCATGCCATGAGCATAGGCGGCCAATGTCTGGTGCGCGGTCGCCAGCGTGATGCCCCAGGCGCCGCCCTGCAATTGCATCTCGAACAGGCGTGGCGCCATGGTGGTCTTGCCATGAGGAGCGAGCCGGACTCCGTAAGCGGCGATGAAGTCCTGCATCCACTTGAGATTGTGAAGCAGGCGATCCTGGTAGAGAACCGCCGCGGGCAGGCTCAGGTCCTCGCGCAGCAGGTTCCAGTCAAGCTGCCGAACCTGGCCGGGCTCGAGCGCGCCGCTCAATGCCCCGAGGCCTTTGTTCAGGCGGCCGATCAATTCAAGGGACTCGCGGGCGGGTACCTGAAACGCCACGGATTGACCTCCGAACCGGAGACGCGCGCCATTACCGTCAACGCGCGATGTGGATAGTCTATAGTTTGAACCAGCCGCCATGGCGAATTGTGACTTCCTCATCCGCAATGCCAATGTTTACGACGGCGCCGGCGCCGAAGGGAAGGTCGTCGACGTAGCCATCCGCGAGGGACTCATCTGCGCCATCGGTGCATCGCTGGATTACCGCGCCACGGAAACCATGCAGGCCGACGGGCTCGCGCTGGCTCCGGGATTCATCGATGTTCATACCCACGACGACACCAGCGTGATTCGCACGCCCCAGATGCTGCCCAAGCTGTCGCAGGGTGTCACGACGGTGATCGTGGGCAATTGCGGCATCAGCGCCGCGCCCGTCGAATTGCGCGGCGACCCGCCCGATCCCATGAACCTGCTGGGCGATGCCGGCGTGTTTCGGTATCCCGGTTTTGCCGCGTATGTTTCCGCGATCGCCGATGCCCGCCCAGCGGTTAACGTGGCCGCGCTCGTGGGCCACACCGCGCTGCGCAATAACTGCATGGACCGCCTGGACCGCACGGCCACCGACGCCGAGATCGGCGCCATGCGGGCGCAGCTCAAGGAGGCGCTCGATTGCGGCGCACTGGGTTTGAGCACGGGCCTGGCTTATCTCTCCGCAAATTCCGCCTCCACTGATGAAGTGCTGAAGCTTGCGCAGCCGCTGGCCGCCGCCGGCGCAGTCTATGTCACCCACATGCGGACCGAGGCCGAAGGCGTTCTGGATGCCATGCAAGAGGCCTTTGCCATCGGCCGCGCGACTCGGGTCCCGGTGATTGTGTCGCATCTGAAGTGCGCCGGCATCGCCAACTGGGGCCGCAGCGGCGAGGTGCTGCAGGCGTTGGAGTCGGCGCGCGCGGCACAGCCGGCGGGCTGCGACTGCTATCCCTATGCCGCCGGTTCGAGCACGCTCGACCTGCGCCAGGTAGATCCCCGGGTCGAAATCACCATCACCTGGAGTACGCCGCATCCTGAGGTTGCCGGACAGTCGTTGGCACGGATCGCCGAAAGCTGGAAGCTGGCCCAAGTTGAAGCCGCGCGGCACCTGCAGCCCGCGGGCGCCATTTATCACAGCGTTTCGGAACAGGACATGCGTCGCATTCTCGCCCATCCGGCCACCATGATCGGCTCCGATGGTTTGCCCAACGACCCGCGCCCCCATCCGCGCCTGTGGGGAACCTTCCCCCGCGTGCTGGGCCGCTACAGCCGCGAAGAGAAGCTGATGCCCCTTGCCGAAGCCCTGCACAAGATGACCGGCATGCCTGCGCAAAGGTTCGGCCTCGCGCAGCGCGGATTCATTCGCGAGGGCTTCGCCGCGGATCTTGTTCTTTTCGATCCCGGAAAGATCATCGACACCGCGACGTTTACCGATCCGATCCGTCCGGCGGAAGGGATCGCCGGCGTGTGGGTGAACGGAGTTTTGTCGTACGCATCTGCGGGAGCGACGGGAAGCCGCGCCGGGAGGTTTCTGCCGCGCAGTTCGACACAGTGGGTCCAGTGATTGTGTTGCGCAAAAGCTCAAAGCAGGTCATTCGGCGCAATCGTTTGTAGAAGATCGTTTTGTATTAGCGAGTCGTTGCATTTGAAGCGAGCCCCATGATCGATCCTCACAGCCTCTTCCTGCTGGTCACCACGTTGATCGCAGTGATCGTCCTGATCCTGCTGATCTCGGTTGCCAAGCTGAATCCGTTCCTCACCCTGTTCCTGATTTCGCTCTCGCTGGCCATGGTTGTGGGCATGCCGGTGGCCACGGCGATTCGTTCCTTCGAGACCGGCATGGGAAACACGCTGGGCCACATCGCCATCGTGGTGGCGCTGGGAACGATGCTGGGCAAGATGATGGCCGAATCCGGCGGCGCCGACCAGGTGGCGCATACGCTGATCCGCATCTTCGGGGAAAAGCGCGTGCCCTGGGCGATGATGGTCATCGGCCTCATCGTGGGGTTGCCCGCGTTCTTCGAAGTTGGATTCGTGTTACTGATTCCGATTGCATTTACGGTGGCACGGCGCACGGGCACCTCTTTGATCATGGTGGCGCTTCCCATGGTGGCAGGACTTTCGGTCGTGCACGGGCTCGTCCCACCGCACCCGGCCGCGCTGCTGGCGGTGGCCATTTACAAAGCCAACGTTGGGCGCACCATCTTCTATGCGCTGCTGATCGGCGTGCCCACGGCGATTGTCGCGGGGCCGCTTTACGCAAAGCTGGTGGCGCCGCGGGTGGCTCTACCGGCCGACAGCGGCATGGGCGCCGATTTTGTCGATCACGGCGGCGAGCGCATTCTTCCCGGGTTCGGATTGACGATCCTCACCATCCTCCTGCCGGTGTTTCTGATGATCGTGGGAAGCTGGGCAGATACGTTTGCGCCGGCGGGTACGGTGATCAACAGCGCGTTGCACCTGGTGGGCAACGATGACCTGGCGCTGTTCATCGGAGTGCTGTTCAGCTTTGTGACGCTGGGCAAAATGCGGGGCTTCACCCGCGACACCATCCTGCGGTTCAGCAATGAGTGCCTGGCGCCGACAGCAACCATCACGCTGCTGGTGGGCGGGGGCGGCGGATTTGGCCGCGTGCTACAGGACAGCGGTGTTTCCCAGGCCATTATCGGGATTGCTCTCCATTCGCACGTGCCGCTGTTGCTCCTGGCATGGCTGCTGGCCGCACTCATGCGGCTGGCGACAGGGTCGGCGACCGTGGCCATGACCACGGCGGCGGGGATCGTGGCTCCGATTGCGCTGCACAGTGCCGGCGTCCAGCCGGAGCTGCTGGCGATCGCCACCGGGGCGGGCTCGCTGATCTTCTCCCATGTCAATGACGGCGGCTTCTGGCTTGTGAAGGAGTACCTGGGGATGAGCGTGACCCAGACCATGAAGACCTGGTCGGTGTGCGAAACCATCATCTCGGTGATGGGGCTGGTGCTGGCGGTGGGAATGTCTTTCGTCGTGTGACCCGCCGACGCTTGGTTTCCCTAACCGATCTGGGTGCCCCAGGTCCCCGGGGTTGGGACCTGGGAGCCGCGCTCCTCAAATAAAATCGCGGAAGAGCTCTTCGCAGGGAGCGGGAATGACGCAGCGGCCGACGAGCATGCCGTCCTTCGCCGCGATCTCCGAGGCTGTCGCGACCGCGGCCTGGACGCTGGAAACGTCGCCGGCCATCAGCAGAAAGCCTTTGCCGCCCAGAGCCATGGCCAGGTGCACGCGAAGCAGCATGACGTTGGCCGACTTCACGGCGGCGTCGGCAACTTCGATGATGCTGGCGGCGGAGAAGGTTTCGATCACGCCAATGGAGCGCAGTTGCTTCGGATCGATATCCACCGCCTGCGAGATGCCCGCGAGCACCGCGGGGTGGACGCGCGCAATCTGGCGGCGCTCGATCAGCGATGCTCCGGCGGCTGCCGCGCCTGCGTGCAGAGCGGCTTCGACGGAGGTCACGTCGCCGGAGATCACGATGAGGAATTTCCCCGAACAGATGGTGCGGGCAAGCAGAAGGCGAACCGCGCCGGCCTTGAGCATGTGGTCCTCAACCAGGTAGCCCGCGGCCACGCTGGAAAGCTCGATCAGCCCGATGGAATTGATGTCCGATGCCACGTTCGTTCTCCTGGAGATCTACATCTCAATCCTGATTGCGTCCGTCATCACGGTCACCACGCCGTCGATGCTGGCATGAACGCAGGCGCCGAGTTTGCCTGGCTCCGGAGCGGCGAGCAGGTCGCCCGCTCGGACGCGCTCACCGCATTTCACCACCGCAACGGCCGGCGCGCCGGCGTGCTGCTTGAGCGGTAGGTTCACTGTCCGCGGAGCGAACTCGAAATCGATCAGCGGACCGGCATTGTTGAATTCGCCCAGGCCTAGCCTGGCAATCAGGCGCCGCATCGGCACCCGGCGGAATTCGGCCATGGGGTGCGGTCGCACCGATTCGGGCGTGCCTTTGAAGACGAGCCCCCGCTCGCGCGCGGCGGGTTTGGACTGCGCGCACACATTTTTCGGATCGAGATCCTCGGGGCAGGAGAACAGCGTGCACAGGTTGCACTCGCAGCAGTAGAGCGTTCCGGCGATCATGGAGTCCGAGCCGATCGAGAAGCCGAGAGACTGCATGGCGCGATGCGGCTCGATGGGATGGCCGAGCAGGAAACGCGGGCAGAACTCGGTGCAGAAACGGCACTGGTCGCAGGCGGAGCGCCCGATACGTTGCACGTCTGCCCATGGCGCGTTGTGGCGCCGGATAAGAGGATGCGAGGCCGGCAGCACGACCATGCCGCCCGTGGTCTTGGTAACCGGCACGTCAAGGCTCGCGGCCGGCCTTGCCATCATGACACCGCCCAGCAGAACGCCGAAGTCCGCCACAATTGGTCCCCCGGCGGCCGGCAGAACTTCGCCTATGGTGATTCCGATGGGAACCCGGACCGTCACCGGGTTGGCCACCGCGCCGGCCACCGTGAGGTATTTGTGCGTTACCGGACGGTCGAGGCCGATGTTGATGAGCGTTTCTACGTTCGAGACCACACAATCGACGTCTTTGGGCAAGCCGCCCGGCGGAATCACGCGGCCCGTGATCATGTGCACCAGGATGAATTCATCGCCGGCGGGGTAGACGTCAGGCAGCGCCACAACGCGGATGCCGGGCGGAGCCTGACCTTCAATTGCCGCGATAATCTCGCGGTACTTTTCCTTGATCCCGATTACCCCTTCGCGCGCGCCCGCCATCTCCATCGCCATACCCAGGCCGCGGAGAAACGGCTCGGAGAGATGCAGCAGCAGTTCCTTGTCCTTGTGCAGGAGCGGCTCGCATTCGGCGGCGTTGGCGATGACCGTCGAGACCCGGGTGCGGAATTTGGCGGCGGCCGGGAATCCGCCCCCGCCCGCGCCCACGACGCCAAGCTCTTCCAGCCGGGCCAGCGAGGAAAACGAATTGCCCACGGTCGGGATCATTTGAGGCCAATCCTCAAAGTCGGTCAAATGATGATTGACTTTGACTGATAATCTACAGTAATATTCATCCAATTTCAAGAGTAATCAGAAATGAAGTGCCTGATACCCAATATCGGGAGCACCTCCTTCAAGTACCGGCTTTTAGACATGCCCGGCGAAACGGTCCTGGCGTCGGGCCGAGTCGAGCGGATCGGCCAGCCGGGCGGCGAATGCGCCGACTATCCGGCTGCCATCCGCAATTGCCTCGCATCCATTTCCGGACCGGGGAAGCCCCTGGCTAGCCTGGGCGAAATTGACGCGGTGGGATTCAAGGCCGTGCATGCCGGGGAGCTTGCCGAGCCGCAGTTGATCGGCGACGAGTTCCTGGCGGCGATGGAGGAATTCTCCTTCCTCTGCCCGGCGCACAATCCGCCTTACATCGCCGCAATTCAGGCGTTTCGCCGGGAGCTTCCCGGCGTGCCGCTGGTGGCGGTGCTGGAGACCGGTCCTTACCGCTGGATGAACGAGGCCGCAACGACCTACGCGGTTCCTTACCAGTGGCGGACAGAACACGGCATCCGGCGGTATGGGTTTCACGGCGCCAGCCACCGGTCGGCCAATGAGCGGACGCGCGCGCTGCTGGGCCGCAACGATCTGCGCCACATCTCGTGCCACCTGGGCGGCAGCTCGAGCGTGGCCGCTTTCCGTAACGGAGTCGCCGCCGATGTCAGCATGGGCGCCTCGCCGCAGTCCGGCCTGCCGCAGAACAACCGGGTAGGCGACATCGACGTGTTCGCCGTCCTGTACATGATGAAGAAGCTGGGGCTCGGTCCAGACGAGATGGCAAAGCTGCTGGGCAGCAAGTCGGGGCTGGCGGGGATCAGCGGCGCCAGCGGGGATCTTCGCGATTTGAACCAGGCCGCGGCGGCGGGCGATCACCGGTCGCAACTCGCGCTCGAGGTTTTTGTGCGCGCGATCCGCCACTACCTGGGAGCATTCCTGGTGGAACTTGGCGGGGTGGATGCGATTACGTTTTCGGGCGGCATGGGCGAAAACAGCGCGGAGATTCGCGCGGCGGTGCTGAGGGGTCTGTCGGCATTTGGCATCGAGTTGGATGATGAGAAGAATCGAATCGCCACCGGCGAAGGCCGGATATCGAAGCCCGGCGCGCCGGTGAGCGTGCTGGTGGTTCCGGCGAATGAAGAACTGATCGTCGCGCGGGAAACCGTGGCCGTCGTCGAACGAGCCCGGTCGGCGGTGAATGAATCGGCTTTGTGTCAGGGCGCGGCTTTAGAGGCTGCGGAAAAACTCGTTAATAAACATGTTTTGTGTCAGGGCACGGCTTTAGCCGTGCCATAGGCAAAACCAAACCATGAGGGCTTTAGTGTTTGCGTGAGAACTGGATCTTCGCGCTAACTTGCTAACTCGCCATGCCGCGCAGCGGCGCTGACTTGCTGTTTTTGTCATCAAAAATCGTGGGCTCTATGCCCAAAACGAGTTCTCATGCACACTCTTTAGCCCCTGAAGCACCACCTCGAAGACAAACCACGGTATCGGCAATGGCAAGCGCGGCAATGGACAGATCGATGGTGGAGCAGATCGTACGCCAGGTCGCGCTCCAATATCTGCATCAAAGCAGGAACGGCCAGGCGCCGGTATTGACGGTGCAGACTTCCTCCCGCCACATGCATGTATGCCGCGAAGATATGGACGTGCTGTTCGGCCCGGGCAGCGAATTGACATTCGATCGGCCGCTCTTTCAGGAAGGCAACTTCGCCGCCAAGGAAATGGTGACCATCGTCGGACCGCGGAATCGGCTGATCTCGAACCTGCGCATCCTCGGCCCCATGCGCAAGCAGTCGCAGGTGGAGCTGGCGTTTACCGATGCGATCATGCTGGGCATCGATGACATTCCCATCCGGCTTTCGGGCGACATCAAGGGCACGCCGGGCGCCATCATTATCGGGCCGAAGGGCGTGGTGGAACTGAAGGAAGGCGTCATTCGCGCGGCGATCCACGTTCACATGAACCCCACGGAAGCGGCGTATTTCGGCGTGAGCCACGGCGAGCGGATGAAGTTGGCGCTAGGCGGCCAGGCAGGACTCACATTCAACCACGTTCACGTGCGCATCGATCCGGCGTCGCGGCTGAATGTCCACATGGACACCGACGAGGCCAACGCCTGTGGATTGCACCTGACCAAAGACATCGAGCTGTTGAAGTAGCACTACGCATTGAAGAGAGGAAGCGATGAAGCAAGCGCTGGGAATGATTGAAACCAAGGGCCTGGTGGCGCTGTTCGAAGCTACCGACGCCATGCTCAAGTCAGCCAACGTGGAATTCGCCGGCTGGCAAACCGTGGGCGCGGGGCTGGTGACCGCGTTTGTCGAGGGAGATGTGGCGGCGGTGAAGGCGGCCACCGACGCAGGCGCGGAGGCTGCAGCCCGCATCGGCGAAGTGATCAGCGTGCAGGTGATCTCGCGCCCGCACGATGAGCTGCCGTCGTTCGTTCAACAAGGGAAAATGGCGGCGGTGCGCGAGCCGGTCGCAGTGTAGTGTCTTGCAGAAATTGAGCTTTGAAAGGGCACGACTTTAGAGGCTGCGGAAAAACTCGTTACGGGATGTGCTTTGTAACAGGGCACGACTTCAGTCGGGCCGCAAGCGGCCCAAAATCAACGCGGGCTTTAGCCCCTGCTATGCTCGCCCGCGCAATTTCGCTGCACATTCCCCGTTTTTCCGCAGCCTCTTTTAGTCGTGCCGAAGGACCCGCATCAATGAATTGGGCTTTAGCCCCTGAGGGAAAACCATGAGTCAAGCAATCGGATTGATCGAAACTCGCGGCCTGGTGGGCCTGGTTGAAGCCAGCGACGCGATGGTGAAAGCCGCCAGCGTGGAACTGGTGAAGACGGTGCAGATCGGCGGCGGATACGTGACCGCCATCGTGCGCGGCGACGTGGGCAGCGTGCGGGCGGCCGTGGATGCCGGCGCTACCGCGGCCAAGGCCGTGGGAGAGCTGATCTCGTCGCACGTGATCGCGCGTCCTCACGATGCGCTGGTTGACAGCATGTTGAATTAACGGAGAAACCGAAATGGCGAATGAAGCGATTGGAATGATCGAGACCAGGGGCCTGGTAGCGCTGGTGCAGTCCACCGACGCGATGCTGAAGGCGGCCAGCGTGCGCTATGTGGGCTGGAACAAGGTGGGCAGCGGTCTGTGCTCGGTGTATGTGACCGGCGACGTGGGCTCGGTGCGCGCCGCGGTGGATGCAGGAGCCAATGCCGGCAGGTCGGCGGGCGACGTGGTCAGCGTGCACGTCATCGCGCGCCCCCACAGCAACCTGGGCGCGGTGCTGCCAAAGTAGCGTATTGAAACGCGGCCGCCCTCACTCGCTGTCATCCTGAGCGGAGTCCGCGCCGCGGACGGTGTCGAAGGATCTGCGGTTGCTTTTCCGCCGCGAGGTAACAACTATGTTCATAGCCAAAGTCATCGGCAACGTGGTCGCCACGCAGAAGATCGCGAAATTCTGCGGCATGAAGCTGCTCCTGATCCAGCCCTATATCAGCCGCGAAGGAAAGCTGCAGGTGTCGGGAAGCTCGGTGGTGGCGGTCGATAGCGTGGGCGCCGGCGAAGGCGAATGTGTGCTGTTTACGCAGGGAAGCTCGGCGCGCCTCACCCCGTCCACCAAAGACGCACCCGTCGACGCCGTGATTGTCGGCATCGTCGATTCGGTCGAGGTAGATGGCGCGCTGTTGGAGAAGCCGTAATGCAAGTGCAGGAACTGCCAATTCAGGATCGTTTGATTGCCGAGATTGCGCGCGAAGTGGTGGCGCGGCTGCGGACGCAGATGCAGCAGCCGGCCATTGCGCGGAACCCGGCAGCGCCGCAGGACGGCGTGTTTGTAACCGTGGATGAAGCGGTGAGCGCCGCTTACGAAGCGCAGAAGAAAGTCGCCGCCATGAGCCTGGCGGAACGCGGCCGCATGATCGACATCATTCGGGCCATCTGTCATGACGCCCGAGAAGAACTGGGCCGCATGGAGCTGGAAGAGACCAGGGTCGGCCGGCTCGATCACAAGATTCTCAAGCTCGAGAACATGCGCTACGTGCTGGGCGTAGGGGCCATGCGCAGCGACGCGCGCAGCGACGCGACCGGGCTGTGCATGATCGAGCGCGCCCCGTGGGGCGTGATCGGGATGATCCTGCCCGTCACCCATTCGGTCCCCACCATGGTGTCGAACGCCATCAATATTCTTGCCGCCGGGAACACGGCAGTGTTCGGACCGCATCCGTCAGGGCAGAGAGTCGCGCAATACGCGCTGCAGCTTTTCAATCGCGAGATCCAGCGCCAGTGCGGCGTGGCCAACGTCATCACCACCACCCGTGAGGCCACCATCGAGGCTGCCGGCCAGATCTTCAATCACCCCAAAATCGCGCTGTTGTGCGTCACTGGCGGTGCGGCGGTGGCGCAGGTGGCCATCAAGTCGGGCAAGCGCGTTATCGCGGGCGGGCCGGGAAATCCGCCGGTGGTGGTGGATGAGACTGCCGATCTTAACCGCGCCGCAAAGTGCATCATCGAGGGGGCGGCGTTCGATAACAACCTGCTGTGTATTGGCGAGAAGGAAATCTTTGTCGTTGCTTCGGTGGCCGACGCGTTCATCGCCGCGATGCGCCGCGCGGGGGCATTTCAGTTGGAAGCGGCGGCAATCGAGCGGCTTACGCAGGCGGCGTTCACGTTTGAAGGCGGCGGCGGTTGCGCGCGCGCGCATGTAAAAAAGGATCTGGTCGGCAAGGATGCCGCCGTGCTGGCGGCCGCCGCCGGCGTGCGCGTGCCCGCCGCAACGGAACTTCTTTTCGGCGAGACCGGCGAGAACCATCCCTTTGTCGTGGAAGAGCAGATGATGCCTTTCATCCCCATTGTCCGGGTAAAGGATGCGGACGCTGCGATTGACGCGGCGGTGAAGGCCGAGCACGGATACCGGCACACGGCCATCATTCACACCCAGAACCTGGAGACGGCGACGCGCATGGCCCGCGCGATGAATACGACGCTGTTCATCCAGAACGCCGCATCGCCTGCATCGCTGGGCGTGGGCGGGCCGGGATACTTCAGCCATACCATTGCGACGCCCACGGGAGAGGGCGTGACCACGCCGCTTACCTTCACGCGCGAGCGCCAGATGGTCGTGGGCAACGCATTGAGGATTATGTAGAGGGTGTTGCTGTTTTTGAAAGGGCACGACATGCAACCTTGCTGAAGAAGCTCTGCGGAGTTGTCGTTTTGAAAGGGCACGGCTTCAGCCGTGCCGCAGACGCCAGCAGATAAAGGGGGCTTTAGCCCCTGAGGGAAGTCCAGAAAAATGTTTCTCGCGCGCGTTGAAGGCACCGTGGTCGCAACCGTCAAGCACTCGACGCTGGTCGGCTGCCGTTTTCTCCTGGCGCGGCGGATGGAATCCGGCGGCCGCCTCGCCGAAGAACCGAACGTGGTGGTGGATTGGCACGGTGCCGCGATCGGCGCCACCGTGATCATCTCCACCGACGGCGATATTGCGCGCGACCGCCTCGGAAACACCACCCCGGCGCGCATGGTGGTCGTCGGGCTTGTCGATGCAGTGCAACCGGCCCGGCTCGCGGAAATGGTGAGCGCATGAGACTGGGCATCGTTCGTGGCCAGGTGGTTCTGAATCCGCGCATCGAGTTATTTGCGGGCATGAGGCTCGTGGTGCTCGAGCCGGTCACCACGGCGAATCTGCAGTCCGCGACCGGCGCGGGAGGTGGCAGAGCGCTGATCGCCATCGACGAACTGGGCGCGGCCAACGGACAGATGGTGGCTTTCACTGAAGGACGCGAGGCTTCGAATCCGTTCTGGCCCAATGCGGTCCCAGTCGATGCCTATTGTGCCCCGATTGTCGATTCGATTGATTTGCCGCCGCAGAAGCGAGAAGAATTTGAGGTGCGGAAGTGACACAGGAATCGAAAACGGTTGATCTTTCAAGCCGTAAAGTAGTAACGATGCGCGATGTGCAGGAAGCGGTCTCGGCCGGAGCCAGCCGCGTGACGGCTGCCGCAAATTGCGTGATTACGCCTTCGGCCCGCGACTTTCTGCGGCAGCGAAATGTGCAGATCGTGACCGCTGCCCTGGCTCCGGTTCAGAAAACTGCCGCGCTGGCGCCAAAAAACGGCGCCCAAATCGCCCACCCGCCGAAGAGCCCCGCCAATCCACGGCTCTTTTCGACACCCGAGGCCGAGGCCATCAAAAAAGAGATCTGCACGGTAGGCAAGAAGCTGTGGCTGCGGCAGTTTGTCGATGGCAATGGCGGCAACATTTCTTACCGCATCGGTCCTGACGAGGTCATCTGCACGCCCACCCTGGTGAGCAAATTCGATCTCACTCCCGAAGATCTTTGCCTGGTCGATCTCGAAGGCAACCAGGTGGCCGGTTCCAGGCCGCGCACCAGCGAAATCTTTCTCCACCTCGAAATCTACAAGGCGGTTCCCGAGGCCAAGGCAGCGGTGCACTGCCATCCGCCGCACGCCACGGCCTACGCGATCACCGGCAAGGTGCCCCCGAACCTGGTGATTCCCGAATTCGAAGTCTTCATCGGCAAGGTGGCGATCTCGCCCTACGAAACGCCGGGCACGCCGGAGTTCGCGCACACCGTTCTGCCTTTCGTGAAGCAGCACAACACGGTGCTGCTCTCCAATCACGGCATCGTCTGCTGGGCCGATACCGTGACCCACGCCGAATGGTATGCCGAAGTGCTGGAGACCTATTGCTGGACTCTGATGCTGGCGTCGCAGATGGGCGTTCCGATATCGTACATATCGGAACAAAAGGGTTCCGACCTGCTGGCCATCAAGAAACGCCTTGGGCTTCCCGATGTTCGCTTTGATTCATCGGCGATGAAGGAGTGCCGGCTCTCTGACCTTGATGTTCCCCATTCCATCGCTCTGAATCCGCTCCCCTGCGATGGCGGAACGAACTGCCCATCGGATGCGGACATTGAAAAGCTGGTCAAATCTGTGACCGATGCGGTGATGCAGGAGATTGCGGGGCGATAGATCCCGTGGTCTCTCGCTCTCGCGCGATGAAGCCTGCGCGAGGATGGGGGACGGAGGACTTTTCCGGGAGGTCGACACAAATACCAGATGAGGGCCGCAGAACGGCAACTTCGAATCCGGCAAATGTTTGAGTCGCGGGACTTCCTCGACGTGGAGACTCTCTGCCGCGAACTGAACGCGTCGGAATCGAGCGTGCGCCGCGACCTGGCCATTCTCGAAAACGAAAAAGCGTTGAAGCGCGTCTACGGTGGAGCGATTCCCGTGCAGGTGCCAGGTGATTACGCACTCGAGACGAGCCGGGCCAGCCACGAAAAGACCCACATTGCCCGCCTGGCCGCGAGCCTGATCGAAGACGGCCAGACGGTGATCCTCGATGGAGGCACCACGGTGGCGGCGGTGGCCCGGGAACTGGCGGCCAAGTCGATTCATGTGATCACCAACTCCCTTCCCATCGCCGAAGTCCTGGAATCGTATCGCAACATCGAGCTCACCTTGACGGGCGGCTATCTCGATCCGCGCATTCGCGTCATGCTGGGGCCTTTTTGCGAGCAAATGCTGGGGGCCATCCGCGCCGATGCGGTGATCATGGGCATCGGCAGTGTCACTGAATCCGGGTTCAGCAATAACAACACGCTGGTGGTGGGGTCGGAAAAGAAGATGATCGAGGTGGCCGACCGCATGATCGTGGTCGCCGATCGCACCAAGTTCGGGCGCGGCGGCATGTTTCCGGTAGCCCCGCTGGAGGCCGCCGACGTGGTGGTTTCAGACCGCGAACTGGCGCCCGAGTATGTGGATCTGCTGCGGCGGTATGACATTGACGTGTGCCTGGCGTAGCCGCGTATTCTACGATGCATGCACCTGAAACGATGGAGCCATGGATCGTCAATCGTGGTTCTTATGGTACTCATGTCCATGTCTGGATATCGGCTCAATCCTCAAACCAGCACCGCGCCGCGCTCCTGGGATCAGAACCCCAATGGCATGCACATTTATATCTGGGCCGGCCTCAAGTCCCATTGGGCCGGCCAGCACGATTATCCGCAGTTCCTGGCCGACTGGAGCAAGATCCTTACCGGGCACGGCGCCGTTGTCGATGGCGCGCTGCACGCGCCGCGGGCCGCCGATCTGGAACACGTTGACGTGCTGATCATCTACAGGGGCGATGCGGCGTACCTCGGGGACGACGAAAAGAAGGCGCTGGAAGCGTACGTCAAGCGGGGCGGCGGAGTGGTGAGCCTGCACGACTCGCTGTGCGGCCCTGATCCCGCCTACTTCGCCACGCTGGTGGGCGGAGCCAAAAAGCACGGCGAGGTCAACTACACGCTGGACGCTCCCATCTCCTATACCGTTGCCGATGCCGCCGACCCCATCATGAAAGGCATGTCGAACATCACCATCGACGATGAGGCCTTCTTCAATATGACCTGGGCGCATGATCCGGGCATTCACGTGCTGGCCACGAACGCCATTCCGGGCACGCCCAGCGCCGGCGCGCACAAGGGCGAGGTGGTGCCACAGATCTGGACCTACGAACACACCCTGCCGGGTGGCGAGCCGGCCCGGGCGTTTGTGTGGATGCAGGGACACACCTACGCCAACTTCGCCAATTATCAAATTCAACAAATGCTTCTGCGCGGGATTGCGTGGGCGGCGAAGAAGCCGGTGGATGCCCTGGTGGATTATGTGCCGCCGCCGCATGCGGCGAATCCTGCGAAATAAGCGCGGGCGCGACCGTGGTGGTTGTAGGGATTCACTGCTACCGCGCCGTCCAGCCGCCGTCGATGAGGATGTCAGTGCCGGTGATAAAGCCGGCCGCATCGGAGCACAGGTAACAGGCCAGCGCGCCGATTTCTTCCACTTTGCCCCAGCGCCCCACCGGAATGTTGGCCAGGAACTGCGCATTGATCTGCGGGTCATTCATCAACGCCCGGTTCATGTCGGTGCCGATGGGGCCGGGACTGATCCCATTCACGGTGATTCCGTCGGGGGCTAGTTCCAGGGCCAGGGCGCGCGTGAGTCCCAGCAGCGCCGTCTTGGCCGAGGAATACGCGCTCCGCCCCGCGATCGATACGTGGCTCATGATCGACGTCATGTTCAGGATGCGCCCGTATCCTGTCCCTCTCATGCCAGGCACGAACGCCCGGCACATCAGAAATGTTGCGGTCAGGCTGGCGTCGATCACGCTGCGGAATTCATCCAGGGAAAAATCCACGAGATTCTTGCGAATGTTGATGCCCGCGTTGTTGATCAGTATCTGCGGATGCCCGAACTGCTCCTGAACAGATGAGGCCAGAGCGGCCACTTCTTTCTCCTCGGTCACGTCGGCGCTGAAGATAGCCGCGGTTCCGCCCGCCTCGCCAATCGCATCGTGCACCTGTTCCAGCCGTTTCACGTCGCGAGCCACCAGCGCGATCTGTGCGCCGGCCCCGGCTAGCGCTTTGGCCATGGCCTCGCCCAGGCCGCGGCTTCCGCCGGTGATGACGGCAGTGCGGCCGTTGAGATCGATTTTCATGTGCATAGCTCCTGGTTAGTTGCACGCGTCCGCATCGAACATACGTTAGTGGAGTCCGCCACGCGGATGGTCGTTTATGTTTTGAAAGGGCACGACTTCAGTCGTGCCGCAAATGGCCCCAAAATAACCTGGGCTTTAGTGTTTGCGTGAGAACTGGATCTTCGCGCTAACTTGCTAACTCGCCATGCCGCGCAGCGGCGCTGACTTGCTGTTTTTGTCATCAAAAATCGTGGGCTCTATGCCCAAAACGAGTTCTCACGCACACTCTTTAGCCCCTGAGGGAAACTCTTCACAAATTCGACCCATTCGCGAGCATCGGTAAATGACCCTATTTCCGGCGCCCTATGGCGTCAACTGATCGGCGCTCATGGCCGCCGCCTCGGGGCTCTCTGCACGCTTGCGCCGCTCGGATTCCGGATCGAGATAGAGCCAGCACAAGGCCGAAATAATCGAAAGTCCGGCCATGACCTCGATGACCAGATTCCAGTTTCCGTGGGTACGCGCGAGAATCAGGCCCCCTACCACCGGCGCGACAAAGCCGCCCAGATTGCCGGTCATATTCATCGAGGCCGCGACCGTAGCGCAATACGGACCGCCGATCTCGACGCACGCGTCCCATGAAATCGGCATGGTCAAATCGCTGGTCAGGCTGGCAAAGCCCATCGCCAGCATGGACGGCACAACCGCCCGGATGCGCGTCACCACGATCAGCAGAATGGCAGTGGCCAGGAAACCGCAGAACGCGATGGCACGGCGCGGCAGGCGCCGGGGCGCAAGGCCGGTGATCAGGGAACCCACGCCGCCGAACAGCAGCGGCAACACTGCCAGCGCAGCGGCGCGCCCCGGCGACTGCCCGCGGCCCTCGCGCAGGTAGGTGGGCAGCCAGGTGATGTAGAAGTACCACCCATACGAAAAGCAGAAGTATTGCAGACCCAGCAGCAGAACCGGCCGCGTAAGCAGCACCGAAAGCCAGTGGCCCTGGCCCGCACGATGCGTGGTGAGGATACGCGATGACTCCAGCATCTCTCTCTCCGCGGGATTTACGCTGCGGTGCTTTGCCGGGTCGTCTCGAAACCAAAACAGAAACACGGCGCACCACACGATCCCGGCGGCGGCAAAGTGCACGAAGGCCCATCGCCATCCGAACAGGTTAATGGCCAGCAGCGCGAGCGGCGGGGTGATTGCGCCTCCCCAGCGCGCGAACGCCCACATCAGGGCCTGCGCCGTAACGCGTTCGCGCGCCGGCATCCACGCGCTCAGCATGCGCGTCAGGTTGGGAAAGCATCCGGCTTCGCCCGCTCCGAACAGAAACCGGATGACGCACATCGAGGCCACATTCCACGCGGCCCCGGTCAGCGCGGTACAAATGGACCAGGCGAGCACGATCTGGATGAGCACGCGCCGGACGCCGAGGCGGTCGCCCAGCAGCCCCATGGGAATCTCGAACAACGCATACGCCAATCCGAACGCGCCGAAGATGAAGCCCATCTGCGCGGTGCCCACGTGCAGGTCGTGCGTGATCGGGTCTTTTGCCTGCGAAATGGCCACCCTCTGCACGTAAGAGAGCACCGCGAGGCTGATGGCCAGCAGGACGACGAAGTAGCGGGCGCGGGTGGGCCTGGCCAGTGGAGCGGCGTGTTCCGTTTCGGGCGCCCGGCGCATAGATGACCACTCTACCGCATCGCCCCAAAGGTGTGCTGGTCTCACTCCATGTGGTGCCCCAGGTCCCTGGTTTTGGGACCTTGGAAACCTCGAGCTCGCGGCTGAGCACTAATCCGGCAGGCTCCACGCGTACAGGCTGTCCCCGGCGCCCAAGACGATGTATTGCTTGCCATCGAGCAGGTAGGTGATGATGCCACCCGATTCGTTGGCGCCCAGGTCGTGATGCCACAGCACTTCGCCTTTATCGGCGGAGTAGATGATCAGGTTCTTCTGGTCGTCGCCGGTGATGACCAGATTGCTTGCCGTGGTGAGAATGCTGGGACCTACCGTGGTGGGCGCATCGTTCAGGTTTGGATACGCGTGCTTCCATGCCGCCGTGCCCGTCAGTGGATCGATGGCCTGCAGAACGCGCCGCGCAGGCCCGATCCCCACGCCCATGCCGCCGTAGCCGGAAGGCTTTTCGCTGTCATCGGTGAGGTAGTAGATGGCCTTGCCCTCTACCGAGTTCACGTAAACCAGGCCGGTTTGCGGATTGTAGGCCGGGGCGGGCCAGTTGCTTGCGTTGACGATGTTGATCGACCCGCCGACGGAAGGATCCTTGTCGGAGATGGGAATGGGTTCGCCGTCCGCCGACAGCCCGGATGCCCAGTCCAGCGGGACGAATGGCTTGACGATGAGGTATTTGCCGGTGATCCGGTCGAGGGTCGCAAAGAACCCATTTCGCGCCGCCTGCGCCACCAGCTTGCGCGGCTTTCCGTCCACAACCGCGTCGAAAAGGATGGGCGCAGTGGTGTTGTCGAAGTCGTGAGTGTCATGCGGCGAAACCTGGAAGTGCCACTTGAGTTTTCCGGTGTCGGGATCGAACGCGACGATCGATTCGGTCCAGAGATTGGCGCCCGGGCGTCCCTGGCCGGCAAACACCGGGTTGGTATTGCCGGTGGGCCAATAGAGCAGGTTGAGCTCGGGGTCGTATGTGCCCGGCATCCAGGTCATGCCGCCGCCGTGCTCTGATGCGGTGGCGTTAGGCCAGCTCTTCAACGCCGGGTCGCCCTTGCGCGGCGTGGACCACCATGTCCATTCGAGATCGCCGGTCGCCGGATCGAAGGAGTCGAGGAAGCCGGGCATGTCCATGGCGTCGCCGCCCACGCCGACAATGACGTGGTTCTTGATCACCAGGGGCGCCGCTGTCGAGAAGTACTGCTTGCGCGCGTCGGCATAGTTCTTCTTCCACAGTTCCTGCCCCGTGTTCGCATCCAGGGCGATGAGCCAGTTATCGGGCGTGAGAAAGAAGACGCTGCTCTTCCATATACCCACTCCGCGCTGCCCGATCAGGTGACCGCCGTGATCGACCCAGTCGTAATGCCAGATTTCCTTGCCTGTCCGGGCATCGAGCGCCCACACGTGATCGGGAATGGTGATATAGAGGACACCATCGACCAGGAGCGGCGTGCACTTGATGACCGGAACGGGCGCGCCCCTTTGCGCCCCGACACCCGCAATCCTGAAGATCCACTCCTGTTCCAGGCGGCTCGCATTGCCCGGGCCGATCTGCTTGAGTGTGCTGTAGCGCCGGCCGCTGTAGTCGCCGTTGAACGTGGGCCAGCTGGTCACGGACGGCTTGCCGATCGACTGCGGATCGAGCGAGACGCGATGTCCATCCGGCGCGGCTATGGCCAGGGCTGTGGTGACGATCATCATGGTCCCAAAAACTTCCGTGCCCCGTCTTCGCGCCTTTTTTCTGGCGCGAAGGCGGGAGACAACGGACTTCGACTCAGCTTTCATTTCAACGTCTCGAGGTAGGCGGTCACGTTGTGCATGTCGTCGTTGGTCAGGGTCATGATCAACGCCTCGTGTGCACCCAGCGGATCGTGAATCTCGAACCCGACGCCGGGCTGGCGTTCGATGACATGCTGGCGGCCTTCGGCGTCCGTCAGCGTGATCCGGAAATCGCTCACCTGCGTTACCCGCCCGGCAATTATCGTGCCGTCCGGTTGTTTTACGGTGGCCGTGACCGCCAGTTTCGGATCGCCCGACCGCGCGGGCCAGATCCAGCCGCGCTGCAGTTGTTCCGGTGAGCGGTACCGGCTACCGATATGAGCAAACGCCTCGGGCGCGTGGCACGACGCGCAATGGGCAGCCACATAGGCCTGGCCCTTCGTCTTGTCGCCGACCAGGATATTCAGGACGCGATATGCGCCGCGGTTGGCGACGTCTTCGACCTGGAGATGCAGAAACTCGGCAATGTCTTTCAATTGCGAGTCGGGCATGGTGTCGAACGCCGGCATGCCCTTCTCCGGCCGGCCTTTCTTCAGCCAGGGCGCCAGGCGCTCGCCGTGGTCGTCGCCGAGCACGACGTCGGAAGTAATCAGGCTCGGCCCGGTCGCCCCGCGGCCCTCAGGCCCGTGGCAAAAGGCGCAGTTCTGCTGAAACACGGGCGCCCCACGTGCCGCTGCTTCCCGGTCGGGCTTGGCGCCCAGGCCCAGGAATTCCCGCGTGGCGGCGGCGCGTTGTTCCGGCGTCATGTTGCGGTAATTCGGCTGGCGTTGATCGGTGGCTGGCCCTTCTTGACTGATCGCGAGCACGCCGAGCGTCAGGAGCGCGGCAATGCCGGCACTTATCTGCCATTCTTGACGCTTCAGACGTCGCAGACGAACCCCTCCCGGAGGGCCGTTTCGGCCAACCATCCCTGTATATCAGGATTTCGCGCTGAGTTTTCGGGAAGTCCAGACTCATTCTGGTGCCCGTCCTCGCGACGTCTCTGACGCCACGGCCGGGAAACCACCCATCGGAATCCGGGCCAACCGTCACTAAATTCAACAATACTATTTTACAAATAGGTATTCACAGCCTATAGTCGTCTCATTATGTCCCGGAACACCGATCGTCGCGATCTCTTTCCCGGCGCGCTGGAGATGATGATCCTCCAGTCGCTCCGCCTGCGTCCGATGCATGGCTACGGCCTGGTCAAGCACATCAAGCAGGTTTCCGCCGACCTGCTGCAGATCGAAGAAGGCTCTCTGTACCCCGCGCTGCAACGCATGCTCAAAGAGGGATGGCTCGAATCGGAGGCGGGAATTTCCGCCAAGGGCCGCCCCACCCGAATTTACCGCGTGACCGATGCCGGTCTCCGCCACCTGGATGAAGAAGTTTCCAGTTTCGAGAAGATGTTTGCCGGAATCACGCGGGTTCTCGCCGTAGCAAGGGCATAAGGAGTCTTCCCCATGAAATGGCCGGGCAAATTGTTCACTCGCCATCGCCGCTATGGCGATCTGTCGGTCTCCATCGAGGAGCACATCGCCGAAAAGATCGATGAGTTGGTCGACAGCGGCATGCCACGCGAACAAGCCGAGAAGGCCGCGCCCCGCGAGTTCGGCAACGTGGCGCTGATCAAGGAACGCAGCCGCGAGGTCTGGCAGTGGACGCTGGTCGAGAGCACCTGGGCGGATGCCAGGTTCGCGGTGCGGCAATTGATCAAGTCGCCTGGGTTCACGGTGACGGCGGTTGTAACCCTGGCGTTGGGAATCGCGGTGAATGCAGCCATCTTTAGCCTGGTGGATGCATTCCTGCTGCCGCACCTCCCGGGGCGCAACTCCCAATCGCTGGTGGTCGTTTCCTCGGTGAATCCCGATCAAAACTTCCAGGGGGATACGAATCCGGTGTCTCCGCCGAACTACTTTGCCTGGCGCACGGAGAGTCGCCTGTTCGCGGACATGTCTGCCGCCGATGAGTATCGGACGGGAAGCCTGTCAGGAGGCGGACAGCCGGAGGCGATCCCGTACGCAGCCGTAACGCCGAATTATTTTGCCCTGTTTGGTGCTTCGCCCGAACTGGGGCGGTCGTTTGTCGAAGGCGAGGACCAGGCCGGGAGGGACCATGTGGTGATCCTCAGCCACGGTCTCTGGGAACGCCGCTTTGGCTCCGATCCGTCGGTCATTGGTCGTGTGGTGCGCCTCAACCGCGAAGACTACACCGTGGTGGGAGTGATGGGGGCCGACTTTCGCCTGCTCGGCTTTCCGCTGCAGCTCTGGACCCCGCTGGTCTTGAGCGCGGCCGATGGTGCGGCCGACGCGCGCAACAACCGTTCTCTGTTTTTGTTCGCAAGGCTTGCGCCTGGCGTAACGCTTAATGAGGCGCGCGCCGAGATGAACGTGCTTGCGCAGCGCGCCCGGCAGCAACTTCCCTGCATCCGAGGGACGCTGGGGCGCGGCGGTTCGGACGCTCCCCGATTTTCTGGTGTATAGCTTCGGCATCCGCACCGCGCTGGCCGTGCTCATGACCGTGGTGACGATGGTTCTCCTGATCGCATGTGCCAATGTCGCCGGGCTGTTGTTGACGCGTGCGGTTGGACGCCAACAGGAGTTGGGCATTCGCATGTCGCTGGGCGCCAGCCGCGTCCGCGTGGTGCGGCAACTGTTGACCGAAGGCATGGTCATTGCTGTTCTTGGGGGCGGCGCCGGACTGTTTCTGACCTATGCGGGGATTCGGCTGATCCGCGCGGGATTGAATTTCAATGAAGGTGTCCAGGCCGTACCGGTACGCCTCGACACCAACGTGTTGTTGTTTGCGATGGCGGTTTCGCTGGTCTCCGCGCTACTCTCCAGCATGGCACCTGCATTGAGAGGCTCCCGCGCCAGCATTGGCGCAGACCTCAACAGCGAGGGCCGGACAGCCTCGGGAAGCCGTTCGCAAAACCGGCTTCGCGCGGTGCTGGTGGGCGGCGAAATCGCTCTCGCGTTCATTCTGCTGATCGGAAGCGGCCTCCTCATCCGCGGGGTCTATGTGCTGGATCACCAGCCGCTGGGTTTCAGGCACGATCATTTGCTGACTGCGGGAGTGACGCTGGATCAATCCCGATATAGCGACGCGTCTCGGCAAATCCAGTTCGTTCGTTCCCTTCTCCCCAGTCTGCTCCAGGTGCCGGGAGTGGAGAATGGCGCGGTCACATCCGACCTTCCGGCCACGGGGCCGGGCAGCGTTTCCATCCATATCAAGGGGCAGCCAGAATCCACGTCCAATGGCGCCCATACGGCTGTCGATGTGGTGGTCACACCGGAATACCTCCAGGTGGTTGGCATTTCGCTTCTGCACGGCCGCAGCCTTGTCGAGAAGGACGATGCGGCAGCGCCCCGCGTGGTGGTGGTCAACCAGGAGTTTGCCCATCGCTTCTTCAAGGATCGCGATCCGATTGGAACCCAGATTCAACTCGAGATCAGCGGCGCTGCTCCGGTGTGGAGTGAAATCGTCGGCGTCGTCAGCGATGTGAAGGCGTTCTCCGAAGACACGCGCATCGACCCGGAGGTATTCGAGGCATTTCTGCAGCGGCCGGTGCGATCACTTTCGCTGATGCTGCGCACCAATGTGGAACCAAACAGCCTCATACCGGACTTGCGGCGCACGGTGGCGGGGCTCGACGCCGAACTCCCGCTGCTGCGGGTGATGAGTATGGATGGCGTCATCGATACCCAGAAGAACGGAAACACACTGTTCACATGGTTGCTGGCAACCTTTGCGATGCTCGCACTTACCCTGGCATCGATCGGCATCTATGGGCTCATTTCGTATTCCGTGGGCCAGCGAACGCATGAGATCGGGATTCGCGTGGCGCTGGGAGCGAACACCGCGGACATCTCGCGGATGGTTTTGAGGCAAGGATTGAAGATCGCGGCAGTGGGATCGGTGATCGGGCTGGTGCTGGCGCTGCCGCTGCCCAGAGTATTCGATTCGATCTTCATGGGGCTTCTTTTCTCTACGCCGGGTGTTTATCCCGCCGTATTCGCGGTCATGTTTGTGGTAGCCATATTGGCGACATTTGGGCCCGCGCGACGCGCGAGCCGGGTGAACCCGGCTGCAGCCCTGCGGAACGAATAGCTTTTTCTTCTCTGCCAGTTGTGCAGTTTTTTCGGAGCACACCATGAAGTCCATCCCGTCTCTGTTCACACGCCGCCGGCGCTATCACGATCTCTCGGTTTCCATTCGCGAGCACATGGAGGAGAAGATCGAAGAACTGGTGGAAAGCGGGATACCGCGCCGCCAGGCCGAGCTAGCCGCCCGGCGCGAGTTCGGCAACCTGGCGCTGATCGAGCAGCGCAGCCGCGAGGTGTGGCAGTGGCCGGCTTTGGAATCGCTCCTGTTCGACCTGAAGCTCGCGCTGCGCCGGCTGAGAAAGGCGCCCGGATTTGCCGTCACCGTGATTCTTACCCTGGCCATCGGCATCGGCGCCAATACGGCGGTGTTCAGCGTCATCGACAGCGTGCTCATCAAGCCGCTGCCCTATCCCGATTCCGGCCGGCTGGTCGCTTTATGGCTGGGTGCGCCGGGAGCCGGGGGACTGGCTAATTTTCAGAGCGGGCTGCGGCTTTCGCCCTCCATGTACTTCACGTTCCGGGAGCACAACCGGACGTTCGATTCGCTGGGAGTCTGGTCAATCGACACCGCCAACGTGAGCGGATTCGCCCGCCCCGAAGAAGTCCACGTGGGGTTGGTGAGCGATGGCGTGCTGGAAGCGCTGGCAGTGCCCGCGGCCGAAGGGCGGTTGCTGGCAGCCGCAGACCAGGATCCGCACGGTGCAAAGACGGTCATGCTCAGCTATGGATACTGGCAGAGGCGTTTGGGCGGATCGCCGTCGGCCATCGGGCACAGTATCGTGATTGACGGGCAGTCGCGCGAAATAGTCGGCGTGATGCCGCGCGGGTTCCGGCTGATCGACCAGGATTTCGACTTGCTCGCGCCGCTCGCCTTCGACCGCGGCCAGTTGAAGCTGGCGCCCTTCTTTCTCCAAGGTGTCGGCAGGCTCAGGCCGGGCGTGACACCGCGCGAGGCCGATGCCGATCTCTCGCGCATGATTCCCATCTGGATGGACTCGTTCAGCAACGGTCCGGGCACCAATCCGCATTGGTACGAACGGTGGAGAATCACGCCCGCGCTGCACTCGCTCAAGCAGGATGTGGTGGGCGATGTGAGCAGCGTGTTGTGGGTGGTGATGGGCACCATCGGCGTGGTGCTGCTGATCGCGTGCACCAACGTGGCGAACCTGATGCTGGTGCGCGCCGAATCGCGGCAGCAGGAGCTTTCCGTCCGCGCCGCGCTGGGAGCCGGACGGGCGCGGATCGCTCGCGAACTGCTGGTGGAGAGCGTCCTTCTGGGGCTGATGGGAGGCCTGCTGGGGGTGGGCGTGGCCGGCGCCGGCCTGCGGCTTCTGGCCGCCATGGGCCCGGCGAACCTCCCGCGTCTGAGCGAAATCGCCCTGGATGGGCGCTCCCTGGCGTTCACCTTGTTTCTTTCGTTGTTGTCGGGCGCCTTATTCGGTTCCATTCCGGCGTGGCGATATGCGCGCATCCGCGCCACCACCGGGCTGGGTGTGTCGGGGCGCACGGCGAGCGCCAGCCGGGAGCGGCGCCGGGTCGCGCAACGTGCTGGTGGTGGCACAGGTGGCCATGGCGCTGGTGCTGCTGGTGAGCGCGGTGCTGATGATTCGCACCTTCGAGCAACTGCGCACCGTCGATCCGGGATTCAGGAATCCCGAACACCTGCAAACTATGCGGATTTCCATACCGGACACCGTGGTGCAGAATCCGCGGATGGTGATGCGCATCCAGAACGACGTCCTCGACAAGCTCGAATCGATTCCTGGGGTAAGTTCGGTAGGACTCGCGGCCGCAGTCCCGATGGAAGGAATCGAGCCCAACTGGGACCAGATCCTTGTTGAGCATCGCGATTATGGCCGCAGCGACCCGCCGCTGCGCTTTTTCAACTACGTGTCTCCGGGATATTTGCAGACGATGGGAACCCGCATCGTGGCCGGGCGCGATTTCACCTGGAACGAGGTGTACAGTTTCCGCCAGGAAGTAATCGTCTCGGAAAACTTCGCGCGCGAAAACTGGGGCTCCGCGGCAGCGGCCATCGGCAAACAAATCCGGCAATTTAGCAGTCTGCCCTGGCAGGAAGTCATCGGTGTCGCCGAGGATGTGCGCTACGAGGGTGTGGACGAAAAAGCTCCCGCGATCGTGTACTGGCCCGCGTTCATCAACAGTCCGTATGTGAAGAACGACTTATTCGGAGCCCGTTCTGCCTGTTTTGTCATTCGCAGCGACCGGGCCGGCACGCCCGGCCTCGTGAGCCAGATCCAGCAGGCCGTCTGGTCAGTGAATGCCGATTTGCCCGTGGCGTCGGTGCGCACCTTGCAGGAGATTTACGGCCAATCGATGGCCCGGACGTCGTTCACCCTGGTGATGCTGGGAATCGCCGCGTCGATGGCGCTGGCGCTGGGGATCATCGGCATTTACGGTGTCATCTCTTACGCCGTTTCGCAGCGGACGCGGGAAATCGGCATTCGCCTGGCCCTGGGCGCGCAAAAGCGCGAGCTGCGATGGATGTTTGTGCGCTCCGCTTTGATTCTGACGATCATCGGCGTAGCCATCGGGCTGGGCGCGGCGGCCGGATTGACACAGTTCATGAAATCCCTGTTGTTCGGGGTAAGCCCGGTTGACCCGGTCACCTATATTGCCATTCCGCTGGTGCTGGCCGCGTGCGCGGCCCTTGCGAGCTATCTGCCCGCCCGGCGCGCCGCCGCAATTAACCCGGTGGAAGCCCCGCGCGCCGAATAAGCCCGCGCAGCGGGCGATGCTAGCCCAAGGCGCAAGCCCGCGCACCGCACGCCAGATCGCACCCCAGGCGCAAAGCCCGCGCACCGCACGCCAGATGGTAGCCCCAGGCGCAAGCCTGGGGAATGCGGATGCGGATCGAGGGCCAGCCCGCGTAGCGGGCGTCAGATGGTAGCCCCAGGCGCAAGCCTGGGGAACGCGGATGCGGATCGAGGGCCAGCCCCCGCAGGGGGCGATAGAACCACACGGAACCGCCGCCGGAAGCCAAAGATCATCGGCAATCTGCATGACGCATCCAGCGACCCCTTTTCCCGACCTCAAAAAAACCGCTGTCCCCTCGTGAGACTCTCCGCATCCAAACCTAACCAGTAGGAGAGATTGTGCGATCAGACCGGAGAACACGCGCCGCCGGTCTACGGCAGAACGTGGGAAGGTGTCTCCGCCTCCCGATCTTCCTGTCTCTATTTCTGCCGTTCGCGACCGCGCTTGCATTGGGCCAGCAGCCCGATTTGCGCGCTTCACAGCCGATTCTGCCGCTCGATCTTCATTGCCCCGCCGGACAGAACGATGTCGTCACTGCGGCAGATGCTGCCGTTGCAATCAACCTGCCGGCCGGGCCGCCGGATGCAGCAGAGTGCGCTGATCCGGCGGAAATCCTCGACAGCGCAAAGCTCGACAGCGCAGCCCTTGCCGGCTGGCGGAACGTGGTCGCGGAGCGGCCCGGGATGGAACGCGCCCAGCTCCAAGGCGCCCAACTTCTGCTGCACGCCGGGGAGGCTGACACGGAAGCCCGAAAGGGTCTGCAGGTGCTGCCGAAGTCCTCTGCTGTGTATCTTGCCGCTGCGGAAGCCCTGCAACGCGACGGCAAGGAATACGCGGCTCGCCAACTGCTTGTGCAGGGGCTGTCGCTCACCGGAAGCTTCGAAATCCTTTCGCACCTGGCAACCGTGCAGGATTCCCACGGAACTGGCGCCGCCGATCTCTATCTCAATCTCGCCGCCACTCCACAACTGTCCGCCGAAGAACAGTTAGCCTTCCTCCAGCGTGGATTTACGGTTGCCTTGCGCGATGGGGACGTGGCGCAAGCGAAACGCCTGGCCGCGCGCCTGGAGGCACAGGGCCACCCCGAATTCCAGGCCCTGGTCGACAAGCAAATCGATGCCGCCGGCGAAACCTTGATCCCCGGCGGCCGGGAAGGCCTGGCCTTCATTGCCCTGGGGAGAACCGGCATTTCTTCCCACAAGTTCCTTGCAGAATTCGCGCGCGCCTTGCTTGGCAATGTGTGTACCCGTATCTGCTTCGGCTCCGACGGCTACAAAAGAACGGTCGAAGATTACTTCGCCACGGTGTCTCAACTGGAGTCGCTGGGTACGCGAAATCATGACCAGGTATCGATTACGATCTCGCTCGAAAACGCCGATGAAAGACGCCGCACCGAGAGGCTGCTGGACCTGCTCGGCATCGAACTCAATTCCGAAAACGGCCTGATCCGGCTGGTGGAAGGAGTGAAGCGTCGCCTGGCCAAAAGACAGGATGTAGTTGCGGCACTCGGCATCGACCTCATCGGCATGGAGAAGGCCCTCCAGTCCGGCAAGCCCTATACGTTGAAGATCGAGGATGATCCGGTAGAAGTCTATCCCGATGCGGAGATGTGGAGACAGGCATTCCCCGGCCAGTCCGATGCCGGCTTTGCACAGATGCTGCTGCATTCTTCGCAGATTTCCCGGCTTTACCTCAGCATCAGCGAAATCGACTCCCACACGCTGAACGCGCTCTTCGGATCTGTCAGTCCCGCCGAACTCGCGACCCGATTCGCCAATGAGCTCTCCCGCTTTGGTCCCGACTTTGCCGTGTCGGATCATCGCGCCGTGGTGCCGGGTGGGCCAGGGGCTGGGCCGGTGTGGGCCCAACTTGCCGGCGTAGCTCCAGATCAACCGGGACCTTTCTTTCGCGCTTTGCTCGAGAACCCCCAACTGCTCGCGTTCTTTTGCGCGGTTTCAGAGCTGGATACCAAGCATCAGGCTTTCTTCACCGCCAACCCGGATCGCGCGCTGCGCTTCTATACCCTCTCAAAAGGGCTCAGCGAAGCCAGCGAATACCACAAGGACCTCCGCACCGACACATCTTTTTCGCGGTTCATGCGATCGGTGCCCCTGGATGACAAGGGGCACGTGATCTTTCCCGGATCGCCCGGCGTATGGCTGGTCGCCAAGGGCGCCCGAGCGGATCACAAGCGCATCTCCCTCCTGGAGCAACGAGCTTCTCGAGTGGCGCCCACCGCGCTGGAAGACTCGATACTGTCACACTTAGCCGAGACCGAATATAACGTGGCTGGACTGAAAACCAGAGAACTGGACAATTTCCTGGCTGTTGCGCTCCTGAATGCCCACCTCAAAGAACCCATCGACGAGCAATCGGCGATCCTGCTGGCGCAGCATTATGCCGAATGTTGGCCGCTCTATGTATATTTCAGCGATCTGCCGGGGGTAAATCAGATCGGATTGCCCAACTTCTTTTCCATCATCGACCAGATCCGCCAGAAGCCGCGGCTGATCCAGAACGTGGAAATGGGGCAGCTCTACGCATTGTTGGGCTGGGTTTCGATCCTGGCGCGAACCGAAGCTCTCTCAGGAAGCCAGGCGGCGCAGTTGTTTTCACAAATTGGCGAGGCAACCCAGACCGCTATCGGGCGCGGATCCATCTCCGCATCCTCGTTAAACATGGTGAAGTCGATTGTGACCGCGTGCGCCCCAAATCCTGACAGCAGGCTGGACGCGGGCATCCGTCAATGCATGCTCGGCGATTCGGTCAAGACCGACGACCGCCGTTCGGTGGACTTTGAGCGCGTGCTGGGGTTGCAGAAGGCGCCGAGCCTGGATGGACTGCAATCGATTGCCGAGGCCGCGCAGCGGATTCTAACCACTTCTGCGCCTGACCGGAACACGCATGAAGATTCGGCCGCTGCCTCTCTCCGCGATGATGCACGCCGGATCGCCGATGCGGCATCGCATCTGCCGGCTGTCGAGTTAGAAAAAAACGGCAGAGTGAGCTGGCGTGAGAGAGAGTTTCTTGAGATTTACAACCCTGCCACGATCCAAAAACTTGCAGCCGATCTGAATGAAATTGCCCGTCAGCCAAGTCCAAATCTCAAAGCGGCCCAAAAGACAGCGCGCGAGTTGTTTAATGCGATTTGCCCGCAGGTCACGGCGGCGCTGGCTGCCCCAATCTACGCCTGTTACCTGCGCAGCACTGACCTGATCGTTTCTGAAGATCCGCTCCTGCTTCGGAAGCACCGTTACGTCAATTTCGTGGTGCCCGTGGGCGATAACCGGATCGTTAACACTCCTGAATTCTTTGCCTCCAGCGAAGGCGCCGGGAGTTATTTCGTGGGCGGGTTCGGGGATTTTGCGTTGATCGCCGGCCACGCCGCTGCTCCCGGGTTTCCCCAGGGCGGGCGGGGGGCCGAGGCTATGATGGCCGCCCAACTGGGAGCCATCCGCAGCGCCCCCTGGCAGCGGCTTACCGAAGAGGATCAGCGCCTGGCGGCGTTGCGCATCCTGGCTGCCCGCGAATGGATCGTTCAATCCGCCATCGATCCGGACTATCTTGAAGCGTTAAGCCGGGCCGCTGTGGGCGTGCTCTCACTCTCGCGCCGGGCCGATCTTCTGCAAGCCATCGAAGATCGAGACTGGGACACCGTCTGGAATTCCGTTCCTCTGCCCGATCTGTACATGCTAGGAGCGGAGTTCTCCGCCTACTCACTTCCCCGTGCCGGCCGCAGCCCGGTGTTTGGTGAACTCCATGCATTGGAGGCTTCCGGGCGTGGCAAGAACGTGAATTTTCTGGGGCACATCCCCTACGAAGCCTACGGCTGCGGCCATCTGCACCTTTTGCCCGATGCTCCCTATGAGGAATACGCCCGGCGGCTGATGGAGGAAGACCTGGCCGAACGAACGGCGGACTTCAAACTGTACCTCGCCTATCGGGCCCACAACCTGGGTGTCCTGCCCTCGGAATTGGGGAGGGTTGCGGAGAAGCTTGCGGCCAAGGCCTTCGCCTCGGCGCGACTGACGGATTATCACGATTGGCGTTCGCTGTTCGCCGCCTATGACTCCATTTCCACCAACGATCTGAAAAAGGCCCTCGAGCCATGAGAAGTATTCATATTCTGCATTGCTGTTTATGGATTGCGTTGTTTCAGCAGACCACGGCCCGCGCCCAATCCGAATTCGGCACCTACCGCATCGATGCCCGCCTGGTCGAGGTGTATGCCACGGTGGTTGATCAGCGCGGACACTTCGTGGACGGCCTGCCCCAGGCTGCATTCCACGTCCTGGACAACGGCAAGGAACAAAAGCTGAAACACTTCGAATCCGAGGCCCAGGCCATGCACTGCGCGGTTCTTCTTGACACCACCGGAAGCATGACCGGCGCGCTTCCCCGGCTTAAGAATTCGGTGATCCATTTTATCGACGAATTGGGTGCGGAGGATTACGTCGCCATCTATACCTTTACCGAGCAGTTGGTCATCCAGCAGGACTTTACCCAGGATAAGGACGCGGCCAGGCGCGCCGTGCTGCGGCTTCGCGCCGGAGGCCGCACCGCGCTGTTCAATGCCCTTTCTGAAGCGGCGGAAGTCATGCGCGACCAACCCGGCAAAAAGGCCATGGTGGTGTTTACGGATGGCGATGACAATGCCAGCATTCTCAATTCCGATGCGGCCGTGAACCGCGCCCGCATGGATGGAGTGCCCTTGTTCACGGTGGCCGAAGGCGAGGCGTTGAATTGCCCCGAGTTGAGGAAGGTCCTGTCCAACTTGAGCACCAGCACCGGGGGAGCGGCGTTCGAAGTGGATGATCGGAAGAATATGGCGGCGGTCTTCCAAAGGATCTCGGGCCAGCTTCGCCACATGTACCTGCTGGCCTATTCGCCTACGCTCGAACCGGGCGAAAAGAACTGGCGCCGGATCGATGTGCTCGTCGACCAGGTGCAGGATGCGCGAGTGCGGGCAAAAGCCGGGTACTTCCCATAGACGGTGGGCTACGAGAAATATCATCCTCAGGCGCTATTCGTTCCTGCAAAACAAAATATCCTGTCATCCTGAGCGGAGCGCCGCAAAGCGGCGCGCAGTCGAAGGATCCGCAGTTGCTTTTCTCTTTCGCAGCAGGCTTCCGCCTCAGTCCTCGTGCGTATCCTGATTATTGTCCTTTGCGTCTCCCGTCTCCAATTCTTCATCGGTGCCGGTTGAGTCCGAAGTATCGATCGTGCCCAGCGAATCGTTCACCACTGCGTCGTCTGCTCCCTCGGGGTCCTCAAAACGTCCAGGCTGCATATGAAACGGCTTTGGGCGGGTTTTCATCCGGCGCTCTCCTGTCACCATGGGATGCGGAACGCCCCAGGCCTGTTGGCGCTGGGAAAAAGCGTCCGTGCCCCATCTTCGCGACGTTTTTTAGTCGCGAAGGTGGGAAACCACGAACCCCAACCATGCCATGTCTCGTCCTTCACCGGTCGGAAATGCCAGCGGGAAACCAAAGGACCTAGTGGTGTCCGCCGCACAGATGGTCGTTTATGTTTTGAAAGGGCACGACTTCACAGGCTGCGGAAAAACGCCGTGTGTTGGGCTGTTTTGAAAGGGCACGACTTCAGTCGTGCCGTAAAACGGCCCGAAATGAGCCGGGCTTTAGCCCCTGAGGGACGCCTCTTCTTCAAATTCAACCCAACTGCGGGGCATGAGTAAATGACCCTATTAGCGGCCTACACTAGTTCCCCGGCTCCAGGATCAGTTTCTGCACCCGCCAATTCAGCAATTCGGCCGCAAACAGGACCTTCTCCGACGGACATGCCAGTCCATGGACCCAGCCGAACTCGCCCGGGCCATGACCCGTCGTGCCCAGCACACCCAGCACTTTGCCATCCAGCCTGAGCTTGTATATGCGTCCCGGATAACCGTCGGCCGCAAACAGCACCTGGCGGGGTCCGGGAGTAATGCAAATCGCCCACGGTGAGCCGTTCATCATGGTCTTGTTCAAAGGGGCCGGCGCTTCCGCGCTGGGCGGCGCTTCCGACGGCGCATTTCCCATCCACGGGCGAATGCGGTGATCGTAGGGAACGTTGATACGAATCTCGCGCAGGTATTTGCCGTCTGAATCAAAGACCTGGATGCGCCCGTTGCCCCGGTCGGCCACATAGACATTGCCCGCGTCGTCGGTGGCGATGCTGTGCGGCGTACTGAACTGCCCCGGACCGGACCCGGGCTCGCCCCATGACTTGATCCACTTTCCGTCTTTGTCGATTTTGGCGATCCGCGAATTGATGTAGCCGTCGCTGATATAGGTATTGCCGGCCGCGTCCCAGGCCATATCGGTGACCTGGCGAAACTCACCGTCGATCGGCGGAAGGGCTGGTTTGGGATGCTTGAGCGGTCCGGTGCCCTCGTCGGAAGCCTCCTGCTTGCGGCCGAAGACCATGAGCACCCGGCCCTCCGGGCTGAACTTGATGACCATGTCCGAGCCCTTGTCGGCCACCCAGATGTTATCTTCCTTGTCGACCTTTACCGAATGCGCAAAGCTCCACGCGTATAGATTGTGACCGATCTCCCGAAGGTATTTCCCGTCGGCATCGAACTCCAGCAACTGGGCGGCGGCTGCCCCGTATGCCGGGCCGGTGGTATTACCGCGGGAGAAGACAAACACGTGCCCTATGGAGTTGACCGCCACGCTGGCAACCTCGCCGAAATACAGGTCCGGGGGCAGCTTGAAAAAGTCGGTCTGGGCATGGAACTCGATCTGGGGCGCCGGTTGCTGAGCAAACTGCGCGGCGGGCAGGCAGAAGACCGCCGCCAGCGCCAAACATTTCATGCTTCTCCTCCGGGGCGGAGGTCCGCCATGGAGGAGTGTACGACGGCAGCCCTCTCAAGGATTTCCCCATCGGAATGATGGCGAAAGGTCCACTAAGGCAGAAGCTTTTCAGGCCAGCGGGTACATGACTCGGCGATGGCAACAAGGCGGGATATCGCCATCGCCGATGGGAATGCAAATGGAGGTTGAAAACGAACCATGATCGGAAGCGATCAGTCTGATCCCTCACGCGCTTCGGGGTCGTCATAGAACAAATAGCCGGCGAGTTCGTCCTCTTCACGCTTTACGAACCAGCATGTCTCGCGCCAGGCATCGAGGCCGCGGTTGATTTGGGGGGCATTGAAGACCGGCTGATAGGCGTTTTCTGGAGTATGCGGGTGCAGTGACTCCTGCACGATAAGGGAAGGCATAATTTCCTCCGGAAAGGGAATGTCTCGGGCGGGACGCCGTTCGAGAGAGATTCAGCACATCACAGCCATCTTTTCCGATCAGTGACAGCGGTCACGGATATACCGGACAATCTGTACGCCAGCCGACCCAGGCCCGTTCGCTCTTGATGGCCGCTTATTTCTTGCGCGAGGAGGGCCGGGAGGCGGCTTTTTTGCGCGAGCCTTTGCCGGAGGCGAGCGACGACACCAGCTTCTCCAACTCCGCCACCCGTTCCTTTAGAAGATCCACCTCGCCCGGTTCGCGCCCGTTGCTGCGCGCCTTCCCGGAGCCCTCTTCACTCCCAGGCGCGGCTTCCCCGCCGGGCGCTTGCATGAATTCGAAAGGATTCATGGCCGGCGCCATGGCCCTGTATGTGTTCTGGTACAGGTCCAGCATGGCCTTGGTATAGCGGAGCGCGCTTTCCTGGCCGGCCCGGCCGGAGGCAATCACCATCTGGCGCAGAATCTCGAGCGGGAAACTGGAATCGGGAGTCTTCGCGCCTTCGGCGATGATCTGGGTGAGGATCAGCCGGGTGATGTCCTCGCCCGACGCCACGTCGATCACCCGCACCTCGTAGCCCCGCTGCACGTATTGCGCCACTTCGTCCAGGTTCACGTAGCGGCTGTTGGTCGCGTCGTAGAGGCGGCGATTCTCGTATTTCTTGATCAGGATGGTCCTGGCGTCGGTCATAGGAAGCTTCTCTCTATTATGCGCTTGACTTTGACGGAGAAGAGCGTAGCATATTTCTCGATGCTGCATTGCAGCATATTTTGCAGCACAAACAAGGAGCCAGTCATGAGCCCGACACCCAAGGTCAATCGCGAGCCGGTTATCGAAGACCCCGGGACCAAACCGGAAATCGCCAGCTTTGCCGCTTTTTTCCTGCGCGGGGTAGAGCGGATGGCGGAGATCCAGAAACAGACCATTGATTTCGCAGTGCAGCAAAACGCCGAGATGGCTGAGGTTCTGAAGAAGGCTGCGGAGAACCTGCCCGGAGCGCCCCGGATGCCCCTCCTCGACCTGGCAACCGGGGCTGTAAGCCGCTTTGCCGATACCCAGAAGGCGGCGATCGATTTCGTGGTGGAGCAGAGCCACGCGTGGACCGACGCCGTCAAAGACCGTGCGCGGTGCAACATGAAGGCGGCGGACGCAACCACCAACATGGCCAGGCAGACCATGGAGCGGTCATTCGTGGTGCACAAAAAGGCCCTGGAGAACACCGCCGCGCAAACCAAGGCCGTGGTGGATGCCACGAAGCAGCAGTTCGGATTCTCCGGAGCCCAGGCAGACGCCGTGACTGAGTCGTTCCACAAGGGCGTTGATACCATCGTCGAGGCCCAGAAGGAACTGCTCGACCTGGTTACGCATTGACCGGACGGCTGGTGCTGGGGACCATGACTGCGGCCGTTCGTCCTGCAAACGGGCAGTGATTCTGCGCCTTAGTGGCGCAAATCACTGCCCGGCGCGGCAGAAATCGCTATTCTTCGTGTGTTGCGGGGTGAGTCTATGCCGGAAACCAAGGATGAGAACAAGCCGTTCGATCCCTTCGAGCCATTTCGCGGAATGCGCGACGCCTACCTGGACGCGATGTCGAAGACCATGATCGACGCGGTAAATACCGAAAACTACGCCCAGGCAACCGGGGCCATGCTCGACTATTGCCTGGCCGCTTCGGCGCCCTTCCGGGAGGCGCTGGAGAAATCGATGGTGCAAGCCCTGCAGCAGCTTTCCCTGCCTTCACGGCAGGAAGTTGCGGTCCTGGCAGAGCGATTTACCAACCTGGAAATGCGCGTCGACGATCTGGATGCCAAGCTGGATCGCATCCTCAACCTGATGACCGGTTTGCGCGCGGCCCAGGAAACCGAGCCGCCGAAGCGCGCGGCGGGCCATCGCCGCTGAAGCTCCGTGCCGAAGTTGCCGAGCCGATCAGGCAAATGACTGCGCCATGCGCCGATCGCAATCGGAGAGAACGTCATGCAATCGACCACACCTCTTTCTGAACAGTTTCTCGCCTATCAAAAGCGCCTGCGAACCTTCACCCGGGTTCTGACCACCAGGGCCGCCATTGCTCAAACCCCCAAGGAACTGGTCTGGACACTGAACAAGGCCAAACTGTACCGCTATGTTCCTGTGGTTGCGGAGAAAGAGCGCCACCCCATCCCCTTGCTGCTGGTCTTCGCCATCATGAATCGGCCCTACATCCTGGATCTGCGGCCGGGGCACAGCTTCGTCGAGTTCATGGTCGGAAACGGGTTCGATGTCTATCTCCTGGACTGGGGTGTTCCGGGCATCGAGGACAAGAATCTCAAGTTCGATGACTACGCCCTGGAGTATCTGCCGCGCGCCATCCGCAAGATGAAGTCGGTTTCCGGTTCCGATGTTTTCAGCATGCTGGGATGGTGCATCGGCGCGATCCTGACCACGATCTACGCCGCCACGCGGCCCGAAGACGGTTTGCGAAATCTGCTCCTGCTGACGGCGCCGCTGGACTTCTCCAATCGCGACCGGGTGACATTCGCGCGCTGGACCGACGGGCGATATTTTGACGTGGAGAAGATTCTGGATGCGTTCGGCAACATGCCCGCCGAAATGATCGACTCGGGGGCCAAGGCGCTGAAGCCCATCGACAATTACATTACCAATTACTGCAAGCTCTGGGACAACCTGGATAATCCGCGCACGGTAGAAGCATGGCACGCCATGAACACCTGGGTGACCGACAACATACCGATGGCCGGGGCAGCCTACCGCCAATTGATCGTCGAGTTCTACCGCAACAATGCGCTGATCCAGAACCGGTTGCGCGTCCGCAACCAGGTGGTGGACCTGCACAAGATCCAGGCCAACCTCCTCACGGTCATTGCCGAGGACGATCACATCACTCCGCCCTGCCAGTCCGAAGCGATCCTCGACAAGGTCTCCAGCGTCGACAAGGAGGTCTACCGGGTTCCCGGCGGTCACATCGGCATCATGGCGGGGAGCAGCGCGCACAAAACGACCTGGCCGCATATCGAACAGTGGCTCAGCGCCCGTTCGCGCTAGAAGCTGATTTCGCGAAGCTGTATCCCGGGCTTTGTAAAAGGGCACGGCTTCAGAGGCTGCGGAAAAACTCGCCGCGGGAGGTGCTTTGTAATAAGGGCACGACTTTAGTCGGGCCGCAAATCGCGCAAAATCAACGTGGGCTTCAGCCCCTGCTACGCTTGCTCGCGCGATATTCCTGCATTTTCCCCATTTTTCCGCAGCCTCTTCAGTCGTGCCGAAAAGATTGCCCTATGATCTGGGCTTTAGTGTTTGCGTGAGAACTGGACTTTCGCGCTAACCTAACTTCCGCAGTTTGGTTGTTGGTGTGACTTGTTTGGTTCGGATAGAAGGGTCGAGGGTCGCTGAGTCAAATCGGCGGCCCTTTTGTTTTCAACGGCCGAGAAATGGGGAAGGTGCTTGTTTTGGGCAAGTATGGCGGAAAAGTGGATGTAGTGACGACCAAGGGTCTTGGGGGGAGAAGCGGGGTTCGTAGGATGAGGGCATGTACCTGCGGCGGTGCTACCGGGAGAAGGATGGCAAGCGGCACGCCTATTGGGCTCTGGTGGAGAGCTATCGCACCGTTCGCGGGCCTCGTCAGCGCATCGTGGCTTGGTTGGGCGTCATGGACGAGGCGGGGCGCATGGGGATCAAGCGCTGCGCCGGGGCGCCGAGTTCGGAGCAGACCGGTTTGTTCGCGCAGGCGGGCGAGCCGGAGTGGGTGGAAGTCGATCTGGCGGCAGTTCGCGTGGAGCACTTCATGATCCTGACTGAACAGATAGCCGGCGCATTCGTCCTCTTCATGTCTCAAGAACCAGCAGGTCTCTCGCCAATCGATCCCAACATTGTGGCCGGCGTGCAAGCGAGGATTCAAGACGGTGCCTTGAGTGGCGGGTTTACTGGCTCTTGCACTGTGGGGCATTGCATAGTTGCCTCCGAGGGACCTGTGGTTGGGGCGAGGCGGGCCCGAAGGTCGATCTCGCCACCGAAGTAATAGTGTCAAAACATCCGCTGCTGTTCGCGTGAGTGACCAGGGTGGTGTGGGGCCCCGGGGGCCGCAGGCTCCGGAGCCCACGCCGTTATCCCGTTTACATGTAGATTCCGCCGTTCACGTTGATCTGCTGGCCGGTGATGTAATCGCCTTCGCAGATCAGGAAGGCCACCGCCTTGGCGACTTCTTCCGGCTGCGCAAGCCGCCGCAGCGGAATCCTGGCCAGGATCTGATCCATGACATCGCTCGGAATGGCGGCCACCATTTCCGTCTCGGTGAATCCCGGACAGACCACGTTTGCCGTGATGTTGTACTTGGCCAGCTCCAGGGCCAGCACCTTGGTCATCGCGATGATGCCGCCCTTGCTGGCGGCGTAGTTCGCCTGGCCGAAATTTCCTGCCTGCCCCACAAAAGAGGCGATGCTCACGATGCGGCCGAACTTTTGTTCGGCCATCACCGGCAGGACAGCGCTGGTGCAGTAAAACACGCTGTTCAAGTTGGTCTCGATCACTTCTGCCCAGTCATCGTCGCTCATCTTGCGGATCGACCGGTCGCGGGTGATGCCGGCATTGTTCACCAGGATGTCGATATGCTGGAAGTAATCGTGCACTTCGCCGATCAGCCGGCGGGCGTGCATGCGGTCGGAAACGTCTCCCTGGAAAAGCTCGCAGCCGCCGCCGGACTCGCGAATATCGTTTCTCACTTCCTCTGCCGCGCTCAGGCTGGTGCGGTAATTGATGGCGATTTCTGCGCCTCGTTCGGCCAGTTCAAAGGCGATCGCCCGGCCGATGCCGCGCGAAGCGCCCGTGATGAGAGCCACTTTCCCCTCGAGCGACCTGCGAATGCGAATATCGGATTGCGGATAAACAGCGGTAACCATAACTCCCTCCGTGGGTTTTGGAGCTTTCAGTTCAGTGACTCGAAAATGGCGGCGATTCCCTGGCCTCCGCCGATGCACATGGTGACCAATGCGTACTGGCCTCCGATCCGGCGCAATTCGTGCAGAGCCTTCACCGTGCAAATGGTTCCCGTGGCTCCCAGGGGGTGACCCAGCGAGATTCCGCTTCCGTTGGGATTGGTTTTTTCGGGCGGCAGATCGAGGCTGCGGCGAACCGCAAGGAGTTGGGCCGCGAAGGCTTCATTCAACTCGATCACGTCCATCTGTTCCTTGTTCAGGCCGGTTCGCTCGAAGACTCGCTCGACGGCAGAGATGGGACCGACGCCCATGATTCCAGGCTCGACCCCGGTCACCGAATAATCGACCAGGCGCGCCATCGGCTTCAGGCCCAGCGAATCGGCTGCCTGCCTCTCCATCAAAAGCACGGCCGCCGCGCCGTCGTTAATGCTCGACGCATTCCCGGCGGTGACGGTGCCCTCCGGGTCGAAGGCCGGTTTGAGCTTGGCCATGTTTTCCATGGTGGCGTCCGCGCGCGGAGACTCATCGATCACAAACTGCGTGACCCCGGTCTTGCTCTTCAACTCAATCGGGATGATCTGGTCCGCGAATCTTCCCGCGCCGATAGCAGCGATAGCCCGGCGGTGGCTCTCGACCGCCAGCTCGTCCTGATCCTTCCGCGAAACTTCCCACTTGCGCGCGACATTCTCCGCCGTGATGCCCATGTGCACATCCGCGAACGGATCCGTGACGCTTGCTACCAGGACATCGATGGCCTTGGCATCATTCAGGCGCGCGCCCCACCGCATGGCGGGCAGCCAATAGGGAGCTCGGCTCATGCATTCCGCGCCGCCGCCGATCGCTGCAATGCAGTCGCCATGCAACACGGCCTCGGCGGCGGTGAGGACCGCCTGCAGCCCGCTTCCGCAAAGCCGGTTCACGGTGAGCGCCGCGGTTTCGATCGGGACACCTCCCCGCAGCGCGGCCACACGCGCCAGGTACATGTCCTTTTGATCCGTGTGAATCACATTGCCAAAGACAACGTGGCCAACCATCTTGGGATCGATGCCCGCGCGCCTCAGCGATTGACATACAACTTTGGCGGCCAGCTCCGTGGGCGGAATGTCTTTCAGTGCCCCGCCGAATTTTCCTATCGCGGTGCGCACCGCGCTCAACACCACAACATCGCGATCTGCCATGAGGCCAGCTCCTTGCCGTTGCGATTGTGACAAGTTCGCCTGCCAGACACACTCCAAGCGTCCTTGTCGGTTAAGCATTTTTTGCTTGTCCCAGGGTTAGGGCCGAGCGCTGCGTGCCTCAAGGCCCAAGGGCAGATACCTTCGCAAAACCATTGCAAAATGCGGCAAGCAAGACCGTACGCACACATCGCACCATGGCAAAGGGGCCCGGTGCCGCAACGGAAGCTTTGGACGAAGTGATGCCTTAATTACGCCATATCCGCGGCTGGTCAAGTATTAAAAGTTGAAGAAGGATGATCTCCCACCCCAAGAGAATCGCCCAGCGGACAACCAAAGCTCTGACGTTCACCGACACCACCACGCTCTATGTGTGACCGCTGCGTCCATGTATGCAGATTGGCCCGCCAGGGGAGCGAATCATTCAGTCAAGCGTGGATTAGATGATTCTGATCCAAATTAAATATTAGTCAACTAGAATTTATGGGTCCCCATACAAGCGTGACCGGTGTCACAACTAATTCATTCCAATATCTCCATAAGTCGATTTAGTCATCGTCAATGTTTCTTGTGCGGAGAGACTAGTGGTGTCCGCCGCACAGATGGTCCTTTATGTTTTGATGGTCGTTTATGTTTTGAAAGGGCACGACTTCAGAACTTATCCGTAAAGCTCTCAGTCGTGCCGTAAAACGGCCCGAAATGAGCCGGGCTTTAGCCCCTGAGGGACGCCTCTTCTTCAAATTCAACCCAACTGCGGGGCATGAGTAAATGACCCTATTAGCGGCCTACACGAGTGTCCTGTCCCTGAAGTTCGCATCCAAAAAAATGCTGTCATCCTGAGCGAAGTTTGGCGCGTCTTACGCGCCAAACGCAGTCGAAGGACCTGCTTTTCGGGCTCGAATTATCCAACGAACATTGGGGATACCACACTATCGCGTGCCCTCCGAACCTGAGTTCCGCAGAATGCGCCTGACTTTCTTGGGCGAGATGGAAAGAGAAGCGGCGACCCGTGAAATCTTCCGGTCCTCGCGCATCCACACCTTGGGAATCACGATCTCGGCAAATTCCTCAGTGATCTGCTGGAATGTCTTGTTGCCGACAATGCCTTCCGACCAGCCCCGAAGGGTGTCGTTGATGCCGGAAGCGCGCACGATCCGCGATTTCAGGCTGGCCAGATCCTCCACCAGGTGATCGCTTTCGCCCGGACCGATCAGGCCTGTGGCTTCGGTCGCATATCGCCTTGCCGTTTCCCACTCGTGATAGAAATCGTTGGCCGCGGTCATGCCGCGGGCAATGCATGCCCCGGCGAGCAGCCGCCGGTTCTGGGTGCCGTGCGCCAGTTCGAGCGCCTCTTCGCTGTATTGGCGGGCCCGGTTGGCGTGCGCGGCCACATCCACGTCCTCCCCGGTTTGCTCCTCGACGTGGGCATTCTCGATGGCCGTCTCCAGGATCCGGGCCCGCGCCATAAGGATGTGATCGTTCTGCTGGGCGCCGATGCGGTAAGCTTCGGTGGCTTCCGGCGCGGCGCGATCGATGTCCCCCCGATCGAGGTGCAGATAACCCAGGTTCGTCAGCACTTTCCCGATGCCATCGAAGTGCGCGTGCAGAGAGTAGATCTCGCGCGCCCGCGTCAGCTCGTCCACCGCTTGCTGCCAGACGTGCAAGTACCGCGTCAATGGGCTTTCGCGCGTGGCCGCGGAATCCTTTGCAGGCGCACTGGGCCGAAGGCGGCCCGACCTGGCCTTGGTATCGATCCGCTTGCGCAGTTGCAGGGCAAGAAGGCGGCGCACGTAGGCCGCATTCACCAGCGTGCGCGCCAGGTTCACGTGGTTCGGATCGCGGCGGCAATAGATCTCGATGGCCCGCGAAAAATGATCCAGCGCCCGGGTGTATTCCCCCGCGCGGCGCACAATGCGGCCCCGCGCCGATTCGATATTCGCCAGGGCCACGTAGTGATCGCTCGATTTCAGAATGGATTCGGCGCGGTCCAGAATGTGCTCGGCTTCCCGGACCATGCCTTTCTGAAACAGCAGCCAGCTTTCCTGGATCTGGATGATGGCGGTAAAAAAACTGTCGCGATCCCCGGACAGCTCGCGCGCCCGCACGATGTGCTTCAGCGCCGTCTCGTACTCCCCTTTCTTTCGATGGGCCCGGCCTTTCCAGAAGTGGGTCAGGGCTTCCTGCGCCGAATCCTGAATATCCTGGCACATTCTCAGGACCAGTTCGAGTGTTTCAATGGCCGGATCGAGTTCACCGGTGGCCAGGCCCACAAACGCCTCCACCATCCTCAGCCGAAGGTAGTCATCGATGGACAGCCTTCTCCGGCAAGCTGCCGGAAACCGCTCCAGCAGAGGCGGCAGCACCCGGTGGTCGCCGTACCCTGCATCCACCCATTGCGTAACCAGCAGCAGCAGGCTGGCCGCATTGGGGTCGTCGGGACCGATCCGGGCCAGGTCCGATTCCGCCGAGGTCAGCAGCGCTATGCCCTCCTGGATGCGCCGCAGCCGGAGTGCCGACGCCAGTTTCTCGCCAAATTGCGTGCCCAGCGGCATGGAATACCCCGCCTCCGCGCTGCATTGCGTCGGTAAGCCGGATCGGTCGAGTTTCAGCCGTCGTCCGGCCCCGCCCGCTGCCTTTAGCTGCTGATAAGCTGCGGGATGTCACGTGAATACAGGCGGCCGCACCGATTATGACCCCGGAGGGGCACTCGCGTCCACTCGTCCGAATCGGACTGCCTGGCTTGCCAGTCGTTCCGGCCATGATCTTTACTCATCTCCAATGCTGCACTGCGGCAGACCGGGCCCCTCAGGAGGTCATGAACTGTGCATCCAGGAAGCAACGGCTGGAATTCGGATCGATGGAACGGAATCACGCGGACTTATTCTCAAGAAGACGTTCACCGGCTGCGCGGTACGGTGCAGGTGGAATACTCCCTGGCGCGCGCGGGAGCGGAAAAGCTCTGGCGCCTGCTCCATCGCGACACCCACGTGGCCGCCCTGGGAGCGCTGACCGGCAACCAGGCCGTGCAGATGGCCGCCGCCGGCCTCAAGGCCATCTACCTGAGCGGCTGGCAGGTGGCTGCTGATGCCAATCTCAGCGGGCAAATGTACCCTGACCAGAGCCTCTATCCGGTTAACAGCGTGCCGGCGGTGGTGCGGGCCATCAATAATGCCCTGATGCGCGCCGACCAGGTCGCCCATGCCGAAGGCCATGACTTCATGGACTGGATGCTGCTCATCGTGGCCGATGCGGAAGCCGGCTTTGGAGGCGTGCTGAATGCGTTTGAGCTGATGAAGGCTCTGATCGAGGCGGGAGCCGCCGGGGTTCATTTCGAAGACCAGCTTTCGTCGGCGAAGAAGTGCGGCCACATGGGCGGCAAAGTTCTGGTGCCCACTCGCGAAGCCATCCAGAAGCTCACCGCTGCCCGCCTGGCGTCCGACGTGCTCAAGGTCCCCACGATTCTGATTGCGCGCACCGACGCCGATGCCGCCCAGTTGATCACCAGCGACTGCGACCCGGCGGATCGGCCCTTCCTCACCGGCGAGCGGACCGTCGAGGGCTTCTTCTCGTTCCGCGGCGGCCTCGATGCCGCCATCGCGCGCGGGATCGCCTACGCGCCGTTTGCCGACATCATTTGGTGCGAGACCTCCGAGCCCAATCTCGAGGACGCCCGCAAGTTCGCCGCGGCCATCCATGCCCGCTTCCCGGGCAAGTTTCTGGCCTACAACTGCTCGCCCTCGTTCAACTGGCGGAGCAAGCTGAACCTCTCCGAGATTTCGATCTTCCAGCACAAGCTTGCCGGCATGGGATATCGCTTCCAATTCGTGACCCTGGCCGGGTTCCATGCCCTCAACCTGTCCATGTTCGAGCTGGCCCACGAGTACAGCCGCACCGGCATGCTGGCGTATTCGCAGTTGCAACAGCGCGAATTCGACGCCGCCGATCGCGCCGGATATGGGGCCGTGAAGCATCAGCGCTTTGTGGGCGCCGGCTACTTCGACCACGTGGCCACCGTCATCGCCTCCGGCAAGACCTCGACCTGCGCGCTTCCGGGATCCACCGAGGAAGAGCAGTTTGAAGATCCTTACGATCACGAATTACCCGAGCAGCGGCAGCAGGCTTCCGCCTGAACGCTGCACCACGCCACGAGACCACACCCAAAACCAGAGGATATATTCAATGACAACGATGACCGCCCCCGAGAAGGTGATGAGCTCTTTTGAACCCGGCCCCGAAATTCTGACCGCGAAAGCGGTGGAGTTTCTGCGCGCATTGCATGCACGGTTCGAACCGGCCCGGCTGGAACTGCTGGAGGTCCGGCGCCGCCGGCAGGAGGCATTCGACCGCGGCGAATTCCCGGCGTTTCTGCCGGAAACCGAGCACATTCGCAATTCCGCGTGGACCGTGGCCCCCATTCCCGGCGAGCTACTCGACCGTCGCGTCGAAATCACCGGACCCACGGAGCGCAAGATGGTCATCAACGCCCTCAACTCCGGCGCCCGTGTCTTTATGGCCGACTTCGAGGACGCCAATGCCCCCACGTGGAACAACTGCCTCGACGGCCAGCGGAACCTCATCGACGCCAACCGGCGGACCATCAGTTGGCGGTCGCCCGAAGGGCGCCTCTACGAATTGAAGCCCGATCCGGCGGTGCTGTTCGTGCGCCCGCGCGGATGGCACATGATCGAGAAGCATTTCTACGGCAACGGCACGCCCATCTCCGCGTCGCTGTTCGATTTCGGGCTGTACTTCTTCCACAATACTCAGATCCTGCTGGAGCGCGGATCGGCGCCGTACTTCTACCTGCCCAAGCTGGAGAGCCATCACGAAGCTCGGCTGTGGAACGATGTCTTCCTCTTTGCTCAGCAATATCTCGGCGTTCCAGTGGGAACCATTCGCGCCACGGTGCTGATCGAAACCATCTCCGCGGCCTTCGAGATGGACGAGATCCTGTACCAACTGCGCGACCACTCCGCCGGGCTGAATTGCGGGCGCTGGGATTACATCTTCAGCTTCACCAAGAAGTTCCGCAACCACCCCGGCTTCGTGCTGCCCCAGCGCGGCGACGTGACCATGACCCAGCCGTTCCTCGGTTCCTACGTGGAGTTGCTGATTCACACCTGCCACAAGCGGGGCATTCACGCCATGGGGGGCATGGCCGCCCAGATTCCCATCCGCAACGATGACCAGGCCAACGAAGATGCCATGCAGCGCGTGCGCGAGGACAAGCTCCGCGAAGTGCGCGCCGGGCACGACGGCACCTGGGTTGCCCACCCCGGACTGGTGCCGGTGGCGCGGGCCGTTTTTGACCAGTACATGCCCGAGAAGAACCAGATTCGCATGCCGGCATCCAGGTTCTCCACCGTTACCGCCCGGAATCTGCTGGAACTTCCCACCGGCCGCATCACCGAAGCCGGCCTGCGCCGCAACATCGATGTGGCGCTGCAATATATCGAATCGTGGCTGAGGGGGAACGGCTGCGTCCCCATTTACAACCTGATGGAAGATGCCGCAACCGCGGAAATCTGCCGCGCGCAGCTCTGGCAGTGGATCCGTTACCAGGCCCGTCTTGACGACGATCGCACCATCACCGCCGAGATGCACGACCAGATCCTGGCCGAGATCCTGGAACAGCACGCCGCCTCCATGGGAGATGAGGCATATACCGGTTCCAAATTCCAGCGCGCCGCCGAACTGCTGGTCCAACTGACCCGGGGCGAATTCCAGGAATTTCTAACCACCACCGCTTATTCCGACTTCGCGTAATTGGTGCCCTTGCAACTGTGCTGGGTCTCCGTTTTGAAATGGCACGACTTTACAGGCTGCGGAAAAACTCGCCGCGGGAGGTGCTTTGTAATAAGGGCACGACTTTAGTCGGGCCGCCAATCGCGCAAAATCAACGTGGGCTTCAGCCCCTGCTACGCTCGCCCGCGCAATATCTGCATTTTCCCCATTTTTCCACAGCCTCTTTAGTCGTGCCGCTAAGACCAGGTCTCCGTTTTGAAATGGCACCACTTTAGTCGTGCCGCTAAGACCACCAAAATGATGACCGGCTGATGGTTTAGTGGAATTCTGAATCTCGGCCACGTCGGACCGTAGTAACGATTTCAGTCAGACACGCACCTGGATCCTTGACGACCAGCCCCCGATCCCGCCCCAAATTCTTTTCTATTCCCTTTCCCATTGCGGTTCTAAATTCCCCTTCCTTTCTCGCCTGCCGCCGGCTCGTCTTTTCAAACAACTCCGCATGTTCATCCTTCCGCCTTAGGTGTATACTGCACTGCAGCATTATTGCTGCGGTGCACACCGCGCCTCCCCAGGACAGGAACGACTATGGAAAGCGGCCTGATTCAGACAGACACCGTAAAATCGATCGAAATGCCCTTTACGCTGGAAGGCAAAACCGCCATCGTGACCGGCTCCGGCCGGGGAATCGGCAGGGCGATCGCGAGGCGGCTCGTATCCGCCGGTGCTTGCGTCATGCTCAACGATCTGGACGAGAAGATGCTCCTCGAGTCAAAGGCTTCTCTTCCCGATCCTGACCGGGTCCGGCACATCGAGGGCGACCTCACCGATCCCCATGTTCCGGGCAAGGTGGTCGACGCCACCCTCCAGGAATTCGGAGCCGTCGACATCATCGTCAACAACGCCGGCTACAGTTGGGACAGCGTGATTCAAAAAACTACGGATGAGCAGTTCCAGGCCATGCTGGAGATTCATCTCGTGACCCCGTTCCGGCTGCTTCGGGCCGCGTCGACCTATATCCGCGAAACCGCCAAGCACGAGATTGCCAGCGGCCAGCGCGTGATGCGCAAGGTGGTGAACATCACGTCCATATCCGGAACCGACGGAAACCCGGGGCAGATTGGCTATTCCTCGGGAAAGGCGGGCGTAATCGGCCTGACCAAGACGCTGGCCAAGGAATGGGGCCGCTTTAACGTCAATGTGAACGCGGTGGGATTCGGATTGATTGAAACGCGCCTGGTGCAGCCCCTCAATGCCGAAGGCGCATCGATGGAAATGCACGGCCACCAGATCCGCCTGGGCGTGCAGCCAAGTTTATTGGAATCAGTCAAGAGTGCGTGCCCGCTGGGCCGTCTGGGCACACCGGAAGAGGCTGCCGGAGCAGTGCTGTTCTTCTGCTCGCCCCTGTCAGACTACGTTACCGGCGAAGTGCTGATATGCGGTGGCGGACTCCACTTCTGACAGCGTCTCTTCCATCGCCTTTTCGAACTCCGCCGAGTAGATCCCTTCCTCTTCCCCCAGGGGAAGGTCGGCTTCGTCGACTAGCTTGCAGACTTCCATCCAGTGATAAAAACTGCACTCTTCGCCTGAATCGTATGACTCCAGGAATGGCTTATGCGCATGTGGAAGAGTATGGACGGGTTCAAGGACACTCTGCACACCCACCTCCCGACGATCGATTCTCTCGACACGTCCTGTGAACAGGAACATTAGCACAGCCCAATAAATCCGTCTGTGACAATGTGTCGGCTGGTGGGTAAATGCGAACCCGAGTCCGAATCGGCCTGCTTGGGTCAGGATTCAGCAAACAGCGGATGGGGCACAAAAGCATCCGGAGGCGTCACTTCGTACCGCAGTACCTCGCCGGGAAGGTAGGCGTACTCCCGGCCACATGCATCGCAGGTCGCTTTGAAGCTGGATTCGAGGGGCGGTAGCGGCGCAACCGAGTCCGTCTCGCCCAGCAGAATCAGGTGGTCGAACCACGCGTTCTTGTGCAGATGGTAGGCGGTGTTCTTGCACAGGACGACCCAGTAGTAGTTGTTCTCGTATTCTGTCATCGCCAATCGTCCTCCTGTGATGCGGCTGGCCCTGGAGAATTCCCCGGCATTTCAATCCGGGTTTTGGACCGCGCAGCCTTCGACTGCGAACCTTACATGACGAGAGATTCTGCCCGAGACGAAAAAGGCGCAGAAAGTGGAACGCGGATAGAACCGAACCCCTCCCAGGCGATACGGGCGCTGATCACGCCAGTACAAATCCGCGCAATCTTTGGGCCGCTTTTTCGTCGAATGTGAGCGTCGCGGAACACCCCCTCCAGATTCCCAGGGAGCCGATCAAGGCATCTTCGAAGGTCCCAGTGCCATTCCGGAGAGCCACAACAGCTTCATAGACTTCCTGCTCGTTTTGAACTTCGAGAGTGTCGGCAGCCAGGATCATCTCAATGTCATTTGCGATTTCCTGCCGCGACCGCTGGTAGAGACTTTTGAGAACCCAGACGACCTCGACGACAGTGATGAGGCTGACGAATCCGGGATCTTGTTCGGTCAGGCGCCGTTCAATGATCTGGCCCGCACGCGCGGATTGCCCGGGGTCGTCTTGCACCAGGTAACGCAGAAGGATATTCGTATCGAGCCCAATCATTTCTTCCGCCTGAATCTCTCCGTGGCGCCGGCTTCGATGGCCGCATCGACGTCTTCAAGGGATACCCGTTTCGCGGGTCTGGGAATCATGCCTTTCAGTCGTGAAGTTGAAATTTTAGGCAGGATCAGCACGCCGTCCGGGTGAAAGAAGAACTTGAACCGGTCTCCCGGTTTCAGGCGCAATCGCTCCCGAACGGCCTTTGGGATCGTTGCCTGGCCCTTGCTGCTGAGAGTGGCTTGCATTTTGGAATCCTCCCGCTCTTTACATTTTAGCAAATGTAAAGCGATCGCGAGCTCGATTTCAGCCGGGAGCTTCATTCGCCCGGTGGCCATAACGATGATTCAGCTCCATTTCGTCTTCAAACAGCAGCAGCCGCAGCAGCTGCTGCTGCTGCAAAAAGAAGACTTCTATTCCACCGTCACTGACTTGGCGAGGTTGCGGGGCTGATCCACGTCGCAGCCGCGGCGCACGGCGATGTAATAGGCCAGCAACTGCAGCGGCACAATCTCGATGAGCGGTGACAGCAATTCGAACGCCGGCGGAATGTGGATCACCTGTTCCACCAGGCCGCCGATGGTGTGATCGCCCTCG
>CAVREL010000013.1:0-83604 GCA_963720105.1 uncultured Acidobacteriota bacterium | reverse complement strand
CATAAGGCAGGGCAAAGTCAGCTGACTGATCAAAATTGACCACCATCGCAAATGAAGCGATGGAATAATGACCAATCCGTGGAGTTTTCCTGATGGGCATAGCTTATCTATCGGCCCACTCATTCTGAATCCACGTCGATGGCCGGCTCGAATGAACGAGACCTACGTCACTGACTCTTAAGCCTTCACCGACTTTGAAAAAGTGTATAGAGTTGACCGGACATGGCGGGTGGCAGGAACCAATACTGAGGACCTATACAAGTCGTCCGGTGAGATTTTTGCGGCAGGCCTGTCAGAACTTTCAATCGAAAGTCCTGGGCAATCTGCGTTGGGGGTTGGAGCAAAGCGACACTTAACTGGATCCCGGACCCATCCTTTGCACTCGCGATAGGGGAACATCGTGGATTCGAAGTTCACTCAGAGCGCCACTCTCACGGAATCTGGAAACGGGATCGGGACCCACAACGCCGGGAAGGCCACATCCGTAGAACTGTACGCGACCGGCATCGCCGGCCTCGACGACATTCTCGGAGGGGGCCTGGCCCGAAATCACCTTTACCTGATCGAAGGCGATCCGGGGACGGGAAAGACCACGATCGCGATGCAATTCCTGATGGAGGGTACTCGTCAGGGACAAAAGGGCCTCTACGTCACTCTCTCCGAGTCGAAAACCGAACTCCTTGAAATCGCCGAGTCACACGGCTGGTCGCTCGATGGGATCGAAGTATTTGAGTTGGCTCCGGATGAGAACCAGCTTAAGCCGGAAGCCCAATATACGGTGTTCAATCCTTCCGAGATCGAATTGTCGGACACTACCAACGCCGTGTTAGCCGAAGTGGAGAAATTGCAGCCCGCGCGGGTGGTGTTTGATTCCCTCTCTGAGTTGCGCCTGCTGGCTCGCGATTCCCTGCGTTATCGCAGGCAGATTCTGGGCTTAAAGCAATATTTTTCAGGACGCAAGTGCACGGTGTTGCTGCTGGATGATCGCACCGCCGAAGGTCACGATCTGCAACTCCAGAGCATCGCTCATGGCGTAATTATGATGGAAAGCGTGGAGCGGGAGTACGGGATCAAGAGACGCCGGCTGGAAGTGAAGAAATTGCGCGGCTCACGATTCCGCGAAGGCTTCCATGACTACACAATAAAACGCGGTGGCGTGGAAGTGTATCCCCGCCTCGTGGCGTCGGAGCACTTTTTTGCGTTCCTGCCGACGCAGCTCAAAAGCGGTCTGCCAGCACTTGACGCCTTGTTGGGCGGAGGTCTTGATTGCGGCACCAGCACCCTTCTGCTGGGACCGGCCGGCTGCGGAAAGTCCACCATTGCGGTTCGCTACGCAGTGTCCGCGGTAGAGCAGGGCAGCCGCGCGGCGCTATTTGCCTTCGATGAGACTTTGGCGACCCTGGTGATTCGTGGGAAAGGCCTGGGACTGGACATCAAGAAACATGTTGACTCCGGGAAGCTCTTCCTTCGCCAGGTGGATGCTGCGGAACTCTCGCCCGGCCAATTGGTTCACGAGATCAGGCAGTTGGTAGAGAAGCACGATTTGAAGCTCCTGATTTTGGACAGCCTGAACGGCTTTCTCAATGCCATGCCCGGCGAGAAGTTTCTCGCGATGCAGTTGCACGAAATGCTGGCCTACCTGAGCCAAAAGGGCATCACGACGCTCATGACCGTTGCCCAGCATGGTTTTGTGGGAACGAACATCGATACGCCGGTGGATGTGAGCTATCTGGCAGACACGGTTCTCTTGTTTCGATACTTCGAAGCGGCCGGCGAGGTGCGGCAGGCGCTTTCGGTAATCAAGAAGCGCAGCGGAGAACATGAACGCACCATCCGTGAACTGGTGATGAAGAACGGAGCGATTGTGGTCGGAAACGTGCTGACTGAATTCGATGGCGTGTTGACCGGCGCTCCGAATTATCGCGGCGAGATGGACGGCCTTCAAGGGTCCAAATCGCATGCAGAGCCTCAAGGAACGACATGACCAGCCGGGAAGATGAATCCCGCGTCCTCGTGGTCGCTCCCACGGGGCGAGATGGCCCGTTGATCTGCCATCTCCTTAGCAGCAAGGACATCTCGTGCGCTCTTGTAGAATCCGCTGTAACGGCGCGGATCGAATCGAAGATGGGGGCAGGCGCTGTGATTCTGGCAGAGGAGGCCCTCACCCTTACCGGCATCGACGAGTGGGCAGAGCTGATATCCGAGCAACCTTCGTGGTCCGATCTTCCTATCATCCTGCTCACGGTGACCGGTGAGGTCGACCGGGAGAGCCAAAGGAAAATGCGCGGTCGTGAGCCACTGGGAAACGTGGTGTTGCTGGAGCGGCCGGTCCGGCCCGAGACGCTCATCAGCACCATCCAGGCTGCGCTTCGCAGCCGTCGCAGGCAATACGAGATGAGGGACTATCTGGCCGAACGCATCGTAGTGGAAGAAAAACTGCGTAAATCAGAAAAACTGGCAGTAGCCGGGCGTCTCGCCGCCAGCATCGCGCACGAAATCAATAATCCGCTCGCGTCGATCACCAATCTGCTCTATCTCATTGGCAGTTCATCTTCGTTGGAGGAGTCAAAAAAGCACACAGCGATCGCAGTGAGAGAGTTAAAGCGGGTCTCTGAAATCGTCACCCAAACTCTTAAGTTCTACCGGGAACCGATGAAGCCGGTCATCGTGCAGATCCCCGAAATCGTGGACTCCGCCCTTCTGCTCTACCAGGCAAGACTGAACGCGGCCGAAATCGTCATTGAGAGGGATTTCCGCGAATGCTCTCCCATTTCCGCCAGAGCCGGCGAACTCCGCCAGTTGATCTTGAACTTGATAGGGAATGCTTTGGACGCCATCGGGCGCGGCGGCAAGCTGAAGATCCGGGTCACTAATACGCATGAACACAGGAACGGATCGCGTCCCGGCATTCGTTTGACCATCGCGGATACTGGAACCGGAATTCGTCCTGAAATCAGAAAGACGCTCTTCGAGCCTTTTGTCAGCACGAAAGGCGATACCGGGACCGGCCTGGGACTTTGGGTTAGCTCTGAAATTGTCGAAAGGCATGGAGGAACCATTCAGGTAAGAAGCAGCGTGCTGGCCCCAACCACTGGAACAGCATTTTCGGTCTTCTTGCCGTTACAAACCCAGACTGGTATCCACGGCGCGGTTGGCAACGGATGCATGAGTGGCGACCCATAATCGACTCACGGGAGTGTCAGGAAGACGATTTAAAGTGAGCATTTCCGGAGCAGCTATTACCGCTGGTCCGCGCGATCATCGGGCGCTCCATTGCCAAGAAATGCAACCTGAAGAGGGACGACTTCTTCATCCCGAAACGAGCACTGAACCGGAGCTAGCCGCATCGCGCCGCCTCATTACGCGGCGTACGCGGCGGATTCTCCCTGGTCCACCTTTCCAGCAGGGCTCGAAGTGGTAAACTGCCAATCCACACGAAACCCATGGATCCCGCCGACGTCGTCAAATACTGGGAAGGCAACGCCGAGAACTGGACGCGCCTGGCGCGCGCCGGCTACGACGTCTATCGCGATGCGCTGAACACGCCCGCATTTCTGGCCATGCTGCCGCCGGTGAACGGAATGATCGGGCTCGATATCGGATGCGGGGAGGGCGCCAATACCCGCCAGGTCGCCCGGCTGGGCGCGCGCATGCGGGCCATCGACGTGTCACCCACGTTCGTGCGCCATGCACAGGCTGAAGAGGACCGGCAGCCGCTCGGCATCGCGTACCAGGTCGCGGATGGAACGGCGCTTCCCTTCCCCGGCAACTCCTTCGACTTCGCCACCGCATTCATGTCGCTGATGGACATGCCCGACCAGGGCCGGGCACTGGCCGAGGCCGCGCGGGTCTTGCGGCCCGGCGGCTTTCTCCAGTTCTCCATCCTGCATCCCTGCTTCGTGCCGCCGCACCGGCGGGTGCTGCGCGATCCGGACGGCACCGTGCGAGCCATCGAGATCGCGCGCTACTTCGAACGCGACCAGCCCTACCTCGACGTGTGGATATTCCAGGCCCTTCCCGACGATCAGCGCGCCGAGCTGGAGCCGTTCCGCATTCCCGTGTTCCACCACCCGCTCAGCGATTGGGTCGCCTACATCTGCCGCGCGGGACTGGTGATCGAGCAATTCGGCGAACCCTCCGCTTCACCGGAATTGGCCGAAGCCGTGCCGGTGGTGGCCGACACCCGGGTGGCTCCGCTTTTTCTGCATATTCGCGCCCGCAAGCCATCCACGGAGAAGTAACTTCTCACGGGTGTCCCTGGAATCCTTGACTTGCTATGGAAGCTGTAGGACTATCGCTGGCATGCAATCGCTCGATCTGTCCGGCTCCGCCCGAAAAAGTGACGGATGGCTGAAGAGTCTGCTGTGGCCCACCGTCGACAATGCTTGGGACGTCGATTACCTGGGGCAACAGGGATTCTGGATTTGCCTTCTGATTGCCGTGGTCAGCCTGGTTTTCCTTTCCGGGTTTGCACCATACCAGCAGCCGGCGGCGCACCGCGTCGGCCTGATCCTGGCCATCACGACCTTCTTTGTCTTTTTCGTCGGGGGAATGGGCGTGCGGCAGGCGAGTTGGCCGGCCGCCGCCATGGTGTTTGCCGTCTATGCCGTCAACCAGGTCGCAGGTGGGCGTGTGGGGATCCTGGCGATCATCTTCGGCGCCGTCCTTCTTTCCAACCTGCGCGCCACGTATCTCGCCTCACGGTGGACCCCGCCGGCGGAAGACGAGGATCGCCCCATGCGTTTTAACGAAACGTGGCGCGACAAGCTGGTGGACCAGCTTCCACCGCGTGCCTGGCCGATTCTGAGGATTCCGTTTTACGTCGCGGCGTCCCTTCTTCTGCTGTTTACTCTTTATGCATCGGCGCTTACATTGAGCCGCCCGGCAGTGTCCTCTGACTCCGGCGACGAAACTCCCGGCGGCGATCATTCGGCTCTCGTGCTGCCCCGGCCCGCGGCCGGTGTGAATGCCTGTCCACTCGCGGTTACCGGATCGGAAAGACCTTGCGCAGCCGGCAGTCGCGCAGGTAGATTCCCGCCCAGGCCACGATCGCGACAAGCACGGGGAACACGGTTTCGAACAGCGGGCTTCCAGCGCGCATGTGAATGGCGACCGCCCCTCCCAGGTACCCGGTGAGCAGGACCGCTCCCAGCACAGCGGTGCGCGGAAGCGCGTAGAGAAGCGTGCTCAGCGTCAGCAGTACGCCGAGCGTAGGGCTCAGGTTCACCGGGAATCCGAGCCGCTGGCATGCCTGCACCACCTGCACGGGCATCATGAATTTTCCGGCGGCGTCGAGCAACAGCATGAGAACCGACAATGTGGAAAGGACGCGTCCCGTCCATAACGGCCACTTCGCGCCGGAGACTTCGGCGCCCATCCGGACACTATCGGTATTGGCGATCGACATGAAGACCTCCCTGGAGTGCAGTTTCGATTGGCAACCGTCCCTCCGATCATGCGGTTGGGACAAGGATGTGCGTGATGAGCTGGTCTTCCGGCGTAACGCGGGGATCGTTCATGTAGTTCTCGATGGCATAGTCGTCGCGAACCGGGATCTTCTTCTCCGCGACCATGTTCCACACCTGGCGCGATGCCGCAGGCAGATCGCTATAGGGTGCGCTGGTCGCATTGTGGCTGTTGCACAAATCGGAATTATATCTGGCCTAATGTGCAGTCTCTTCGGTGTTGGAGAGTATCGAGTTTTATTTGTTGTGATCGCAATTGCCGAACTGGCAGCGGTTTACTCTCAGCTTTTGGTTCATTGATCTGGTATGCACGCGGATTATCTACAGGACTCTTCCGGGTGATTGCGGTCGGATTACCACCAATTCGTCAATAAACTTCTAGTAAAGAGTCAGAGACTTGGCATCGCCTCTCGCGTCCCTTCTTGCCCTTTCCGACACTCCTGGCGGACTTCCGGGATAGGATGGGATTAAAAAGGAAGGCTTCCCTTGCCCGACAATCCCCAACCCGTCCACCTCCAGCCCGAAAGCATTTGGCTGCTGGACAGGATCGTCTCCCGAGCCGCCGGCACGGAAGCCGCACTGCGGCGCGACGGCGCCGGGTTTCGCCTCGATGGACAGGGCCCGTATGTTCGTCTTCATTTCGTGAGTATTTACGTCAGCGACCAGGAGCGGAGCCTGCGTTTCTTCGTCGACCAGCTTGGTTTCATTCTCGTCTCCGACGCGCAATTCGCTTCCGGCAATCGCTGGATCGAGGTCGCCCCTCCGGACGGCACCGCGATTCTTGCTCTCGTGAAGCCGATTCCGGGATTGAACCAGGAGCATTTTGTCGGCAATTCGGGGATGGTCACCTTCCTCACCGAGGATGTGGAAGCCAAGTACCAGGAATGGGCGGTGCGCGGGGTGAGGTTCACCATGCCGCCGCAGACTCCGGCCTGGGGCGGCACCTTCTGTGCGTTCACTGATCCGGATGGCAACACCTTCGCGCTGGCCGGCTTCGATACCACCACGCGCGAACTGGACGCGCGCCGTCGCGCTTACACCGACCGCCTCGAAGCCGAACGACGCGCCGCCCGGGAACTGGAAATCGCGAAGCAGGTGCAGGCGCGGCTCTTTCCCCAGCGGCTCCCGCCTGTGCCAACTCTCGACTATGCGGGCTTGTGTATCCAGGCTCGCTCAGTGGGAGGAGACTATTACGACTTTCTCGAGCTTGGGTCCGGACGCCTGGCTCTGGTGCTGGGCGATATCGCGGGCAAAGGCATTGCCGCATCGCTGCTGATGGCCAATCTGCAGGCCAATCTGCGCAGCCAGTGCGCCGTCGCGGCCGACGACCCGCAAAAGTTTCTCACTTGTGTCAACCGCCTGCTGTATGAAAATACCGCCGACAACGCCTACGCGACGCTTTTTTTCGCCGACTTCGATCCTGTTAGCGGCGGCCTGCGCTATGCCAACTGCGGGCATCTGCCCGGGCTCGTCCTGCGGGCCGGCGGAGCCATCGAGCGCTTCGACGCCACCTGCACGGTCATCGGGCTCTTCAACCATCTTCCCTGTGCGGTAGTGGAGAACCGCCTCGATGCAGGCGATGTTCTGGCCCTTTACACCGACGGCGTGACGGAAACCTTCAATTGCAACGAGGAGGAATTCGGCGAGGCCCGCCTGCTCGAGAGTCTAATGCGGCATCGCGCCCTTCCGGCGAGCGAGTTGGCGGCAGCGATCGTGGAAGAAGTCACTCAATTCAGCACCGGCGCCCAGTTCGACGACATCACGCTGATTATCGCCAAGCGCGGAAATTAGCGTTGGGCGTGGTGGAAACTCGTCGTGTATCCCCGGATCAGCCGCAAGAGCCCGCGAAGCGGGCGCGAGATGGTAGCCCCAGGGCGCAAGCCTGGGGAATAGGGGTAAATGCAGTAGGTCCAGCCCCCTTTTGGGGGCGCAAGAAGTTGCCGCCACAGGCCTATGAAGAATCGGGCATCTGCATGACGCACCACATCTAAGCCGTCGGCTTCTCCGGCGCCGGCATGGTGGCCAGGAACATCTGCGCGAAGCGGGCGCCGTAGTCCTCCAGCAGTGCCGCCACGCGTTCGGGGCGAGGGGAACGCACGATAAGCCCGGCATGGTGATGCTTCTTCATCCGATGCACGATCTCCGGCGCATCGAAGGCGCCGGTGTCGGGTTCGGCGGTATGCGAGAGACAAAGCACGCTTCCCGCGTAGTCTTCTGCGAGGCCGGGAAGGACATACGGTTCGCCGCGCAACTGCGCCACCTCGATCCGCCCCCATTCGCGCCACAAGTTCACGCAGGTCGCCGCCTGCACCAGGTCGGAGATGAATGCCCCACCGACCCGCGCCGCGATCTCGAGAAAGTAGAACTTTCCGTCGCCAAGCGCCTTGATGTACTCGGCGTGGGTAACGCCGTGCTCCAGCCCGAACGCGGGCGCCAGGGCCGCATTGAAGACCGTCAGCTCCTTCCAGTCGCTGCTCGCCCGGTCGACCGTGCGCGTGGTGAACACACCGCCCTCGTGCATGACCTGCATGGGCGGCCGGCCGTACTGGTGCACCGCGGAAAACACCACCTTGCCCTCGCTCACGATCGAGTCCACGTGGAAGATTTCTCCCGGCACGAACTGCTCCAGCACGAAATAGCTTTGCCGGTCGCCCAGTTCGTCGAGCGTGCGCCACAGCTGCTCCGGGTCCTGGATCTTGCGGATGCCCAGCGCCGACGCGGAGGTGCGCGGCTTCAGCAGCCACGGCGCCGGAACCCGCGCCATGTACGCGCGCAGCTGGTCGTAGTTGAGCACCCGGCAGAACTCCGGCACGCGAAAGCCCCGGGCGCGCGCGCCGGTCCGCATGGCCAGCTTGTCGCGATAAAACGCGGTCGTGCTGACGCCCAATCCGGGCAGCCGCGTGTGCTCGCGGATCAGGGCCGCGGTTTCCAGGTCGAATTCATCCAGCGCCACCACGCGATGAAAGAGCCTTCCCCGCGCCATCCACGACACCGTGTTAATGATCTGCTCGCAGCTCAGGTTCTCGGGCATGGTGGCCAGATCCTCGAGCGCTTCCCGCGGCCAGTTCGCGTCGCGCAACTTGTCGACGGTGAGCAGGGTGGGCCGCACGCCCAGCTCCGCGCAGGCGCGCATAAAATCCTGCCCCTTTTCGTAACTCGAGATGCAAAGGATGCGCTCGATCTCGCCGGCCATGGACACCTCGCGATCACTGGATTTGGACCACAGGTGAGGATAGTTCTACCATAGACGCTGCAAACCCCGGTTTTTTGGCTCCCTTGCATGGGACCGTTGTTTGCCGATCACCGTATGCTCGCAGCCGGCCAAATCACGCACCTTCACGACCAGCTCACGCAGCGGTGGCACGGAGAGAGCCGCGCCGGCGCGGGCGGCGATGATTGGCTCGACCGCGTTGCCCGCCAGCATCGCGCCAACTTTGACCTCTGGCATATCGAGGATGAAGCGCGCACGCCGGGCGCGACCGATGCCGACCTGGCGGTCGTGAAGCGCCGCATCGACGCGACCAACCAGTTGCGCAATGACCTCGCCGAGGACCTGGATCGCGCACTGCTGGACTGGCTCGCCTCCCGGCAGCTTCCCAACCCGGACGCGCCGCTCAATTCCGAATCGCCGGCCCTCATCATCGACCGGCTTTCGATCCTGGCGCTGAAGATCTATCACACGCGGGAAGAGGCGGAGCGAAATGATGCTCCGCCGGGCCACGCGGAGCGCAACCGCAACCGCCTCGCGGTGCTCGCCGAACAGCGCGCCGACCTTGCCCACTGCCTCGACGCCGTGTGGCGGGATACCCTCGCCGGAACGCGGCGCTTCAAGCTCTATCGGCAATTGAAAATGTACAACGATCCCAGCCTCAACCCCGCCATCTATCGCAAGTCAACCAACGATTCCGTGTCTTGATCCTCGTTCCCTTGGTCCCTTGGTCCCTTGGTCCCTGCCTCTCCCCATTGACGAGGCGAGGGGTTATCAGTATAAAGAGGGCTCATGCGAACGCACATCTCAAACGCAAGCCCGCTAATCGATGATAAGGAGAAGCCGTGCGAGTTGAGACCACCGTTCCCGGTACATCCATGATGGAAGACTCCAGATCGGCGGCCGCGGGCCGCAAGAAGCCTACGACTATAGCAGGGAAATCAGCCAACAGCCTGACCTCAAACCCCGCGTTCCAGCATTACCAGTCCGCGGTGCAACTGCTGCAGCAGGGCAAGTATGACAAGGCGCTGGCAGCCTTTGAGAAGCTGCTGCCTGCGGCGCCCCCGGAACTGCTGGAACGAGCCAAGATGTACATCGTGACCTGCCAGCGGCAGCTGGAGCGCAACGCGCTCGCGTTCCAGACGCCGGAAGAACGCTACGACTACGCCATCTCGCAGTTGAACCAGGGCTATTTCGAAGAGGCGCGCGAACAGTTCAACGGGGTGATCGGGGACAACCCGCGGGCCGACTATGCGTATTACGGGCTGGCGGTGCTGGACAGCATTACCGGCCACCCGCAGGACTGTCTTGAGAATCTCGCCCGGGCCATCGAGATCAACCCCAAAAACCGTCTCCAGGCCCGTTCGGACAACGACTTCCAAAGCATGGTGGATGACCCGCGGTTCACGGAGCTGCTGTATCCCGAAGTCCCGTAGGGGGAGTCAGGGTGCGCCAGATCACATATCTGTCCCGCTTCCGGCGTAAAATAGTCTTCAGTGAATCTGACCCAGGAACTTGAGGTGCGCGTGACGACGCGGGCATTGCGCGTGGTCGCCATTGGCGGCGGAACCGGCCTGTCCACGCTGCTGCGCGGCTTGTGCAGCCAGGTGGCGGCGCCCGGCCAGCCCCCGCCTGAACCCGCCCAGATCGCCGACCTGGCCGCCGTGGTCACGGTCACCGACGATGGCGGCTCATCCGGCCGGTTGCGCAAAGACTTCAATATGCTGGCGCCCGGCGACCTGCGCAACTGTATGGTCGCGCTCAGCGAGGAAGGCGACCTGCTGGCCACCCTGTTTGCCCATCGCTTCCGCGCCGGCGAAGGACTGAAAGGTCACAACTTCGGAAACCTGTTCGTGACCGCGCTCACCGAGATCACCGGCGACTTCGGCCTGGCCATCCAGCTGGCGTCCAAGATCCTGGCCACCCGCGGCAAAATCTATCCCGTCACCACGGCCAACGCCAGCCTCGTGGCGCGCATGGAAGACGGCTCGCTGGTGCGCGGCGAGACCAACATCACCGCCAGCAAGCATCGTATTGAAGAACTCATGATCGAGCCTCCCCATGCCCACGCCCTTCCCGAGACCGTAGAGGCTATCGCGCGTGCCGATCTGATCACCGTGGGGCCCGGTTCGCTTTATACCTCGCTCATTACCAATCTGCTGGTTCAGGGCATGCCGGTGGCGCTGGAACAGGCCCGCGGGCTGCGCGTCTACATCTGCAACCTGATGACCCAGGCCAACGAGAGCCTGGGCTTAAGCGCCGCCGACCACATCCAGAAAATCTACGACCATACCGGCGCTCCCATTTTCGATTACGCCCTGGTGAACACGGCTCCCTTTTCCGCTCCCACCCTGGCGCGGTACGCGGCCGAAAATGCCGCGCCCATCGAGGCCGACATCGAGCGGATCGAAGCCATGGGTGTGCGCTGCATTACCGGCGACTTCGCCAGCGAAGGCAACGTGGTCCGCCACGACGCGCGGCGCGTAGCCGAAACCCTGCTGGAGCTGGCGCGCTCGGCAGCCGCCAACCGGTCATAAGGCCCACTTGCGCAGATCGCATGACCGAATTAGGCTTGGAACGTCTTCTTCCACTCTCCCCGACACAAGCGACTGTCCTGATTTGCTTCTTAATCCTATGCTGGGAGATCGACAATGATTCTCCGCCACCTCACCTTCCCGTTGCTGGTCTTCTGCGCTTCGGCGTTCGCTCAAGACGCGCCTCTGTCCAAGCAATCGATCATTCAGATGGCGCAGAGTGGAGTTGAGGATACGGCCATCCTGGAAAGAATTCGCGCGGAATCGCATCCGCCAGTGCTTCTGCCGGACGATTTTGTCGACATGGCCGCAGCCGGGGTTAGCAAAGATGTCCTGAATGCTTTGAATGTCCGCGTTCGTCGCGCATTCACTCCCGTTCCCGGTTCAGGCGTGCAGTGGCACATCAAGGTCAACACACTCGAAATGACCAGCTCGCAGATCTATCTCAGGCCGGAAGGCGACGGTTTTTGGCAGGAGATGCGCAACATCACCAACTTCTCAGGGGTGCCCGGGAGGGACTACAAAAACGTTTCAAAGGTTTTCATGTCGGAAGATCTAAAGCCGAAGAAACAAAACGCCGCCGCACCGAAGGACCATCCCGGTTTGCAGGCCACCTTTAAATTCCTTCAAATCTTCCTGGACGTCGCCGAGACCGCAGGAGAGGCCCGCAGGGCAAGACTCGCCAGCATGCCGATTCATAATGACGCTGAGCGCCTGCAGGAAGTCAGCCGAATGTCGAATCGCCCGTTGTTCCTCCACGGCCTATCACCCCCCAAAACGACACCGCAGTCACCACTCCCGTTCCCTCCGTTACTCCGGCCCGAAGTCCCGCCACACCGGGACCAGTCAGTTATTTGAGAGCCGAGGGCCGGGTTGGAATTGAAACCGTGAACGTGCCGGCCGGCACGTTCGAGTGTGTTCACTACCGGATCAACAAAGATGGCAAGCAATATGACGCCTGGTATTCCAAGGCAGCCGCTTCATTCATGTCCCCATTCGGTGCGGTGAGAGCCTCAGGACCGGACTTTGAGATGGAACTCGAAAAAGTCCTCGTCAATGAGCCGGTTCATTGAAACGAGGTCGCTGCGGGAAGTACGTCGGGCTTCCTCCTGGCCTCCTCGCCTCTTTACCGTCCGCTTCAACCCCCCGCCCATTGAGGCCGACATCGAGCGGATCGAAGCCATGGGTGTGCGCTGCATTACCGGCGACTTCGCCAGCGAAGGCAACGTGGTCCGCCACGACGCGGAACGGGTAACCGAGACGCTGCTTTCACTGGGGCTTTCGACCCTCAGGCCGAGCCAGTAAGTCTCCCTTCCGTCTCCCACAAGATTTTTCTTCCTCGTGCTTCCCACCCCGGCGTACAGTGTTGGACAAGCTATCCACGTTTCATCGGGAGGGATCATGCGTAAGACATCGCTTTGCATTGTTGTGTCTATTTGTGCCGTCGCTGTGGCCGTGCTGGCGTTTGCCCAGGGCCGCCAGAAACCCGGGTTGTGGGAAATCACCAGCAAAATGACGTGGCAGCAGTCACCCTTCCCGCCAAACATGCCGGCAGCCGCTACGGCCGCCATGAGCGGGCCGCACACCGCCCAGATTTGCGTCACCCAGGACATGATCGACAAGTATGGCGGGCCCCTGCCGCAGTCGCGCAACAACGAGTGCCACGCCGAAAACGTGAAGATGAGCGCCCACGGTATGACGGCCGACTGGGTTTGCAACGGCAGCATGAAAGGCAAAGGCACAGTCGAGTCTTCCTGGACCGATGAGGACCACGTCACATCCAAGGTGCACTTCACGGGCACCATGCAGATGGGGCCGCAACCCAAGGACGTGGAGTGGACCAGCGATTCGACATCGACTTACAAGGGCGCCGACTGCGGCAGCGTGAAACCGGTACCCATGCCGAAGTAGAGACGCATTGACGCAGGCGGGAAAGCTGTACACGGACTGTCGCGCTTTCTGGGTTGTGATTCCAATCACTGATTCTCAGGAATACAAGAGCAGATACTCATCTCCGAAACGATGAAGCATCCGCTCCAGTCCGTGGCCCTTGTGGTGATGGCGTGTCTCGTTATTCCTCCCGCCCTTGCAGAAGGGCTCTGCCTGCCCACACAAGACGCACAGTCAACGATGGCTTGCTGTTCCAGTCTCACGCTTGGGGGCCCTCCCGGAGCGGGCCTGTCAATGGCTCAGTCCTGCGGCACAGCCTGCTGCTCCGTTGCGCCGCAGAAATCGACCGCACCACTAATACCCGACAAACTACGAGCCGATTCGCGGAGCCTCGACGCTCCGCGCACGCTTGCGCCGGCCCGGTTGTACGCCTTTCCTGAACTTCGGGCGCAAACCACGTGGGTAATCGACTCCATCCCCGACCTGCAAACGCTGCTGCAAACCTTCCGCATTTAGGCCTTTCCTTGTGAGCGACTGACCTGGGCTGCCTCCGCGCGCCCTCACGTTTTTCTTATTCGAAATTCACAAGGAGACTTGTATGAAGCATTTTGCTTTTGCCTGCGCATTCGTTCTCGCCTTCACCTTTAACACCTTCGCTGCCTCAACCTCTCAAACAACTGAGAAATTGTCCAAAATGCAGGTTGCGACACTGACGGCCCAAGCCAGGACCCCGGCTGAGCACCGGAAGATCGCCGACTATTACCGGGCAGAGTCCAGGAGACTTCTGGCCGAGTCGTACAAGCACATATGGATGGGCGCCGACTACGCCAGAAACCCCGCCAAAGGTGTCCGAAACCTGTCGGATCACTGCGCATTGCTCGCGAAGAGCCTCAAAGCCGAATCAGTGAAGGACCGCCAGTTGGCAGACCAACATGAGCAAATGGCAAAGGCTGCGGAGCAGAACTAACTCTATCCGGACCGCCAGGACACCGCTGGAAACAGCGGTGTCCTGGCGTTTTCGCAACTGAGGCTCGGGTCTTCCTCACCGCACGACCTTCCCGGGAGCCCCTCATATCCTGTATCGTTGCGTTTGGGGCCGAGTCCATGCTGAACCCGTTTTGCCGTTGGGCACTGCTCTCCGTTTTACCGCTCACCTGCGTCGCAACTGCCCAGATGTTCACCGTGGGCGCTCCCGGCGACCGCTACGCCCCTTTCGACGCCGCCCAATCGGCGCAAATCCAATTCAATATGTTCCTGGTCGGGAGCCGGAACGCTCAGACGACCGATCTTCAGAGTCCCAGCGGTTCCATTTCCAGGCTCGACCTCAAGGCCCCGGGAAAAGCTCGCCGCGAATACGAGCAGGGCTTTAAGCTCCTGATGCGGAAGAGTCTCGACGGCGCGGTGGATCACCTGACCAGGGCGATCGCCCTCTATCCCAAGTTTGTTGCCGCGCACAACGCTCTGGGCACCGCGTATCTCGACCTGGGTAAGAACGAGATGGCGCAGAGCGAGTTCACCCAGGCGGTGGCCCTCGATGACCATCTGCCTAATTCTTTTTTGAATCTTGGGTGCGCCGATTTGGCCCTCAAGCAATATCCTGCCGCCGAAGAATCCCTGCGCAAGGCCTCTACCATCGCTCCGCTTGACGTTCAGTTGCAGTTGGCATTCGCTTACGCCGCATTTGTCAACCAGGATTATCCCGCCGTGCTGGCCGCCAGCAAGCAGTTGCACTCACAGAAACATGACGGAGCCGCGATGGTGCATCTGTTCGCCGCTGCCGCGTGGCAGGCACAGGGAAATCTCGCCCAGGCGCAACAGGAAATGGAAACTCTGTTGGCCGAAGACCCGAAGTCTTCTTCCGCCGGCCAGTTTCGCCAGATCCTGCAGCAGATCGAGGCAGAGCAGGTCCGCCGGGCGCAGCCGAGACTGGAGCCGGCAAAAGCCACTGTCTTGGTCTCCACTGTTCCCGCCCAACCGAGTCCCGAGGAGATTGCCCGGCGGCATCGGCTTGCCGAGCAGCAGGAACAGGAGCAAAACCAGATCGCCGAGGCGGAGATGGCTCCCGATCCCACCTGCCTCGATTGCGGCATGAGAATCGGCATCGCATCACTGCCCGGTTTAGGATCAGGATCGGCGCAGCCGGATGAAGGTTCTGCGGGACCAACGTTCCGGGTCTCCGTGGACGAGGTCTCGGTCTTTTTCGCCGCCACGGACCATGGCAAATCGGTAACCGACCTTTCCGCGGCAAATGTCGCAATTCGCGATGACAGCCAACCCCCGAGCGCCATCCTGGGATTCCGCAACGAATCTCAATTGCCCTTGCGGCTCGGCCTGGTCATTGATACCAGCGAGTCCGTTACCAGGCGTTTTTCCTATGAACAAGCCGCGGCCACCCGATTTCTGCAGGACGTGGTCATCGGCAAAGACGATCTCGCCTTCGTCGTGGGCGCCAATAACTCTGTGCTTCTGGTCCAGGATTTCACCGCCGACCCAGTCTTGACCTCGCATGCCGTAAGCCAGCTGGCGCCCGGCGGTGGAACCGCGCTTTGGGATGCGGTCGCATTTGCAGCCGGCAAGCTGGCCGGCCATCCCGAAGTCGGGCCGGTCGCCCGCGTCCTGGTAGTCATCACCGACGGCGAAGATAACTCGAGCAGGATGACTCTCAAACAAGCCATCGCCAGTGCCCAGCGCGGCGAAGTCGCGGTCTATACCGTCAGCAGCCGCGAGGAACTACGCGACGACGCTGGCTCCCTGCTCGGCGACCACGCGCTGAGAACCCTTTCCGAGCTGACCGGCGGAACGGCCTTCACGCCCGGTTCGGTTCACAGCCTGAACCGCAGTTTCTCCGATCTCCAGGAAGTCATTCGCGGCCGATACCTGGTCTCCTATAAACCGGCTTCCTTCCAGCGCGACAATCGATATCGCACCATTGACATCGAGGCTCAAAAAGACGGCCGCAAACTCACGGTCTTCGCCCGCAAAGGGTATTACGCGTCTGCACCGCCGCCGGGGTTCTAAGAAGCGACTCACTGCCACAAACGCTGATTCAAAGACCGTCAAGTTCCCGGAGGGAACGCAAGAAAGTAGCCCAGGGTGAAGCGCAGCGGAACCCTGGAATAAAGCACAAGATGCGCCCAGTCCCGGAGGGACGTAAGAACCAGACGATTGACCCACCTATTTCTATGAAACTCGTGAGTTTTGACTGGCAGGGTCACTCGCTACGGAAAACTCGCTGCTCTGAAAAGGGCAAGACTTCACCGGCCGCGCCGCCGAGGAAAGCCGTTGTCAAGCGCCCGAAATGCGCCGAAGCTCCTAAATTGCTGAAGAATCAGCCAATATTCCTACCGGGCCTGTTGCAGATTCATTCCGCCCTCAAGCGCACAATAGAAACAGTTTGGTTCTCGTCTTGAGGCTCCTCTGCTTGGATGTGCTCGTAAATCATTTCCTGAGAATACTCTGCGGGTAAATCCCTTTATAGCAGAACTTTGCACCAAAATTGGTGCTCTAAGCTGCTGAAAGCAGGGAAACTTCCGTGCAGAGTCCGGGGAGGGGGGTATACCCCCACCGGTACCGCTTTGCGAACGTTCCCCCTCCACGCAGCCTAAGTCTCCACAGTGCGCTTCAACTGACCGCACGCCGCGAAGATGTCCCGTCCGCGCGGCTTGCGCAAATACACCGGCACGCCTGCGGACGCCAGTGCCCCACGAAACCTGTCCACCGCCTGCGCGTCCGGCATCGCGTACGGAATGCCCGGCCCTGGATTCCACGCAATCAGGTTTACTTTCGCCGGCAGGCCGCTGCGCAGCACCAGCCGCGCCACCTGGCGGGCGTGCTCCGGCCGGTCGGTCACCCCGCCCAGCAGCACATATTCAAACGTGATCCGTTCGCGGGATCGCAGCCGCACCTTGCGGACCGCATCGACCACTGCGTCAATCGGCCACTTGCGGTTCACGGGCATCACTTCGCTGCGCACCTCGTCATTGGGCGCGTTGAGGCTGATGGCCAGCTTGGGGCGGATCTCGGGCGGCTCCTCGGCAAAGCGTTCGATGCCCGGCACGATACCTGATGTCGATACCGTCATGCGCAGCGGGCTCAGGCCCACCTCCTCCACCAGCAGCCGCACCGCGCCCATGAAGTGGTCGTAGTTCAGCAGCGGCTCGCCCATCCCCATGAACACCAGGTTGAGGCGATCCTTGCCAATTTCGACGCCCTGCCGGTCAAGCACGGCTACCACCTGCCCGGCGATCTCGCCGGCCGTCAGGTTGCGCTGCAATCCCAGCTTGGCCGTCAGGCAGAACTGACAATTGACCGCGCACCCCACCTGGCTGGAAACGCAGATGGTGGCCCTCCTGAGCGAAGCCCGCGGAGCCGGCGCAGCCGAAGGGCCTGCCTCTGTCCCGTCGCCGGATTCTCCGTCGTCTCCTTCGGGCATCCAGACCGTCTCCACCGTCTCCGGAACCCCTGCTGCCGCTGCCTGGCCCTGGACCAGATAGCGCTCCGTCCCGTCCACCGACCGGAAGACCTGCACGATGGCCGGCCGCCCCACCTCCCAGCCCTCCCCGGTCAGCCGCTCACGCAGCGTCAAAGGTAAAGTAGTGATCTCACTAACGGACGCAACTCGCTGAACATAAATAGCTTCTTCCAACTGGCGCCCGCGCCACCCCGACTCGCTCATCTCCCCCATCAGCGCCGCCAAAGCCGCCCGATCCATGCCAAATAGCGGTTGGCGTGTCACTTTCGCAGCCTGAGGCGCGTCTACAATAACGAGTGGGGTCGTTTTTCTGGTCACCGCTTGGGCCAGCATAGTGCATTTTGGGGTATGATGCAGCCCTGGCGGTCCGGCACTCATCCAAACTAACGCCTGTCCTAAGTGGCCTCTCCTTCCCTCGTCCGGCCTTGCAGTCTGGTATCGCCAGCAGGCCCAAACGCCGCCGTCCCTTCAACCGTACCGCACGATAGAGTCTGTCCGGCCTACAATCGAATCAAACGGGAGACGATGACCAACGAACGCAACCTCCGCCGCACCGTATTGCCCAACGGCCTGATCGTGCTCACCGAGCGCATGGATCACCTGCGCTCCGTGGCCATGGGCGTGTGGATCAAGTCCGGCTCGCGCGGCGAAGCTGCGGAGACCAACGGCATCTCTCATTTCGTCGAACACATGGTGTTCAAGGGCACCCGCTCGCGCTCCGCGCTGCACATTGCCCGCGAAATGGATTCCATCGGCGGCAACCTCGACGCCTTCACCGGCAAGGAGACCATCTGCTTCAACGTCAAGTCGCTGGCCGACCACGTCCCCATCGCGCTCGACGTGCTGGCCGACCTGGTCCTCAACCCGGTCTTCGCCTCGCCCGACATCGAGCGCGAGCGCGGCGTGATCCTCGAAGAGATCAAGATCGACGAAGACAACCCCGACGTGCTGGTCCACGAGCTGTTTACCCAGAACTTCTGGAAGGACCATCCCCTCGGCAAGCCCATTCTCGGCACCATCAGACACCGTGGCCCGGCTCGACCAGCCCAAGCTGCTCGACTACCACAGCGGGCGCTTCCATGCCGGCAACATGGTGTTTTCCGCCGCCGGCAACCTGCGACCACGATCAGTTTGTCCAGGCGGTGGCGGAAAAATTCGCTCCCCTCCACGCGGGGCAGCTGATCGGCGAGCTCCCCGCCCCGCTGTCCAGCGCCCGCATCCTGCTCAGGAACAAGAAAGCCCTGGAGCAGGTGCAGATCTGCCTGGGCGTCCCGGCCCCGCCGATCACCGACGAGAACCGCTACGCCACGCTGATCCTTAACACGGTGCTGGGCGGCGGCATGAGCTCCCGCCTCTTCCAGACCATTCGCGAAGAGCGCGGCATGGCCTATTCGGTGTTCTCTGATCTGAGCCCCTACCGCGACACCGGGACGCTTTGTGTTTACGCCGGGACCTCCGCCGGCAAGGCGCTCGAGACCATCGACCTGATCCTGACCGAGTTCCGCAAGCTGAAGGAAGAGACTCTCTCTGACGAAGAGCTCACCCGCGCCAAGGACCAGCTCAAGGGCAATATTCTCATGGGGCTGGAGAGTTCCAACTCCCGCATGGCCAACCTGGCGCGGCAGGAGATTTACTTCGGCCAGTTCTTCACCGCCGAAGAGATCACCGCCCGCATCGACGCCGTTGAGGCCGGGCAGGTGCAAGCAATGGCCCAGCGCCTCTTCGACCCCGACCGCATCGCCGTCACCCTCCTCGGCCGCCTGGACGGCATCAAGCTGAACCGGACGCGGCTGGTGTGCTAGAAGCAGCTTTTAGCTATTGGCTCTTAGCTTTTAACTCGCCTCTGAATGAGCAAGTCACTCCGAGGGCGGGAATACCTTACCTCTCGCACTCACAATCTAATGGCTAAAAGCTAATGGCTAATAGCTCGTCTTTGAGCATTCCATTTCCCTTCAACGTCTATCCGTTGTAGCATTTTGTCGGATGGGTCTGCCTCGGGCGGACCGTTCCCACGAGGGCAACACATACCCATGAAAAGATTAAGTTCTCTCTGTCGCAGACATCGCCGGGCCCGCTCCAACGGCTTCACCCTGATGGAATTGCTGATCGTGATGGCGATCATCGCCATTCTCATGCTTATTGCCATTCCCACCGTCGGCAGCCTCAAAAAGAAAGCCAACGACCTCTCCGCCATCCAGTCGATTCACACCATCATCAACTCCGAGAACATGTACGAGTCGAACTATCCGACCAGCGGCTTCGCCTGCTCGCTGACCGCGCTGGGCGGCGATCCGAAGTCCGGAGCCCCGAGCCCGACCTCTGCGCAGCTCATCCAGCCGGATCTGGCTTCGGGACTGAAGTCCGGGTACATATTTACCATCGCCAACTGCTCCAAGATCAACGCGGGAGGGAGCGACCGCATCACCGGCTACACCATTACGGCCGTTCCCCAGACGGTGGGCTCAACCGGCGACCGCGCCTTCTGCTCCGACCAGTCGGGCATCATCAAGTTCGACCCCGCCGGCGGCAGCAACTGCTCCCAGACGCTGGGGCAATAACCGGCATTGCGTAGAGATATACCTTCCGTGCCCCATCTTCCGCGGCTTCATCGCGGACGGTGGGAGACCACGAATGCTTCGTTCCCGGTCCCGAACCGGAAAGTCCAATGAAGAAATGTCCCGCCTGTACGCGCGTCTACCCGCTTGAATACAACGTTTGTCCCATCGACGGCACAACCCTCCAGTTGAGCGATGCGGCAAACAGCGGTGCGCCCGGTGGGCCGCCTTATCCCATCCAGCCGCAACCCAGGAAGGGGCTTCCTGTCTGGGCCTGGGTGCTGATCGGACTCGGAGCATTTTTCTTTATCGTTGTGCCGCTCCTTCTGGCGTTGATTGCGATCCCGACCGTCGGCAGCATGAGGAAAAAGGCGAACGATGTCTCCGCCATTCAGTCGATTCGCACGATCATCACCGCGGAGAACATGTACGAGGTGAACTACTCGGCCAATGGGTTTGCATGCTCGCTAAGTGCACTCGGGGGAGACCCCAAATCCGGGCCTCCCGATCCCCGCGCTGCGCAGCTCATCCAGCCCGATCTGGCCTCGGGCGTGAAATCCGGTTACCTCTTCAAGATCACCGGTTGCACCAACAACGCATATACCCTTACCGCCGTTCCGCTGAGAATTGGTTCCACCGGAGACCGCGGCTTCTGCGCTGATCAGTCCGGCATCATCAAGTTCGACCCCGCCGGCGGGACGAATTGCACGCAGATTCTCGGTGGTGTTGATCAATGATGTTGAGACGCTGTGTCGGCCGGTTTTCCGCGCTCCTGGTTTTCGCTTCAGCTCTTTTTTCTGATCCGCTAATGTCCCAGTCCATCAGGGGCGCCATCCCCGACGTCCACACCCTTGCCCAGCGCGTCGACCAGCACTACAACAAGCTGCATTCGCTCAAGGCTGGATTTACCGAGAGCTACGCGGGCCTCGGCATGCACCGCCAGGAGAGCGGCACCCTCTTGCTCCTCAAGCCCGGCCGCATGCGCTGGGATTACGCTTCGCCGCCCGGCAAGGTCTTCCTCATCGACGGCAAATATGCCTGGTTCTACGCGCCCGGCGACGCCCAGGTGCAGCGCATCGCGGCCAAGCAGCTCGATGACCTTCAATCGCCGCTGCGCTTTCTGCTGGGTCACACCGAGCTCGAGAAGGAGCTGACCCAGATCACGCTCAAGCCCGCGCCCGACGGCACATTCACGCTTACCGGCCAGGCCAAAGGCCAGGAAAAGCGCATCGCCCGCGTGACCCTCACCGTGACCAGCGCCGGCGCCATCACCGCCATCGAAATTGAAGAGGTGGACGGCGCCATCACCAGTTTCACGTTTACCGGCGAATTGCCCAACGCCCCGGTACCCCCCGGCGCGTTCCACTTCTCCCCTCCCGCCGGAGTGCCGGTCATCGACGCCATGCCGCCGGTGTGAGAAAACCGGGGAACAAGGGACCGAGGGAACAAGGGAACAAGAACTGCCGTGCAATCCTAGCGCGGACTTTGGTCAGAGGCTTAAGACGAGTATGGCTTGGTCCCTTGGTCCCTCGTTCCCTTGGTCCCTGTCTTACCTCCAGCCGCCCAGAATTGCTCCCATCACCGTCAGCGCCACAGTCAAATAGCCGCCGTTAATGACGACATATTTCCACGACCGGTGCTCGAACACCGCAACAATGCCCATACCGGCGGCGACCCAGCCGGCCCCGGCCAGAAATCCGGCCATGGCGCCGAACGCCAGCGTCGTCCCCGGCGCATTGAGAAACATGGCCAGGTTCAGCGCCATCACCAAGCTGAGCACAAACGCGATGAGAAATCCTTTCACTCCCGCAGCCGGAGGATCGGCTACAAATCCGTTGGCGCGCTTCCATGCCGCACCCAGCAATACCGGCGAATACCACAACCCGCCGATCACAAACGCCGATACCGAAGCCACCACAACGGCCCAGATGTTCAAGGTGTGAAGATTCATCCCCCCATCTCCTTGCTGACCACTGATCACTGACCACTGTTTTTCCTGGAATCGCCAAATACCTTTTTCCAGTCGATCGGCCCATCCACAAACCGCTTGTGCAACGTCGCCAACAACTGCGCGTTTCCGGTCACGAGATATTCGTAAGCCCGGATCCACTCTGCATCGTTTTTCCAGCCGGTCTGCGTCAACCGAACCACGGTCGAGTTGCCATGCGACTCGAATTGGAATACGGCTCGCGTCCGCTCGGCGCGCACATGGGGGAACTTGTCCGGAGCCAGCGCCGCCAGCACCATCTCCTTTTCCGGCACAAAGCTGATAATGGTGCCGCCTCCGGTGCTCCCGCCCGGAAAGCGCGCGGTCCACTCCCCGCCCGGCCGCAGGTCGACAGTGGCTTCCGGTGTCAGCCAGGTGCTCAGGCCCTCGCTGGTGGAAAAGGCCCGCCACACCTCGCTTACCGGAGCCGGTACCTCCACCTCGATCACCAGTTTTTCCGGCGCGCGAACGGTGCCCGCTGTCCCGCTCTGCGCCTGGACACATTTCGCCGGAATCAGCGCCAGGATGACACTCAGGGTACAGACTGTCAGGGTTCTCATAGTATTTACTTGATCATTCAAGTAAGATGGATTCTGACAAGCCTGTTTCCGCCCTGTCAAGAACTTTTTGAATCGGCCGTTGAGAACCGGCAATGCCCAGATCAGAGAGATCCACCCGCGACCGGCTGATCGAATCAGCCCGCTACCTCTTCTGGGAGCGCGGGTTTGCCGGCACAAGCATGGCCGAGCTGCTGGCCCACGCCGAGGTCAATTCGGGAAGCTTTTATCATTTCTTCGACAGCAAGGAAGCGCTGCTCAGGGCGGTTCTCGATGGATACCTTCAGCTTCTCCGGCCTATGGTCGTGGATCCCGCATTCGCGGCCGTCGCCGATCCGCTGGGGCGCATCTTCGCCATCCTGGCCGGCTATCGCGAGCGCATCCTCGCCACCGGCTGCCAGTACGGTTGTCCTCTCGGCCGCCTGGCCCTGGAGATCGATCCGGAAAACGCCCCCGCCCACGAGCTCATCGCCCGCAATTTCCAGGGCTGGATCGAAGCGGTGCGCGAATGCCTCGACGCCATGAAGCCGGCGCTGCCCGCCGGCGCCGATCCCGATGCGCTCGCCACCTATGTTTTGGTGATCATGGAGGGGGGCGTCATGTTGTCGCGTTCCTTCCGCTCCGTCGATCCGTTCGACCGCGCGGTGGCGCAGTTGCGTGAGCATTTCCACTTGTTGCTGCGAAATTCTGATGCGGCGCGCCGAGCATAACCACCCACAGCTACATCGCGCCATCTACCGGGAATATCTGAACCCTGAAACCTGAATCCTGTCTTTCGATCGTTTTGCCCTGACCACATTCCGGTTACGTTTGTACCTCTCGCCCTCGAAAACCTGGTTCAAAGCCCACAACTTTCGGGTACGACTGAAGTTTCAGCTGGAAGAACGCCAACGTGAGCCCTTGTGGGCCCCATCATGGCCAGCCGGGCATTTCTAAGGAAAGCGAGAGTCGCAATGCATATTCGATCAGTATGGACACGCCTATTTAGTTCCCTTGTCGCCGTCACCATGACCTGCTTGATGGTGGCGGGCTGCAGTAACGGCTCCCAATCTTCAACAGCCACGCAGCAGACGGTCACCGGATCGTCATTCATCGTGGGGACCGATGCGCCGGTAGCCAGTGTCACTTCTTTTTCCGTGCAGGTGCAGGACATCACTGCCACGGATGCGAACGGCAACACGGTCTCGCTCTTGAGCGGTTCGCCCACCGTGGATTTTGCCCGCTTCAACGGGCTGCAAACACTGCTCGACATGAATGACGTTGCCGTGGGCACTTATTCGAAGGTGACCATTACGCTGGGTACGGCAACCATCGGCTATCTCGATACCAGCACGGCCGAGCCCACCATTAAAACGGAACCGGCCACTTTGTCCACCTCGACGATCGATGTCACTCTGCCCAATCCGATGGTGGTTGCCCAGGCGGGCGCTCCCGTGGGGCTGCGCATGGATTTTGATCTGCGCAAGTCGATCGAAGTGGATGCCAACGGGCAGATCACCGGCAACGTGACGCCGACCTTCGACGTGAAGGCGGTGAACAACAGCGACAAGGGCGCCTACATCGACGAATTCGACGCCGCGGTTGTGAGTACGGACGCCGGCGCGCAAACGTTCGTGATCCAGGGTCCGCATGGCCGGCAGTTCACTGTGAATGTAAATGGCCAGACAGAGTGGGATGGGAACGCTGTGTTCAGTGATCTCAGCTCCAGTTCCATCGTGCAGATTTCGGGGACTCTGGATCGCGCCGACGCCACCATTGATGCCGACGAAGTGGCCATCCTGTCCCAGGACGGCTTCTACGCGGGAGGCCAGGTGACCTACGTCAACCCCTCAAGCGGACCGGCGACGAGCTTCGACTTGTACGTGCGCGGCATGCTACCCACCACCACCGGCCTTTCGCTGGGACAGATCGCCACCGTGGATCTGAGCGGGAACGAGCAGTATTCCATCTACTGGATGCATGGGCCGCTGGCGCAGTTCCTGTTCAATTCGAGCGAACTGCTGCCCGGCCAGCACGTCACGGTGGGCGGACCGGCATCCGGAGCCGCCAATGCGCAGGCCGTTACCGTCAAGCGCGTGGTGCTGCGAAACTGGGGATTCAACGGAACGGTGGTACCAGGCAGCGTAAGTGCTGGAACGGATACCTTCCAGATGCAGATCAATGGATTCGCCGGCGTCCTTATCCCGCAGACCGTTACCGTCTACATCACCAACCGCACCGAGTTCCGCGACGGGTTAACGACGCTAAGCGACGTGAGCGGGACCACGAATGTGCGCGTCGTGGGTCTGCTTCTGAAGGACCCCCTGAATGGACAGACCGTACTCGTGGGGCGCTACGTGGATGATTTGAAATAACTGGGGTCAGGGACAGGGATAAGCTGGGTGCCCCAGGTCCCCGGTTTTGGGACCTGGGATCTGTTCCCTGCTTATTCGTACCGCAGCGACTCGATCGGATCCAGGTTGGCGGCGCGGATGGCGGGAATCATTCCGCTCACCATCCCGGTCAGGAAAAGAATGCCGCCGGCCACTATGACCGAGGCCGGGGAGATGATCAGGCGGATATCGGCATTCTCGGCGTGCAAAGCCAATTCGCTGTAGAAGGGAATGCGGCCCACGCAGATCGACACCAGGTAGGCGAGCCCGATCCCGGCGATCCCGCCAATGCCGGTAATGACCAGCGCTTCGGAAAGAAACTGCGTAAGAATATGCCGCTTCTTTGCGCCCAGCGCCTTCTCCACGCCGATCTCCCGCGTGCGCTGCTGCACCGAGACCAGCATGATGTTCATCAGCCCGATGCCGGCAATGCCCAGCGTCAGCGTGCCGACCAGCGCCAGCAGGACCTGCAACGCCAGCGATAGAACCTTGAACTGGCTCAGTTCCTTCATCAGGTTGGCCACGTAGATGGCGTTATGATCCGATGGCCGGAAATGATGCGCCGCCCCCAGCGTGGTGCGCATGTTCTGCTCGATCAGTTGATGATTGCCCTGGTAGTTGAACCAGATGCCGCCCAGGTACTTGGTATCGGCCAGGTCGCTCATAGTGGAGAAAGGAACATAGATCTGGCGATTGCGATCGTTCTGCTCGCCGCCCTCCTGCATCTTGGGGCTCAGCACGCCCACGATGGTGAACAGCACGCCGTTGAGCCGGATGGTCTCGCCCACCGCCCACTCGTTGGAGAAGAGCTTGGTCTTGGATTCCGAGCCAATCACGCACACATGGGCGCGCTGCTGTTCCTCCTGCCCGTTGAAAAAGCGGCCCTGTTCGGTATCCAGCTTCCAGATGTCCTGAAAGACGCTGCGCACGCCATTGACCGTCCAGGTGTAGGAGTGCATGTCGTTCTGCACCGTCACGTCTTTGAACGCCACCGGCGAGATGTGAAAGATGCCGGGAACCGTGGCCACCAGCCGGTCAACGTCATCCATGGTGAATTGAACCTTTACGCCCGATTTCTCTCCGCCCGCCTGCTCGCTGGTGCGCCCGGGAAACGCGCCGATGATGTTGGTGCCCCATTGCGCGAAAATGGCCTCGATGGCGCTCTGGAACCCGGCGCCGTAGGCGAGCAGCAGAACGACCGTGGCGATGCCCCACGCCATGCCGACCATGGTGATGGCCGTGCGGCGCCGGTTGTACAGCATCGCCTCCCAAGCCTGGCCGAGAATGGGTTTCAGCATGACGGACTCCGTAGCTTTTAGCTATTAGCTTTTAGCTGTTAGCTTGTGTGTGGCTAAGCCAACCTCTTGTGTCTTCCCGAACTGCTTATCTGTTCTGCCCACATCCACGGCTGCACTCTCACCGACCACAGAGATCAAGAGCTAAAAGCTAATGGCTAACAGCTAATAGCTGCTTTATTCCTTTCGCAGCGCCTCGACCGGATCCAGTTGCGCGGCCTTGCTGGCCGGATAGAGCCCGGCGGCCACTCCGCACAGCACCAGCGAGCCCATGGCCATCGCGGCCGACCACGGCACCAGCCGCGGCGGATCCCAGCCCGGCATCTTGCCCGTCAGCGCCACCTGCAACAGCGACATGAGCCCGGCGGAAAATACGATGCCCACTGCCCCGCTCACCGCGGTCAGCAGCAGCCCCTCCCAGAAGAACTGCGCGAGAATGCTGCGCCGGGTGGCGCCGACGGCTTTACGCAAGCCGATCTCCGCCGTCCGCTCGCTCACCGAAACCAGCATGATGTTAATGATCCCCACCGCGCCCAGCCCCAGCGTCACAATCCCTACTCCGCCCAGAAACACGTCCATCGCCGTGAAGATGGCGCCAATCATCTTCGTCTCCTCACCAGGTCCCACTCCTGGAAGGCATCGGTCATCGCGGGATCGAAGCCATGCCGCTCGGCAATGACGCGGTGAACCGCCGGCAACGCCTCCGAGGTGTCGCCCTTCTTCGCCGGCTGGTACTGAATGGAGGTCAGCGCATCCCGCGGGATGTTATCCCCCTTCAGCATGAACAATTCCTGCATGGTGGTGACGGGGATGTAGACCTTCTGATCGTCATAGTCGTTGTTGCCGCGCGAGATTTTTTCCACTGCCCCGATGACGGTGAACTGGGTTCCGTTGATGGTCATGGTCTCGCCCACCATGGGATGGCCCTTGAACAGCAGCAATGCGGCCTTGGAGCCGAGCACGGCGACGCGGCGACGCTCGGAGAGGTCGGCGTCGCTCAGAAACCGGCCCTGGGCCAGGGGAATGAAGCGGACCTGCGTGTAGCCGGGATCAACCCCCATGACGTGGCTGGAGGTATTGCTCCACTGGCTCACTTCGTAAAGGTCGGAGCGCGACAGCTCGACGGTGACCGCGCGAACCTCGGGCAGATGCCGGATCGCCTCCGCATCGCCCAGCGTCAACTGGTAGGGACGCATCCCCGTGTGCTGGTTGGCAACCGCGGGGATGGTCCCGTTCCACATCAACACCAGATCGTTTCCGAAGCGTGACATGTTGCGGCGCTGCCCGGAACGAAAGCCCTCACCCAACCCCACCAGGACCAGCAGCGACCCCACCCCCCACGCGATTCCGAACATGGTGAGAAAGCTGCGCAGCTTGTTGGCTGCGATGGCCCGAAACACCTGCGCGAGAGTGTCGCCAAAACTCTGCATGCCTATTGGACTTCCTGAACGCGTTTTGTGTCAGGGCACGACTTCAGTCGTGCCGACAATTCTGCTCAACCAGCGAGGGCTTTAGCCCCTGAGGGATGTTCTTCCGCTCGATTCGCTCGGCTTCCATCACCCCTCACCCGCTGAAGAGAAGTACGTTCCGGAACTGGCCTTGGTTCCAACCCCGATCGCTATCACACGCGGTCGCGCCGGCCCAGACAGACCCGCATGATAAAGTTGCTGCTTTGAAAGCCATCCCGACCAAAAGAGCTGCCCATGAATATCAACTCGCTTCGGCCGCGCGCTTTCGCCTCGATCGCCATACCCGGCATGTTCTTCAGTGCCCTGGCATTTGCCCAGCAGCGCCCGCCCGCCGTGCCCCTGATCACCCATGACCCGTATTTCAGCATCTGGTCGTTCGCCGACCGGCTCACCGATCGCGACACGACCCACTGGACGGGCGCGCATCAGCCCATCGCCGGGCTGGCCCGCATCGACGGCAAGACCTGGCGCTTCATGGGCGCCGATCCCGAGGAAGTCCCCGCCATGGAGCAGGTATCGCTCACCGTCACGCCCACGCGCACCGTCTACCAGTTCCGGGCCGGCGGTGTGGATTTGACGCTGGCGTTCTTTACGCCGGCATTCCCCAAGGATCTTGATGTCCTCTCGCGGCCCGTGACGTATCTCACCTTCTCGGCCATCGGCCAGGGCAGCCACGATGTTTCCATCCTGCTTGACATCGATCCGGTCATCGCCGTCAATGCGGATAACGAGCCGGTCACCTGGGGCCGCACGAAGGCCGGCAATCTCGCGATCCTCAACGTCGGTTCCCGCGATCAGCGCGTCCTCAATCGTCCCGGCGACAACCTGCGCATCGACTGGGGCTACTTCCATCTCGCCGTGCCCAACGACGCCAACGCCCAGCTCAGCGAATCGGCGGAAGCCGTCGACAGCTTCGTCAATGGCGGTTCGCTCCCCTCCGCCGACGATCTCGAAATGCCCCGCATGCCGCGCAACGGCGCTGCGCACCTCGCCATTATGTTGCCCCTGGGAAGCGTCGCGCAGGCATCCGTCAGCCGCCATGTTCTGCTGGCCTACACCGAGGGTTACGCGATCGAGTACCTGGGCCGCAAACTCCGCCCCTACTGGCAGCGCAATGACCAGACTGAGCAGGACATGCTGATCGCGGCCGAGAACGACTTCCCTGCCCTGGATGCGCGCGGCAAGCGCTTCGATGATGAGCTGACCGCCGATCTGGAAAAAACCGGCGGAAAGGCATACACGCAACTTGCCATTCTCGCCTACCGCCAGACGCTCGCCGCCCACGGCTTCGCCGCCGACATCGACGGCACCCCCATGCTCTTCCCCAAGGAGAATTTCTCCAACGGCTGCATCTCTACCGTCGACGTGCTCTATCCCTCCGCGCCGTTCTTCCTGTTTTTCAATCCAGTGCTCCTCCAGGCCCAGCTCAAGCCGGTGCTCGAATACGCCGCTCTGCCCCGCTGGAGGTGGCCCTTCGCCCCCCACGACCTGGGCACCTACCCGCTGGCCAATGGCCAGGTCTATGGCGGCGGCGAGCGCACCGAGAAGGACCAGATGCCGGTGGAGGAAAGCGGCAACCTGCTCATCCTGGTGGCCGCGATGGAAAGCGAACTGGGCAACTGGGACTTCGCCCGCCAGTACTGGCCGCAGTTCTCCAAGTGGGCCGAATACCTCCGCGACAAAGGTCTCGATCCCGCCAACCAGCTTTCCACTGACGATTTCGCCGGTCATCTGGCGCACAACGCCAACCTCTCCATCAAGGCCATCGAAGGCCTTGCCGCCTACGCCCAGATGGCCCGCGGCGTTGGTAAGGACGATGTGGCTGCGGAATATGCACGCCTGGCCAAGGACATGGCCGATAAATGGCAGCAGATGGCTCTGGAAGCGGACCATTACAAGCTGGCGTTCGACCACCCCGGCACCTGGAGCCAGAAATACAACCTGGTATGGGACCAGATCCTCAGCTTCAATCTCTTCCCCGCCACCGTTCGCCAGACCGAGATCGCCTTTTACCTCAAGCACCTCAACCGCTTCGGCCTGCCCCTCGACAACCGCAAGGCCTATACCAAGCTCGACTGGGAGATCTGGACAGCGACCCTGGCCGAAAAGCCGGAGGACTGGAACGCGCTGGTCGATCCCATCGGCCACTGGATCAACGAGGGGCCCAGCCGGGTGCCGCTCACCGACTGGTACGACACCAAAACCGGCAAGCAGGAGGCTTTCCAGGCACGCTCCGTGGTCGGGGGCGTGTTCATAAAGGCGCTGGCCGACAAAGAACTGGCTGTCAAGTGGCGCAATCACACTGAGCCGTGATGACTTAGCCGCTCGCCGCCGCGCATATTCAAATGCCCGTAACATTGGCCGTTCACAATCATCCCTGGCATCAAAAGCCGTAAGGGAGCGATCCGTGAAAAAAACACTTTTGGCAGTTTGCTTGTTGGCGTTGGCTTTGAGCGCGGCTCAGGCGCAGAAACTCACCGCGGCCGGGGCTACATTTCCTTATCCCATCTACTCGAAGTGGTTCAGCGAATACAGCGCCGCCCATCCGGGCGTGGAGATCAATTATCAATCCATCGGTTCGGGCGGCGGCATCCAGCAGGTGACTAAGGGACTGGTGGACTTTGGCGCTTCCGACATGCCGATGACCGACCAGGCCCTTTCCGCATCGCCCATCAAGCTGATCCATATTCCCACGGTACTGGGCGCGGTCGTGCCCATCTTCAACGTGCCCGGCGTGCAGGACATCAAATTCAGCCCCGAAGTTCTTGCCGGCATTTTTCTTGGGTCCATCCAGAACTGGAACGACGCCAAGATCGCCAAGGACAACCCGGGCGAGAAGTTCCCCGACCAGAAGATCATCGTGGTGCATCGCGCCGAAGGCAGCGGCACCACTTTCATCTGGACCGACTACCTCAGCAAGGTCAGCAAGGAATGGAATGACGGGCCGGGAAAAGGCAGCGCCGTCAACTGGCCGACGGGCGTGGCCGGCAAGGGCAACGAGAACGTGGCCGGGCTGGTGCGCCAGATGCCCGGCTCGATCGGCTACGTGGAACTGATTTATGCGCTCCAGAACAAGATTAATTTCGGCTCGGTGAAAAATGCGTCGGGCAACTTTGTAAAAGCCTCCATCGAGGGTGTCACCGCCGCCGCGGCCAGCATCAAGCAGATGCCCGCCGACTACCGCATCTCCATCACCAACGCAGCCGGCGCGAACGCCTATCCCATCTCCAGCTTTACCTACCTGCTCATTCCCACCAGCGGGGGCGATGCCACCAAGCGCAAAGTGCTGAAAGACATGCTGAGCTGGTGCATCAAGTCCGGCGAAGGCGAAGTCTCGCAGCTCTCCTACGCCCCTCTGCCGGACGCTCTCCAGCAGAAGGTGCTGAACACCGTCTACGCTCTGCAGTAGTGTGATTTCCATCTGGGTGCCCCACCCTCGCGCCGTCTTTGTTTTTGGCGCCAGGGTGGGAACGCCTCCGCGAACGATGAGCCTCCTTTTTGCGGAGTAAAGATGCTCCGTGCCCCATCTTCGCGCCTTTTTATTGGCGCGAAGGTGGGACACCACCAAGCCGATGGCCTGGGAAGAGCGGGGCCGCGAACTAGAATGTGTGCTTTGGGAGAATCCATCTCCCCAAGGACACATACCATGCGGGTTCGTATCTTTCTGCCTTTTTCCCTGATCGTCTCGTCGATTCTCCCCGCCCTGGCCCAATCCCAACGAACCCCCTACGATTCAGTCGATCCTTTCATCGGCACCGCCGGCGGCGGCAATACGTTTCCCGGCGCCACCCTGCCGTTCGGCATGATCCAGTGGAGTCCTGACACGGGGCACATGGGCTGGTATTTCTACACCGACAAAAAGATCACCGGGTTCAGCCTCACGCACCTCAGCGGCGCGGGCTGCCCGCTCTACGGTGACTTCGCCATCCTGTCCACCACCGCCGAACTCACCGCCAGCCCGGGGATGAATTTCGCACCCTACGCCGTCGCGTTCGACCACGCACACGAGCAGGCGCACCCGGGCTACTACGCGATCACGCTGGCCAACGGCGTGCACGTGGAACTTACCGTCTCCGAGCGCGCCGGCATCGCCCGCTTCACGTTTCCGGAGGGCGCGGATGCGCGGGTGCTGGTCAACGCCGGCAGCAGCGCCAACTCCATCTCCGGCATGGACACTCTGCCCGAGAAGCTCGCCGCCTTCGGCAATCATATCCATGTCATGCAGGATGGAAGCTTCGATGGCTGGTCGAGCGCGGGCCGTTTCTGCGGCTCCGATTCGCATTACAAGATCTATGTCGCCGGACGCTTCAACAAAACTGCCACGGAGACCTACGCGTGGCAGGATTACCAATCCCGCCGGGACCCGCACTTTGCGTTCGGCAAGCACACTGGCGCGTGGCTCGACTTCGGCAAGCAGCCCGACGTGCTCCTCAAGGTCGGCATCTCGTTCGTCAGTGAAGCCGGCGCGCGCAACAATCTCGAAAAAGAAATCCCCGGCTGGGACTTCGACGCTGTCCACGACAAAGCCCGCGCCACGTGGACCCAGCTTCTCGACCGCGCCGCCCTCAAAGGCGGCACCCCCGAAGAGCGCACCATCTGGTACACCGGCTTCTATCACTCGTTCCTGTCGCCCAACCTGTTCAGTGACGAGGACGGCAACTACATCGGCTTCGACGATAAGGTGCACTCGCTCACGGGCAAGCGCCAGCATGCGCAGTACGCCAACTTCTCTGACTGGGACATCTATCGCAATACAGTGCAGCTCCAGGCACTCTTCGAGCCCGAACGCGAAAGCGACATGATGCAGTCGCTGGTGAACGACGCGGTCGATAGCGGCTGGTATCCGCGCTGGCCTGCGGCCAACGACGTCACCTACGTGATGGGGGGAGACTCGCCGGTCATCCTGCCGTCCTCCGCCTACGCCTTCGGCGCGAAGAACTTCGACGTCGCCACCGCACTCAAATACATGGTCAAGGCCGGTACCGAGCCCGGCAAAGGCCCGCACGGCGACTCCGAGCGGCCCTTCCTCGACGACTATCTCAAGCTCGGTTACGTGCCCAACGACAAGGACTCTATCTCCGCGTCGCGCACTCTCGAGTACGCGAGCGACGACTTCGCCATCGCACAATTCGCCAGGAATACCCGTCGCGATACGGAGTACAAAACATTTCTCCAGCGCTCGGAGAACTGGAAGCACCTCGTCGATCCCGATTCGCACTGGATCCGGCCGCGCAACTCCGACGGTTCATGGGAAGCCGGCTTCGATCCCGAGCATTCGCTCCCCAAGCGCAACAACGCTCCCGTCTCCACCGATCAAAACGGATTCGAGGAGGGCAATACCTACCAGTACTCGTTCATGATTCCCTTCGACTACCCTGCTCTGTTCAAAGCGATGGGCGGCGAAGCGGAAGTCGACAAGCGTCTCGACAAGTTCTTCCTCAAGCTGCGCTGCTGGGGCGAGCCCTGCTTCAACATGGAAAACGAGCCCGACTTCGTCACGCCCTATGCCTACGTGTTTCTGGGCCAGCCGTGGAGGGCGCAGGAACTCATCCCGCGCATCGCAAAGGAGACTTTCAAGACCACACCCGAAGGCCTGCCCGGCAACGATGACCTCGGCGCCACCTCGGGTGTGTACGTGTGGAATGCTCTGGGCTTTTATCCCGCAGTACCGGGCGTCGGCGGCGTGGTGCTGGGCACGCCCATGTTCGACAAAGCCACGCTTAAGCTGGCCGGCGATCGCACGCTGATCATCATGCGCGACGGCGACGGCGTCTACGTGCAGAATGTCACTTTGGACGGCGCCCCGTATCCAGGTTCGTGGCTGCCGATCGCAAAACTCCACACTGGCGCCACCCAACTTCACTTCACCATGGGCCAGCAGCCGAACCAGGAACGCGGCGCAAGCGATGCCGACCGCCCTCCGTTGTTCCGATGAAAAATGGGTGCCTCAGGTCTCGAGGCTGAGACCTGGGATTCTCGTCCGCACGGGCCCTCAACCTCGCTGCTTATCCTCGCTTCGCTCCAGGATCAGCCGATCCATCAGCGCCATCAAAAGCTCGCCCGTGCGGGGCAGCACGAATGCCGACGCCTTTGCATCCCAGTCGAGCTTGAAGCTCGTCGAAAGCGCAGAAATCCAGATCTGGCGCACCGGCGTATTGGGCGTGATGACGTACTTTCCCGGCGGCGCCTCAAACAGCACGCTCAAAACGCCATTCTGTTCTTCCACTTCGAAACCGGCGTCCTCGTCTTCCTCGCGTTCGATCAGGTACTTCTTCAGCGCATCCAGGGCGCTCTCGGCGGTACGGCGAAACTCCAGTTCGTCCAGCATGGCCCCAGTGTAGCAAGCCGCGACTCTTGCCAAGTTCTTGCCCGGCCTGATCTTGGCGCCGATTTCTCCCGCCGGTCAACCGCTCGAACCCGCTTTGGCATCATACCTGTCCAGCATCGCCGCCCGGCACGTCAATGAGCGATGAATGAACGCGAAACGGTTTCCCCAGGCGCGCATCCACTTCCATGAGGCCGCATCGACCAAGGGACGGTAGGTTACTTTTTTGGGTATAACTCCGATTTTCGCGCCGTTTTTTCCGGCTATTCATGGAAAGCCAGCCATTTCTTCACCAAAACTGGTGCAGAATCCAACCGTACCCCACATTCGGTCCACAGGAGAGTGCGGGATGCGTGTGTTCTGGGTCTTCGTTGGGATTCTTCCCGCCGTAACCGCAATCGGCTGGTCTCAGCCGTCTCAACCCGCCCAGCAACTGGTGCGCGAGGTGGTCTACAACGAAATGCGCGATCACCAGACCCATGGGTATTGGCGCTACTGGATCCAGCAGCACGCGCACGACGGTACCCGGCTTGAGGAGGAGGTTGAAACCTCCGATGGCCCCATCACGCGTGTGGTCGAAGCCAATGGCCATCCCCTCGATGCACGGAGTCAAGATGAAGAACAATCGCGCCTGGAACGCCTGGTGAATTCACCCCTGGCTCGCGCCGGTCATCGCCGTGCCTGGGCGGAAGATGAAAAGCAAATCGGAGCGGTATTCGCGCTGCTTCCGGACGCATTCCTTTTCGACTTCCTGAGCGACGAAAACGGCTGCCATCATCTTCGCTTCCGGCCCAATCCCGATTTCGCTCCGCATTCCATCCAGTCGCGCATCTTTCACTCCATGAGCGGCGAACTATGGCTCGATGCCCGCATGAAGCGCCTGGTGCGCCTGGAAGGCAAGCTTGACCAGAACGTGGACTTTGGCTTCGGGCTGCTCGGCCGCCTCGATAAGGGCGGCTGGTTTCGCATCCAGCGAGTCCAGGTGAGCCCCACGGAATGGAAGACCGAGCAGTTGGAGATTCACATCAGCGGACACGCCATGCTGTTCAACACCATCGCGCGACAGACGAGTGAAACCCGCGGAGGCTTCGCGCCCGTTCCCGCCGGCATCAACCTGGCGCAGGGCATGCACATCCTGCAGCAGGCCGATCCGCGCTCCGCCCCCACCACCCTGGCCCGCGTCTGGCCGGCTTCGCTGCCCACCCGGCGCTGAGGAAAACAGTGGTTAGTGGTTAGTGGTTAGTGGTTACTGGTCTTCAGAAGCGTTGAGATCATTTTGCCAACTTCATTCCCGGTAGCTTGGTCCAACTGCGGTTCTCACAGCCAAATGTGATATTCAGGGATAAAAGCTCGGTGGATTCCGCGCGGGCCCGCCGGCTGCATTCAAGCAGTACCATTTCCGCGTTCACCTCATCCAAGAAGGCAGCGGGAGCCCCGCGTGGTTCCGGCATTTTCCTGGTCCCAAGTTCGGTTTCGCCAATCCCGATCACCTTTGAACCCGGAGGAAACCATGGAATCCAATCGCATCCACCGGCGTGACTTCCTGAGGACCGCCGCAACGGCCGCCGGCGCGGCTGCAACGGGGCGCTTGCTCCACGCCGCCGGCGCCGAAGCGGTTCCCACCCGCGCCCTGGGCCGTACCGGCGAGAGTGTCTCCTGTATCGGCCTGGGCGGATATCACATCGGCCAGGCAAAGCTCTCCGAACACGACTCCATCCAACTCATCCGCCAGGCGGTCGATCGCGGCATTACCTTCCTCGACAACTGCTGGGACTACAACGACGGCGTCAGCGAGGACCGCATGGGCAAGGCGTTGGCCGACGGCTACCGCAACAAGGCCTTCCTGATCACCAAGATCGATGGACGCACCAGGAAAGCCTGCGCCGACCAGATCGACCAGTCGCTCCAGCGGCTAAAGACCGATCACGTCGACCTGATGCAGTTCCACGAAGTGATCCGCCTCGAAGATCCCGACCGCATCTTCGCCGAAGGCGGCGCTTTGGAAGCCATGCTTGACGCGAAAAAGGCCGGCAAGGTGCGCTTCATCGGCTTCACCGGCCACAAGGATCCCTACGTGCATCTGCGCATGCTCGACCATGCGCGGCAGCACAGTTTTCACTTCGACGCCGTGCAGATGCCGCTCAACGTGATGGATGCGCACTTCCGCAGCTTTACCCATGAAGTGCTTCCGGTGCTGAACCGTGAAGGCATCGCGCCGCTGGGGATGAAGTGCTTCGGCGACCACCTCATTCTCTCCAGTAACACGGTGAAGCCCATGGAGTGCTTGCACTACTGCCTGAACCTGCCCATCGCGGTGCAGATCACCGGCATCGACAGCCCGCAAATCCTCGACCAGGCCATCGAGGCGGCCAGCACTTTCAAGCCGCTCAGCCAGGCCGAGGTTGCCGCCATTCTCGAACGCACCAGATCCGCCGCGCTCGAAGGCAAGTTCGAGCAATTCAAAACCTCGTCGCATTTTGACGGCACGGCCCACAACCCCCAGTGGCTGGGGTGATCAGCCAACGCAGTCGAGACGGAATTCTGAAGCTGGCGCCCCAGGTCCCCGGTTTTGGGACTTGGGAACCATGATGGTGCGAATTCATTATCAAAGAATCAGTGGATTGCGAAGGGAAAGCGCTACTGAGCATTAATCTTTCACTAGCCTGTCATCCTGAGCGAAGTTGGTCGCGAAGCGATCAACGCAGTCGAAGGATCTGCGGTTGCTTTTCTACGACGCTGGTGACGAATTCTCTGCGACAGGCCAGTAGCGTGGTGTCCCGGAAGTTCATTCCATAAATCCGGCCCGAACCGCAGTCCAGCATGGAATGGTGTTCCACCCGAAAGCATGAAAATGCAACCGCAGATCCTTCGCTGCGCTCAGATGACAGCAGTAATTGCGGTGCGAACTTTAGATTCACTACATCAAGACTGCTTTTCCGTCAAAAACGGTTCCGCCTTCATCGAGCCGTCGCGCTGCTTGACCAGCATCTGCACCTTGCCCTCGGCCTCGTCCAGTTCCTTCTTGCAGGCCGCCGACAACCCCACGCCCTCTTCGAACAACTTCAGCGATTCCTCGAGCGCGAGGTCGCCCTTTTCCAGTTGCTCGACAATGGCCTCCAGCTTCTTGAGCGATTCTTCAAACGATGCCATGCATTTGCTCCGCGGGGGTCGTGTCCGTATGGGGCAGCACGCTGGCAATGACGTCCGCCGCGGCGCTGTAGCGCCCGAACGGCGCCGCCACCTGTACGCCCTGCACCATGGGCCGGACCGCCTCCAGCATTTCCTGGGCGATCCTGATTCCTTCCTGGCGCGCCGCATCGGGCGAATTGGCCTGCGCCATGCGCAGCATGATCTCCTCAGGCATGGAGACGCGCAGGTCGTTCTTCATGAACTCGGCGTTGCGCAGGCTGGTCAGCGGCCAGATGCCGGCAATGACCGGAATCCTGAATTCCTCGATGCGCCGCAGGAAATCCTCCAGCAAGCGCAGATCGAACACCGGCTGGGTAATGGCATACTCGGCGCCCGCTTCCACCTTGTACTGGAAGCGCCGCAGTTCGTGCTCGATGTCGGGTACACCGGGATTGGCCGCCACCGCCGATGCTGAAGTTGGTGCTGGCGCCGATCGAGTTCGACCCGATGTCCAGACCATGGTTGAGGCGGTGCACAATATTCACCAGCCCGATGGCATCCACGTCAAACACCGCCGTCGCATCGGGATAGTTGCCCAGCTTGGGCGGATCGCCGGTCAGGCACAGAATGTTGTGCAGCCCGATCGAAGACGCGCCCAGCAGGTCCGACTGGATGCTGAGAATGTTGCGATCGCGGCACGTGTAGTGCAGCACCGTCTCGATGCCGGTGTGCTGCTGGATCTGGATGCAGAGGCTCTGCGCGCTCATGCGTGCCGACGCGCGCGGCGAGTCGGGCACGTTGATGGCGTGCACGCCCAGTTGCGCCAGGAAGCGCGCCCCTTCGATCTCCTTGCTGCAATCGATGCCGCGCGGTGGCACGATCTCCACCAGCGTGATGAATGTGCCATGAGCCACCAGCGCTCCGATCCGCGAGCGGTGCGCCAGCGGCACAGGGGGCGTCTCGGTGGAAAGCGCCACGCGCGCTCCACCCTCGGCCACCTTGGCCTGCGCGTCGATGGCCCGCATTGCCGAGCGCATGGCGCGGGTGTGGTTGGGCGTGGTGCCGCAGCAGCCGCCCACGAACTGCGCCCCCGCAGCGATGGCCTTGCGCGCAAAGCTGGCCATGTACTCCGGCGAGCACAGATAGATATTGCGCCCTTCCACCGCGCGCGGCATGCCGGCATTGGGCATGGCCGCGATGGGCAGCGTGGTTGCCGTGCGCATGGCTTCCACCGCCGTCAACACAGTCGCCGGCCCGGTGGAGCAATTCACGCCCACCGCGTTCGCGCCCCACTCCGTCAACAGCGCCGCCGCCTGCTGCGGAGACGATCCGTCGAGGCAATTGCTTTCATCGTCCACCGTCACCATGGCCAGCACCGGCAAATCAGGCGCGGCCTCCTGCGTGGCCGCCAGTGCTTCCCGCGCTTCATTCAACGCCGGCATGGTCTCAATGATGATCATGTCTGCGCCGGCCTCGGCGAGCGCCCGGATCTGCTCCACAAACGCCGCCCGCGCTTCGTCCAGCCCGGTCTTGCCCAGCGGCTCCAGGCGCACGCCCAGCGGACCCACCGAGCCCGCCACCCACGCATCGCCCGCCTGCTTGTCTTTGAAATGCCCCACCGCCTGCTTGGCCAGCCGGACGCCGGCAGCGTTGATCTCCGCCACCTTGCCCGCCAGACCATGCCGCGCCAGGCGAAAGCGATTGGCCCCAAACGTATTGGTCTCCAGGATTTCGGCCCCCGCCTGCAGGTAGTCCTCATGCACGGAAAGAATCAGGTTGGGGTCGGAAAGATTCAGCTCGTCATAACAGCGATTGATGAAGACACCACGCGCATAGAGCACGGTACCCATCGCCCCGTCGGCCAGAACCGGCCGGTTTCCGAAGATTTCCGCAAAACTTGGCATTCTTTAGTCATCGTATCGCATTCACTCGCTCGCCTCCCGGAACCTTGGTGAAATGGCGTACGATCGTTTTCTCGTGGAAAGAGCTCGCAAACTCGTGCGCACTTTCCTGTCCGGCCTGGTGTTGGCTGGTGCGGGGTTCGGGTGTCTAACCGCGGCGGCGCTGAATCCAGACCTGGACATCAGCCACTACGCCCACACCGCGTGGAGAACGCGCGATGGGTTTCCCAAGGGCACGATCACCACGATTGCGCAGACGCCGGATGGGTACCTGTGGACCGCGACGGATTTGGGTTTATTCCGCTTCGACGGTGTTCGCGCCGTTCCGTGGCAGCCGTCGGGTGAGCAACTCCCCGGCAGTGCCATCAGGTCCCTGTTGGTGGCCCGCGAAGGCACGCTTTGGATTGGGACGATGAAAGGGCTCGCCAGTTGGAAAGACGGCCGGCTCACACAGTATCCAGAGGTTGCCGGTCAGATTGTCGCTTCACTGCTTCAAGATCATGAAGGAACGGTTTGGTTCGGGGCTTACGCGCCCGGCAGGCTTTGCGCCATCCAGGGCGATAGAGTCCAGTGCTACGGAGCCGGGACGTTCGGGGTCGCGGCATTCCGTTTATACGAGGACACCGAGGGCAATTTATGGGTGTCGACGAGTACGGGGCTGTGGCGCTGGAAGGCTGGGCGCGCCGTGAACATTCGATTGCCCGGTGACATCCTGCCGGATTCGGTTATCGAAGATACGAATGGCTCGCTCTTGATGGCTACGGCCAAAGGGCTGGAACGGCTTGCGGGCGGGAAAATCCAGAGTTATGCACTTCCGGGTGTCACTGCACACTTCAGGCCTCGTCTTTTTCTCCGCGGCAGCGATGGCAGCTTGTGGATTGGCTCAGACGAAGGTCTCTTGCGTTTGCACCAGGGCAAGACCGACCTGTTCGGTGCGGCGGATGGCCTCTCCGGCGATACCGTTACCAACATCTTTGAAGACCGGGAAGGGAATCTCTGGGTCGCCACGGCCAGCGGGCTCGACCGCTTCCGTGAATACTCCATCCCTACCATTTCGCGAAACCAGGGCCTTTCAAGTTCGAATTCCTGGACAGTCCAGGCTACGCCGGATGGAAGTGTCTGGTTGGGAACGGCGAGCGGGTTGAATCGCTGGGCGAACGGCCGTATGACTGTGTACCGGGATCAACGCGTGCTGGGCCAGGGCCGGCGAAGAGATGACAGAGATCTCAATCCCGGCGATACCGCAACCGAAGTCGCGAACAGCGGACTCGCCGGCACTCCTCAGTCGCTGGGGCTGGATGACCAGGGGCGACTGTATGTTTCGACCGCCAACGGTGTGTTCCGCTTTGAAGGCGGCCGATTCGTTCGTGTTCCAGGAATTCCGGGTGGAAATATATGGTCTATCGTCGAGGATGGTCACCGGAAGATGTGGATCAGCGATGGAACCGTGGGACTTCTTTCTTTCGGGCCAGGCAATGCTGTTCAATCCATTCCGTGGTCACAGTTCGGACAAAAGTCCTTCGGGGCGACGGCTTTGCTGCCTGACCGGTCCGAGGGTGGCGTCTGGGTCGCGTTTTTTGAAGGAGGGATCGCTTATTTCAAAAATGGGCTGGTCCGCGCTTCTTACACTGCCGCCGACGGGCTGGGCGGCGGCCGAGTCAGCCATCTGCGATATGGCTCGCGCGGCGCGATATGGCCCGCCACCGAAGGCGGACTGAGCCGCATCAAGGACGGTCACATCGGAACACTCAGCAGCAAGAACGGACTTCCCTGCGACCAGGTCCATTGGTCCATGGAAGACGACGATCATGCAGTTTGGGTGTACATGCCCTGCGGCCTCGCCCGCATCGACCGTTCGGAGTGGTATGCCTGGGCAGACGATCCACGCCACGCCGTCAAAACCACTTTGTACGATACATCTGACGGAGTGGGGAGCGTGGGAGTGTCTGGCGGCTTTGGCCCGCATGTGACCAGGTCACCAGATGGGAGGATATGGTTCGTCCCCCGGGGTGGCGTGAGCGTCATCGACCCGCGGAATCTGCCATTCAACAAGCTTCCGCCGCCGGTCCTCATCGAGCAGATCACGGCAGACGGCAAGAGTTACGATCCGGCTCACGCATCGCTTCCTCCCCACGTTCGCTATGTGGCGGTCGACTACACCGCCCTCAGCCTCACTGTGCCGGAGAAGGTGCATTTTCGATTCAAGCTGGACGGCCAGGATCCGGACTGGAGAGAGGTGGTCAACATCCGGCAGGTCGAATATTCCAACCTGCCGCCCGGCGATTACCATTTTTTGCGTGACGGCCTGCAACAACAGCGGCGTATGGAACCAGGCCGGCGCTTCTCTGGATTTTTCGATCGCGCCGGCGTACTACCAGACCACCTGGTTCCGGGTTTTGTGCGTGGCTGCATTCGCAGCGCTGCTCTGGGGGCTTTATCAACGGCGTCTTCATATCATGCAGCGGCAGTACGCCGCGGGATTGGAAGCCACCGTAAGCGAGCGCCTGCGCATCGCGCGGGAATTGCACGACACCCTGCTGCAAAGTTTTCAGGGTGCGGTGTTTCAATTTCAGGCGGCTCGTAAATTACTGCTCCGGAACGCCGACCATGCGATGGAGATCCTGGATGGAGCGATTGTTGCAGCCGAGGAATCCATTGTTGAGGGGCGTGGCGCGATTCGCGACCTGCGGCCGGAACCGGCCGCGCAGCGCACGCTTCCGGAATTGGTGAAGGCCACGGTCCGTGAACTGGCCGAGGCGCACGAGTTGAATGGGCATGTTCCGAGCTACCTCGTAATGGTTGAAGGCAAGCAGCAGGATTTATCGCCGATGCTTCAGGATGAGGTCTACCGGATTTCCCGCGAGGTGATCCGAAATGCATTTACGCACGCGGTTGCCAGCCACATCGAAGTGGAGATCTGTTTCAATCGCGGCCAACTCCGATTGCGCGTCCGCGACGACGGCAAGGGGATCGACCCCAAGATCCTGGAGGCCGGCGGACAGTCCGGACATTGGGGCATACCGGGGATGCGGGAACGGGCACAGCGGATCGGATCGCGGCTGGATTTTTGGAGCGAGGCAGGCGCGGGAACAGAGGTGGAGCTAACCGTTCCCGCCGCGGTGGCATACCAGAAGCAGCGGAATGGCCGTCGATTCCGGTTGTTCCGCAAGGCAAGGGAGCGATGAGCGAAGGTCCCGGCATGATTCGAATTCTCTCCGTGGACGACCACCCTCTTCTTCGCAAGGGGATTGCGGCTGTGGTCAACGCTGAGCTTGACATGAAATTGGTGGCCGAAGCCAGCAACGGGGAGGAAGCCATCGAGAAATTCCGGCTGCATCGCCCGGACATAACCCTGATGGACCTTCAAATGCCCGGCCTCAACGGAATCGAGGCGATGAACCGAATCCTGGCTGAATTCCCTGACGCGCGCATCATTGTTCTTACCACCTACAACGGCGATGCCCAGGTGCTGCGCGCCCTTCGCGCCGGCGCGCGGGCTTATATATTGAAGGGACACGATCATGAACGCCGCGGGAAATTCGAACAAGCAGATCGCCGACCTGCTTTCCGTCGCAGAGGCCACTGTCAAGAGCCGCATCACCAATATCCTGTCCAAGCTTGGCGCCAGCGATCGGGCTCACGCGGTGACCATCGCCCTCAGGCGCGGAATCATCGAGAGTTAATCATCCAAACATCTTGAAGTCTCGACAATCGGCGCTCGCCATGTTACCGTCCGGTCCTAGTCGCAGCCTTTGCATCGCTGTTCCCCATTCCGGGGATGGACAGTGGCATGTCTGCGGGTCAGGACAGGTGAAGGATATTGCTTCGCTCCTGCGTGTTTTGAAATTCGATCCGCGAGGTGAACCCGGGCTCGATGAAGCCTCGCCTTTACCGCTGCTACAGAGATATTCAGGGTATCGGCGAGCTCTTTCATTGAGGGTTCAGCGGCCAGTTGAATTTCGATTGGCGCGCGTAAAACCGGCTTCAAACTGCGAATGGCGTTCAGCAGGCGGCTGCTGCGCTGGCGCTGTTCGCACAGTTGTTCCGGATTGGGAGCCGAATCTGTAATCTCGCGCGCGGGAAAGCCATCCCCGCCCTCGAAAGATGAATCCAGAAATGAGTCGGGCCGCGTCCGGCGCCTGCGAAGGACCATCAGCGCAGAGTTAATGGCAATCCGAGTTAGCCAGGAGTAAACGCTTGATCTCCCTTCGAAGTAAGGCAGCGCCAGATAAGCTCGCAGAAACGTGTCCTGGAGGGCATCCTCGGCATCTTCCCGATTCTTCGTTATTCTGAAAATGCTCTTGAAGAGCGAACCAGAGTAGCGCCTTTGGAGTTCATCGAATGCGGTCGCCGAGCCCTTCCGTGCGGCTGCCATGATCTCCAACTCATGCGCGACGAGAGCGTTTCTGACGCTGATGTCCACAGACGAACGGCGCGATGCGACATTCATGACTGCGCCGATCTGAGTTTCCATGTTTGATTGAGGATTCATCGAAAGCTCTTTCCTGGCGGGCTCTCGGTGCGGCTTTGCGCCGCACTCGGCTTATGAATGCGATTAGGCCATAGGTTTTGAATCGAGGGTATTGGACAAAGGTATACCCGATACCTTGGTATCTTTCGGCAGTTCAGATCATTCGCCAATCGTCGGTCAATGTCTTGCCGGTACGCCGGAATCGGAATGACTCTCAGATTTCTTATCCAGACTTTTCGCCCACCCCCAAAATATTGGCGATGCCTTTGTCCAATACCCTCGATTCAAAATTTATTGCTTAATCGGATCTATCGGGCGAGTCCAGCGCCAGAACTTCGCGGGGAGCTCGCAGCCATTCAGGATCCGTAGCTGAAAGACGGGCGGTCACATTCACATTTCGGCTCTGCACTTTTTCGATAATGTCCTGGATGATATTGTTTACGATCAGAATCGGAATGATCGCCATGGCAAACAGATTCCGCTGTGCATTCGCGCTATTTGCGGTGCTGCTGCCGCTGGGGTTCGAACTCTACGCCCAGCCGGTTTCCAGCCCTGTCATCAACAGGATTGATCCTCCAAACTGGTGGCCCGCTCTGCCGGATCCCATGCTGTTGATTTACGGACGGAATCTGAACGACGCGAGATTTGCCGTGAGCGGGCACGGGGTTCGCATTCTCCGGAACGAAACCTCTTCCAATGGCCACTACGCGTTTTTATGGCTCGCCACAAAGGAAGCCCAGCCGCAGGACCTCCAGATTACCGCCTCAAACGTTGCCGGATCGGCCCAGGCAAGCTTTGCATTGCACCCGAGGCCATCCGCGCAGGGACGATATCGGGGCTTCAATCCGGCCGATGTCATTTACCTGGTCATGACAGATCGTTTTGCTGATGGCAATCCGGACAATGACCAGCCAGGTTACGCGCCGGATGCGCCGCGCGGCTGGCACGGCGGAGACTTTGCCGGCATCCGCCAGCACCTTGATTACCTGCAGCAACTTGGAGTTACAGCGCTGTGGACAACGCCCATCCTGTCCAATGGCAACATGCCGGAGTCCTATCACGGATACGCGGCCGTCGATCTATATGCCGTCGATTCCCACTTCGGTTCGCTGGACGATTACCGGCGCCTTGCAGACGATCTGCATGCGCGTGGGATGAAAATCGTTTTCGACATTGTTCCCAATCACATTGGCGTGCAGCATCCATGGGTTCTCGACCCGCCTGCGCCGGACTGGCTCCATGGGAGTCTGGAACATCATGAGCATGCAGAATCCAATTTCGAGGCTCTGGTCGATCCCCATGCGCCGGCTGCCGCGCGGTTTGATACTACGCATGGCTGGTTTACCGACGGCATGCCCGACCTGAACCAGGAGAATCCGCTGGTTGCCAGGTATCTCACCCAGAATGCAATCTGGTGGATCGAAACTGCCGGGCTGGATGGGCTCCGGATTGATACATTCCCTTACGTAGGTCGAGCTTTTTGGAGCCAGTTTCATAGCATCATCCACGAGAACTATCCCGAACTGACGACCGTTGGGGAAGTATTCAACCCGGATGCGACCATCACGTCTTACTTTGCCGGCGGCGCGAGCCATGAGGGAATCGACACGGGGCTGTATACACCGTTTGATTTTCCCACTTACTTTGCGCTTCGCGATGTGATCGCGCACGGCAAGCCGATGACCGGGTTGCAGTCGGTGCTGGCTGAAGATCGCCTCTATCCTCATCCCGAGAGGCTGGTGACATTTTTCGGGAACCATGATACGGTTCGCTTTCGCTCCGAGCCTGACTCCAGCCTTGCGAAGTTGAAGCTGGCCTTTGCTCTGCTTGCCACTCTGCGCGGCACCCCGGAAATCTACTCCGGGGACGAGATCGCGATGGAAGGTAACGCGGACCCGGACAACCGCCGCGACTTTCCGGGCGGATTCAAAGGCAGCACTCATAACGCGTTTACAACCGATGGCCGCACCGCCGAGGAGAATGATGCTTTTGCATGGGCATCGGCCCTCTTGCACATGCGAACGACTCATGTGGCTATTACCAAGGGAAGCCAGCAGGATCTATTCGCCGATCCCGGTTCATTCGTATTTCTGCGCGGTGACGACCTTAACACCGGCTGCCCGCAAAAAAAGGGGCCGGAACGAATTCTGGTATTTGCCAATGCTGCCGATGAAGCGCGTCAACTGGAATTGACAACCGCCAGGACAGGCCTGGAAAACTGTTCGAGCTTCACGCCGCTTCTCCCCTCCTCCGCTCCGAAAATCGAGAGCGCGGCAGACGGCAAGTTGAGGGTCATGCTCGAACCCGGCGCGACAATCTACGCCGTGCAATAGACGCCACGTTGGCCAAGCCGGATATTGCATTGCTCTGCGGGCTCAAGGTCTCGAATAAAAAGGAGAAACGAAATGACAAGACGTGGTTTGGTGGGAGCACTTACGACCCTGTTCGCCGCAAAGGCTCTGGCGCAGAGCGCAAGCGTTGTCGCCTTCGCGGCGAAAGTCAGTCCTTCGGATTGCAAACATACCGCCTGGAAACAAACTAGTTTTCAGCTTACCTCTCCGGAGATGGGTGTGAAGGTTGGCGATCTCACGGCCGAGAAACTGGACGAGCTTACCAATGGCACCGGGGCTCCGGTCATCGGCACGGTACAGAATCTTGGCCCGATGGTCGATGTATGCCTGGGCTGCGGCCTGATACGCCTTCACTGAAGAAAACGGGTAGGAGGGTCAATTCATTTCGAAGGCTGCATTGCAGATATTCCCGCGGTTTCCAGCTGAAAAACCTCAGATGCATCCCCAGTTGACATGCCCATCGCCGCAAGCACTGAAAAAGCGCTGCGATCTCACCGACCTCCATCCTCAAACCGGCTCAGGGCCGCTTCAGGAGGCCTGAACCAATTCCGGCGCCGGAAAGCCGCCCTCCATCCTGCCGGGCAGCCTTGATCCATTCATCGTGCGCCCGCCGATCGCGCTCGATTGGGTGCAATTCGGCAATTCTTGAACAAAATTGTTAGCCGAAGTGACCTGGAGCAGTCTAAAGGGGTTAAGGGCTGTCTCTGTTATACTTCGTGAGTCAAAAGCATTGCTGGAACCTGCGTTGGAATGGCGATTTGCGGTCGGTTTTCTCTATCGCCATCGAATTCTTTCACCGCGCCCGCACCAGGAATCGCGGCGCCTTTCACCGAGGTAGGGGATTTTGAAGAAAAGCAGTCTTTGGTGGAGCGCCGCGGGCGCCCTCGTTATTGCGGCCGTGCTGGCCGGTTGTGGCAACACCACCTATTTCGCAGGCCGCCCTCTGCCGCCCAGCGGTTTGATCAACCGTGTCCTCATCGCGGTGCAGAATCCCAGCGCATTCACCAAGGGAGCCCTGGTGATTGTCGACGGCTATTACGACATCCGCTCCAGCTATAACGGCAAAACACCCAGTTTCTCCGTCACAGGTTTCTCCGGAGCGCTTCCCGTCACCATCCAGAACATGCCCGAGGAGGAATTAGGCGCCGTCTATGGCTCCGGCGACGGCAGCCTGACCTTCGTCTCCTACGCCAAGGAAAGCACCAATGGCACGCAGTCCGGTCTGCTTGGTGTATCGTCGAGTGTCTTCACCACGCGCAACCAGTTGTACGCCTTTGCCGCCAACCAGGCCGCCCACTTTTTCACCGTCGTAGACAAGGCCAGCAACGTGAACGTCGGGCTGAGCCTTCCCGGAGTTTACCGGGTGAGCGTCAACCCCGGCGGCACGGTGGCCATGGCCTTCGTTCAAAACTCCAATTATGTCTACTACGCCATCAAGCTGAGCGCCTCCCAGACCACGGCATACTCCGGCGGACCCACCACCTGGCCCAAAGCCGCCATCGACTGCGAACCTCTCAACGTGCCCTCCTGGTGTCTGTTTCAGGCCCAGAGCCCCGACGCCTTGGACAACTACGGCATTCCCTACGGCGCGCCGCTGGTATTCGACCGGCCCATCAAGGCTATCTTTTCCCCCGACGGGGGCACCGCCTACATCCTCAACTGCGGGCCCGAGTGTGGCGGCGCCAAAGCCTCCATTTCTCAACTACCCGTCGCGCCGATGATCTTCCAGGTAGGCCAGCAATCGGGCAAGCTTCCCACCACCGGAAACATCCCCACGCTGCCGATCCCCGGCGGCGCCACCAACGCCCTCATCGCCGGATCCACCATGTACGTGGTCGGCCAGCAATTGCAGCCTGACGGCCTGTTCACCGGCTTTCTGACCATTGTGAATCTGAGCGCGAATACCGCCGGCACTCCCATCTCCATCAGCGACGGCGCGCCTGGCGCTCCCAGCCGCATCCTCATGGCCGACGATAATACGCTCTGGATCGGCATGATTCAGTGCACCAACGGCGAGCGCTACGCCAAAGGCCTTCCCGACGGCTGCCTCACGATGTTCAACACGTCCTCCAATACGGTGACCTTGCTGGAGCCGTACCAGGGCGACCTGACCGGCATCGCCGACGTGGAGGGACTGCACAAGATCTATGTCGCCCAGGGCGGCCAGGTCCACATCTACAAGACCACCGACGGCTCCGAACTCGACAATCAATACGTGACCGTCACCGGCACCGCCTACGACGTTGCCTACATCGACGCCAAGAGCGACGCCAACAACACCGTGTACTGAGCGGAGTCAATCAAGATTGGGTGCCCCACCCTGCAGCGCTTTTGTTCTTGCGGTTAGGGTGGGAACGGAAGCGTCCCGCTCCACATTTCTTCCGTGCCCCACCTTCGCGACTTTTTTCCGTCGCGAAGATGGGAGACCACGAACCCTGCCCGCCCGTGTCATCATCGATACAAGTTCCCGATGACTGCCGCGCCCGCAACCGATCCCTTCACCGCCGACATCCTCGCCGTCGCCGCCCACCGCGATGACGTGGAGCAGACCTGCGGAGGAACCATGTTGCGCATGGCTGCACGCGGCCTGCGCACTGCGATTCTCGACCTCACCCGCGGAGAAGCCGGGACCCGCGGCACCGCCGAAGACCGCGCCCGCGAAGCCGGCGAAGCCGCGCGCATACTAGGCGTGGGCTGGCGGCAGGCGCTCGACCTTCCCGACGGCGCCATCGAAAATACATACGAAAACCGCCTCAAGATCGTCCGCGTCCTCCGCGAACTCCGCCCCCGCGTGGTCATCCTTCCCTACTGGCAGGCGCGCCACCCCGACCACGCCATCGTCGCCCCGCTCGGCTACGAAGCCTGCTTCCTCTCGGGATTATCCAAGGTCGAGCCGGAGACCAGGCCTCACCGCCCATTCAAAATCGTCTACGCCAGTCTCTACGCCGATGTCCGCCCCGGCTTCGTCGTGGACATCACGCCCTTCATCGAGCAGCGCCATGCCGCGCTGATGGCCTACCGCTCGCAGTATGCCAACCAGGCCGCCGGCAGCGCGCTCTTCGTCCCCGAAGAAGAAATCCGCGAGCGCACCTTCGCCGAAGCCCGCCATTACGGCCTGCTCGCCGGCGTCAAGTACGGCGAGCCCTTCGTGCAGAAAGAAGTCGGCATCGTCGACGACCTCACGCTGGTGCCGGTGCAGTCGCTGTAATCCTCAAGGTCGTGCTGCTACGGGTGTCATCCTGACGCTGACCCTGAGGGGAAGTGGAAGGATCTGCGGTTGACGCGCGTTACTTCCGGTTTACCGGTCACTCGCCCGCTTCGACGCGTTTTGAAAGGGCACGACTTCAGTCGTGCCACAAGACTGCGAAAAGCATCCGGGCTTTAGCCCCTGAGGGACGTAACTTCCGCATTGGCGGTGATAGTCCCGCCTCGAGTTCCGCTCCTGCGCTGTCATGCTGAGCGAAACGAAGCATCTGCGGTTGTACGTCGTTGCCTCCGCATCGGGGGTCATCCACCAACCTCGAAGCAAGGGTAGCGCCGGCTTCCTAGCCGGCCGTCGCGCGGACTTCCTAGTCCGCGACGGACGAACCCGCGAAACTTCCGCACAGGCGGTCATTCACCAACTTCGAACAGCCTTGTAACAGGGCACGACTTCAGTCGTGCCGCAAGACTGCGAAAAGCATTCGGGCTTTAGCCCCTGAGGGATGCCTTCGGCGTCATGTCCGAGTCGGCGGTCATCCGCCCGAAATGGCGAAGAACGCTTCTAAGGACACCTGCGAAACTGTCCTGTTCCAACCGCCGAGGTCTGTATTCTGGGTTAAGAATCGGAGCATGCTTAGATCGTGTGCCATACGAAGAGATGCCGAACTGAGTATGTTGTGTCTCGCCTTGGTTGCCGCACTGAGCGCGAGTCTTGTCTACTCGGCCCAGATGCCGCCCGAACCGGCGTACACCATCGACGCGACTCCTCTAACCATGGGCGGAGCGACGGGATCCGGCTCGCTGACATTCATCTCCGACCATATTCTCGCGGTCGGGTTCTGCTTTAAAGACGAATGCAGTATCGGAACGGTCGATCTCTCCGGGCCGGAACCGCATTCCTTGTCGAACGTTCGCATGGTTGACCGATTTCGGCAAATCAAACGAGCGCGTGATGGCGGGGTTCTTCTCAGCGGAATCACAAGACACGCAGTGCGCGATTGTTTGCACTTCGATCCGAACTTGAGGACGCCGCTAGGGACTTCGGGAACCACCCAGGGCTTGGAGAAATGCGATGAACTCCCGGCGGGGAGCGGACACCTTGTAGCCACGTCAGACCGTGCGGTCGCATTTCTTGAACACGGAGTCATTCGGATCGAAAGTATGCAGAGTAAAATTCTGGGAACATTCAGAGTGAAAATACCTGACAACGAAGTGCCGACCGTACATTTGTTAGGGAATGACCGGATTCTCATTCAACGTAATGGTCGGCCTGAAATCCGCGATTACAACGGCAAACTTCTACGTACATTGGAGAAGCCTGATAGCGGCTACGGCAGGTATATGGCCACATCATCAGACGGGATGCGCTTGTTATATGACATCTTGACGCGACATGTTGGCTTCGCCCAGACGGTCAAGGAGGACCTGCTTTTGTTGCCATCGATGGGTTTCGAAGTAGACGGCTTTGTCGCCAACGGGGAATTGGTTCGTGTAATAGATGCCGGAAGTGGAAACACATGTTTCGAGTGGCACACTTCCGGCGATCTACCGATCTCACCAGACCAACATTCGGCTATAGATCCATCCGGGCATTTCGTGGCGATCTTCGGCCACCAATTTATCAATGTATTCAAGCTACCTGACACACGCAATTGCAAGTAATTCAGTTGCTGTAACGTGACTATCGGAAATATGAAGAATCCATGCGTGTTGATTATCGCAGCGATTCGCCGTGCGGGGTCAGCGTAATCGACAAATTGCCCGATGCGGTCGAGTGGTGGCCGATTCGGAAGTTACACCAGTTCTTTATGGTAAACGCTAGCGCAAATCCTTCTTGTTCCCATTCCCGAGGGTCAGGGTCAGCATCAGGATGAGAATTCGCCGGGTGCCCCAGGTCTCGATTTTGAGACCTGGGATCCATGCCGCCCTGACCACTGGTCCCTGCACTCACTCGCTCCGCAGCGCATTCATCGGATTCGTCCCGGCGGCTTTCCGCGCCGGAATGATCGCCGCGGTCAGCGCCGCCCCTCCCAGCGCAAGCACCGCAAGGACAAGGACCGCGGGATCGTACGGCTTGACCCCGTAGAGTTGATGGGTCATGAGCCATCCCGCCCCAATCGCTACCGGAATGCCGATGATCAGCCCCACGCCGATTTGCGTAAACGCCGCGCGCAGAACCATCGTCAGCACCGTGCCGCGGTCCGCCCCGAGCGCCATGCGAATCCCAATCTCGCCGGTCCGCTGCTCCACCGTGTAGGCGGTCACGCCGTAAAGCCCCACCGCCGCAAGAACCAGCGCCAGCACTCCGAACATCAGCGTCAGCTTGGCAATCATGTCCTGCTGGCTGAAGTCCCGGTGCAGCAGTTCCTCGTAATCCGTAAAATCTATCATCGCGATGTTGGGATCGATGTCGGAGATGGCCTTGCGCACCTGCGTGCCCAGATGATCGGGCTTGCCGGAAACCGACAACACCAGGTTATTCAGATAATGAGCCCCGTTCTCACCGTCGATCTGCTCCCGCTTGGTGTATTTCGTGTGCTGGGGGGCGGGCAGGAAGAACATCTCCCGGTCCGGATCTTTCAGGTTGTACGTCAGGTAGCGCATGTCGGCCGCTACGCCCACCACTTCGTAATCCCCGGCATGGCTCATCTCATCCATGCCGAATCGTTTGCCGATGGGATTCTCGCCCTTGAAGAATTTCTTCGCGAACGCTTCGTTGACCACCGCCACCAAAGGCGTAGTCGCCGTGTCCTGCTCGGTGATCGGCCGGCCCCTCAGGATAGGATTGCCCAACGTCGCAAAGAATCCCGGAGTCACGCGCGTCCAGGTCGCATCCCAGTCATCTGCGCCATGCGGCTCGGGCTTGCCCTGCACTCGCACGCCTTCGTTCCAACTGTCGCCGCTCATGGGCGCATAGGTCGCGCCGGCCACGCCTTTGACCGATGGAATCTGCCGCAAACGATCCATCATCCGCCGGTAGACAAGGTCGAGTTGCTCCGGCTGATATCCCGCCTCGTAGGTATCCACCGTGACCAGGTAATGGCCTTTCACCTCAAACCCGAACTTCTGATGCTCCAGGTTGCGCAGGCTTTGGCCCAGCATCGCTGCCGCGCTCAACAGCACCAGCGACAACGCCGCCTGCGTAATCACCAGCGCTTTCTGCGGCCATCGTGCGCCATGCGCGGTCGAGCGGTTGGCTCCGCGCAGAGCTTCCACCGGCTCCGCCTGCGAAGTCATCCATGCCGGCGCGATCCCGAAACCAATACCCGTCAGCAGAGATACCGCCAGCGTAAACAGCAACACCGGCACGGAAGGAGCGGCTTCGATCGGAACATAGCTGTCGGGCCCCGTAAACGCCAGGTAAAGAATCAAACCGGTTCCGCCGTACGCCACTCCCAGACCCGCCGCGCCTCCCATCAATCCCAGCAGAAGGCTTTCCACCAGCGACTTGGTCACCAGCCGCTTCCGTGAAGCTCCCAATGCCACGCGCACCGACGTCTGCTGCCGGTTTCTCAATCCACGGGCCAGCAGCAGATTTGCCAGGTTGGCGCACGCAATCAGGAGCACGCAGCCCGCAGCCACCAGCAGGACGCGCAGGCCGTCCTCGTACTCTTCGCGCATGGCCGTCACCCCGGCGCCGCCGGGAGTCAGATGAAGCGCCTGCTTGGGCAGGTATTCCTTGTCGCCGTTGCTCATATCGGCCAGGTGACTCATCTGCCACTGGCGCAGTTCCAGCTTCAACTGCGACTCCAGGGCCTTCGGATCGGTGCCCGGCCGAACCCGGCCGATAATATCGAGCCAGTTGGCATCGGGATGACTCACCCGTTCGAATTTGCCCTGGATCAGCACGTCGGTGCTCAGCGGCATCCAGAAATCCGGTGTGCCGCTGCGCAGTTGTGCCCCGAAGAAACCGGGCGCGGCTACTCCGACCACGGTGAACGGCTTGCCGTCGAACTGAAACGCCCCTCCCACCACGGACGGATCGCTGCCATACTTCGACACCCAGGCGTGGTAACTCATCACTGCTACCGGAGTCGCTTCCGCCCGGTCGTCGGCGTCGTTAATCACGCGCCCGGTCCATGCGCCCACGCCCAGGGTTCGAAAGAAATTCCCCGAAACAAACTGTGCGTCCTCGGTCTGTGCAGGTTGAGAACTGCCCACCCGGCGCACACCCAGGCCGGTCGTTCCTCCCTGAAACGCTGCCAGATCTGAAAAGGTCGGCGTGTTGTCGCGGAACCGGCGATAAAGCTCGTCATTGAAAAGGGAGAACTCTTCCCACTGGGTATAGCCGCCCCAGTTACAGCAGTGCACCTTGTCGCCAATGCGATAGAGTTCCTCGGGCCTGGTCACCGGCAGCGACTTCAGAAGCACGGCGTGAACCAGCGTGAAGATGGCGGTGGTGGCGCCAACCCCCAGCGCAAGCGTGGCGATGGCCGTTACCGCAAAGCCGGGCGATTTGCGCAACTGGCGCAAGGCATAACGCACATCCTGAAACAGGTTGTTCATAGGCGGCCTCCGGGGCAGGGTGTCCCGCAATTCCCGTCGCAATCCACCGGCCAAAGCAGGATCGTTAAATCACCTGTTTTCTGAATGAATTGGGCTGGTGATCGAACACCGCATCCCCCTGTTCGTCCACTCCCGCAACCAAGTGTGCGAAAACGAACAACTCCTGGGGTGGGCCGTCGGCCACGTCTCTCTGATCCCTGACCCCTGATCCCTGTTATTCGCTGCGCAGCGCCTGCACCGGGTCCAGCCGCGAAGCGCGCCACGCGGGCAGCATGCACGCGACCACGGCCACAAACAGCAAAGTAACCGCAACCCCGGCGAACACCGCCGGATCGAGGGCCTCCGTTTTGTACAGCATGGTGCGCAACAGCCGTGCCGCTTCCACGCTGGCACCAAGTCCGAGCGCGAGCCCCAAGAATGCCGGCCCCATTCCATCCATCAGCATTAGCTTCATCACCTGCCCGCGCTGCGCGCCCAGCGCAATGCGAATGCCGATTTCGCTGGTGCGCTGCGCCGCGATATACGACAGCACCCCAAACAGTCCCGCCGCTGCCAGAACCAGCGAAAGCGTCGCAAACGCCACCAGCAAGGTCGTATTGAAACTCGCGCCGAGAGTGGATTTGCCCAGCAATTGGTCCATGGTGAGCACATCCGAGAGCGGCAGATCGGCATCCATCCCCGACACAATGCGCTGTACCGGCAAGGCAAACTGCCCCACGTCCTGGTTGGATCGGATCACGATGGTGCCCACGCTCAGCGTGCCACCTTCGAGCGGGTAATACATCATGGGCTGCGGGTCCTCGCCCACTTCAAGTCGCGTCGGCCCCACCACTCCCACAATCACATATCTCCTCGTCTTTGTCTGGATGTGTTTGCCGACGGGCTCTTCGCCGGGTAGATAGGTCTGGGCGAACAACTGATCGACCACCGCCTCGTCGGCCTCCTTCAAGCGAAGCGACGGGTTGAAGGTGCGCCCCCTTACGATGGGAATGCCGATGGTTTCGAAATACCTGGAATCGGCGGTGCGGTCCGGGGCGAAAAGGCCTTTCCCTTGCGGAAGCGGTGGATGTTCGACGATGGTGAAGCTGTCGTCGCCCCAGCGGCCCATTCCCGGCACGGCATCAATAAATCCGGCCGCCGTCACTCCGGGCAAAGCGCGTATGCGTTCGAACAGCGTCTCGAAGAAGTTAAGCCGCGGGGCGCCTATGGGGTATCGCGCATCCGGAAGCCCGATATGCATGGTGAGCACGTTCTTTGTCAGGCAGCCCATGTCAGTGGAGCGAAGCCGCTCATAGCTCTTCAGCAGCAGGCCCGCGCCGGTCAGCAACACCACAGTCAAGCCGACCTCCAGGGCCAATAGAACCCGCCGCAGCCGGGTCTTTGCCCGTTCCCCGCTGAGCGCGCGCGATGACTCATGCAGCGTACTGAGGATGGCCGTGCTTCTTGTGCTGAGTGCCGCGATCAGGCCGGAGATCAGCGCGCAGAGCGCAACCACCGCGATCGTAAATCCAGCCACCGCAGTGTCAAAGTGAATGCTCTCCACGCGGTTCATGTCGTTTCGCGTATGCACGAACCATTGCAAGGCGCCTTGGGCGAGCGCCAGGCCCAGCGCTCCGCCGAACCCTGACAGCAGCAGGCTTTCCAGCATGCGTTCGCGCATCAGCCGGAGCCGGCCGCCCCCCAGCGCGGTGCGTATTGCCAGGTCCTTCCGCCGCGCGGCGGCTCGCGCCACCAGCAGGTTGGCCACATTCAGGCATGCGATGAGCAGAACGCATCCGGTTGCAGCCAGCAAAACATAGAGGGGCTGCTTCATGTCTCCCACCAGGTGATCGACGAGCGGACGGCTGTTGGCTGCCCTGAAGACGAACGGATCGCTAAGATTCGCATTGTGGATACGCCTCGAGATGAGGCTGAGGTCGGCCCTCGCCTGCGCCTCCGAGACCCCCGGCTTGAGCCGGCCGACGACCCGCAGCCAGTGGGAGCTGAGCGACTTCATGTCCTTCTCCGGCCGCTCGTGATAGACGGGTTGCCAAAGTTGTGTGGATGGGTCAGGAAAATCGAACCAGGCCGGCATTACGCCGATGACCGTGACCGGCACGGCGTCGATGTAGATGATGTGATTCAAGATTCCCGGATCGCCGTTGAATCGCCGCTTCCACAGCTGCCAGCTCAGTAGAACCTTCCCGTTCGCAGCAGGGCTGTCTTCATCCGGGGTGAAGTTGCGCCCCAGGGCCGGTTGCACTCCCAGAGTGGGCAGCAGGTCCCAGGAAAACTCGGCGCTGTTCAGTTTCTCGGGAAGCTGCCCACCGGATCCGGAGAGCCCCACGCGGCTGCCCTGCACCAGGGCCATGCTAGTGAACGTATGGTTCTGCTTCTTCCATTCCGCGTACATCCCGCCGGCCACCACGTTGTGCCCCGGCGCATCCTCCTCGTGCAGCTTCGCCTCGTACAGCATCAGCAGCCGTCCGGGATCCTGAAACGGCAGCGGCTTCAGAATCACCCCGCGCACCACCGTGAACAGGGCCACGTTGGCGCCGATCCCCAGGGCCATCACCAGCACCGCAATGGATGCAAACCCCGGGGTGCGCCGCAGCGCGCGCAATGCATAGCGCAGATCGCGCAGCACCGATTCGAGCCGGGACCAACTCCACGTGGCGCGTGCCTGCTCGCGTACCAGCGCTGGATTCCCGAATGCGCGCAGAGCCGCAAAGCGCGCTTCCTCCGCGCTCATGCCGGCGGCAATGTTTTCGTGAATCTGGCGCTCGACGTGGTCACGCAATTCCTGGTCGAGTCCGGCAGCCGCCTTCGAGCGATGCATCAGCATCCTCAGCCGCATTTGCACTTGTTCAGCCCAGCGCGGAGCACTCATGCCTAGATTATCTACAACAGCCGTTTGTAGGTCGTCAAGGCATTGGTGATGAATGGCCGCCGGTCCGCCACCGGCTATGGCTTGTCATCCCGGCGCTGACCCTTATTGCTTTTCCGCTTCGTTATGGAAGGACCCAACCGGATTACCATCTTCTCGAGAAGTACCACTAACCTTCAAGTCCCGAGCGGTCGCCAACTGTGACCTTTTAACTAAATCTTGCCCAAAGAGCCTCGTTCGTTGCTGTCCGCATCGTTCGAAGCGCCCTATATAATTCTGCGGGGCAAGCGACCCGATCGAACGATTGCGCCAAGAATAGGAGACGAAGGCTATGGAGAGCGAAGGCTCGTTTTGGAATCGGCGCAATTTCCTGAAGGTGGGCGGCACATCCGCGGCGGCGCTGGGCATGGCGGGAGCAGGGGCTGCGGCGGCACAGGCAGCGCAGAAGCCTGCAGGGCAGACGGCCATGCCGGCAGATACACCCTATCCCAAGCTCTCCATCATCACCCCGTACTCGCCGGAGAAGCTCGCCTTTGCCGCGCAGGCCGGTTACGAAGGCGTGGTGGTGACGCCGGGTCCGGACTTCAACCCCGACCTCAGCGACAGCGCCATCGATCAGATTCTGGCCACGGCGCGCAATACTGGCATTCGCATCGTCAGCATTGAATACTTCGGTCCCAACCACACCGATCGCGATGCCGGCAAGCGCGCGGCTGCGAATGCCGAGTTTGTTCGCGCCCTGGAATTTTGCCATCGCCTGGGCTGCAAGTTTGTGGGGACCTTCAGCGGCGGGATGCCAGGCGCCGGCATGCAGGATCAGGCCAAGGCCTTCGCCGATGTCTTCAACGAAAAATACCTGCCCGTTTGCGAAAAGCTCGACGTGACGATGGGATGGGAGAACTACCCAAACGGCGCTAATTTCGCCAGCATTCCAGCGGGGATGCAGGCCGTCTTCGATCTCGTGCCGAGCAAGCGGCTGGGGCTGGAATTCGACCCTTCGCATTTCGTGCGGCAGTACATTGACCCGATCGGCGTGGCGTGGCAGTTCAAAGACCGCATCCTCGCCGTGCATGCCAAGGATACCGAGATCATCCGGCCGGTGCTGCAGCAGGTAGGCATTGCCGGGCATGGATGGTGGCGTTACCGCATCCCCGGACAGGGCATCGTGAACTGGCCCGAATTCCTCACCGTGCTGCTCGAGATCCAGTTCAGCGGCGGGATCGCGGTGGAGCATGAAGACGAGTTCTGGGATGCGCCGCATAGCGGCAACCTTCCCGACTTCCCGCAGCAGCGCAAGGACGGATTCATCCTGGCGCGGCGTTTCCTGGGACAGTATCTGCCGGGACGGCTGGCGTAACCACAGTGCGCCGAAGAGGTGGGACAAGCAGTGTTGCAGGGGTGAAGAGACAGAGTCACCCCGTGAAAAAGCGGGGCTGGCCTGTTGCCTGAATCCTTACTGAAGCTTCGGGAATAATCCACTCGCTTCAAACTCCCTCGCTTATGTTGTCATCCTGAGTGGAGCGAAGGATCTGCGGTTGTTGTTCGTAACTTCCGCATTTGGTAATAACTCAGGAACCGTGCAGGATTGTCGAATCGAGCTGAGACCATTCTGAGTCTATCGTCGGCAAACATGAAGTTAGCCAAATTAGGGGTACTTCCTGTCGGTCACCCGGGACTCTCCATAGGCTATTGCGCGGGTGGGCGAGCAACGACTTCCCAGTCGCCGTTAGTGTCTTTGACCAGGGTGGCGGTCGCCGACTGGATGGATGTGTCAGCAGCGATCTTGCGAAAGGTCCTCATCGATTCGGGGGTGCGGGCCCAGTCGGGAATGCCTTCAACCTCGTAACGGTAATTGACCGAGTATTGCGTGGGGTTGGAGGTGTCGTTGGGGGTGGCATTGTCGATGGCGGTGACATTGAAGTGGCCTATGCAGAAGTTGCCGTAACCGGGCTGGTTGGGGTCGGGAGTCCAGGCGGAGTGTCCCTTGTCGGAGAGGTCGTACTGATTGACCTGTTTGGAGCCGGCGAGAAAGCGCTTCTTTTCCGCGGACCCACGAATGAGAAGGCCGGCATCGGTGAGGACGTCGTAGTAGTGGGCCTTCTCGTCTTTTGAAGGGTCGGCCTCCGCAGGCAGCTTTATTGGTTCGGGCCAGACGCATTCGTGCCGGCCGGCGAAAGACTTGTTGATCGCGGATTTGAATTCCGTCCGATCGACTTGCTTCTTGCACCCGGTTGCCCATGCGAAGACCCCGGTCAACACGAGCGCCAGGGCGATTCTCTCACGCATCCCAAGTCACCTCAAAGATTTAGATGCGGGAGAACGGAGTTGATCCGAATCGTTCTTTTCAGAGCCTTGAGTTACACCGTTGCCATTCCGAGTCTATCGTCGCCGACTCGGGCATAACGCCGGTGCTTTTATGTCAAGTGCAACCGCAGATCCTTCGTCCGCCGCGGCGGACTCAGGATGACAATTCGTCGCTGGAGTTGCGGGTGCCCCAGGTCTCCCGGTTTTGGAGACCTGGGAGGTCGGTGTCCCTCGTTCCCGTTTCCCTGCCTTTATCACTCGGTTCTCAACGCCGTCACCGGGTTCACCCTCGCCGCGCGCCGCGCCGGCACAAGGCTCGCTATCAAAGCGCATACGCCCAGCGCCAGCACTGCCCCGCCAAGCACAATCGGATCCCAACCCTTCACCTGGTACAGTTGCGAGGCGATCAGCCGCGCGCACCCGATCGACACCGGAATCCCGATCAGCAGCCCGATCACGATCTGCACAAACGCGCCCCGCAGCACCATCCCGACCACGTTCAGCCGGTTTGCCCCCAGCGCGATGCGCACCCCGATCTCGCCCGTACGCCGCTCCACTCCGTAAGCTGTCACGCCGTACAGCCCCACCGCCGCCAGCACCAGCGCCAGCACGCCGAACAGCCCCGTCAGCTGCGCCACGCTGCGCTCCTGGTCCAGACGGTCCGCAACCTGCTGCTGCATCGGCCGCATGCGGATCAGCGTCAGGTTCGGATCCACGTCCGCGAACGCCCGCCGCACCTGCTCCTCCAGGCCGTTCGCGCTGCCCCGAACCTGCAACACCACCGATTCGATCAGGTGCGCCTGGTCGTCGATGGTCTGCGCCACGGGCATGTCGTAATGCACGCGCTGCGCCAGGGGTACGAAGAACAACGGCGGCCGCCATTGCCCGGTGGGATCGGTGTAGTTGGCCGTACGCACCACGCCCACAATCTCGAAGGTCCCGCTGAACCTCACATCGGTGAGCCCAAAATGCGTGCCGACCGGATCTTCGTCCGGCTTGAAGAATTTGCGCACGAACGCTTCGTCCACCACGGCAACATTCGGCGTTGTTGCGGTGTCCTGACCGGTGATGGTGCGCCCCCGCACGATGCGCTGGCCCATGGCTTCGAGATAACCGGGGCTCACGTGGTCCCACGAAGCCTCGTGCCCGCTCTCGGTGACATTCACCTGCGCCTGCCCCTGGCGGATGATGATCTCGCCCCAGTTGTCGGTGAACGGCGTGTAGTGCGCCAGGGTTGCGCTCTCGACTCCGGGAATGCGCGCCAGCCGCTCCCGCAGCACGCGATACGTCGCATCCAGCTTTTCGGGTGAGTAGCTGGCGAACGGAGCGTTCACAAAGAGATTCACGCGATGATCGGTTTCAAAGCCAAAATCCTGGTTCTGCAAATTCATCAGGCTGCGGGTCAGCAGGCCCGCCCCGGCAAGAAGCACCACCGATACGGTCGCCTGCAGCACCACCAGCGCTTTCTGCGGCAGGGAACGTCCGGCCCGCGTGGTGCGATTGGCGCCGTGCAGCGCCACCGCCGGGTCGGCATGCGAAGCGAACCATGCCGGCGCCGTGCCAAACAGCAGGCCGGTAATCAACGAAACTCCGATGGCAAACGCCAGCACTGGCAGCGATGGCGAAGCCTGGATGGGCACGAATCCCGCGCCATGAAATGCCAGCGCCACCATCAGTTTCACGCCCAGGATGGCCACCACCACACCCGCCACGCCGCCCAGCACCGACAACACCACGCTCTCGGTGAGCGACTGCCGGATGAGCCGCCCCCTCGACGCGCCCATGGCCAGCCGCACCGCGGTTTGCTTGCCCCGCGCCGATCCCCGCGCCAGCAGCAGGTTGGCAATATTCGCGCACGCAATCAGCAGCACCAGGCAGCAGACCGCCAGCAGGATGCGCAGGCTGTTCTCATAGTCCTGCTTCATTTCGGCTACCCCTGAAGCCGCGCGCGCGATGAAGATATTCTGCGTGGGAAGAACGGCCTTGATCTGCTCAAGGAATTGCGGAAACTCCGCGCCCAGGTCGTTCAACATCCAGGTGCGGAGAATGGTTGTAAACCGCGCGGCAGTGCCGTCGAGCTTGGCGCCCGGCCGCAGCCGGCCGATGATCCGCAACCATGAGTTCGGCCGCTGCAGTATCGAGTTCTTGCCCGCCAGGAGCGGTTCCTGGTGCAGCGGGATGTAGATCCCCGGCGGATCGCTGCGCAGCGTCTCGCCGTAGAAGCCCGGCGGGCTGATGCCCACGATCGTGAACGGATAGCCGTTAATGAAGAACGTGGCGCCCACCAGTTTGGGATCCGACCCATAATCCTGCTGCCACGTGCGGTGGCTCAGCACCGCGGCCGGCACCGAGGAAGGCTGGTCATCGGCCGGCAGCAGCGTCCTGCCGACATACGCCTTCACCCCGAACGTCGCGAAGTAGTTTCCCGACACATACTCGCCCCGCAGCGGGCGCGCGGGCTGGCCGGAGTCGCCGCGGCGGACACTGTACCCCGGCGGGCCCGCCTGGAACGCCGCCACCTCTTCGAACTCCGGCGCCGACGCCGCGATGCGCTGGTACATCACGTACGGGAACATGCCCCAGTGCTCCTGGGGACCCATGTTCATGCAGCACTCATTGCCGTCCCCGATGCGAATCAGGCTCGCAGGATCGGCCACCGGCAGCGACCGCAGCATCACCGAATGGATCAGCGAAAAAATCGCCGTGGTCGCGCCAATACCCAGCGCCAGCGTGAGCATGGCGGTCAACGTGAAAATCGGCGACAAACGCATCTGCCGCAGGGCATAGAGGATATCCTGACGCAACGTTCGCATCGCAGGCCTCCCTCGCATTGGATTTTTGGGGATGTTAGTTAATACGGAGTCTATGCCGGCACAGTTCCACGCGCAGTGACAGGCGATACCAGCCGGTTCTCTGCAGGCACAACCCGGCTCATCGTCCCGCCCGGCTCCAAGCTGCGGAGCACTGATAGGCTTCACCTTCTACATCGTTGATCTTTGAAGGATCGAGCGAGAAGAGCAAATGGAGGCGAGAAGCCCCTTAGCAGCCCTTCTTGCACTTCGACATGATGGCCTTGTGCAGACGCTCGCGAAGGGCCGCCGGCATCTCGTAGATCTCGTGCGAGCGATAGATCTGGATGGTTTTGCGGGTGGTGTTCAAGGTCACTTCGCAGTGCTCGCAACCCCGCAGGTGTTCTTCCAGATCGGCGCGCATCTTGGACGAGCAGCAGTCGTCGATCATGTCGTCGAGCATGGCGAGGAATTCACTGCACGTCATTTCTCAGCTCCCACCGCCGCAGGCCCGGTTTTGCGCTTGAAGTAGCGGCTCAGCCGTTCGCGCAGTTGCAGCCGGGCACGCAGCAACCGCGATTTCACCGCCGGAACGCTCAAACCGAGAGTCTCCGCTGTTTCTTCCGTGGAAAGACCTTCCACGTCGCGCAGCGCAAAGACCACTCGGAAGCCCGGCGGCAATCCCTGGATGGTCTTGCGCAGAATCTCTGCCAGCTCCGACTGCGAATAGTTCTGCTCCGGGTCGGGCGCCCAGTCGGCCAAGTCGCGGGGAACACTGCCCTCTTCCGTCTCCACGTCCTCGTCGATTGAAACCATCCTGCCGGTGCGCCGCCGCCGCAGGCGCATCAGACTTTCGTTGACTGCGATTCGAACCAACCATGTGTAAAACTTCGAGTTCCCTTGAAATTGATCAAGCTTCTCGTACGCTTTCAGGAACGCGTCCTGCATCACGTCCTCGGCGTCTTCCCGGTTCTGCGTGATGTGCTGCGCAATCCGGAAAACCTGCCGCTCGTACTTGCGGACCAACGTATCGTACGCAGCAACGTCGCCGCCACGCACCCTTTCTACCAGGGCCACGTCGGGGTGCTGCTCGTTCTCTCCCGCAATCGATTGGATGGTCGCCATTGGTCTAGGATTCGAATTTCCCCGGGGATCGGGAACGGGTTTTGACAACAGGCTCAAAAGACAAGTGTACCGGAGGCCACGTCCGGCGGCCAAACCGCTCATCCGGGCGATGGGTGCCGCTGCTGCCCTTGTGATCGGCAACAGCGTCTATGACACAGAAGTAGCAGAGTGCATCAATAACAAAAGGGGTACATCCCTGCCCGATCGCCTAAAATCCGCTTACATTGGAACCATGACGGTTTCCAACGGGCCGAAAGGACCCGCAAGGCTGCTTGCGCGGGGGGCGGCTGGTCTTTTGGCGATGTTTATTTTGATTAGTTCTGTACATGGGCAAGGGACGGGTGACCCGGCGGCTCCTTCCAAGTCCCCCGGAACTCATACAAAGAAGAGCAGTTCAACGGCATCCGGGAGCAAGCGCCGCAGTCCATCGAGCGCCGCCGCGCGGCGCAAGGCGCGCCACCGCGGGACCAAGGCCCAGCGCCTGGCCCGCACCGCGCGGATCAAAAAGGCGTTCGTCGCTTCCACCGAGTTGCGCCCCATGGCCCAGCAGCTGACCACCATGCGCACCCCGGCCGCCTATTCCGGCGTTTCGGCATGGGCCCACCGGCAAACCGGAGATGCAGCCGCCGCAGCCTACCTGGCTTTGGGGCACGCTTACCTGCTCGACAAGCGTTACACCGACGCGGTGTCGAACCTGCGCATGGTGAAGCAGAATTGCGAAGTCCTCTCCGACTACGCAGATTTTCTGGCTGCCGAAGCCGAGCACGACCAGGGGAACGAGCCGGCGGCCGCGGCGCTGCTGCACGGATTCAATGATCGCCACCCTGACAGCATTTTTGATGCCGAGGCGCCTGAGCTGGAGGCCAACGTTCTGCTCGCACAGGGTAATGCGCCGGGCGCGCAGAAGGTACTGGCCGGTATCGCCGATATCGCGGAGGATCTTCCCAACTACGAGCTGACCAAGGCCAAGATCGCGTTCGCGCTGGGCCAGCCGAAAGAGGCCGAGGACCTGTTCAAGCACCTGTTGCTCAGTCATCCATTGACTTCCGAGGCCGGCGTGGCGCGCGCCAAACTGACCGCCATGGGCGCGGAAAGCAATTTGACCGCGGCCGAGTTGCGCAGCCTTGGGGATGCGTTCTACAACGCCGGCCGCTATGCCGAAGCCGGCGAACAGTATCATGCGCTGGCCCGCAACGCCACTCTCCCGGCCGGCGAACGAAACGGTTTCGCGGTAGCGGCCGCAGCCTGCGACCTGAAGTTGAAGCGGCTGTCAGAAGCGCAGGCCACGGCCCTGGCTGACACGCACGACGAGAACGGCGCACGGCGCCTCTACCTGCTGATGGAACTGGCGCGCAACCGCAACGACGAGGGCGACCTGGTGCGGATCGCCGACCAGCTGAAAGCTGATTTTCCGCAGAGCCCATGGCTGGCCGAAACGCTATTTTCCGCCGGCAACATGTATCTACTGCGGAAGGACTACGCCAACGCCGCGAATTACTACGGCTACCTGGCGATGCATTTCCCGTCGCACAAAAATGCGGCCGCCGCACACTGGCGCGCAGGCTGGCTGGACTATCGCCAGGGTCTGTACAACGACGCCGCACGGATGTTCGACGAGCAGATCAAACTGTTCCCCAACGCCACGGAAACCGCCGCGGCGCTGTATTGGCGCGGGCGCCTGTATGAGATGCAGGAGAACAACCGCGCCCAGGCAGCGAAGAACTACCAGACCATCTCGCGCGTCTATCAGCATTTCTTCTATGCGCAGATGGCGCGCCAACGCCTGCAGGCATTGGGCGAACCGCTGCTGGTTTCGGACGCGCAGACGGAGAACATTAAAACCCCACCCATACCGCACCTGGCCGATACCTTCCCGGCCGACAGCCCGCATATTGCCAAGGCGCGCCTGGTGGCCAATGCGGGCCTGAATGATTACATTGCGCAGGAGATCGACGCCGATCCGGACTCGCAGAGTTGGAGCGCGCTGGCCGAGGCCGAGCTTTATGCATCGTTCGGCGAAAGCTTTCGCGCCATGCGCGCCCTCAAACGCGCCATGCCGTACGCCACATCGGCATCCATCAATTCCATTCCGCTGGCATATTGGCGAATCCTTTTCCCCGAGGCCTGGTGGGACACCATCAAGACGGAGTCGGCGAAAAACGGTCTCGATCCTTATTTGGTGGCGTCGCTGATCCGGCAGGAGTCGGAATTCAATCCTTCTGCAATCTCGTATGCGAACGCGTGGGGGTTGATGCAGCTGTTGCCGTCGGTCGGCAAATCGCTGGCCCGCGAAGAGGGCATGACTCATTTCGAGACCTACCAGTTGCTCGACCCGGAAACGAATATCAGGCTGGGCACGCGCAATCTTCGCCACCTGATCGACCGGTTTGGCGGCGTTCAGGAATATGCCCTCGCTGCTTACAACGCCGGAGAGGAGCGCGTCACCGACTGGCAGGCTGCAGGACCGTATCACGGCATTGACGAGTTTGTGGAGTCGATTCCGTTTACGCAAACGCGCGACTACGTGCAGGGAATTTTACGCAATGAGGATATCTACCGGTCCATCGATGCGCTGGCGGCTACACAAAGCAAGACAGGAATCGGTGCTTCGCGGTAAGGAGACGAGGCCGGCAAAATGTTCGCAGAGTCACGCCAGATCCAATGCTTCTGGCCGAGCAACTTTGGAATGGTGGAAGGGAATCCCGATCGATACTAGGCGCGCGTGATTGTTCATTGACGCGAAGGTCGAGCAGCGGGAACACTGATATGTACCATTCGCAGTCTGCTGTTGTTCCGTGATAAGTGCCGAAACGCCGCTACACGCTTTTGCTCTCGATCTCACTTCTCGGAGGACAGGATGTCAGCCGATTTGCAGTTCCTGGAAGAATGGATTCCTGAACGAATGGACCCCGGAACGGTGTTTGTGCTCCAGAAAGAATCGAGGCTGGGGCATGCGCAAAATCCTTACGTGGCCGTGATGTCATGCCCGCGTTGCGCCACGATCGGGCTGATCACCCGCCGCCAGTTGGGCGGCGGCGAGACTATCATTTGCGGCGGCGATCTGTGCTCGGCCGAGTATCAGCTGAACGGCGACAACATCGATTTCCGCAAACCGCAATAGGGAAACCTGCGGCCGGTCCCGATAATGTTTTCGCCGTGCTTTCCGCATGGCGATCTGCGTCGAACGCCTTTGATGGCGTCGACGTTCGGATTCCTCTTCAATCTGCAACGCATTTCCCCCGCGCCCGTACCCCGGCCCGATTACCATGGAAAAATAGGCCGAGGTTAGCCGCCCGGATGGCGAAATCGGCAGACGCAGCGGACTTAAAATCCGCGGACCCGAAAGGGTTGTGGGGGTTCAAGTCCCCCTCCGGGCACCATAGAAAATAAATTAGTTGCGTTGATTTTTCACCTTCTTACAGCCCCTCCAAAATTTGACCTGGTGATACTATTGGTGATACTTTGGCCTCGCAGCGATACTGGGAGGGCAATATGGCGCGCAAAGAGGAGGTAAAGGTCCGCGGCGTCTGGGAACGTGAACCCGGTTCGGGCGTCTGGTGGATTCGCTATCGCGACGCGAACGGCAAGCTGCATCGCGAACTGGTAGGTCGCAAAAGCGATGCCGAGGCACTCCTCAACAAGAGGCGGAATGAGCGTCGTGTCGGCAAGAAGATGCCGGAGAACATTCGTACTGCCCCCATCAAATTCGCCGAACTTGCCCACTACATCACGGAAGAGTACTCGAAGGCACACCACTCAGACTCTCGCAACGTCAAACAGCGCCTTGAGAAGCTGAAGGCACATTTCGGCGATTGCGCAGCCGAGTCAATCAAGCCAGCAGAGATTGACAATTGGCTTTCGAAGAACACGAAGACTGGAAGCACGGCGAATCGCTATCGAGCTGCCATGAGTCTTGCGTACCGCGAAGGTATTCGCAACGGCAAAGTTAAGAGTAACCCTGTTCGTTTGGTGAAGCAGCATAAAGAGGGTGGCAATGTCATTCGCTTTCTGCGCGATCACGAGGAGGCTGCGCTTCGTGCTGTCATTGCGCAGAAGTACCCGGACAAGATGTGCGAGCTAGATATTTCACTTGGAACCGGCATGCGGCTTTCCGAGCAATATGGAAACCGGTTACGCTGGCATAATGTGGACTTTCAGCGGCGAGAGGTGGACCTTTCGAAGACAAAGAACTACACGGCAAGGGTCATCCCTATGAATGCCTCGGTGTTTGCAGCCTTCGAAGCGCGCAAAGTTCAAGTTCCGCACGCAAAAAGCAAGGATCTTGTTTTCGATGCGCCGCCGCGGCCCTGGTGGGATGATGTGCGCGAACAGGCACGCGTGACCGATTATCGGTGGCACGACAATCGCCATACATTTTGCTCAAGGCTCGCCATGAGGAAGGTGAATCTTGTGGCGATCAAGGAACTGGCAGGACATAAGACTCTGGCCATTACAGCGCGATACGCACACCTGGATGACGATGCAAAGCGGGAAGCTGTGGATTCACTTCTCATGCCGGCAAACAGTGCGAGATAAATGCCGCCACAGAACTGAGCGGAACCTAAACTGCCGAACAGAAGCGCCAATCTGGATGTCAAGCACCGGCTTTCCCGCGTGACGATCAGTACATGGTGCACGAGTATGATGTGAGAGTCGATCGGCACGGATGTTCGAAATCAAGCACAGCACGGCCTCGGTGGTCACCGCAACGGCAAGGGGTGGTGCCTCTCAAGCCGCGGAGCCAGCAGCGGGACTCTCCTGCGGGTCGACTTGAAAGGACACGCCAGCACTATCGAGCAGGAACCAGATTCCCAGTTCTGGGGGATTTGGGGACTAAGCTCGCCCGACGGCCGGTATCTGGCCTTTCCGCGCTACTCCTTAGTCAACAACGTGTGGTTGCTGGAAGGCTTTTGACATTCTGAGCAGCCTGACTCGCGTGCCGCGAGTTACGGGTGAAATGACAGCCCGGAGCGAGAGCTGATTGCATTGGGTTTATCAAAGCTGTCATCAGGAGCCACCCGGCAAGCTCGCGGTCCGATTTTGGAAAGCTTTAAGAGCGCTCAAGATGTTGTCGATTTTGTAGCGGTCACAGCGGATACGAGCGCAAGGCCCACTAAGCATCCAGGGCATGTGCGAGCTGGCGGGCGTAAGCCGGGCCAGCTTCTATCGACACTGGACGAAACTGGAACCAGCGGCGGCGGAGACCGAACTTCGATCGGCAGTGCAGCGCCTGGCGCTGGCACACCGGCACTACGGCTACCGGCGAATCGCGGTGCTGTTGCAGCGAGAAGGATACGTTGCCGGAGCCAAAACGGTGCGTCGGCTGATGCGAGAGGACAGCCTGCTCGCGATCCGTCGCCGCAGGTTCGTCGTTACCACCAACTCCGATCACCGGTTCCAGGTGTGGCCGAACCTGGCCCAGTATCTGGAGCTCACGGACATCAACCAGTTGTGGGTGGCCGATTTGACGTTCCTCCGTCTTGAGGAGGAGTTTGCATATCTGGCCGTTGTCCTGGACGCATATTCGCGCCGCGTGATTGGCTGGGCTCTGGGCAGGGAGGTGACCGGCGCCTTGACCGTCAACGCTCTGGAGAAAGCGCTCGAAGTACGGCATCCGCTGCCCGGGTTTGTCCACCATTCCGACCAGGGCTCACAGTATGCCTGCGTGGAGTGCGTGGATCTTCTCGAACGGCATGGTGCGGTGCTCAGCATGAGCCGCGCCGGCTGCCCATGGGAGAACGGCCGCTGCGAGAGTTTCATCAAGACGCTGAGGCAGAAGGAGATTGATGCCCGGCCCTATCGCACCATGGACGAGCTGGCGGCCCACATCGAGGAGTTCATCGAACAGGTCTACAATTCCATTCGGCTGCACTCGGCGTTGGATTACCGATCGCCGGTGGAGTTCGAACAGCAGTGCATTTCCACTAATCGCTCTGCCGGATGGCTGCCGGCGAGCCTGAGTTTTCCGAGGCATAGGGAAAGCTCGTCCGATGTACTCGATCAAGCGCAATTACGCCGGGACGAGTCTTGACACTCGCCCCGGCTACTCATCGGCATGAGTTTCGGCGGGGTATTCCTTGGCCGGGTTGCTCTCCAGCATTGCCCGGCCTCCGGTTCCCCCGCTGGAATCAGCTCTTCCACACCAACCCCCGTTCCGCCAGCGAATCGCAGCGAACGGCGAACTGTTGACTACAACCCTGTCTCACAAAAGGGCGCACTCCAAGCACAAAGGATGAATAGAGGACATAAGGCAGAATGTAAACAGATCAATTAATTGCACTTATTTTCAACGGATTTCAACAGGCTTCAATAAATCGTTTGACCTGTTTTGGGAGCAGAGGTCTTGATGTTTGGTGAACCTGTTGAAATCTGTTGTTGCCTTCGTTGGTAACCTCAATCGACTGGCCATCGGCGACTCGCAGTGCCAGGTTCGCCGGAAATGTTGAAGTGACTATTGGAGCTTCGCGTACTCCGCCTTGGCTCGCTTCAGAACGGGAATGTCGGGATCGGCATCTTTCCAGAGAGTGAGGAAGTCTCTGTAGGCAGTGAGCGCACGGACTCGGGCTGCATCGGCGTCCGCCGGTGCGGCTGTGAGGCCCGCTCTGGATTGCAAAGCGTTGGCGCGACCCACTCCCAAGTGGGCCAGTGCGCCTGTCCAGCAGTTCCAGACAATGCCGTTGTGGTCAACGATTTTCTGAAACTCGGCGGCAGCAGCGGCGCCTTGCCCTGCAGCCAGGTACGCCTCACCGCGCAGATACACGGGATAGAGACAAGAGAGATTGTGGACGAACTGAATTTGCCCCAATTCGACGGGTGAAGCGGCCTGCAAGGTAGTAATGGCGGTAGCGGGGTCTTTTCTATCCAGCGCTAACTGTGCCCGAATGGTCGGCAGCCAAAGCGACTGTATCTGGTTGTGCAGCGGAAATCGTTTCTCTAAGTCTTGTGCCAGGGATTCGGCGCTTGCAGTATCGCCCGCCATGGCGAACGCGATCGCAGCTTCGCTTTCGACTCCAGGATTGGTCGGAGCCAGTTTCAAGGCCTTGGCCGCCCACTGGCGCCCTTCCGCAACATTCCCGTAGGCGGCTTCTTCCACGGCTGCGTTTGCCAGATAGATTGCTCCATTTTCTTTGCTGTCCGCATGGACTGCGCAATCGACTGCATGTTGAGCCAGTTCCCGCGCTTTTCCGACACGGCCACCGTAAGCCTCGGTGTCAGAGGCGAGCGCGAGTCCCCAGTCTTCGTAGTCAGCCTTGCCGGCAAGCCACCGTTGCTGTTCCGTCATCTGCTGGGAATCGCGCGCGAAAAAGGCAAGCGCGTAGAGAATCGTGTGAAACACCGCATGATCCATTTTGCGCGTCTGCGCGTCCTGGATAATGTGCCGTGTTTCGTCAAAGTTCTGCAACGCGATGGTATCGTTGGCGAGATTGCCATACGAACCGGCACGAACCGGAGTAAGCCGGATGTTTTGGCGAGCGTACTCCGCGGCCTTCTCATATTTTCCCTGCAAGGCATACACCAGGCCGCGGTTATTGTAGGCGGCGCTTCGCAGCGGATAGCTGGAAATCTCCTCCTCATAGGTGCGCCCGGCTTTATCCAATTCCCCGGTTACATCCAGATAATAATCGGCGGCGATTTTCAGCTTTTCCCACTCGCTGGTGTGCTCCCGCAACTGAAATGCTTTCGTGAAGTATTCACCGGCCCGCCATTGTTCGCCGAGATTGCTGTAATCATTGCCCACGGCCTCGTAGGCAACGGCAAAGCTCGGGTCCAGTTCAATGGCGCGCTGATCGTAAGGCAGGCCTGCGTGGCCCCTTTCGTTATCGGCTTTTCTGCCCAGACTGTAAGCTTTCAACGCTTCCAGCGAAGGCGTGGTGGCGTCTTCCAAAGGAACATCAAACCGTTGTACGGTAACCAGCGACTCTCCCAGTTGGCCGCGTAGTCTGGAGGACGCTTTTCCCAGCACGTCGAGAATCTTCTCCTTGGAAGCGGCTGTCGCTTGTTCCTGCGCCAGCGTATCGCCAGTCCGGCAGTTAACCGCCTTTAGACCCAGCACGTAGTCGCTGCCCAGGCTGGCGATCGCTCCGGCAATGTAGGCCTTGCTGCCCGCCCGTTGGCAAAGTTCGCGGGTCAGGTCGGCGGTGAGCTTAGTGCTGACCGGGCGGGTCATCTGCTGCAAGGTCTCTTTTGACTTCGCTGTCGGGAAGCACATTGAGGAAAGGTGACTGCTGCAAGGAAATCGTGAGCGCGGTCTTCAGGGTGTCGTCAAAGACCGGATCGCCGGTGCTGTTAGCAAAATCGGCCAAAACGATGGTGTCCGTGTTGCTCAGACGCTTCCTTTGCTGGTGCGCGCGATAGTAAATCCCTGCACCGATCAGCCCGACACTCACCACCACCGCCAACGCGGCCAGGGTCCACCTCCGGCCACGAGGAAGAACGACTGTCTGCACGGCGGTGCGCTCCGGCGCGGGAGCCTGAACGAAAGACACAGCGTAGCCCCCTTTGGGAACCTCGATGCGAACTGCAGCGAGCAAACCACCGTTTTCGTAGTGCTCCTTCAGCTTGGCGCGCAGGCGGCGCGCGGCCATCCTTACGACCGGGTCAATCTTCGGATCAAACGAGGAATCGCGGTCAAATACTTCCACGCCCAGCCGGTATTCCTTCAGCAGATCGCCCTCGCCCGCAAGCGTGCGCTCGACGATGTAGCGCAGGAATTGCCTTAATTGATCGGAATTGCGAAGGGCGGGGCTGGCCAGCAGGCACTCGAGCTCACGCCGCACCGCCGCTAGTTCCGGGGCGTGATCGGAGGTCGGCGGAGCGAGAACCGAAGGTGAATTATCCCCAATTGGCGATCCCATCCGGGACTCCCGAAAATTGTTGATTTTTCAAGGGGAAAGCCTCGCCAGCCTGGCACGTGATGCCTGAGTTTACCCCAACATTACCCCCAGAATACTCCCGCAAAGGCTGAGTCCGGCAGCAGAATCACGGGCAATCGAGTCCGGCGTGCGCGGATTGAGGTAGTGAGAAAGGAATATGGAAATCCATGACCAAAGCAATCACTCCGAAAGAACTTCCCCCCTTTGTTGCTGCGACTTTCATCCGACAACCAACCAAAGTGGCGCGGGCCGTTCTTCTTGCCATCTGCGTGCTCGGACTGAGCCTTGTGGCAACGGCTCACGAGCCCATCTTCATCACCTTCGACCCACCGGGAAGCCAGGGCACGTTCCCTCAATGCATCAACGAAGCGGGAGCGATTCCGGGCTACTACCACGATCAAAACAACATCTACCACGGATTTTTGCGCGTTCCTGACGGCAAGATCATCACGTTTGACGTTCCAAGCGAAGGCACTGGCCCTGGCCTGGGCCCCTCCCCTTACGCCATCAACCGGGAGGGGATGATCGCCGGAGCCTATTTTGACGCAAGCGGCGAGTCGCACGGCTTCGTGCGCACCCCCGGCGGCCAGATCACCACCTTTGACGTTCCGGGCCAGGGACCTACGGGGAGTTTCCCTTCCGGCATCAATGATTTCGGGGTAATCGCGGGAACTTATATCGATACCGATAATGTGCAGCACGGTTTCCTGCGGTTTCCATGGGGCGCTATCACCACCTTCGATGCCCCCGGCGCGGGCACAGAGGCTGGCCAGGGAACCTATACGGGTACCTGCGCAGTCATCAATCTAGAAGGTGCGATCGCGGGAACCTACATTGACGCCAGCAATGTGTCTCACGGCTTCGTGCGCGCTCTCGACGGCAAGATAACCAGCTTCGATGCACCAGGAGCCGGCACAGCCGCGGGCACGCCGAACTGCGGTTTCTTCAATGGAGCCTGTCAAGGCACCTACGTTTCGGGCATTAGCCTGGCCGGTGCCGTTACCGGCTGGGACAATGACGCCGACTTCTTCGCACACGGATTCGCGCGCTCCCGCCACGGCACCATAACCACATTCGACGCTCCCGGCGCGAACCATCCGGGCCAATACTCGGGCACGCAGCCCGAGGGCATCAACGCGGAGGGGTGGATTGTCGGAAATTACAACACGGACTACTTCGATCATGGCTTCCTGCGGGCCCCCGACGGCAGCATCACGGTGTTCGACGCTCCAGGAGCGGTCAATACAGGGCCATACACGGGGACGCAGCCTGGGGTCAGCAACTCGGGCGGAGAGATCACGGGCTTATACACGGACGCGACCGGTGTAGCGCACGGGTTCCTGAGGACAACCAAATGTCACGATGGAAACGAATGTGGGAACTCTCAGTGACGTACGCCCACAAGCGCAGAGTCATTCCGAACATCGGAGATCGCTCAAATGCCTGACAGATGGATGCGGTTGTTCCCAGGTAAGCCCAGGTCGCGGGCCGTGCTGTGGCTTGTTCTGTTTCTCATTGCAACCACCGCAGCCCGGGCACACTCAGATGTTGTAAGAGACAAAATTGGCGACTCCGTCTTGGTCCTCACCGGACCGTGGAAGTTCCATCCTGGCGACGACATGGCTTGGGCGCGCCCGGATTTCGACGACTCGCGGTGGGGCACGCAGGACCTGACTCCGCCGGAAAACTCGTATGACCCCGTTACCGGGTCAAGCGGCTTCGTCCCCGGGTGGACCAGGCATGGATATCCTGGGCTGCACGGCTACGCATGGTACCGGCTGCATGTTCAACTGGAGGACGACGGCTCTGGAGGAGAGGGGCCATTCCTGGCCTTCACCATGCCCTTGAATTTCGACGATGCATACCAGGTCTTCGTCAATGGGAGGCAGATCGGGGAGTTTGGCCGGTTCGAAGACCGCTCCGTCGTCTTCTACAATTCCCAGCCGCGGTCGTTCCAGATACCGGCCGATATCCGCCGCGGCGCCCTGACCATTGCCATCCGGTTTTGGATGGACGCGAGCACGCTTCTGTCAAACCCGGACGTGGGTGGACTGCATGGTCCGCCCCTTCTTGGAGAATCCTCCACCGTCGACGCCATGCTCCGCCTGGAATGGGACAAAGTGAATCGAACCGAAATCGGGAACCTGCTCGCATCGGTCGCCTTATTTTTCGCGATGCTGCTCGGATTCACGTTCTTTTGGTTTGATCGCCTCGAACCGGCTTATTTGTGGCTAACAGTTGCCTGTTTCGAGGGCTTTTTGGAGAGAGGCACAATCACGATGGGGTATTACTTCACCCTCGTTCCCATGTTGACCGAGACCTTCTTCCTCGACGTGATCGTGACTCCGTTTGTTCTGGGACTATGGGCGTTGTTCTGGGCCCACTGGTTTGGGCTGGAAAACATTCGCAGGGTCGCGCGAACGATCGTCTCTTTGACGGTGCTTCTGATGCTGGGCATGTCGCTGATCCGCGACCCGCTTTTCGGAACGGTGATCCCCGTTCGGGCGAGTACCTGGCTGGTCCCCGTCACACTGGTGCTCAAGCTTCTGCTGGGCGTGGTTCTGCTCTGGATCACCTGGCGCGGCATTCGCAAACGCGCCGCGGATGGATGGTCGGCCCTGGCGCCGGTTCTTCTGATGATCGTCTGGGCCTACCAGGAGGAACTGTCCACCGTTCATGTCGACTTGATTGTGCGGGTGCTCGGGTTGACCATCAGTGGCGGAATTATCGCCGCGCTCGTCATGCTGGCCATCATCTCTGTGCTGATGATGCGCCGTTTCATCCGCGGCCAGCGCGAAAGCGTCCAACTGCGGCTCGAAATCGAGCAGGCCCGCCAGGTGCAGAATGTTCTGATTCCCGAGGCGCTTCCTGCGATCCCCGGTTTTGGCGTGGAGAGCGAGTATCGTCCGGCACAACAGGTGGGAGGCGATTTCTTCCAGATCCTCCCTGCCAGGAATGGCGGAATCCTCGCCGTGATTGGGGACGTGAGCGGGAAAGGCACTCCGGCGGCCATGGCCGTGAGCCTCCTTGTCGGGGCCATTCGCACGCTGCTCCGTTCCACTGACAGTCCGGGCGAGATCCTTGGTGTGTTGAACGAGCGCATGATCGGACGCAGCAAGGGAGGCTTCACCACTTGCCTCGCTCTTCGCGCCGACCCCGATGGCAGGCTCACCATTGCCAACGCGGGCCATCTTGCGCCCTATTTGGAAGGCAAGGAACTCGCTACGAACCCCGCCCTTCCTCTCGGGCTGGCGGAGGGCTCTTACACAGAGACCAGATTTCAACTCAGCGAAGGCGAGAAGCTCACGTTGATGACGGACGGTGTTCTCGAAGCCTGCAACAAATCCGGCGAACTGTTCGGATTTGAGCGCACCGCCGCGATCGCGAAAGACTCCGCCGCTTCCATCGTCCGCCGCGCGCAGGAATTTGGCCAAAATGATGACATCACCGTCCTCACCATCAGTCGTCTGGCTATAAGAGAGGAGTCAACAGTTGTGGAACCGGCTCTGTTCCCCTCAATTCTTCCGGCCAGCATTTGAAGCAGCAGACAAAACTCCCAAAATATGATCTGCCCCTGATCCATTCATTGGAAGCAGGACATGAATTCCGTGAGCGCCAATCGATGTAGTCGATTTTGTAGCGGCCAAAGCACAAACGATCAATAGGGATCAACAGACGATATAGGGCTCCCTGTAACTAAATCATTGTAGCGTTTTCGGGACGAATCCATGGTCGTAGGGTCAGTTTCTGGAATGCCATGATAGGGGTGGACTCCGGTAAAAGTGAGAGTTTGGGCAGTTCTCCACCATGCGATTACGATCATTCGCCTCGAAACTTGACGCATCCGCATCACGTGTTCCGCGGAAGCGAGAAGTTGTGCAATCCTGCTCACTCGCAACTATCCGTCGCGTGATACCGTACGAAAGACCACGGGAACATGGTGCGGGACACTAGTCGCCGGCTCCGGTGCAACGTTGTGCATCCCCAGAGGTTGGCACATGGCAATGTTCAACAATCAACTCGGGCAGGTTGCACGCAGGCTTGGCAGGGCACCCCTTTTTTCAGCGCTCACGCTGATCACGCTGGCCATCGGAGTTGGCGCAAATACTGTGATTTTCAGCGTTGTGGAAGGCGTGCTTCTGAAGCCGCTCCCTTACCACCACTCCGAGCAGTTGATTGGCGTGTGGCACACCGCACCTGGAATCAATATCAAAGAACTGAACATGTGTCCGTCGATCTATTTTATCGATCGGGAGCAGAACACCACCTTTCAGGACATCGGCGCCTACAATGGCGATGCGTTCAACGTGACGGGCGCGGGGACGCCAGAACATGTGCGCGGGCTGGACGTGACCGACGGCACGCTGCCGCTGTTGGGAGTGCAGCCGGCGGTGGGGCGCTTATTTACGCGCAGCGATGATTTACCGGGTGCGCCGCAGACCGTGCTGCTCTCATATTCGTATTGGCAACAGAAATTCGGCGGCGCATCTTCCGTGGTCGGCCAATCCATCACCCTTGATGGGAAGTCTCGCCAGATCATCGGTGTGCTGCCCAGGGGATTTAGCTTCCTTGACTACACGGATGCCGCTTTAGTTGTGCCTTTCCAATGGGATCGCAGCAAGACCAAACTCGGCAACTTCAGTGAGCGCGCGTTGGCAAGGTTGAAGCCGGGAGTGACGATGGAGCAAGCCAGCGCCGATATGGCCCGGCTGCTGCCTGTTACTTTTCGTAGTTTCGCGGCGCCGGACGGCTTTAGCCCGGCCATCTTCGATAAAGCCCGCATCAGCCCCAACCTCCGCCCACTGAAGCTGGACGTGATCGGCGACGTGGGCAAAGTCTTGTGGCTATTGATGGGGTCCATCGGCATGGTTCTGCTAGTTGCATGCGCCAACGTCGCTAACCTTTTGCTGGTGCGCGTAGAGGGCCGCCGCCAGGAACTGGCGGTTCGCTCCGCCCTTGGCGCGCCGTGGGGACGAACCGCGGCCGATCTGCTGCTGGAGAGCGCGGTTCTGGGCGCAGCGGGCGCGGGGATTGGACTGGGTCTCGCCTTTGGCGCTCTGCACGCATTGGTTGCGATGGCGCCGACGGGCCTGCCGCGTATCCACGAGATCGGCATCGATATTCCCGTTCTCCTTTTTACCGTGGGGCTCGCGCTGTTTACGAGCCTGCTCATCGGGGCTATTCCAGTTGTGAAGTTTGCCGGTGCAAGAGCGGCCAGCGGGCTTCGAGAAGGAGGCCGCGCGCTGAGCCAGAGCCGCGATCGACACCGCGCGCGCAAGACCCTTGTGATTGTGCAGGTGGGGCTTGCGCTTGTCCTGCTGATCTGCTCCGGCCTGATGATCCGCACCTTTCGCGCGTTGATGCATGTCTCTCCAGGTTTCGTCGCCCCTGAATCGGTGGAGCAATTCCGCTTCTACATTCCGGAAACGCAAATACCGGACTCTCAGGCCGAGCGGGTGGTACGGATGGACGAGGCGATTCTCAACAAGATCGCCGCGATTCCAGGGGTGTCGTCGGTCAGTTTCTCCACCGCCGTCCCCATGGACGGACGCGATTCGAATGACATCCTCTACGCGCAGGACCATGTCCTGGGCGAGGGCGAGTTGCCGCCGATTCGCCGCTTCAAATTCATCTCTCCCGGATTCTTCTCTACGCTTGGCACGCGGCTGATCGCCGGCCGCGACTTGACCTGGGCCGACACGTATCAGGAGCGTTCGGTGGCCATCGTCTCCGAGGCCTTCGCGCGCGAGTATTGGCGCAACGCCGACGGCGCATTAGGCAAGAAGATTCGTGTGGCAAGCACCGACGACTGGCGCGAGATTGTCGGTGTGGCCCAGGACATGTACGACGATGGCGTAGACAAACCGGCGCCCAGCGCCGTCTACTGGCCCGTGATGCGGGCCAACTTCGAAGGAAAGAAGCAGGACTTGGAGCGTGGCATCGCCTTCGTGATCCGCAGTCCGCGCGCCGGTTCGCAGGCCTTCATGAAAGAAGTTCAGGAACAGGTGTGGTCGATCAATCCCGGTGTGCCGCTTGCGGATGCGACGACACTCGGCGAGCTGTATACAAAATCGATGGCCCGGACCTCGTTCACCCTGGTGATGCTCTGCGTTGCAAGCTCGATGGCCTTGCTGCTTGGATTGGTTGGGATCTACGGAGTCATTTCGTATTCGATATCGCAGCGCACGCGCGAGATCGGCATTCGCATGGCGGTGGGCGCGCAGCGAAGCGAGCTGACCGCGATGTTCGTGCGCCAGGGATTGGCGCTAACAGGCATCGGCGTTGGGTGCGGCCTGGTTGTTGCCTACGTTACCATGCGCTTCATGTCATCGCTGTTGTTCAACGTGAGCCCCGTCGATCCGGTCACCTATATAACCATCACCGCCGGGGTCGCGGTGATAGCCTATCTGGCTTGTTATCTGCCCTCCCGCCGCGCTGCGACCGTGAACCCCGTGAGTGCCCTGCGGTCGGAATAGTACCCTGATCTCGCAGTGGGTTCAGCGCGTGTCAGGGATCAGGACCGCGAAGCCAGCCAGTGTTTACGAACGCATTCACTTCAGTGGTACGAAATATCGGCAAGTGTACGTGATAGCGACTTGAACGCAGCTGTTGCGGCGGCGGACGCTTACGCGCGTTCCTGAACCGACAGTGAGGGCTGCCGATTAGCTTTGGCCACAGAAAGGAGGTCCTTTCTGTGACCCATTTACGTCAGCTCATGATCGATGAGTTGCGGCGCCGCAACTTCGCCGAGTCAACCATTCGCGCCTACGTCCACACAGCGTCGAGCACTTCAGCCGGTACTTCCATTGAACAAGTAGACTTGCGGACGTCTTAAGCGCCAATACTTGCGCAAGGCAGAGAGGAGCCTCGGGCTCTGAGCTGGCAGGACGCAGCTTGAAGGTAAGGCTTCATCGGTATCCGAGCAGTCTACCGCACGCGACCGAACCAACCACTCATTGGTCGCGTTGTGCAGCTAATGGGGCGAAAGGGCGCAGAGGGTACTGAACAGCGGAGATTCGAATCGCCAAGGGCAGACAGTTAAATCCGGGATCGGTACTCGGAAACGCCGTAGCGTTCTGAAGCATTTCTGGAATGATGCAAGACGCCGAGTATCGAATCGAGCGGTGATCGGTTCTCAATCGCTAACCTCTAAGGTGGCCTGAACCCTCGAAATTCGTCCAATCTGAGATTAAATTTGGAAACTTCAGGGGCGTTCACGATGTTGTCGATTTTTGTAGCGGTCAGCACAAACGATCAACAGACGACGGACGCAACGACATAAGCAGAATCAATCGAAATTGTTTACCTTCCACTAGGTTTGAATAGCCTTCAATAAATCATTTGACCTGTTTTGGAAGGAGAGGTGATGCTTGGCGAAACCTGTTGAAGTCTGCTGTTATCGGACCAGTGAATGCCCGACCGATTCCGCTTTGAACCCGGGGGGCCTTGTAGGGTACCCGGGCGGCGCTGGATACGCCACCATGTTCCCCACCGTCTTGCAGGCCAGCCCGAACTCCCGTGCCACTTCGCGCTGACTCCGACCCTCAACACGAAGTGCCCACCATACTCTTGCATACTTTCATAGAGTTCCACGGTGTACATGCCTCCGGGTCCCACAAGACATGCGTCTCTCAACGGTGCCGAACCTGATTCGTCACCCCTTGAATACTCCAGTTGTCTGTGGAACCAAAATGCGGCAGTGGTCTACTTTTACTCCGCCACGTCACGCCGCTATCGCGGCGCAAAGTGGTCGATTTTCACTTCGGCGCTGATAGTTGTGTCGGGAACACCATTTCCGGCTGCTCCGGTGGTCTCATGTCTTTCGGGGCGTGCTTAAACTCACGCATCGGTCGAATATCGACGGTTCGTTGAGAATTCTTGAGCCCATTCATCGGAACATTCCGCATTACTGAGCAAAGAGAAGGCGCAGGTTGCCTTAAGGGGGAAGTCATGTTCGGACACTTCGCTGAATCTGTCGCGTTTTGCGGTGTAATCGTCAGTTCGTTCCGGACGCAGCTCGGTGCTTTGCTGGCCTGGTTGACGACACAGAGCCGGAACTCCGGGTTGGTCTTGCGGGCCAAAGCAGAAAATCCACCGCCTCAAAAGGGCCGCCAAATGTCGGTCGAGGAACTCGGCCAGGACCTGACCGACGCCTATGGACGCCACAAAGTGAATTCTGGCGGCGGTGGCAGGTTCAGCGTCGACGTGAATAAAGGAAAGTATCTCATCAACGTGGGCGTTAACATGTCGCCAAGCTGTGATGTGGTCTGGATGATTGCCCGGCTGGGGCAAGTGCCCGATCAGGGACGACTCTCGGCCTTGGCGCTGCTGAATCTCCTCAACAAGAACAATGAGCTCGCGCCGATGTTTTTCATGATTCAAGGTGACAGGATAGCGCTCGCCTACCAGGTGCCCAACCGCAATCTCAGCGCGGCGCTTGTGAAGGCGTACGTAGATAAACTGAGTTCGACGGCGGTGCGCAACGTTACGCTGTGGAACCCACGAACTCTCCAAGAAGAGTGAGCCCGGTACGTGAAGCCCCCGTCGAAATGTTCAATGCGGTTAGGAATTTCCGGGGCGAAGAAGCGCTTTTACTATTTCTTGGATGCAGCTGATGCGCGATTGTTGGCATAAGCGACAAGAGCATCAAAACGGGAATCACCGTGCAGTGAGATCAAAGACGGGTCCTTGTCCATTTCCCGCACCACCCACGAGACAAGACCGTGGTCGATCGCGTCGCGCAACATAGAGAGCGCCTCTGCTTCCTTGCCTTGGTGCGCCAAGACGCAGGCGAGGTTGTAAGTAGACAGGGCCGTATCGGGATGGTCAGGCGCAAGCACGCGCCGCTGAATATTGAGCGCCTGTCGCAACAGCTTCTCCGCCTCAACCCAGTTTCCAAGCTCGGTCAGACTGTCCGAGAGATTGCTCATTGCCCGTAAGGTCAGCGGATGCTCCGGGCCGAGGACACGTCGGCGAATCTCCAGGACCTCGCGGCCTAATTTTTCCGCCTCTACGAACTTTCCCTCCTTGCTCAGGATCGCAGTCAGGTTGTTCATCGACATGAGTGTCTCAGGATGTTCCGATCCGAGCACGCGGCGCTGGAGGTCGAGTGTTTCGCGGCACATTTTCTCGGCTTCGGCCTCTCGGTGCTCTCGGTGCAGCACGTTGGCGAGATTGTTCATGGTCTTCAGGGTCAGGGGATTCTCTGGGCCGAAGATCCGGCGCTGCCCTTGCAAAACTTCAAGGATCAACTTTTCGGCATCGGAATAGCGGCCTTCGAAGTAAAGCACATTCGCTAGATTGCTTATGGTTGTAACCGTGTCAGGGTGGTCAGCGCCCAGGATGCGGCGGCGAACTTCGATCGCGTCCCGATAGAACCTCTCCGACTCCGGATAACGAGCTTCCATTTGGAGAACAGTGGCCAGATTTCCCATTGATACTGCGATGTCCAGATTATCCTGCCCCAAAACACGCCGGCGGATATCGAGCGTTTGGCGTTGCAGCTTCTCAGCTTCTGGATAGTGCCCCTCGTCGTTGAGAACAACCGCCAAGTTTGCCATCGCCGTGAGTGTGTCAGGATTCTCCGGGCCCAGAGTGCGCGTCCGAAAATCCAGAACCTGGCGGTCCAAGCTCTCGGCCTCGGTATAGTGGCCCTCATGGCCCAAGGTCCAGGCTAACTCGAGCATGGACGTCGCGGTATCCGGATTCTCGGTTCCGAGAATCGAGCGCCGTATCGCAGTAGCTCGTTGTAGAAGCGAGTCCGCTTGTGGATAGAGTCCCAGATTGTCGTAGACCTTTCCCATGACCATCATCATTTGAGCTTGCATCTCTGGGTCCCGGGCGAGGCCGGAATCAATATTCCTTGACGCCTGGTCAAGGATCTCTCGCGCCTTTACCTGGTTGCCGCGCGCCTCGCTCGGATCTGACACCTTGAACATCCCGGTCATAAAGTCAGCAATCCTGCCGGCTCGGTCACGTTCGCGTGCAATTTGGCGTAATTGGACAGCTTGCAGCACTGCGAAGGTCATGAATAGCAGCGCCAGAAGGGCTGCCATCGCAACCCCGACGCGATGCCGCCGTACATACTTCGTAATCTGATAAGCACCGCTCGGTGGGCGCGCATACACCGGTTTGTGATCGAGGTATCGTCTCACGTCGGAGGCGAAGTCCGACGGGGTCCCATAGCGGCGCGCCCGATCCTTATCGAGTGCTTTCATCGTGATCCAGTCCAGATCCCCGGCAATCTGGCTGGCCAAGCGTTTTGGTTCGGATCGGCGCTGCTCTGCCGCTGTGGCCGCGGCCTGCGTCTTTTCAGCTGCCCGCGAGCTGGGTCGCACTATTTCCTGTTGCTGCATTTGGCGCAATGTCTCAAACAGCGGTTGCTGTTTCCATTTACTGGTGTCGAAAGGCAACTGGCCGGTCAGCAGTTCATACAGCACCACTCCCAACGAATACACGTCCGTGCGGGTGTCGATGTCGCCCCCGCCCGCCTGCTCCGGACTCATGTAACCGGGCGTGCCCACCAGGCCTTCGGCACGGGTTGGAGAATCTGTAAGGTCGGCGATCGGCTCGATTACTTTGGCCAGTCCAAAATCGATGATCCGCGGCGTTGGCTGGCCGTCCACTTCGACCACCAGGATGTTCGCCGGCTTCAGATCGCGGTGGATGATCGCTTTTTGGTGCGCATGCTGCAAGCCCTCGCAGACGCCGATAAAAAGCTTCAGCCGCTGCGGCAGAGTCAGCTTCTTCGCATCGCAGTAGACAGTAATAGGCTCTCCAGGCACGTACTCCATGACGAAGTACGGCCGGCCAGCGGCGGTAGCCCCGGCATCGAAGACCTTGGCAATGGCCGGATGATCCATGGTGGCCAGCGATTGACGCTCCGCCTGAAAGCGCCGCAGCAAGGCGGGGTCGAAGATGCCGCCGTGAATCAGCTTGAGCGCCACCTGGCGCCTGAGCGGCTCGCTTTGCACCGCAAGCCATACTTGCCCCATTCCTCCTTCGCCGATCTTGCGCATCAGGTGGTACGGCCCAATGATCTTTTCGGGTTCGCCCGCTTCAAGAAGTTCCCCGGTCCACGGATGCGCGGAGAGCCCATCGGACCGGTCATATGCTTCGAGCAGCGATTCCACCTCCAGACGGAGCTGTTCATCTCCGGCGCATGCGCTGCTAAGGAATTCATCTCGCCGCTCAGGGGGGCATTCGAGACCAGCCTCGAAGATCTCCTTAACTCGCTCCCACTGCCCTGTGTTTTCCACTCGCGCCTTTCCCCACCTCGCGCGTCAACCAGGCTTTTGCCATATTCCAATCCCGTTTGACCGTCGCGGGTGAGATGCCCAATATGCTCGCTGTTTCTTCCACCGTAAGGCCGCCGAAGAACCGCATGGTCACAATGCGTTCCTGTTGAGGGTCGCGCCGGGAGAGCAGATCCAGAGCGTCGTTGAGCGCCAGGACGTCGACACCGCTCTCCTGAGGAAGATCCGTTGCTTCGTCCAGTTCCAACTTGTATTCGGGGCCGCGCTTTTCGGCGCGCCGGCTCCGGGCGTGATCAACGAGAATCTGCCGCATCAGACGTGCCGCAATGGCCACAAAATGGGAGCGGTCCTGGATCGGACCGGTGCTCTGGTCCACGAGTCGGAGGTATGCTTCGTGCACGAGAGCCGTGCTTTGCAGCGTGTGGCCTTGCCGCTCCGCCCGCAAGAAGTGATGCGCCAGCCGGTGCAACTCTTTGTAGACAATCGGAATGAGAGAATCGAGCGCGGCCCCGTCCCCTTCCTTCCACCGAGCCAGCAGACTGGCGACGGATTCTTGAGAGTCAGCCACGTCCTTGATTTCCTTTGCCGTCCAATATGGCGCCAGGATGGGCGTACTATAGTCTTTCCCCAAACTCATAGTCAATGCGGTTGCCTGAGTGTAGTGGATCATCTGAACTCTCCATTACCCGAACATGCCTGCATGCG
>CAVREL010000012.1:0-49318 GCA_963720105.1 uncultured Acidobacteriota bacterium | reverse complement strand
GACCACTCATTAGTGCTATGCAATGCTACTTTTCTTGTTGCAAGATCCTTACCAGAAGACAAAGATGGGGAGCTTTCCTAACTTCATGTGTTGTAAACTTCCTAGTCTTGATGATATCATTATTGCATACAAATTGCACGCATGTATAGCTTGAAATTCTAGCTAAGTTTTTTGAGCATTTCAAGTTATCCAATAATATGTAACACAATTAAAGTAAGAAAGGTATCTTTTTTTCATGAGAATACTTGTCACTGGTGGAGCAGGCTTCATCGGATCACATATCGTTGATCAATATATTGCTGCCGGGCACCAAGTTGCTGTCGCCGACAATATGTGGGCAGAGGGCGGAGGAAAAGAGGTCAACCTGAATCGACAGGCCCAATTTTACCATGCAGATATCACAAACGACGCTAAGCTAGCACAGATTTTTGACGAGGTCAGGCCAGAGATCGTCAATCATCACGCTGCACAACACAGTGTTGCCGTCTCCACACAGATCCACTCTTGGCAAACGACTTACCCAAAGAGTATCTGGATAGAAGGACTTAGGAGCAGCTTATCGAAGCAGTGCACCAAAAACGGTGCATTGGGAGGGGGCTCACGGTACCTTTGGGGGTGACTTTGGTTCCCCGCAGCGAACACATCCACGACGCCCCCACCTATGTTTCTGATTGTGCTCCAAAGCGCCGTAATTATCTGCAAAGGAGACTTGCCGATAACTTCATTCAGTTCAGCGGGATCAAGCGCGATCAAGAATGGCCTCTCTTGCTTTATGAGATACGGGAGGGTGACGGTTCGGAGATACAGCTCTTGACTGCCGATGTTTTTCAAAGAGCCGCTGTTCAGCACTTCGACTCTTGGGCGTATGGAGTCTGAATGCCGATCAACCCGTCCCGGTTTTGGGGAATATCTCCAAAATTCGTCCAAGCGGTTTAGCGATTTGAGTTAGTCTTTCTGCCCGGCTGGATCGTTGTAATAACCGGTATTCGTTCGTGTCGACAAGCCAGGCTTACCGAGAACTACTTTGAGGTCGTGATACTCATCGGCGTGCGAGGCCGAAGGGGGATTGAATGAAAGTGAATAAAACGCATTTGCGTCCGCGACGCAGTGGTTGATCTGGCCGACGACATCGTTATCCGGTCCGAAGATCTGTCCCCCACTTTGTGTCGCAAGCACCTTCAAAGCCAGATTCCCAGTGTCTGCCTCCCGCGCAGATTTCACCCCTTTTAGATACTCCTGATAGAGGAATCTGCGGAGGCCCAACGAAGGCCCGCTTGCACTGACGCTGTAGACAGCCGTACGCGCCTCGCGCAATTTCGTTGAAAGCTCGACGATGGCTTCGAAGTAGCGTCGCTGATCTCTGTCGGAAAAGTGATAGTTATCGCCTATGACCATCGGCCAACCGGGACCGATCCATATCAGAAGTTTTCTTCCAGGAACCTCCGCTTTGTTTTCCGCGATAGAGGCAATCTGCTGAACAGACACTTGGAAGTGCTTGAGATCTGCGTCGGCACCCACGACCGGATAAACCGACTGGAGCCTGCCCCCGATTTGATTGAGCACTGAGACGAGCACGTTCCCGTCGAGGGACGGCCGCGGCTGAATCCGCAGACCCGATTCGGAGAGAACGTAGATGGAGACCGGTTGCGCGAGACGGCCACCGTTCTGGCGTAAGAACCTCTCCAGTTCCGACCGCACAAACGCCACCTGCTGGAACGGTAGATTTGCGATATCGAGAACCAGGATGACCTGGACGGTCGGGTCGGGCTTGACGGTTGCGCCATCGAAGGAGCGAAACGAGAGAATCTTTCTCGACTGATCGTTGTCCAAAGCTTTGAAATCCGCGGGGCCAAGGCCGGAGACCGGATTGCCTGCGGAATCGGTCACCACAACATCCAGGTGCATGAGTCCGTCCCGGGTCACTGCATTCGGCGGAGGCGCGGGTTTCGGCGGTGGGCGGAGTATTAGCACTGGGTCTTGCTGCGACCGCCTTTCCGGGGATTGAGGCGAAGCTTCCACCGACTGGGAGGACTGAGCCCAGAGAGAAACCGAAAACAAGAGGGCGGACGCTGTTGTAAAAAGGCTCGATCTTAGCTGCCGCAAATTTTTGCCCCCCTCCACCTTTCTATTACGCCAAGATTAAAGTCGCGGGTAAGGCGGGATCCCCGCGTTCAAAAACGCCAAGTGCGGATCTAATCAGGAATCCTAGGCACTCTTCGCCTGAACAGATGCTCAAAATGGCTCACTCTGTCGGCTGATCATCTGGAGGCCGAATCTGCATCAAGGGAATCTGGTAACTTCTGATTCCGGACGAATAACCGCCGATGCGGAAGTTACGAAAGACAACCGCGGATCCTTCGCTACGCTCAGGATGACAACCATTTTGAGTCGAGAGCAGCGAATTCTCAGGGCAGTCAAAGATGCCGCGTTGCGGCACCCTGAAAACATGGAAAATGGGTCCGTTCTTACGTCGCTACGGGACTGGGGTTCATATGGCGCGCTATCCCAGGGTTTCACCCTGGGCTATTTTCTTGCGTTCCCTCCGGGAACTCAGTGCGTGCTCAGTTCGAACAGTGTGGTTTGGGAAGCCAATTTTCAGGGCGGATCCTTCCGCTTCGCTGCGCTCAGCGTCAGGATGACAGCGCGGCACGATCACCGCCAAATTGGAAAATCCGATTGGGCTTTTCACGGTTACGCTGCCCGGGACGCCTCAGCCCGAATCGGCCCTGGATGAAAAATCGATCCGTCACTCTCCGCTGAACGGATTGCTTTCCTGGGGCTTGATGGTGGTCGGGTCGCGGGGAGGCTCCGGTGCCTGGTGTTCTTCCGGATGAGGAGCGGATGTGGCCGGAGAGCTCTCGTCCTTACCGCCAAACGTGTTGAAGACCCGCATGGGGTCGCCGGGCAGCATGTGATGTTCTTCGAGCGCCAGCCGCACGCGCCGCTGGAATTCGCGCACGGGCGCGAATTGTTTCTGCGCCCTGGTCTTGAAAACCACCGGGAAGATGAGCTGCGATCCCTTCATCGCGTCCACGCCCAGGATTTGCGGGTCGGCGACGAACAGGTCCTTGAAATCCGGGCGGTTGCGAATATCGGTGGCGATGGCCTCGAGAATCTCCAGGACCTTGTTGGGGTCGGCGGAAAAATCCACGCTCACGTTGATGGTGGCCACCGAGAAGTCGGCACTCTGGTTGGCGACCGTGGTGATCTGCGAATTGGGAACGACATAGAGGGTTCCGTCACCGCCCCGGACCGTGGTTTTGCGAAGGGTCATGGCCTCCACGGTTCCGGTGAGCCCGGCGACGGTGATGACGTCGCCCACGTTGAACTGGTCTTCGACCAGGATCAGGGTTCCGTTCAGGACGTCCTTGACGATGTTCTGGGCCGCCAGCCCGATGGCCACCCCGGCGATGCCTGCCGAAGCCAGCAGGGGCGCGAGATTGACCCCGAATGCGGCCACTACCTGCATGCCGAGAATCACCAGGATGATGGTCAAGCCGGTGGCGCGAACCACTCCGGCCAGGGTCTTGACCTGCGAGACGCGCGAAACTCCGGCGGCGTGGCGCTCGGCGATGCGGATCATGTTGCTGGTGAGGAGGCGGAGCAGGCGGGCCAGAATCAAGGCAATAATCGCCAGCAGGATCAAATGCGGCAGCTTCAGACGAATGAATTCCTGGATATCCTGGACCCATTCATCCAGCACCTTGCCCAGAAAGCGTCCCTCGGCAAAAATACCTGTCCGGATGGCAAACAGTATGAAGCTATACATCCCCAATCACCTCTTTACCTTCTATATTTGCAGAGGCTGGGCCGGCGGCTCCCCTGTGGGAGGCCGTGGCCGCTGACCGAGGTTCTTGTTCATTGTTTTAGGACAAGACTATTTGCCGGGGCGGAGATAGAATTCACCTACACGGCATTGGCCAGGGACAGGACGCTGCGTATTCGACCAATGCTGCCCCGTGGAGAAAACACCCCAGAGCAGAGATTCCCCGTGCGGCGCCTTCTCCACGATTGAGGGCAATCAGGGAACTTGTATCTTGCAGGCGGCCGTTCGTGCCAAAAGGTCCACAGCAACGGGTCGGGATTCGCTTTTCGGATTCGCTTTGGAGATCGCCGGTTCAATCCCGATTTTGCTCGGGCGCCTGCCGCATGTTCGTTGCACCCCGGAAACCGAGACCCGTTTTCGGGGACCCCGCCGTCGAGGAGGTAGCTGTGCGATATAGATCTCTTTGGGCCCGGGGATCAGAAGAGGTTCACGGTAGCGCCGCAATGACAAACCCAGATTCTGTTTGCCGGCGCCCCGGGTGCAGTTTATAGAGTTCTGAAACCTGGTCTGAAGATGAATCAGGGGATTCCAACCCGGCTTGGCTGTGTGGCGCGGCCTACTCCCCGCGGGAGGGGATTTCGCACGGGGGCCTGGCTGGCTACCATCCTGGGCGCGGCGTGCTTTGCTCAGAATGCCGCCAGTCCGACCAGCAACAGCGGCGGAGCCTTCCGGCCCGACAAAGTGATGAAGACGCCTCTGAACGAACGCCCTGACGCCAACAAATTGCAGGAGATCAATACCAAACGGGCCCAACTGCAGCGATTCATCGCCGCCAATGCGGAACGCAAGCGGCAGATGTCTGAGGACTCCGCGCGGCTGCTTCAACTTGCCACGGAGCTGAAAGAAGATGTTGCCAAGGCCGGCGAGACGGAATTGCCGCTTGCGGCCGTAAAGAGGGCCGGCGCGATCGAGCAATTGGCCCATGCCGTGAGCGAGAAAATGAAACTAACGGTGGCTGCCCAGTGACTCCGCTCGACGCCGCGATGGCTACAATGAACGGTAACCCGGTCAACAAGGAGAATCCCATGTGCCTCCCGATGAAACGCAATCTGAAGGACGAGAACTCCCGGGATAAGGCAGCTGGGCATGCGGGTGGGTTCTTCCGGTCAGGCGCGATTGCCCTCCTCGTGCTCTTTGCCATGCTTCCTGCCAGCTACCTGCTGCACTCGCAGGCGAGCCCGAATCCCAATCAACCCATTCCGGGCCCCGAGGCGAGCCGTTTTCCCGACGCGAACGCCCAGATGACCATGCACCAGCAGCAAAACAAGAAGGCGAGTATTGAGGCCGCCAACCTGGAGCGCAAACGGCAAATCGCCGACGACAGCGCCAAGCTGCTGAAGCTGGCAACCGACCTGAAGGCCGAAGTGGACAAGACCAGCAAGGACACGCTTTCGATGGGAGTCATTAAAAAGGCGGAGGAGATTGAAAAGCTGGCTCACGCGGTGAAAGAGAAGATGAAGCTGACCATGGGCGGGAACTGACAATGACGAGCCCGGAAACAGAGCGTCTGGGGAGAATGCCGGCTGCGGTGAACCCGGCCATCGGTTCACGGCATCGGGCGGAAGCGGGGCGGCTCGCGGTGCGTTGGGTGCTGGGGCTGGCTTTGCTGCTGGGAATTCCGGTTGCCGGGCAGTCTCCTTATCCGCCGTCAACCAGATTGGGGCAGCAATATCCCGATTCCGGTAGCCCGTTCGGCCAGGATCCCAATTCTCCCGAGCAGAGGCGGATACGGATGCTCAATGCGGAACGGCAAAAAGCGCTGGTTTCCGACGCCGAGAAACTGCTCAGGCTGGCCAAGGAATTGAATGACGAGGTGGCCGGCGATCCAGCGCCGATGAGCGATGACGAGCTTCGCAAGGTGGCGGAAATCGGAAAACTGGCCAAAAGTGTAAAAGAGAAGATGAGCTTCAGCGTGGGTGGATATCCGGGCTTAAATACCCCATTGACTACCCCTCCTGGAGTTCAATAGATTCTTGTCGTTTGGTCGCGCGGCCGGCGGGGCGGAGAGTGAACCGCGAGCTTGGTAAAATCAAGCTGGTAATCCCCGATAGACGCGGGAACCGCGACAGGGAGTAAGACACATGGGAATTGCGGTTTCCAGCGCTCGAGCCGGAACCTCGGGCCGGCTGGGCCCGGAGGAACTGGTCAACATTTACCGGCTGATGTACCTCTCACGCTGCATCGATGACCGGGAAATCCTCCTCAAACGCCAGCAAAAGATCTTCTTTCAGGTTTCCGGCGCAGGACACGAAGCCCTGCTGGTGGGCGCAGCATTGGCATTGCGCCCCGGGTACGACTGGTTTTTCCCCTATTATCGGGACCGCGGGCTGAGCCTGGCCCTGGGTGTTACGCCCCTGGAGATGTTTCTCCAGGCGGTGGGCGCGGGAACCGATACGGCCAGCGGCGGACGCCAGATGCCTAACCACTGGAGCAGCCGTAACCTGAACATCGTCAGCACTTCATCCTCGACGGCGACCCAGTTGCTGCACGCGGTGGGATGCGCGGAGGCAGGGCGATACTTCGCCCGGCATCCCGAAGCGGCGGCCAAAGCGGAAGGGGACTATCGCGCGTATCGCGACGTCACCTTCCACGGCGACGAAGTGGTGCTGGCATGCGTGGGCGAGGGCTCGACCTCGCAGGGCGAGTTCTGGGAGGCGCTCAATACGGCGTCGAACCAGAAGCTTCCCGTGATCTTCATGATCGAAGATAACGGGTATGCCATCAGCGTGCCGGTGGAGGTGAACACACCGGGTGGGAATATATCGCGCCTGGTGGCCAATTTTCCCAACTTCCATTTCGCGGAGATCGACGGGACCGACGCCGAGGCCAGTCTGCGGGCCTTTCAGGCGGCTGCGGAACACTGCCGGGCCGGCCTGGGACCGGCGTTCGTCCACGGGCATGTCGTCCGGCCTTACTCCCATTCGCTTTCCGACGACGACAAGCTTTACCGCTCCGCCGCGGAGCGCGAAGCCGACGCCCTGCGCGACCCGCTAACCCGGATGCAAATGCGGCTGCTCCGGGAAGGCATTCTGAGTGCGGAAAAGATCACCGCGTTGGAGAAGTCGCTGGACCGCGAAGCCTCCGAGGCCGCCGACGAGGCGCTCAAGGCGCCCCTCCCGCCGGTCGAGGAAGTGACCAGGCACGTGTATTCGGAAGATCTGGATCCAACCCGCGTCATCCTGGGCTCCGAGCAGCCGGAGAACGGCGACGGGGGAAAAGGCGTTGCCGCGAAAGGCGGGCCGGCCCGCACCATGGCGGACCTGATCAACGTCTGCCTGCGCGACGAGATGCGCCGCGACCCGCGCATCATCGTCTATGGCGAAGACGTGGCCGATGCCAGCCGCGAAGAGGCCCTGCGTGAGGTGAAAGGCAAAGGCGGCGTGTTCAAGCTCACGGCCGGCCTGCAGAGCGAGTTCGGCTCAGAGCGGGTCTTCAACTCGCCGTTGGCTGAGGCCAACATCGTAGGCCGCGCCGTCGGGTATGGCGTCCGCGGCATGAAGCCGGTGGTTGAAATCCAGTTCTTCGATTACATCTGGCCGGCCATGCACCAGATTCGCAATGAGCTGGCCCTGATGCGCTGGCGTTCCAACGGGGCCTGGGCCGCACCGGCCGTGATGCGCGTCCCCATCGGCGGCTATCTTACCGGGGGCGCCATCTACCACTCGCAATCCGGCGAGAGCATGTTTACCCACATTCCGGGCCTGCGGGTGGTCTTCCCTTCCAACGCGCTTGATGCCAACGGCCTGCTCCGGACGGCCATCCGCTGCGACGACCCGGTCTTGTTTCTCGAACACAAGCGACTCTATCGCGAAACGTACGGGCGGGCGCCTTATCCCGGACCGGACTTTGCCATTCCCTTCGGCAAGGCGCGCGTCGTGCGGCCGGGTACGCACATGACGCTGGTGACCTACGGCGCCGTCGTGCCGCGCGCCCTGCAGGCCGCGCAAACGGCGCAGCGCCAGCACGGCATTGACGTGGAGATCCTGGACCTGCGCACCCTGAATCCCTACGACTGGGAGGCGATTGCGGCCTCGGTACGCAAGACCAGCCGGGTGATCGTCGCCCACGAAGACATGCTCAGCTGGGGCTATGGCGCCGAGATTGCCGCCCGCATTGCCGATGAGCTGTTCGAGGACCTGGATGCGCCGGTCAAGCGCGTCGCGGCCCTGGACACGTTTGTGGCCTACCAGCCGGTGCTGGAGGATGCCATCCTGCCCCAGCCGAGCACGGTTTTGAAGGCGATCCTGGAACTCAAGGCGTTCTGAGTCTGGCTGGCATCGCTCCCAACCTAGTGTAGGCCGCCGCTAACAGGGTCATTTACTAATGCCCGCAGTTGGGTTGAATTTGAAGAAGAGGCGTCCCTCAGGGGCTAAAGAGGCTGCGGAAAAACAGTTAAAGGACGAGCAATCGAGGTAAAAAACATCCCTCAGGGGCTAAAGCCCAATACATTTTGTTCGGCTTATCGGCACGACTAAAGTCGTGCCCTTTCAAAACAGCCCAACACGCAGTGTTTTTCCGCAGCCTCTAAAGCCCGGCTCATTTCGGGCCGTTTTACGGCACGACTGAAGTCGTGCCCTTTCAAAACATAAACGACCATCTGTGCGGCGGACACCACCAGGCGCAGAAACAAAGGCGCGCCAAAGGCCACCCCAACGACCAACATCACGCCGTTGGGGCCCCGGCGAAAGTGCGGCGCCAGGCCTGGTAACCTCATAGCCAATAGGATTCTTCTTTGCCGCCAGATACAATAGGATGATGCAGCCCAGCGTCCAGCGGGAAGACCTTTCGGATCCCACAAACTGTAAGGCGGTCTGCCCCGCATGAAACGCTTCTTCCGGCTGCTGCGTTTCGGGTTGCCGTACTGGCTCCATTGGCTACCGGGTGTGCTTCTTCTGGCTGCGGTGGGCGTGCTTGATGCGCTGCGGATGGCCTTCTTCGTGCCCATCCTGGGCGTGGTACTGAAACCTGGCAATCCCTCCAACGCTTTGCCCCTGTTCCCGTTTGCTCCCCCCCAATGGCGATTCGATCTGCACCAATTCGTTCCGCCCTGGATGCACAATGCGTGGGTTGTGGTGGCGTTTGCCCTGGTGATGTCGACGGTGATCAAGGGGATTTGCGATTACACCGGCACCTACCTGGTCAACTACGCGGGCTTCGGTCTGGTGACCGATATGCGCAATCACCTGTACGAAGCCATCATGCGTCGTTCGACCAGCTTCTTTCATCGCCATCCCACCGGGACCATATTGTCGACCCTCATCAATGACGTCGACCGGGTGCAGGTGGCGGTCAGCTCGGTGCTGGGCGATTTCCTCCAGCAATTCTTCACATTTGTGGCCACAGTTGCGCTGGTGATTGCGCTCGGCGGACGGCTTAGCTGGGCGCTGGTGCTGTTTATCCCGGTGGTGATCACCTCCGCGCGCCGGATAGGCCGGTCCGTGCGAACCCGCACCCGCACCGGCCAGGACAAGCTCGCCGAAATCCAGAACATCCTGCACGAGACCGTTACCGGTAATCGCATCGTGAAGGCGTTCAACACAGAGCTTTGGGAAATCCTTCGTTTCAAGCGCGCCGCCCGGCGCCTGTTCCGCGCCAACTTGCGCAGTGTGCGGATCCAGTCGATCAGTTCGCCGCTGATGGACACCATCGGCTCGGTGGCCATCGCCCTGCTGCTGTGGATTGGCCGCAATGAGATTCAGCACGGCCGCATGACCGCCGAAGTCTTCATCACTTTCATCATCGCCCTGTTCAAGCTTTACGATCCGGTGCGGCGGTTCGCCTTCTATTACAACCAGTTTCAGCAGGCCATGGGCGCATCGGTCTCCATCTTCGCGTTTCTCGATGTCAAGGACGACGTGAAGGAAAAGCCTCACGCTGCCACCCTGCCCGCCTTCCAGTGGTCCATTCGATTTGAAAACGTCGGTTTCTCCTATTCGACCGAAGAGGGCGAGCACCAGATCCTGCACCACGTCGATCTTGACTTGCGCGCCGGCGAAGTGCTGGCGCTGGTCGGGCCCAGCGGGGCAGGCAAGTCGACGCTCGTGAACCTCATTCCGCGTTTCTTCGATGTAACTTCGGGTCGAATCGTCATCGACGGCAAAGACATTCGCGACGTTACGCTGTCGTCGTTGCGCCGCCAGGTTGCGCAGGTGACCCAGGAAACGATTCTTTTCAACGACACGGTGCGCAACAACATCGCCTACGGCCAGCCGGATGTAAAACGCGATCTGGTGGAGCAGGCCGCGCGAAACGCCCTGGCCCACGATTTCATCCTCCGCCTTCCGCAGGGCTACGACACGGTGATCGGCGAAAAAGGCTTCCGGCTTTCGGGTGGCGAGCGCCAGCGCATCGCCATTGCCCGCGCGATCCTGAAGAATTCGCCCATCCTCATCCTCGACGAAGCCACCTCCTCGCTCGATGCCGAAAGCGAATCGCTGGTCCAGGAAGCCCTCGGGAACCTGGTGCAGGGCCGCACCGTGCTGGTGATTGCGCATCGCCTGGGCACCATTCGCCGCGCCAACCGCATCGCGGTGCTCGAAGAAGGCCGGATCACCGCCATCGGCTCCCACGAGGAGCTGCTCTCTAATTCCCCCACGTATCAACGCGCTATATCAACTGCAGTTCATGGAGGCGCCCGAACCGCGCACGCTCGAGGCCGAATGGTGGGCGCTACAATCTGCACCTGTTCGAGCCCGCGTTGTCAGGGGAGGCCGAGGAATAGAAAGATGCCCATTTATTCGATGACTGGCTTTGCGCGCGTGCAGGTGCGTGTGAACGACCAGCTTGGTTACACTCTCAGCCTGAAGAGCGTCAATCACCGCTTTCTGGATGTGCAGTTGCGGCTGCCTCCCGGCCTGGACGCGCTGGAGATGGAACTGCGCCGCCACCTCAAGGAGCACCTGGTCCGCGGGCACGTCGAAGTGATGCTCTCGGTCGATCGCAATGCCGCGCAGGTGGCCGGTTACAATCGCGAACTGGTCTCCGGGTACCTGGCGGCATTCAACGCGGCGCGCGACGAGTACGGCCTTGACGGTCAGCCCGACCTGAACGCGAATCCTTCGCCTTCCGGGCGCTTTGCAGATCGACGACCGCGGCAATGGCGACGAAGATCTGGCGGCCCTGGCCGACAGCGTACAGCAGCAGATCGTTCCTTTGCTGGGCGAATTGAAGACCATGCGGGCGCGGGAAGGCGAGTCGCTGGAGTCGATCCTGCGCGCTTCCCTGAACCGGCTGGCCGATGCGGTCGAGGGGGTAGCCATGCTACGTCCCGAAGTGGAGCAGCGCTACCAGGAGCGGCTGACGCAACGCCTGATCGCGGCAACGGGAACCGAGTTCAATCGCCAGCGGCTGCTGGAGGAAGTGGCCGTGCTGGTGGACCGCAGCGATATTGCCGAAGAGCTGGCGCGTATGACCACCCATATCGGCCACTTCCGGGAGTTGCTGGCGTCCAGCGGCGAAGTGGGCAAGAAGCTCGATTTCCTTCTCCAGGAGATGAATCGCGAGGCCAACACGCTGCTGTCGAAGACCGGCGGCGTGGGCGGGAAGGGAACGCGCATTACCGAACTGGGCCTGGCCATGAAGGCCGAAATCGAGAAGGCGCGGGAACAGATTCAGAATGTGGAGTGAAAAGCAGCTTTTAGCCATTAGCTTTTAGCTGTTAGCTTTCAAGGCGAAGCCAATACTCCGGTTCAGCCACAAAGAAGCTAATAGCTATCAGCTAAGAGCTAATAGCTTAAGGAACGATACTTTGGCAGGAATTCTTTTTATCATTTCGGCGCCGTCGGGGTCGGGCAAAAGCACGCTGGTGAGCGAACTTCGCAAGCAGGTGAGCGGAGTGGATTTTTCCATCTCGTGGACGACACGGGCCACGCGCGGATCGGAAGAGCACGGGCGCGAATATTACTTCACCACGCGAGCCGAATTCGACCGCATGGTCCGGGAGGGAAAATTCCTGGAACACGCCGAGGTCTTCGGGCAATGCTATGGAACCGCGCGCCAGTCGCTCGAAGATGCGCGCCGCCAAGGGCACGACCTGATCCTGGACATTGACGTGCAGGGAGCCGAGCAGGTGCGGCGCGCGGTCCCCGAAGCGGTGAGCATCTTTATCATGCCGCCCAGCCCCAAGGAACTGCGCACCCGCCTGCGCAACCGCTTCCGCGCCGAGGGCCAGGTGAACGAGGCCGAGCTGTATCGCCGCCTGAGCGAGGCCAGCAAGGAAATCGAAAAATACAAGGAATATACATACGTCCTGGTGAATGACATGCTGGACCGGGCGGTGGCCCAACTTGAAGCCATCGTGCTGGCTGAGCGATACTATCGGAACAGCGAACCGATCGCTTTTCGCTCCCGTCGTGTACTGGAAGTGGCCGCGGCGTGCCGGCAGGCCAATTCGTATGAACGGCTCAAACAAGTGCTGGAGGCGTTTGGTATCGACGGCTCCTCCGGTCAACAGGACCTTCCCTTCGGAGACGATCCAAATGACGATTGAAACCACGTTCGACTCAAATTACCGCAAAGTCCTTGTGGCTGCACGCCGGGCCCGCCAGATCCAGGGCGGCGCGCATGCGCTCGTCAACACCCACTCCACCAAGGCCTGCCGCATCGCCCAGGACGAAGTGGAAGCCGGCAAGATCGCGTACGTCAAGAAAGACATTCCGGTTGTCAAGCCTCTGGTCGATGCGGGTGGTTTGCCGATCATCAGCAGCTAGTGGTCAGTGATCAGTGGTCAGTGATCAGAATCGGCCGATTGCTGTCTATCCATAAGCCATAGGTTTAGACAAGAGGAAGCGCATTTCCTGGCGCTCTGCATAATCTAGAAACTGTCGTCCCACCTCGACGCATGTCCGGGTGGGATTTGTTTTCAGCGGCTCACGATCCTCGTTTCCTGATCACTGACCACTGATCACTGACCACTGTTCTACAATCGAGGCATGAGGATCACGGTGGGCGTTTCGGGCGGGATCGCCGCGTACAAGGCGGCGGAACTGGTGCGCGAGCTGCAGCGCCAGGCGTTCGAAGTCCACGTAGTGATGACCGAGGCCGCCACGAAATTTGTGCGGCCACTGACGTTTGCGGCGCTCTCCGGGCACAAGGTGATCACCGGCCTCTGGGACGAAGCTGGAACCGCCGAAAGCGCCTATGATTCTTCCATCGAGCATATTGGCGAGGCGCAGTGGACCGAGGCGCTGGTGGTTGCGCCCGCAACTGCCAACATCCTGGCCAAGTTCGCCCACGGCATCGCCGACGATTTCCTTACCACCATGTACCTGGCCACGCCCGCGCCGGTGCTGGTGGCCCCGGCGATGAACGTGCAGATGTGGGACCATCCCGCCACCCAGGCGAATCTGGAAATCCTGCGCCAGCGCGGGGTGCGGGTTGTGGAGCCGGGCACCGGCGACCTGGCTTGCGGCATGGTCGGCGCCGGCCGCATGGCCGAGCCCGCAGCCATCGCGGACGCATTGCTGAACGCCCTGGGACGCCGCCATGACCTGGCCGGCGAGGTTGTGCTGGTCACGGCCGGCGGTACCCGCGAGGCGCTCGACCCGGTGCGCTTCCTTGGCAACCGGTCCAGCGGCAAGATGGGCTATGCTCTGGCCGAGGCGGCGCAGACCCGCGGCGCCAAGGTGATCCTCATCAGCGGGCCGAGCGCGCTGTATCCGCCTTCGCATTGCGAACTGATCAAGGTGACGACGGCCGAAGAAATGCGCGAGGCCGTGCTCACGCGCCTGCCGGATGCCACCATGGTGATCAAGGCCGCCGCGGTGGCCGATTATCGCCCCATCAATGTTTCCGATCAGAAGCTCAAGCGCTCGGGGCCGCTGACGCTGGAGCTTGCGCCCACCGAAGACATCCTTGCCGAAGTGGTGCGGCGCCGGCATCCCGGCCAGGTGATCATCGGCTTTGCCGCGGAGACCGAAAACCGCGTGGAAAATGGCCGCGCCAAGCTGTTGCGCAAGGGCGCGGACGCCATCGTGGTGAACGATGTGGCGGGCGGCAACGTGGGCATCGACGCGGATGACAACGCGGCCACCTTCCTGACTCCTTCCACGGCGATCGAATTGCCGCAGATGCCGAAGCGGAAGCTGGCCGACCGTATTCTTGACGAGATCCTGGCCCTGCGCCGCCCCAAGCCGCTGATGGTGGAGATTGAGGACATGTCGCCGCAGGACGAAGTGCTGAAGCAATCGGTTTCGCCCACCGCCGCCCGCCGGCAGTTGATCATCGAGTAGAGCCATGCCCGCTCCCATCGATCCCCCCATCAAGCAAGCCCTGCTCGCCCGGTTGCGGTTCTATCGCGACCTCGGCCTGACCGAGTTCTATCGGCGGCCGGTCGATCCATCCTTGCTGGCTGCTTTTGCAGAGAAAACCATGGCTGCCCCAGGCCTCGATTCTGAGACCTGGGATGCGCAAACACCTCAGGAGAACGAGACCATTCCACCCCGCAAGCCCATTTCCGCACCGCCCGCCGCAGTCCTCACCGAGATCAAGCCCGCAGACAAGGCCGCCGCGCTGCGCCTCATCCAGGAAGACATTGGCGAATGCACCCGCTGCGCATTGCACAAGGGCCGCCACACCATTGTCTTCGCCGACGGATCGCCTAACGCGCGGCTGATGTTCGTGGGCGAAGGGCCGGGCGCCGATGAAGACGCGCAGGGCCTTCCCTTCGTGGGCCGCGCCGGACAACTGCTCAACAACATGATCACCGCCATGGGTCTGCAGCGCGAAGAGGTCTACATCGCCAACGTGGTCAAGTGCCGGCCGCCGGGGAACCGCACGCCGGAGCCGGAGGAAGCCAACACCTGCTCACCGTTCCTCTTCCGCCAGATCGACGTCGTCAAGCCTGAGGTGATCGTGGCGCTGGGCGCGACGGCGGCGACGTATCTGCTGGGCCAGCGGCAGCCGCTCGCCGGCCTGCGTGGCCGCGTGCATTCGTTCCGCGGCGCCAAGTTGATCGTGACCTATCATCCCGCGTTCCTGCTGCGCGATCCGCGCCAGAAGAAGGAAGCCTGGGCCGACCTCCAGATCGCCATGCGGGAGCTGGGACTGAAAATGCCAGCGAGGGGATGAGCGATAACGCGGGCTGGTCCATCGAGACACCGTAGATCTTCCGCGGCCTCAGCCCTAACCCCTAACCCCTAACCCCTGCGCTTATCCCTTCTTCGCCATCAGCACGTCATCCTTCCACAGCGCCACGCCGCCCAGCAGGCCGGTTTCGTTGGAGACGATTTCCACGTTTTTGGGCAGCTTGAACTCGATCTTCTTGGTGTTGCCGCCGCCAATGTAGAGGTGGTCCCAGTTGAACGTGTGCGCGGTCTGGGCGATGGCTTCTTCGAGGAACTTGTTCCACGCTTTCTTGCCGTATTTATCCAGCCCGCGGCGGCCCAGGTAGTCCTCGTAGGTGTGCTTCTTCCAGGGATGATGGCCGAATTCGAGCCCCGGGCAGAGGCGGCCGTCGGTGAACAGGCACGTGCCCATGCCGGTGCCGAGCGTAATCACCATTTCCACGCCATTTCCCTTTACGGCGCCATAGCCCTGTACGGCGGCGTCGTTGCATACCCGCACGGGTTTCTTCCAGCGCTTTTCCAGTTCCATTTGCAGCGGGAACCCGACCCAGCCCGGATGCAGGTTGACGGCAGTGTAGGTGGTGCCGTGCTTGATCACCCCGGGAAAGCCGGCGGACACGCGATCGAACTTGGGGAGCAGCTCACGCAGGGAATCCAGGCCGGCGAGGACCGCCTTGGGCGATGGCACGTCGGGCGTGACCACGCGCTGGCGCTCGCTGACGGGCTTGCCGTCGCGGTCGAGGAGCATGGCTTTCAGGCCGGAGCCGCCGATGTCGACGGCCAGCGTGATGGGGCCCTTGGCGTTGCGAAGGTCGGCGGGCGCGGGCTTCTTGTCGGGCACGGTGGTGGCGTCTTTAGGTGTCATCAGCAGAAATTGTAAAGCAGGGACCGAGGGACCAGGGAACCAGGGAGCTAGGGAATGGGGGAACAAGGCGAGTGGCGCCGCATCCCCTACACTGATGTTTGCCGTTCATGCCTGCCTACTGTGAAGTCGCGCTGCCGGTGCCGCTGGATCGGACGTTTACCTATGCCATCCGGGAGGGGCAGCGGCCACAGCGCGGCGGACGCGTAATTGTGCCGTTCCGCAACGAGAAGCTGATCGGGATCGTGATCGGGCTGAGCAATCCGGCGCCGGCCGATTTCGAGGTTCGGCATGTGGAGGCGGTTCTCGACGAGGATGGCGAGCCGCTGCTGAGCGAGCACCTGATGAAGCTTGGCGAGTGGATCGCGCAGTACTACCTCGCGGCGCTGGGCGAGGTGCTGCGGGGAATGCTTCCGCTGATGGCCGAGGTGCGGCGGGTGGTTTACTACCGCATTACGGATTTGGGAAGGGATGTGCTGGCGGCATCCAAAGACGGGGACCGTGGGAACAAGGGAACGGGGAACAGGGACCGAGGGACCAAGGGACCAAGGGAACGAGAAAAGCAGGGAACAGGGATCAGGGATCAGGGAACAGGGAGTGGCGGGAGATTGTGGCCGGGTGAGTTCGGCCCGGAAAGCAGGTCCTTCGAGTCGTCTTCATCGGAGGAGGCGGATGAAGAGTCGCTCAAGGCGGCAAGGCAGAAGGGAATTGACGTAAGCCTTCGCGTGCTGGAGCGGCTGGCGGGCGGGGAGGCGGTGAAGGTTTCCACGCTGCGCACCGCGACGGCGGCAACTCTCCCTGTGTTGGCATCGATGGTGCGCAAGAAGTGGATTGCGCGCGAGACTGCGGCGATGGAGCGCGATGCGCGGCGCACGGAGCGCTACGTGGTGCTGCTGCCGGAGACGCGGCTGCCGAAATTGACCCAGAACCAGCAGGCCATCCTGGCGGAGCTCGCGGCGTGCGGCGGGGAGATGGCGCTGGCGGAGTTGCGGCGAAAGGACCTGCCTTTGTCGACGCTGCAGACGCTGGTGCGGCGTGGACTGGTGGGGATCGACGAGCGGCCCGCGGAGTTTCGCCTGGGCGGGCTGGAGGCGCCGCCGCCGGTGCGGCTGAACGAGCCGCAGACCGAAGCGCTGGCGGCCCTGGCGGCGGCTCTGGGCGGATTCCATGCATTTTTGCTGCACGGCGTGACGGGATCGGGCAAGACCGCGGTTTACCTGGCGGCCATGCAGCGCGCGCTCGATCGCGGGCTGGCATCGATTCTGCTGGTTCCCGAAATCGGGCTGACGCCGCAAAGCGCGGGGCTGCTGGATGCGGCATTCGGGAACAAGGTGGCGCTGCTGCATTCGGCGCTCACGCCCGAGGAGCGCAGCGAGCAGTGGCGGAGGATTCGGCGGGGCGAGGCGCCCATCGTGGTGGGCACGCGTTCGGCGATCTTTGCGCCGCTGCCGAACCTGGGCCTGATTCTGGTGGATGAGGAACACGATCAGAGCTACAAGCAGGAAGAGACGCCGCGCTACAACGCGCGCGACGTGGCTGTGATGCGCGCCAAGCTGGCCAATGCGGTGGTGGTGCTGGGGTCGGCCACGCCGTCGCTGGAGAGCTGGCAGAACGCGGCACAGGGGAAGTACACGCGGATCGCGATCGGCGTGCGGGTGATGAACCGGCCTCTGCCCGAGGTGCAGCTGGTGGATATGCGGCGGGAATTCCGGGAGACCGGGCACGAGCACCTGTTTTCGCGCGCGCTGATCCAGGAGACCCAGGCGGCGCTGGACCGCGGAGAGCAGGCGCTGATTCTGCTGAACCGGCGAGGCTATTCGTCTGCGGTGATCTGTCGCGCGTGTGGGGCGAAGCTGGAATGCCAGAACTGCGCGATCGCGCTCACGCATCACAAGCCGCCCGCCGACACCGCCGAGATCGCGCGCGAGGGGCAGCGGCTGGAGTGCCATTATTGCGGCTACCGGCGCACGGTGCCGGCGCGGTGCCCGCAGTGCGACAGCGAACACTTGTACTACCTTGGCGCGGGATCGGAGCAGGGCGAGGAGCGGCTGACGGAGATCTTTCCCACGGCGAGTATCGGGCGCATGGATCGCGATACAGTGCGCGGGCGGCACGACCTGGAGCGGCTCCTGGCGCGGCTGCATTCGGGCGAGATCAACCTGCTGGTGGGCACGCAGATGATCGCCAAGGGACACGACGTCCACGGCGTGACGCTGGTGGGCGTGGTGGGCTGCGATCATGCGTTGTCAATGCCGGATTTTCGGGCTGCCGAGCGCGTGTTCCAGTTGATGACGCAGGTGTCGGGGCGCGCGGGGCGCGGCGATCTCCCGGGGCGGGTGGTGGTGCAGACGTACTATCCCGATCACTATGCGATCACGGCCGCCGGTACGCACGACTACATGAGCTTTGTGGGCAGGGAATTGAAGTACCGGCGGTGGATGCACTATCCGCCGTTCGGGGTGCTGGCCAACGTGCTGGTGCAGGCGGAGAAGCTGGAGGATGCGGCGGGCTGGTCGGCGGAGTTGGGCAAATGGTTTCGAGATGCCGCGACGGAAGGCGTACGGGTGCTGGGTCCGTGCACCGCGCCGGTGGCGCGCATCAAGGGAATCTACCGGTTTCATCTGATTTTGAAAGCGGCATCAAGGCGCATGCTGAATGCGGCGCTGCGCGGCATGATGGCCCATGCGGAGAAGGCCGGCGTGCCGCGGCGAAACGTTCTCGTGGATGTGGATGCGCAGAGATTGATGTAAGAAAAGCAGCGGGGCTAGCGGAGTTAGCGGAGTCAGAGCGGAGTTAGCGCAGTTAGCCGGGTTAGCGAGGCGGCTCCGAGACTAGCTCCGCTAGCCCGCGCTAACACCGCCAGCTCCGCTGCTTTCCGCTATTTGCCGTTTTCGGAGCTGCCGGTTTCCAGAGCGTGCAGCTCTTTCCCGGGCTTGAAGCGGACAGCTTTGCCGGGAGTGATGCTGACTTCAGTTCCGGTGCGGGGATTGCGGCCGATGCCGGTTTTACGGGCGCGGACGCTGAAGACGCCAAATCCGCGCAGTTCGATGCGCTCGCCGGCAGTGAGGGCCTCTTTCAAGCCCTCGAAGACCGTGTCAACGGCGGCCTCCGCCTTGGTTCTGGGCAGACCGGTGCGCTCAATCACGTGATGGACGATGTCCTGCTTGATCAAGGGGGAACCTCGCTCGACGAGATTAAGTTCGTCCTACCTGAGTGATAATACAGGATTTGCGCGGAGAGGGGAATTGCCGATTTTCTCTCGGCATTTTTTGGCGGGACCGGAAGCTGTGCACGGCAGGATCGCAGCCCAAATCTCGATAGTTTGCTTTGGGTGATTGGTTACCTGCTGGGTACCTTGGTTTGCACTCGATTTGCGGGTCCCTTAAGATGGGGGAGTTTGGGGCGTCATCACCATCCCAGCTCGTTTGCCCCGGCCCAATCCGTGGAATATTCTCGGACTCTCCGGGATATACTCACGATTTGCGTCGGCAAGTCCACCTGACGTTTCGTCTACAGCCACCGAAACGACCACTGCCCGGGCCCGGGGTGATTCCGTGAATTCAGATTCGAACCCCAGTCAAATCCGTATCGGTGTACTGGAAGGCGAGCCGATCCGCCTCGAGGGGTTGCGGACCGTGTTTGATGAGCCGCCGGCAGCGGGGAGGCCGCAACTGGTGCCGGTCGAGGGCAAGCTGGAGCAGCTCCTTGCCGATCCTGAACTCCTTTACATGCTGGTGGACTTCAACTCGGCGGCGGACGGATTGAAGACCCTGGATACGGTGAAGCGGGCGCGGCCGGGGATGCGCCAGATCGTGATCGGGCCCGAACACGATGAACTGGTACTGGAAGCGGTAACCGCGGGCGCGCGCGCGTATCTGCCATCGTCGGCCGACCCACACACGGTGCGGATGGCGATTGACATCGTGGTCAGCGGTTCCATCTGGGCGCCGCGCCGGCTGCTTTCGCGGCTGATCGACCGGCTCCTTGGGGTTCCGGGCGTGGGCACGGGCGTTCTGGCAGGACTGCAACTCACGGCCCGCGAGCGCCAGGTATTGGACCTGATCCTCCTGGCTCGCTCGAATCGCGAAATCGCCCATGAATTGGGAATCGAAGAGCGAACCGTAAAGGCTCACGTGGGGCGCCTGATGCGGAAGACCGGGGCGGAGAATCGCATTGAGCTTTCCATTCGCGCCCTGAACCGGCGGTCGGTCCAGACGGCGCTGGCAGAGGAAAACGGGGAGAGGGAGTTCTGACCGGTATTGGACGAACCAAGTTACCTTTGATTCCCAAGAGAGGTTACTTAAATCCAATGCCCCTTCGTACTCTTGTTACCTATCGCAACCTCCCACACAATAGGACCAGAAACAACGCAGATCTGGGGAAAGGAGTTCCCTGCCGGCATGTTATGCATGATGCCAGGGAACTCCTCTTTTTTGTTGTTTTTGGACCTGTAAATCCCACCCCAAGCCCCGCTGGTCACCGCGCAGGCTCTACTGGCGAACAACCGCGCCATCCTTCATGACAAAAGTCACATGCTCCGTGGCGGAGATATCCGTCAGCGGATTGCCGCGCACGGCGATGACGTCGGCCAGAAAACCGGGTTTAAGCTGGCCGATCTGTCCTTCCCAGCCAAGCAGCTTGGCGCCGTTGATCATGTCCGCCTGGAGGACCGCCAGGGGTTTCATGCCGTACTGGACCATGAGATCGAGTTCGCGGGCCTGGGTGCCGTGGGGGAACGGCCCCACATCCGACCCGACGGCGAACTGCACCCCCGCCGCAATTTGCTTCTTGAATTCGGCGACCTTGTAGTTGAGCAGTGCGCCCTCGGTCCAGCCCTCGGCGGCCCCGGTGCGGTTTTTAGAGAAGTACTCGAAGATGGTGAAGGTTGGGACGGCGAAAATGCCTTTTTCGCGCATCAGGCGGATGGTCTCGTCGCCCAACTGGGTGGCATGGTCGATGGAGGCCACGCCCGCCTGCGCTGCATAGAGCGTACCCGGCTCGCCCATGGCATGGACGGCGACCACGGTGCCGAGGCGATGGGCCTCGGTTACGGCGGCGGTGAGCTGCTCCGCGGTGTACTGGTAGGGCGAGTGCAGGATGCCGTCGACCATCTTGTCTGGACCGGTTTCGTAGATCTTGGCGAAATCCGAGCCCTCCTTGTGCTGCTCGCGCATGACCTCGACGAGTTGCCCGGCGGAGTTGGCGTAGTCGGCGTTGGAAAGGACATGCTGGGCGGGGTTGTAGTGAATGGCATCTTCGTGGCCGCCGAGGATGTCGATGGCGTTGCCGCTGAGGCGCAGCCGCGGGCCGGGGATCAGGCCCTGGTTGATGGCGTCGCGGATAGCCGTGTCGGCCGAGCCCGCGCCCTCGGTGCCCATGTCGCGCTCCGCGGTGAATCCGGCCATCACGTCGGCTTCGGCGGCCTGTTCAGCCAGGAGCACACGCCAGGGTACGGACTCTTCCACGGTCTGCAGGTCCTCGGCGCCGGGGTGCAGAAAGAGATGAACATGCGCATCGATCATGCCCGGCATGAGAGTCACGTCGCCGAGGTCGATGGTGCGCGCAGAGGGCGGATGCTGCACCGATTTGCCGACTTCGCGAATGTACTGCCCTTCCACCAGGATTTCGCCCGGCTCGAGGATGTTGCCGGTGTCCACCTGGAGCAGGCGGGCGGCGTGCAGCACGATGGGGGTTGACTGCTGGGCGGAACAGGCGGCCAGGACGCCGGCCGCACAGGCGCAGACCAGCAAGCAGCGAAGTGGAGCGGTCAGTCTGAGCATGGGTACGACTATAACAAGTTGCCGGGCGACCGAACATATTCGAAGTTCTGTTTACTTCCGCATTGGATACGTCCGGAACTCGAGATTCGACGGGGAGAATGTTCGATTTTGATTCCACGAACCAAACTTTCTATGGCTTTTGCTTCGCGGGCGCGATGGGACCGGTATTGAATTCAATCTTCTTTCCGGTTCGGACCTCGAGCGAGTCGATCAGCGGTCCAATGGCCTCTTTACCTACTTCGAAGGTGATCACTTGTTCGTGGTTTGTGTCATCTGTGTAGTCAAAAGTTAGATAATGCGTATGGCTTTTTGAGAGCAACAGAAGAAGACCTCCAGCCCCCGCGAGCGCAGAAAGTGCAATCGTCTGACCGACCCGAAGGTGCTTGGCTTCACCGTAAACAAATCTGTTTATCTTTGCGTAGGGTACTTCGAAGATGACATCGGGAACTTTCTTTTTCTCGCGGTACCTTCCGGATTTGTATCTGAAGACGAGGCTGTCTATATCGCTGGCGTCGAGAAAGCCCACAGACCCGACCGGTGGCGAGCTGGTGGTGCCTCCGGAAACTTTTGCTTGATGACTGTCGACGCCCGCAGAGGCGCTCTGAGCAGCGAGGAGAAGCAAAAGGGACAGTGCGAGGACCCGGCGCATGATTTGAGCATAATTGAAATGCTTTGATTCAGGTGGATTCAGAAAAAGCCTTCATTCGACTTTCCTGGGTCACAGGTTGCGGTTGTATAACCCCCCAACCGGAAGTTTGGACGGCCGGGCCGGGCCATGTGATTTGGCTCACCCCGAACCTTCCGCGTTGTCCACGACTCGACCGCCATAGAAATTCCGGGCATGCGGAGCGCGGCCAAGAAGCATAATTCGATAGACCACCCGGTGATCTCAACGCGTTCATCATTTCGCCTGCTGGCGCGAATGGATTAGGAGTTAGCTTGCCATGAGAACTTCGAGTTTCCCTTTGCTCGTTGCCTTGTTTTTATCTATTCAGGTACTGACCGATGCCCAGAATCCCTCGTCCCCGCCTCAGAAGGGTTCTCCAGCAAAGGAGGAGCCTCCCCACGAGGTGCAGATCGGCTCTAAGGTGGCAGAAACTCTGCTCATCCACAAGGAGGAACCGGCTTGCCAGAAGGATGCAGACGGCGTAAGGGTCACCGGAACGGTTGTTATCGACATCACCATTGACAAGAACGGAAATGTGACCCACCCGCATACGCTTTCCGGACCCAAAATGCTTCGACCGCTTGCCGCTGCGACTGTGCGTAAATATCGATATAGACCCTATCTGCTGAACAAAACGCCGCTTGAGGTTGAGACGGTGGTTTCCATATCGATCGACTGTTTTTTCCATACGGGCCAAGCATGATTGTGTTGTAACGGTCGAATCACCGCCTATGGGAAGTTTCGAACGACAACCGCAGATGCTTCGCTTCGCTCAGCATGACATCCCTTGAATGAAGATCGAAACGAGCGAACCGCCAAAGAGGAAGTTGGCTGGATTTTCGCTCTTCTCTCGCGGCACTAGCATCTTAATAGAGCATCATTCGATGCTATAATCAGATGCATAGGGGGTGCCGAATGAGAACGACCATCGCGCTCGATGACGAGTTGGTCCGCAAGGCTCAAGAGTACACCGGCGTGAAAGAGAAAACGGCTTTGGTCCGAGAGGCACTGACGGCATTGGTGCAGCGGGAAGCGGCGCGGCGACTGGCAGCGATGGGCGGCACTGTCCCTGATTTCCCTGACATTCCGCGGCGGAGGACGCAGCGCAAATGACCGGAACCATAACGAAAGTTCTGGTAGACACGAGCATCTGGTCAAGGCATCTTCGCGCGAAAAATTCGCACTTGGTGGCGCTGCTGAAGAGCGAAAGGGTGGTGATGCACCCGTTTGTGATCGCAGAGCTTTCCCTGTACTCGTGGCCGGACCGCATGACCGTCCTTGCAACGCTAGAAGACATGCCCACAGCTACGGTTGCCAGTCTGGAAGAAGTGCGGGAGCTGATCGAAATCCAGTCTCTGTACGACAAAGGCATCGGTCTGGTCGATGCCCATCTTCTTTCCTCGATCATCCTCTCTCCGATACCAAGCGAATTGTGGACAGCAGACACAAACCTCGCCGACGCCGCCCATACTCTCGGCGTTCTGTCGACTCTCCCGCTCCCTCGCGTCCAATAGTAGTTCTATCCCGGCAGAATCGACGATGGCGCGTTGCGGCACCCAGAAAACATGAAAATGGGTCCGTTCTTACGTCCCTGCGGGACTGGGGTTCATATGGCGCGCTATCCCAGGGTTTCACCCTGGGCTATTTTCTTGCGTTCCCTCCGGGAACTCAGTGCATGCTCAGTTTTCAGTGTGGTTTAGGAGGCCAATTTTCAGCAGCTTCCGCCTATACTTCGCTTCGTTCGTTACGGCGGCCATTCAGGCGGCGGGGAGGATCAGGGGCGGCTCGGCCTGGCGGCTGGGATGGCAGGGAAGTTCAATCACGAAGGCGGCTCCGCGAGGGCCTTCGTGGCCATTGACGGCATTGACGTGGATGGTGCCGCCATGGCGCTGGATGATCTCGCGGCTTACCCATAAGCCAAGGCCGGTGCCAACATCCTTCTTGGTGGTGAAGAACGGTTCGAAGATGCGGTCGATGTTCTCGGGTGGAATGCCGGGCCCATCGTCTTCGATGACCAGCTGGAATGCGCCTCCATTGCCGTCTTCATGGTGCCTCAGGCTGATGCCGATTCTGCCATTTGTCGTGACCGCATCGATGGCGTTGGAAACCAGGTTGGAGACCACCTGCTTCAATTCGCCGGCAATGCCCACTATGGTGGGACAGTCGGAGAATTTGCGCTCGATGCGGATGTTCTTCGATTCCAGCTTGTTGGAGTAAAGGCGGAGCACCGAGTCGACCAGCGCCGGAATGTCGATCGGCCCAGGTTCGTTGGACTCGCGGTAGAAGCCCAGTGTCTGGCGGGTGATATGCGCGACCCGCTCCAGTTCCTGTTCCGCGAGGCCGAGGTATTCCACAATTTGCGGAGTCGCGTCGGGCAAGGCTTTGGCGATGTAGATCAGGTTTCCCACCGCTTCGAGCGGATTGTTGATCTCGTGCGCGACGGTGGCCGAAAGGCGTGCCGCGGCCGACAGCTTCTCGCTCTTGCGCAACAACTCCTGGGACTTTCGTTCATAGGTGACGTCGCGAAATACCAGGACCACTCCGATCAGTTTTCCCCGGTCGCGAATGGGCGCGGCGCTGTCCTCGATAGGGATCAGATGCCCGTCGGCATGGCGCAGGACGGAGTGGCTGGCAAGGCCGGCAACTTTCCCCTCGCCTATGACCTGCTTTACCGGATTCTGTCCCGGAGTTCCCGTGAGTTCGTTAAAGATGGAGAAGATTTCGCCGATGTCGCGATGTTTGGCGCGGCGCAGGTTGATCCCGGTCAGCAGCTCGGCGACGGGGTTGAGGAAGGAGACTCTGCCGGCGCTGTCGGTGACGATGACGGCGTCGCCGATGCTGGTGAGCGTGATGCGGAACCATTCCTCGCGTTCGCGGATTTCGAGGGCATGCTTTTCGCGCAGCGACATCTCGCGCAGGATGTAGTAAGCCAGCATGACCAGCCCCACGGTGGCCAGGAGGCTGGCGAGATAGATGCTGGCGATGGTACGGCCGACGGTTCTCTGGTATAGGACGTTGCGCGTCGCCTCCTGCGCGGCTTCATGCTTTTCCAGCAAGCCGATAACATGGCGGAAACGTTCCATGGTCAGCAGCCCGTAGTTGGAGAGGACCAGCCCGCGCGCGTCATCCGGCTTGCCCGCCTGGTAGATGGCTATGGTCTGGGTCATTTCGGTCATCTTGACCTGTTGCAGCGCCCGCAATTCGACCACCAGGGATTGTTCCTGGTCATTCCCCTCGGTTAGCCGCATCAACTGATCAAAATGTGGACCGATGTCTGCTTTCGCTTTCTCGTAGGGAGCAAGATAGCGCGCGTCGCCGGTGTAGAGGAATCCGCGCTGGCTGGCTTCGGCATCCTTGAGGAGGGATTCGACGGTTTCCATTTCGAGCCGGACGCGGCGCGAATCGGCCAGGCGCTGCTCGGTGGCGATCTGCGCGCCCACTTCGCGGCGGGTCACTAGCCCGTTGCCGATCAAAATGGCGAGCAACACCGCGAAACCGGCAATGACACTGAATCGTTTGTACCTGTTCTGCATGGGGAAAGTGATGCTATTGCCGCACCCGTCTCTCATTGAGAACCAGCCTGAGACCGGGCTCTATTTCGCATCGCGAAGGCGCCGGGACAGAAACTCAGGCTTGCGTTCAACTACGGGTCAGGCAAGGAATCGGTCGATGCAACAAGGTTGAGCGGACTTGCTGGACTTGCTCCGCGGAAACAGGCAACGGAACGATTATAGCGTGTGGGACGTGCGGCGGGGAGAGGGTTGGGGAGGCGACATAAGGGGTCCCGGGTCGGGGTTCGTGGTTTCCCACCCTCGCGACAAAAAGAAGCCGCGAGGATGGGGACCGGTCTCTAATAGGCCGGGATGCCGGTGATGGTCTGGCCGATGACCAGGGAATGGATATCGTGGGTGCCTTCGTAGGTCTTCACCGATTCCAGGTTCATCATGTGGCGCATGATGGGGTAGTCTTCGGTGATTCCGTTTGCGCCCAGGATGTCGCGGGACAGGCGCGCGCATTCCAGCGCCATCCACACGTTGTTGCGCTTGGCCATGGAGATGTGCTGATGGGCAACCTTGCCGGCGTCCTTGAGGCGTCCGACTTGAAGCGCCAGCAACTGCGCCTTGGAGATCTCGCTGATCATCCATACCAGCTTGTCCTGGATGAGCTGATGGCCGGCGATGGGCTGGTTGCGGAATTGCTTCCTCGCCTTGGCATATTGCAAGGCGGTGTCGTAGCAGGACATGCCCGCGCCGATGGCTCCCCAGCTGATGCCGTAGCGGGCCTGGTTGAGGCACATAAGCGCGCTTTTGAGGCCGCCCGATCCGGGCATCAGGCTGCATGCGGGGACGTGCACATCCTGCAATGAAAGTCCGCTGGTGACGGAAGCCCGCAGCGACCATTTGCCGTGCACGTCGTAGGCGCGAAAGCCGGGGCGGTCGGTCTCCACCAGGAATCCGCGCACGCGGCCATCTTCGTCGTCCACCTTGGCCCAGACCACGGCGAGGTCGGCGATGGTGCCGGAGGTGATCCACATCTTTTCGCCATTGAGGATGTATTCGTCGCCCGATTTGCGCGCCGTGGTGGTCATGCCGCCGGGGTTGGAGCCGAAGCCGGGCTCGGTGAGTCCGAAGCAGCCCAGCTTTTCTCCGCTGGCCAGCGCGGGCAGCCAGCGGTTCTTCTGCTCGTCGGAGCCGAAGGTGTAGATGGGGTACATAACCAGCGCCGATTGCACGCTGACGAAGCTGCGGAAGCCGGAGTCGCCGCGCTCCAACTCCTGCATGACCAGGCCGTATTCGACATTGGACATGCCGGCGCAGCCGTAACCCTGGAGGCTGGCGCCGAAAAAGCCCAGCTCGCCCATGATCGGCACCAGCTCGCGCGGAAAGCGCTCGGTGCGGAAGCATTCCTCGATGATGGGAATGAGATTGTCTTCGACGAAATCGCGCGCCGTGCGGCGGACTAAAAGCTCGTCTTCAGAAAAAGAAGAATCAAGATGCAAAAAATCAACGCCCTGGAATTTGAAACCCATGGTGCCACCATCCGTTCCGGGGAAGCTTGAAAAAGGCTAGCAGATGGAGGCGGGTTCGAGGAACGGCGGCCGGGTCACGATCAGACCCGGCGCCGAAACGGGATCACCAGGCAGGGGCGGCCTTTCAGCCGCGGATAAAGCGTCTGGTTGGTTATCGCGGCCGCCATGCATGCCAGGCCGGCGAGCGCGGGGGCGGATAACACGATCAGGAGACTCATCGCACGTGTCCTATCTGGCTGACACGGGTTCGCACCCGCGCCGGCGCAATATGGAGTCTGAACTGAACTACTTTCCGATTTGCTTCCAGGTCCAGTTGGTGCGGAGCGGCGCCTGGGGTGCGCACGGGAACCGCACAGGTTCGATGGAAGCCCGCCGGCGATAATCGTCGGCAGCGCTCGCGACGTGAACGGCATTCGTCTGGATGCGAGCTGTTTTAAACCATAAGCCGCAACGGTAGAGAAGAGGTTGTTCTTACGCAAGAACGGGGGTTTTCAGGGGCGCGGAGATTGCGCTAGCGCATGTTTTCCAGATGTTTGCCTGGCGGGGGCAAACCCCTGGCTTGACACGCCAAAGGGTGACCCTTTAGATGTGGTTCGCTTGCTGAGGAGGAAATGTCCATGCGCATGTTGCTTCGTGTGTCGATACCAGTGGAAACCGGAAATGCGGCGGCAAAAGCCGGAACGCTGGGCTCAACGGTGGAAAAGATACTGGCCGAGCTGAAGCCCGAGGCCGCCTACTTTTTCGCGGACGACAATGGGAACCGGTCAGGGTCCATCGTGTTCGACATGAAGGACACGTCGCAAATCCCGGCCCTGGCTGAGCCGTGGTTTCAGGCGTTCAACGCCAAGGTCTCTTTCCGTCCCGTCATGAGCCTCCAGGATCTTGCGGCCGGTGCTGCGGGAATAAAGAAAGCCGTGGAAAACTTCGGGAAATAGAGTCCTGAGTTCACTTGGGTTCGTGGCATTCCACCCTCGCGACAGAAAACGTTGCGCGGATGGGCACGGGAGAGTTGTCCTTTATTCCAGGAATTCGCGGACGAACGGGTCCTCGGAATGCACCAGGTCGTGCAGCGATCCGTCGAAAATGAGCCGGCCCTCGTTGAGCATGAGAAATGTTGTGTTGGGATCGGTATGCCCCTCGGGGAGCGGAACCATGCAGGTGCACTCGGGGTCGAACCGGTGGGTACACATCATGAAGGCATCCTGCAGACGATGGGTCACCAGCAGCGAGGGCGTTTTGTAGAAATCGCGCTGCTTGACGATGAGCTCGATGATGGTGGTGGAGGTGACGGGGTCGAGGCCGCCGGTGGGCGAATCATAGAGCAACAGCTCGGGATTGCGGATGAGAGCGCGGGCGATGGCGACGCGGCGCCGCATGCCGCCTGAAAGCGAACCGGGATACAGGTCGAAGGTCTGTTCCAATCCCACAAAGCGCAAAGCTTCGCGCACCCGCGTATCGATTTCCTCATCGGGAACGTGCTCCTGGATCAACTGGTATGCGACATTGTCGCGAACGCTGAGGGAGTCGAAGAGCGCTCCCTCCTGGAACACCATCCCCGTGCGCATGCGGAGGGGAAAAAGTTGCTGCTCGGGAACGCGGACGATGTTCTCGCCGAAGAGCAGGATGTTTCCGCTATCGGGGCAATGCAGGCCGTTAGCCAGCTTGAGGAGAACGCTTTTGCCCACCCCCGCTGGCCCCAGCAGGATGCGCGTCTCGTGCGGACCGACGGAAAAGCTGACGTCCTCGAGCACGGGCGGCCCAGTAAAGGAAATGGCGACGTTCTGGAATACCAGAACCGGCGCCGGAGTCTCGGCCGTTTCGCGGGGAGGCACAACGGAAGTGAGGGTGTCGCTCATCGGTTGAATATAGCCACCATGATCTGGCTGAGGAGGAAGTCAACGAAGATGATCAGGACGGAGGAAGTGACGACGGCCTGAATGGTGGAGCGCCCCACGCCCTGGGTACCGCCGGTGGTGCGCAAACCGTAGAAGCACCCGATGCTGGCGATGATAAAGCCGGAAAAGAGCGGCTTGACGAGACCTTGCATAATGTCCTGGAACTTGAGGAATTCGTAGGCCTGGGAGAAGTACTGGGTTCCGTTCTGGTGGTTGATGAAGACCGTGACCGCGGCCCCCCCCATGGTGCCTACGGCGTCGGAGAGGATGGTGAGGAAGAACAACATCGTCACGGTGGCGACCACGCGTGGCGTCACCAGCTTGCGCATCGGATCCACGCCCAGCGCGCGCATGGCGTCGATCTGCTCTGTCACTACCATCGAGCCGAGTTCGGAGGCCATGGACGAGGCATTGCGCCCCGAGACCATGATTCCCGTCAGTACCGGACCCAGTTCGCGGATCATGCTCAGGCTCACGAACCGCCCGGTGACGTCCGTGGCGCCGAACTGCGCCAGGGTCGCCGCGGACTGAACAGCCAGCACCGCCCCGGTGAAGAAGCCGGCCAGAACAACAATGAGAAACGAGCCCACGCCGATGATGTCGGCCTGGAGAAGGAAGTCGGTCCAGTAGACGGGCGAGCTAAAGATATTGGCCACCGCTCGCCAGGCAAAGTTGGAATACTCCTGAACCGTCAGCACAATGTTCTTGGCGGTCCGGTCGATCGTCTCAAACGCCATCGGATGCTGACTAATCCTCTCGAATCAGTGCTGTGTTGCTCTCTTCCGACAGGATAGCGCATGGGGTCGATGTACCGTGCCGCTCGCGTTCCCGTCGCTACGGCAAAAATTACCGCGCTCCAGTAAGGACTAATTTCACTGTGTGGGACTCATCGAACGGTCCGGCAGCATGTTTTCAGCATCTTACTATCTGGCCCTTCACGTGCTCGCCGCAATCGCACCGGCGGAGTGTGTCCACTCAACGGCAAGGAGGTGGGATGCGTTCTTTTCGCATACGGTTGATTTTGGCGCTCATCGCCGGAATCACCGCGGTGTCTCTCGCCTCCACGTATTTCGAAGTTCTCGCTCATAAGCACATCCTTCATCGTGAATTAATGCGCCGAACCATCCGGGCGGGGAACAGCCTTCAGCCGGGCATCGAGTTGGCGCTGACCGCCGGGCGGGTTCCGGACCTTGCCGCTGCGGGCGCGCTGCTCCGCAGCCAGGGCGAGGACATAGGGCTGGCGGTGTACGATCCGCGCGGCGAGTTGGTGATTGCCGACGGTCCATACGACCTTTTCAAAGCACTGCCTGCAGGCCCGGTGAAGCAGGCGATCAAGACGGGCAAGAACGAGGGCGTTTTTGGGCATACCGGGGATGTGCAATGGCTGGACCAGGCCATTCCCCTGCACGTGCATGGCCAGCCGGCGGGCGCGCTGGTAGTGCTGGAAGATGCCGGATATGTGAGCTCGGAAGCGGCCGGGATGTGGCGCCAGAGCTTCTGGCGAACGCTGGCGCTGGTGTCGGTGATGGTGGGCGTCACCTTTCTGATGGTGCGCTGGTTCCTGATGCGTCCCATCCTGCGTCTGGCTGAGCGGCTGCGGCGGCTGCGGATGGGACACGAGGACGATGAGTCGGACGTGAACCCGGCCGACCTGAGCTTGTTCTCGCCGCTGGCGCGTGAAGTGGCTACCATCACTGAGAGCCTGCTGGAGGCGCGCGCCGCCGCGGCCGCCGAAGCCCGCCTGCGCGAGGCGGGAGAGAACCTTTGGACGGCCGAGCGGTTGGCGGTCCACGTCAAGGAGAGATTGGGCGCAAGCCGCATCTTCGTGGTGTCGAATCGTGAACCTTATTTGCACCAGAAGAAGGGCAAGGAGACGGTGGTTGTAACCCCGCCGAGCGGCCTGGTTACGGCCATCGAGCCCATGCTGCTGGCCTGCGATGGCGTATGGGTGGCGCACGGAAGCGGAAGTGAGGACGCTTCGGTGGTGGACGAGTTCGACCGGCTGAAAGTGCCTCCCAACGATCCCCGCTACACTCTCCGCCGGGTGTGGCTCACCGCGGAGGAGGAGTCGCGCTACTACGACGGCTTCGCCAACGAGGGACTCTGGCCGTTGTGCCACATCGCCCATACGCGGCCTATTTTCCGGGCCGCGGATTGGGAAGCTTATCAGCAGGTGAACCGCCGTTTTGCCGACGCGGTGCTGCATGAGATGGAGGGCAGCGCCAACCCGATCGTGTTCGCGCAGGACTATCACTTCGCGCTGCTGCCGCGCATGGTGAAAGCGGCGCGGCCGGATGCGCGGGTAGCGATTTTCTGGCACATTCCGTGGCCCAACCCGGAAGCATTCGGCATCTGCCCCTGGCAGAGCGAGCTGCTGGAAGGTCTTCTGGGCGCCGACCTGATCGGCTTCCACATTCCGCTCCACTGCAACAATTTTCTGGCCACCGTGGACAGGGTGCTGGAGTCGCGCACCGACCGCGAGCACATGACCGCCCGCCGCCATGGGCACGCGACGACGATCCGGCCCTACCCGGTAAGCGTGGCGATCGACAATGCGCCCTCGGAGGGGCTGCTGTGGGCGTCGACCCGCAACGACATGCTGAAGGAATTCGGAGTGCGGGCGCATAGCCTGGTTCTCGGTGTGGACCGGTTGGATTACACCAAGGGAATAGTCGAGCGCCTGATGGCTTTTGAGCGCCTTCTGGAGGAGCGGAGTTGGCATATTGGGCGCGTTACCATGGTTCAGATTGCCGCGCCGAGCCGGACACGCATCCCATCTTATATAGAGCTCTCCCGCAAGGTTGAGGAGATCGTAGAACGCATCAATCAGCGCTTCCAGACCGGAAGCTGGCGTCCGGTGATTCTCGTAGAACGCCAATGCAGCCATGAAGAAGTTACTCGCTGGTACCGGGCCGCGGACGTTTGTCTGGTCACCTCTCTGCATGACGGAATGAATCTTGTCGCCAAGGAATATCTGGCGGCACGCGACGACGAGGAGGGCGTACTCGTCCTCAGCAAGTTCACTGGCGCGGCGGTTGAGTTGCGCGATGCTTTGATTGTGAACCCGTACGATATCGATGGGGTGGCCGACGCCATCAACCGCGCGCTGGAAATGGGCTACGGTGAACGGCGGATGCGCATGCAGCGGATGCGGCGGCACGTGATGGAGCACAACGTCTACCGGTGGGCGGCCGATGTGCTGGGAGACCTGCGCGAGCTGCGCCTCGAAAACGCGGATATAGCTAATGTGATCCGGGCGGAACCGATCCTGGTTCACCGTGCGGAGGAGGCCCGACGAAAACGGGCTTGAAGGCGGGACCATTGTGACTGACGAGGCGAACAAGAAGCTCGACAATTTCTTCCAAGATATTTCCCAGGGACATCCGCCGCTTCTACTTCTGGACTATGACGGCACGCTTGCGCCATTCCGGGTGGATCGAACCAAGGCGCGTCCATGGACCGGGGTACGCGAGGCCATCGGGCGCATCCAGCGCCAGGGCCACACGCGCATGGTGGTGATTACCGGCCGGCCGGCCAAGGAGATCGGCCCGTTGTTGCGGGGCTATCCGCCGGTGATCGATCCGATGCTGGAAGTGTGGGGCCTGCACGGGGCCGAGCGGGTGTTTCCCGACGGACGCCGGGAACTGGAAGAGGCGCCGCCGCCGACGCAGCGCCGGCTGGATGAACTGCGCGAGTACCTGCGGCATAACAATCTCGGCGGGCAGTTCGAGGACAAGCCCAATGCGGCCGTGATGCACTGGCGCGGAGCATCGCCGCGCACCGCGAAGTTCATCGAGAATCGGACCCGCGAGCTGTTCGAGCCGATCTCGAAACTGCCGGGCCTGACGCTGCTTCCGTTCGAGGGCGGGCTTGAACTGCGCGTGGGCCGCGACAAGGGCGGAGCCATCGCCGCGCTGGTGGCTGAAGCCGAGCCGGGCGTTCCGGTGGTCTACGTGGGCGACGACCTGACCGACGAGGCGGGATTCAAAGCCGTGAACCAGGCGCAGGGACCGCACCTGAGCGTGCTGATGCGGCCTGAGCCGCGCGAAACCGCCGCCGACGTGTGGCTGCGCCCCCCCGCGGAGCTGCGCGGCTTCCTGAAAAAGTGGTACCGGGCGATGGAAGCGGTGTTCGGGAAACAACCGGCGGCTGCGGTGGCGTAAGAGCAGGGAATAGGGACTGGGGACTTTCACCCGCTGTACCATGTTGTGGTACTCCGGGGTGTACCCCAGGTGTACCCCCCTCTCCCCCGCCGCCCCCGGGTGTTTTCGGTAAGTTCGCGCGGCGAAATACAGTTGCCGGCACGGTTCATCCGTAAATACCGCCTTTTCAAGACTGTGAACCTCAAAGTCGTCAAACTGCGGTGCTTACAGGATGTCGAGCCGGGGCGGCTGGAAATCCCTTTTTGCGACGTTGCGAGTTCAGCATAGCGGAATGCGGGGAATTGATCTGCAAAATGGGTGTTGGTGCACGTCGCTGAAGACAAGACGCTTACAAAAATTATTTTGGTGAAGGACTTGACCGGGCGTGGAGTGACCCCCTGAGTGAGACAGTTTGGATTTTGACAGTTTGACCCTTCATAGAGACAGCAGACTTTGACAGTTGGCTCTCCGGCAAGGTGTCCGCCGCGGATAGTGTAGGAGGCGAATCGTCGTCTAAGGGAAGTATCGCCCACAATCCGGGCGGAACAACTAGAAACTCATTGAGCTTGTTGCTCTCTTGCAGGAAGATATTGCATCAACGCTATTTATTCTCTATTATTGAATTAATGCCAAACCGAAGCTATCTTGGGGAATTCGAGCTGATGATCCTGCTCACCGTGATCAATCTCGGTGAGGAAGCTTATGGGGTGCCCGTTTCGAGGGAGCTTGAAAGGTATCGCGGCAGGGATGTAGTGGTAGGCAGCGTATATGCGGCGTTGGAACGTCTGGAAGCCAAGGGACTGGTCCGTTCCGCGATTGGGGAACCGACACCGGAACGGGGCGGCAAAGCAAAGAGATACTTTAGCGTCACTCGCGAAGGACTTCGCCAGGTTCAAGAAACGCGTCGGGTGCTATCGCAGTTGTGGCAGGCATTGCCTCAGCTAAAGAGGAGCGTATTATGAGTCGGATTACACCTCCACGTTTGCCGGCATGGATGCTGGAGCACCTAAACGCCGGGAAAGGCAACGATGCGCTAACCGGCGATCTGGTTGAAGAGTTCCATCACGGGCGCTCGGTCGTATGGTACTGGCGACAGGCGATTGCAGCCCTGGTGATCGGATGGCTCAGGAACATACGCAATCATCGCAACCTGATGGTTTTTACAGCTCTCTGGTCTATGCTCGCGCCAGGATGGACAATGATCGCCATGAGAGTAACGGAGCATCAGGCTGAAGTATGGCATTTATGGCGACTGAACTGGCCTTGGTCGAGCCTTTGCTCAGCAGCGTTGTTCTTTGTTCCGGGATTAATCTTCATCTGGGCGGGATTGGCCTTGTATCTTATTGCCGAAATGCGCACTCTTCATCACTTCAATCTGTGGCGGATCGGGCGCAGCCTGCTGCTCAGCATTCTGCTCTTCATCGGCGTCTCGTGTGCAGTGGCCGGCTCGGTTCCACTTTATAAACTAATTGGTCACTCCAACTGGCGACGGGGATCCACGTTATCAATTGCACCGGATGCTCCGCTTATTGTTCCAAGGGCTGTAGGAGGCGGCCGTGAGGTCACGATAATCCGGGACAAACGCGGAGTGGCAACGACCCTGAGTTCGACTCGAGTCTATATCGAACCACCGAATTCGCCCTGGGCACCGAAGCCATACCTGCTGGATCGCAATGTCTCGGCCGCGGACACGCTCAGTCCGTGGGGCGCAATCACGGAAGCTGGAGTTTGGGCCATCGTCAATCGCCTGCCTTTTTTCCTGAGTTTGCTATTTGCCCTTTGGACCACGGGGCGTGCCACCAGCGAACTGAAGAATACTGCCGAGTAACTAGGCGTGGCCGGCTTAAATGATATCTGCGTATCGGCAATACCTGCAGACACAGAACCTGCAAGCACCGTTGCAGTGGTTCGGCCTGCACTCGTGGCGAGCCTGTTGTCTGCATCGGTTGCGTCCTTCCTGTGTTGCCATTGGCCAGTGAGTCCCGACCTCGCACCCGCACCGCTTTTCTCCAGAGCCTTCATCTATGTTTCTACCGCTACCCTTGCCGGTGCAGCGGGCGCGTGGTTCTATTGGAACCCTGCGAAGGTAAGTTCGGCGGTGTCCCTGCGAGACTTCATTCTCAGGTGCAGCGCAGGATGGGCATGGACCCCTGCCATTGCCCTTCTGCTCCAACAGGGCTCGTCATGGGCTGCACCGTTGGCAGCATTGAGTGCAGTGCCACTGGCAGAAGGTTTGCGGTATTCCGCGTGCGCCGCGAGCAGCCGCCAGCTTGCGTTTCAGCAATCCAGGGAGAAAGAACTCTTCGCCAAATCCATCCAGCCCATCCCGGGGGATTGGCATGCTTCCGTCATCTCGATTTGTATCTATGTCGCATTCTTCGCGTTACACCTTCAAGCGTTCTTGATTGCGTGCACGGCGGCAGGGGTCGCCTCGTTTCTATTCACGTGGCAACTGAGTAGCGCCCGTCAATCAGGTAAAGCACGCGAGTTGCAGCGATCGGCTGCGACTCTCCTCGTCGCCACTCTCATTACAACTTTGTCGTTGTGGGTGGGCGTGCGTGGCCAGGGATCTGGACCAGCGAGCGGCATAGCGAACTTGCGGGGGCATGGCTCTGGAGATGCGCCTTCCCGGAACATCGAAAAGCGTCCGATCGAGGGGCATGCGGTGGGCGCCTCCGGCTATAGCAGCATTATTCTTTGGCCGCTACCTCCGAAAAGGGAAATAATGGCCCCTCTACCGGCGAGGAGCGCACTCCAGGGAATTCAGTTCCGTAAACCGCTTGCCATCCAGTTCGATGGGGCCTACTGGTATTTCCAGCCGCCAGAGACAAAGCCTGACGTGCGCGCTCATGTGGCGCAAGGCGATCCGCTAGAGGTGAATATTCACTCCACGGATTTCACGCCGTTGGTGATGGAAGCCCACCAAGACATCGCTCCCGCTGTCCGCATCTCCCGGTGCCGGGAAATCCAAGTGGAGATCGAAAGTCGCGATAATCGCCCCGGCGACATCTCTGTCGAGATGCTGCTCACAGATTCAATTGCTACGGGGAAGCCTACTCTCCACCTGGGAAGGCAACGAATCATATCAAGCGAACCAAATCACTTCCGAATTAAGCTCTCGCCCGTTGAAGAGACTTTGCGATTTCCAATCCCGAGCCAGTCGGCTATTCACAAGTTCGACCAAATTACTTTTGTTGTGACTTCGGATAGCGCGCGCCTTGAGACCGGTGCGAAGATTGCGATTCGGCAATTGTTGTTTCTGGCTCGCTAACACTTTGTTCCCGAATTACCGCCTATTCGGACATGACGCCGAAGGTATCCCTCAGGGGCTAAAGCCCGGATGCTTTTCGCGGTCTTGCGGCACGACTGAAGTCGTGCCCTGTTACAAAACTCTTTGAAGCGGGCGAATTACCGCCAAAGCGGAAGTTACGAAAAGCAACCGTTGTCAAAGATGCCGCGTTGCGGCACCCAGAAAACATGAAAATGGGTCGGTTCTTACGTCCCTACGGGACTGGGGTTCATAGGGCGCGCTATCCCAGGGTTTCACCCTGGGCTATTCTCTTGCGTTCCCTCCGGGAACTCAGTGCGTGCTCAGTTCGAACAGTGTGGTTTGGGAAGCCAATTTTCAGGGCAGTCGAGCATGGAACTTGGGTTCCACCCAGAAAATATGAAAATGGGCTCGGACAGCATCCCTCAGGGGCTAAAGCCCGATCATTTTTGGGCTCTGTTCGGCACGACTAAAGTCGTGCCCTGACACAAAGCTCTTCGCGCTTGAATTGAATTTTCACGGCAGATCCTTCGACTCCGCCGCGCTCCGCTCAGGATGACAAATTCAATAAACAGTTTCGATGCGGGCGGTCGAGTAGCCGCGGGGAATTTCACCCCGAGGCCCTCACAGAACCGTGCTTGAACCTCTCGATTCACACGGCTCTTCATAGCCGTAGTCTGTCTCTTGCGAGAACAAACCGTCTCTGGAAGCAAAGGCTCCTCCTGGTTGCCCAGTTGGCCAATCCTTCCTTCGAGCTATGTCATCCTCTTCGCTCCCCGTCCATTACAGACGCTTCAACGCTACTACAGGATGATCCGCCATCTTCAAGTGCATCGATATTTCCCTTTTCGTGGGTCGCACTTATAGGTTTTCTCTTGGCATCACTTGAAGATTTCCCATGTTCGGCCTATCCGCCTCATGGCAAGCTCAGGCCACCTCTCATGCCGGATGCCGCTCCGCCCGTAAACAGGTTTCGTCGAAGCTTTGTCCCGCAGTAGTCACTATGCTGCGGTTTTGACATCGTCTCATCGGTTTCGACACTTCAACGGTGGTTTCCTTTCGGTCCTCTTCTTGCCTGACACCTGACCCAGTCAAGCTGGGCCTTTTCCTTCCGCGCTCACGACCATGGCTTTTGGCCACAGCCGCCGAAGGTGGTTTGGAATCCGCTCCTGTAAGCCGATTCCGAGGGGCCGACCCTCATCGGTTAAGCAGTTACGCACGTTTGGCACTATTCCGCCTTCGTGCTCATGGCGCACTATTACCGCGGACTCTTCGCGGACTCTTCGCTGGGTTCCAGTTGGAACTTGGGTCCGACAGATCACTGAATGCGTTTATCAGTACTAATCCGAGGTGAATTATTTCGGGGCTTCTTTTGCGGAAACTGTCGGGAGATACTCAACCGTTCGGACGACTACTTTCGGCCAAGGTCCAGATGCTAGCCGGAAGTGTCGTAGTTGAGGTTCTGCCCGAGCCACCGCTCGACCTCTGCGACGCTCATCCCCTTGCGTTTGTGATAGTCGGCGACTTGGTCGCGGTCGATCCTGCCGAGGCTGAAATATCGTGATTCCGGATGGGCGAAGTAAAGCCCACTCACGCTCGAGCCTGGCCACATCGCAAAAGACTCGGTAATCATCATTCCGGTGTTCGCGTGCACATCGAGCAAACGCCAGAGTGTGCCTTTCTCGGTATGATCCGGGCACGCCGGGTAACCCGCAGCCGGCCTGATCCCACGATACTTCTCCTGGATCAAATCCGCGTTGTTCAAGCCCTCTTCGCGACCGTAACCCCATTCATTCCGAACCCGCTTGTGCAGGCATTCGGCAAAAGCTTCAGCCAGGCGATCGGCAAGGGCCTCCGCCATGATTGCGTTGTAGTCGTCGTGTTCGCACCTGAACTGGTCGCACAGTTCCTTCAGGCCGATTCCGCTCGTCACCGCAAAGGCACCGATATGATCTGGCAGGCCGGTTTCCTTCGGCGCGATGAAGTCGGCGAGTGATCGGCAGGGCTCGCTGCCCTCCCGGTTTGCTTGCTGGCGGAGGAAGTGGAATCGTTCGGCGACCTTGGACCGTGTACTATCCGTGTAGAGTTCGACATCATCGCCGACGGCGTTGCCAGGAAAGAAGCCGTACACGCCACGCGCGGTGATCAGCTTCTCCTCAATGATGCGATCCAAGAGCGCGTTGCCTTCATTGAAGATCTGTCGCGCCTGCTCTCCGTACTGATCGTGCTCGAGAATGCGGGGGTAAACGCCTTTCAGTTCCCACGTGTGGAAGAAAGGCGTCCAGTCAATGAAATCACGCAGCGTCGCCAAGGGAAAGTTGTCCAGAACGCGGACGCCGGTAAACTCGGGAACGGGCAGGTCTTCAGCGCGCCACTTGATCGGTGTCCGCCTCGCACGAGCAGCCTCAAGCGAGACAACGGGCTGGCGCGGCGCGGAATGGGATTTGCGGAGCGCATCATACTCGGCGCGATGCCGCGCGACGAAGGATGCCTTTCCATCATCACTCAAGAGGCTGGTGGTAACAGGCACGGCCCGGCTGGCGTCGAGCACGTGGACCACGGGTTCGCTGTAGTTCGGCGCAATTTTGACGGCGGTATGCGCGCGGCTCGTGGTTGCGCCGCCGATGAGCAGCGGCAACTTGAAACCATGGCGTTCCATCTCGCGGGCCACATGCACCATCTCGTCGAGAGATGGTGTGATCAGGCCACTGAGGCCGATCATGTCCGCTTTCTCGGCTTTGGCACGCTCGAGGATCCTTTCGCAGGGAACCATCACCCCCAAGTCGATGACATCGTAGTTGTTACAAGCCAGGACCACGCCAACGATGTTTTTACCAATGTCATGGACGTCGCCCTTAACCGTTGCGAGTACGATTTTTCCCTGCGCCCTTACCGTCTGGCCAGACGCAGCCATTGCAGCCTTCTCGGCTTCCATGAAAGGGGTTAAATACGCCACGGCCTTTTTCATCACCCGGGCAGACTTCACTACCTGGGGCAAGAACATCTTGCCGGCTCCGAACAGATCTCCCACCTCGCTCATGCCGGCCATCAGCGGGCCTTCAATAACCAGCAGAGGGCGACCAAGCTTGGCGCGAGCTTCCTCGGCATCGGTCTCGATGTAATTGTCTATGCCCTTCACCAAGGCATGAGAAAGACGCTCTTCAACCGTGCCGGTGCGCCATTCCGCTTCCTTTTTTTCACTTATGTCCTTACCGACGTGCTTCAGTTTCTCACCGTGCTCCACCAGGCGCTCTGTGGCGTCCGGGCGGCGATTCAGCAGCACGTCTTCGACCAGCACTTTCAGCTCAGGCTCAATCTCCTCATACACCTCAAGCATGCCGGCATTCACGATGCCCATGTCCATGCCTGCGGCGATGGCGTGATAAAGAAAGGCGGAGTGCATGGCCTCGCGAACTTTGTTGTTGCCCCGAAAGCTGAACGAGATGTTCGAGACGCCGCCGCTGACCTTTGCGTGCGGCAGGTTGGCTTTGATCCAGCGCGTCGCATTGACAAAGTCAACCGCGTAGTTGTTATGCTCCTCCATGCCGGTGGCAACAGTCAGAATGTTTGGGTCGAAGATGATGTCTTCGGGCGGAAAGCCGACCTCATTCACAAGTACGTTGTAGGCCCGCTCGCAAATGCGGATCTTGTCCTCGTAAGTCGCAGCCTGCCCTTGTTCATCGAAGGCCATCACCACCGTCGCCGCGCCGTATTTGTGCACCGTAGCGGCATTCTGCCGGAATTTTGCTTCCCCTTCTTTCAGCGAGATCGAGTTCACGATGCCCTTGCCCTGCAGGCACTTGAGCCCGGCTTCGATGACCTCCCACTTCGAAGAGTCCACCATAAACGGCACTTTGGCGACTTCAGGCTCACTGGCCAGCAACTGCAGGAAGCGGGTCATAGCCGCGACGCCGTCGATCATGCCCTCGTCCATGCAGATGTCGATTACATTGGCGCCATTCTCGACTTGCTGCCGTGCCACGCCTACGGCTTCCTCGAATTTGCCTTCTTTGATCAGCTTGGCAAACTTGGGCGAACCAGCGACATTGGTCCGCTCCCCAATCATGATGTAAACGCCGGGCTGCTGCGTGAACGGCTGCGATCCTGAGAGACGGAGCGGCTTCGCCTGCGCGGCCTGGACCACGCTTATGCCCTCCAAGAGGCTCATGCTTTGCTCTCGCTTTGGAAAGCGTAGGATTCACTTTTGGACATCGCCTGCCACCTACGCGGAGGCTGGCCTTCGAGGGCCTTGGCGATAGCCGCGATGTGTTCGGGGGTGTTGCCGCAACAGCCTCCGGCAATATTAATCAGCCCTCCCCGTGCGAAGTCGCCCAGATAACGAGCCATATCGTGCGGCCCAAGATCGAATCCGGTTTCGGAGAGCGGATTCGGCAAACCGGCATTCGGGTAGCACGAGATCGCCACGTCCGCTTTCTCCGAGAGCTCGGATAGGAAGGGATACATCAGATCAGGACCGAGAGAGCAGTTGAGCCCCACCGACAGGGGTTTCACATGCTGAACAGCGTTCCAGAATGCCTCAGTGGTCTGCGCGGAGATCAACGTTTCACCACCCCGGCCTACTGCGGCCGAAATCATCACCGGCAGTTCCTCATTCTTCGCAGTCAGCCCGTCTTCATCAAACACTTCGCGGATGGCAACCAACGCCGCCTTGGCGTTGAGAGAGTCGAAGATCGTCTCGACCAGGAGTAGATCTGTGCCGCCGGCGATCAGGGCGCGAACCTGGTGTTTGTAGGCGATCTTCACCTGGTCGAATGTGACCACCCGGAAACCTGCATCATCTGGATCAGGCGAATTCGAGAGAGACACGGTCAGCGGCCCGATCGCACCTGCTACGAATCGTTGCCGTGAGGTTGCGCTCCCAAAACGATCGGCCCATTCCCGGCACTGCCGCGCCGATTGTTCATTGATCTCCCAAGCCAGGTTGTTGAGGAACGGATCTTCGATGACCTTTTGGTAAAATCCGGGATCCTTTCGGCCGCCGCGCTCCCGCGGATCGTCCACAAAAAATTCGCTCTGGGTGATGCTGGTCGCGCCGAAGGTGTTGGTTTCGATGATGTCCGCACCGGCCTCGAGAAACCGGCGATGGATGTCCCCAATCATTTTCGGCTGAGTCAGGGAGAAGAGGTCACCATTGTTCAGCAGGTCCTTACTCGAGTCGTTAAAGCGGTTCCCGCGGATATCCGTTTCAGACATGCCATAGGTGCGGATCGTCGTGCCCATCGCTCCGTCGATGATGGCAATGCGACTTTCAAGAATCTTTTCAAGGGCGTGTTGGTGGATTTTCGCCATGTCTCCCTGGAGTTTGAGCGTAGCCATTCAGGCAGAATTTGCACGAAGTTGAAAGCATCTGGCCCTGGACTGAGCTTGGCCAGCTCTTCTTCCAGCTTTAGCTACAGTTCTGCTCGATTCGCAACCGCAGCTTACATCCTTGATTATAGCGATTGCGGTCAAGCGAACTTTGCAAGCTTAGATGCGAGTGTTGATTGGCGTGATCATGATACGGTTGAAAATGCCTTGGGTCGCCTCAAGGGTCAACCAGGAAGTTCTGCAATATTGCCCGACATCGCCACGACGACTTGGGGTTGGCTCTATTCGTAGGGCTTGATCGAGAGGGCATTACGGGCAAGTCCTTTTATGGAGAAATGGAAGAGTGCGATCCACAGCCATTCAAACTCATCCCAATCGAATGCCCTTCGTCCCAGCAGGCGCCGTTACAGGCATCGGAAGTCTGCCTCTCACGTCGATGACATCGGCAATTCGATCGGTGGTCGAATTCTGTCCGGAGGTTCCTTTTTGGCCTCAGCTGCCCAAACTCTCAGAGCGCGAATGTGTCATTGGCCAAGGCCTGAGTATTGTGGCCGACCTGATTGAGCCTCGCAGTGAAGGCTACGGCTATCAAGTAAAGGAAGGCAGGATCGATGCGGTGCTCGAAGTCCTTCATCGAAGTAGTGGAGAGTTGACGTCAGTAAATGCCGCAGGATTTGTTGCGTTCGAAGAAGCGTTGTCATCTGGTCTTTTCAGATCTGCCATTGCTGTTAAGGGGCAGATCGAGGGTCCGATCACGCTATCTGCTTACCTGTTCCGCCGGGGCCGGCCCTTCTTGTCCGATCCTGTACTTTTTGCCGCCATCGCCTTTCATGTCTCGCAGATCATTTGTTGGCAGATTGATCGCCTCAAATCCGCCAACCTCCCCGTACTGCTGTTTGTTGATGAACCTGCTCTTTGCCTCGAAGCACCTATGACGAACATTGTCCCTGAAGAGCTGAGACTCAGCGCATTGGCTGCAATACTGGAGGGTGCACGAGTTCGCGGTGCCTACGCTGGATTGCATTGCTGCGCAGCGCGTCCGTTCGAGCGCATGTGCCGCGCGAACCCCGATATCCTTTCGTTCGATGCACATGAAGGCGTGGATTTGTTTTTTGCCGATTCGCATGCGCTAGACTTTGTGCACCAGGGAGGAATCGTCGCCTATGGATCAGTTCCCGCCCGGGGAGGCCTGAGTGCCATCGATTCCGCGAATATATTTGTCCACTGGCTGAAAGCAGCATCCGTGGCGGGCGATCCTCAGAAACTTGCTCAGAGCGCGATGATCACGGCAACCTGCGGACTTGGGCTGCTCGATAATTCTTCGGTTGCGGAGTCATTCGGCGTCGCCAGCAACATAAGCAAATTAATCAGATCCTTGGCTGGTGTGCAAAAACATTAGTTCTCTTTCCTCTAGGTTCGCAATAGTCGTCACATCCGGACATGAACGAAGCCGCTGCGGCGGCGGACGCTTACGCGTGCTCGTGAACCGACAGTGAGGGCTGCCGACTAGCGTGGGTGACAGGAAGGAGGTCCTTTCTGTGACCCATCTACGTCAGCTCATGATTGAGGAGTTGCAGCGTCGCAACTTCGCGCCCAACACGATCCGTGCCTATGTCCATGGAGTCGAGCACTTCAGCCGATACTTTCATCGACGTCCGGATCAACTCCGTCCGGAGCATATCCGCCAGTATCAGGCGATGTTGTTCAGCAAGTTGAAGCTCAACCCGAACACCGTCGTTCAACGTTTGGCTGCTCTCCGGTTCTTCTATATCAAGGTATTGAAGAAGAACTGGAGCGTGGCCGAGACGCCATATCCGAGAAGGGTCATTCGACTGCCAGACATCCTCAGTCCGGAAGAGGTCGCCCGCCTGATCGATGCGGCCGACAGCCCCTTCCACCGCGCGATGTTGATGACCCTCTATGGCACAGGTGCACGGCGGGCGGAAGCGGCCCATCTGAAGGTCGAGGATATCGACAGCCGGCGCATGGTCGTTCACATCCACGGTGGCAAGGGCAACCGGGATCGCGATGTGATGCTCAGCCCCAGGCTGCTCGATGGACTGCGCGACTACTGGCGCACACTCAAGCGCAAGCCAAAAGTGTGGCTGTTTCCCGGAAATGCGTGGCACACATGGAATCGACCCGTGACAACCAAGGTTCTGTGGACGGCCTGCCAAACGGCCGCCGAGCGTGCCGGACTTACCCACAAGAAGGTTCATCCTCACACCCTGAGGCACTGCTTCGCCACGCATCTACTGGAGGCTGGCGCCGACCTGCGCACCATCCAGATCCTGCTCGGTCATCGTGATCTGGAAGAGACGACCATCTATCTGCACCTGTCCAGTAGACATCTCAGTGCGACAGCCAGTCCTCTGGATGCACTGAACCTTAGCAAATTGAGAGGACGAACGCTCGAGGCATGAATCGGCCACCTTTAGAGGTGGCCGACATCATCCGCAGCGCAGGAGAGTCTTTCCTGGAGAAGAGTAAGCGCTGGATTACCTGGCAGCACCGCAAGGTCCTGCTGGCGATCCTTCGCTGCCGTACGGCTGTGTTGGGCGGCCATCGCGATCGTTGCTCAGACTGCGGCCACGTCGCCATCTCGTTCAACTCGTGTGGCAATTGCCATTGTCCGCGATGCCAGGGCAACGCCCGCCTGCGATGGCTCGCGGCGCGCGAACGGGAACTCCTGCCCACGCGCTACGTGCATGCCGTCTTCACTCTGCCGCGTGAACTGGCGCCTGTGGCCCTGCAGAACAAGAAGGCGATCTTCAACCTCCTGTTTCATGCCAGTGCGGAGACGCTGCTCGAGGTGGCCCGAGACCCACGTCATCTGGGCGCGGAGATCGGCTTCTTCAGCGTTCTGCATAGTTGGAATCAACGTTTGCAGTTCCACCCCCATGCTCACTGTGTCTTGGCTGCGGGCGGGCTGTCGCCGGACCACACCCGATGGATCAGTTCTTCCCGCGGCTTCTTTCTGCCCATCAAAGTACTCAGCCGAGTGTTCCGAGGCAAGTTCGTCGCCGGGCTGAAGGCCGCTTTTCAAGCCAGGACACTTCAGTTCCATGGCAATCTGCGGCATCTGGCCGAACCACGCACCTTTGCAACATGGCTGCGAACTCTGTTCCGACAGGACTGGGTTGTCTACGCCAAGCGGCCCTTCGGTGGCCCCGAACACGCCCTGCGCTATCTAGGCGCTTACACTCATCGAGTAGCCATCTCCAACCACAGGCTCGTTGGGCTGGAAGACGGCCACGTCACCTTTCGCTGGCGTGACTCGGCACATGGCAACAAGAAGAAGCTGATGACGTTGCCCGTCGATGAGTTCCTGCGACGTTTTCTTCTTCATGTGCTCCCGCGTGGCTTCGTACGCATCCGCCACTTCGGCTTCCTCGCCAACCGCCGTCGAGCCAGCCTGCTGCCCATCTGCTTCCAACTGTTACGTCATTCAACCCAACAGACGCCACCAGTAGAGGCGATCTCCTCGTCTCAACCGTTGTCACTTTGGCGCTGCCCACGTTGCGGTGGAACCATGCGTACCATCGAACGAATCTCCGCGGCTGAACTGCTGCTTCGCTCTCCACCCCAAGCTCCCAGGTGCGCAGCATGAATTCCTATCTTGCATCTCGACCACACTGCGTGCGCCAACACGCACAGGAAAACGCTGTGCCATTTGGCCCGCAGCAACTCCCTGGGGCGGGAACTGCTCTTCGGCCCCCACTAAAAATGGCAGCTCCCGTCCACCTCCAGCGCCTCGCGTCACGGAAAAGAGGACCAGACGGGGCTTGGTGCCTCACCTGCTGGCAGCATCGGCTCATTCAAATTACATAAGCGTCCGCCGCCGCAGCGGCTTCCTTCATGTCGCCGTATCTAAAGCGCCCAGCCTACAATGCCGGGGCGCGTCGAAGTCTGTCATCTGGGCGCTCCAGATACGGCCCAAAGACATCGCGACACCCAGCAACGGAACGAATGAGACGGCCATTGTCGTCTAATCACTCTAAGCAGGATGAGTAATGATATGTCGGCCAGTGTCCGGGGATTTTCAGCTACTGTGGGCAATGCCCAGGCCGCACCATATAGCTCATTATCGATGTCAAAACAAAGCCCGTTTGGCGTCCAACTGATCCGCAGCATTGTCAGTCGCCGCGCAAAGAGTGTTCGTTCTCGATAAACCCTTCTATGGGGATTGCCTTCAGCAGGTTCGGATGTGCTGCAGTGGGAACCACTGGCTCAACTGTTATTCCGCCGCAGAGTTCGCTTTTCTTTTCACCATCGAAAATGGCTGTAGACAATCTACCTCTAAGGTAGTAGATTGTCTACGGCGAATATGAAACAGACCGAATCTTATCAAAATCGGATCGAATTGTTGCAGGGCACGCTCGACATGATGATCCTCCAGGCTCTGCAATGGGGACCGATGCATGGCTACGGCATCGCCCGATCGATTCGACTTAAATCAAGCGAGGTTTTACAGATAGAGACCGGATCGCTGTATCCGGCGCTTCATCGGCTGGAACGCCAGAAATGGGTCAAATCGGAATGGAAACTCACTGAGAGCAACCAGCGAGCCAAGTTCTATCGGATCACGGCCAAAGGAAAGGAGCAACTTTCGTCGGACTACGAGCGCTGGCGGCAGATGGTGCGGGCCATCGGTGCAGTCATGGAGCTCGAGGGAGACCAGCCATGACGCGATGGTTCGGCTGGGAGCGCCATAAAAAGGATCTGTACGAGGAGCTGGCCGCCCATCTGCGCCTGGACATTGAAGAACGCATTTCCCGCGGCGAACACCCTGACGAAGCGCGCGCAGCTGCAGTGCGCGAGATGGGCAATATCCCGCTGATTGAAGATGTCACCCGCAAAACATGGGGCTGGGAGCGATTGGAACTGCTAGCCCATGATGTGAAGTTTTCCTTGAGGCAATTACGCCGCTCTCCTGCGTTCACGATTGCCGCCGTTCTGACCCTGGCGCTGGCGATCGGCGCCAACGCCGTGGTGTTTGGCGTCATGGACGCTTTGTTATTGCGACCGCTGCAAGTGCCACATGTGGAGAGTCTTTATGGAACCCACTACGGCGACGGATCAGGCTTCCAATCGTATCCCAACTACATCGATCTCCGAGATCGCAATCACAGTTTCGAAGATCTGGCTTGTTTCAATTTTGCACTGGTGGGTTTCGACCCGGGCAATGATCCTTCGAACTCTACCGGGTTCACAGTCAGTGGGAATTACTTCGATGTTCTCCAACTGCAGCCATTCATCGGGAGGTTCTTTCATGCCTGGGATGAACACGGCCAGAACAGCGCGGCCTATGTAGTGTTGAGTTTTGCTTACTGGCACAGCCGCTTTCAGGGCGATCGCGGTGTTCTGGGCCGCATTGTCCAGATCGACAAGCATCCGTTCACCGTCATTGGTGTCGCGCCGCCTGAATTCAGGGGAACATTATTCTTTGTGTCTCCTGACTTCTTTGTGCCGATAGTGAACCAGCAGCAGGTGGGCGGAGGAAATGCGTTTAACGAGCGCGGCAACACCCAGGGAGTATTTGAAGTGTTTGGGCATCTTCGACCGGGTGTGACCCTCCAAGCGGCGGAATCGGACGTGAACGCGATCGGCGAGACCCTCCAGAGGACCTACCCCAAAGAGATGGGTCACGAAACGACTTCTCTCGGACGAGTCGGTCTGACGGTATTCGGCGGCGCCATTCGCGCCTTTGTTGGCGGGTTGACATTGCTGGCTTTTCTGATTCTGCTGGCGGCGTGCGCCAACCTGGGAGGCCTCTTTGCAGCGCACATGGCAGACCGGTCAAGAGAAGTGGCGCTGCGGCTGGCGCTGGGCTCGACGGGAGGCAGGATTCTTCGGCAATTGCTTACCGAGGCGGTGTTGATCTCGTGTGCCGGGGGTGCGCTGGGGTTGTGGGGCAGCGTGGTTCTTTTGCGCAGGCTGTCTGCATGGCAGCCATTCGAGGGCGCGCCCATCCACATTCCGATCACACTGGATGTCAGAATCTGCCTGGTTGCCCTGCTCCTGGCGGTTGTCAGCGGGCTACTGTTCGGGATCGTGCCGATGCGCCAGGTCATGCACGCTCATCCGTATGATGTTGTCAAATCAGGTTGGAGCGTGGTGGCCGGACGCCGGATCGCAGTTCGCGATTTGTTGCTGGTGGTGCAGATCGCTATCTGCGCACTGCTTGTGACGTCATCCATGGTCGCTATGCGCGGGTTCCTTCGTTCACTCAACAGCGACCTGGGCTTTGATCCGCGTAACACCCTGGTATTGGGCGCCGACCTGTCCACGGTCGGTTACAGCGATAATAGTTTGCTGTTAATGCAGCGCCGCCTGGTGGAAACGATTGGGGCCATTCCCGGAGTGGAGCACGCCGGCCTGGTGAATAACTATCCGCCCCTGGTCTACACCGCGGCATTCCGCGTGAATGCGTACAGAGATGACGCGCGCGATCTAAGCCAATCGAAGGTCACCGCAACTCCGTATTCCTACGACATATCTCCCGGGTACTTCGAAGCCGCAGGGACGAGGATTCTGGCCGGTCGAAGCTTCACCTGGAATGATGACAAAACTGCTCCGCGCGTGGCGATCGCGAACCGGGACTTTGCGGTGAAGATGTTCGGTTCGGTGGAACACGCGGTGGGAGCCTATTACCGCAACCAGCACGGCAATCGCATTCAGATTGTGGGCGTCGCGGAAGACGGAAAATACATGAGCCTCACCGAGGATCAGCAGCCGGCGATATTCCGGCCGTTTCTGCAATCGTCCGCCAACCTGGTGCATGTCATCGTGCGCTCGAGAGCCGATCCGCAAACCTTGCCTTCGGCCATGCGAGTCAAGCTCCGTGAACTTGATCCCGGGCTCCCGGTCGATATTCAAACGTGGAACGCGCTGTTGGTCGTGGTCCTTTTTCCGGGCCGCATGGCCACCATGGCTTTGGGCGTGCTGGGTATGATGGGCGCCATCCTGTCCATCACTGGCATCTTTGGTATGGCCGCTTACTCCGTCAGCAAGCGGATCAAGGAACTGGGGATCCGTGTCGCTTTAGGGGCTCGGCGCATAGAAGTGCTAAGCACGGCGTTGGGACATGCCGTCTGGTTGCTCGCCATAGGCTCAGGCGCCGGATTGATCCTGGGTATCCTGGCCAGTCGAGTGCTGGCCTCCCTTGTTTATCAAGCCACTCCGCGCGACCCGCTCGTGCTCGCCGGCGTCGTCCTCGCCATGGCTGTTGTCTTTCTGCTCGCTACTTGGATTCCGGCCCAGCGCGTGCTCTCAGTCAATCCATTGGTCCTCTTACGCGAAGAGTGAAGCTATTCCGTCCAGGAGCGGTAGCTGGCATACAGATCAGTTCGTGGATTCGCTAGAAGGAAGAGGCAACCGTGATGTTTGATCGCCGGCTTTGCATCGCTCTCGTGTTGTTCGCGACTTTGTTGAGCTATCACCACCTGTGCGCCCAGG
>CAVREL010000011.1:0-13451 GCA_963720105.1 uncultured Acidobacteriota bacterium | reverse complement strand
AGTGTTACAACGACTATTCGTTCACGCGGATCAGTCCGCGTCACGTCCAGAGTTATAAGGTCCACGCGAACTATAAGCCACGTGCGTGGATTAAAGTCTACGGCGCCATAGACATTCACGAAAACACCGACAATGTTTCCACCGTGAACGACCTCGAGCACAGCCGCAGTTACAGTTTTTTCACCACTCTGCTGCCCAACTCCAAGTTATCTTTCGACCTTGGCTACACTTATTCGGATATCTCCACGCAGGCGCTGATTTGCGATCAGCAGCAACGCGTTTCCTACAATATCGTGTTCCTGCTGGCGATCGTTTCCATCGCCGCCTTGCAGCATACCTTCAGACTTGACGCGCTGGCCGCGCTGCCGGCTTCGCCGCTGCGCTGGCTGGGCGTCGCCGCAGTGTTGATATGCCTGCCCGCGAAGCTCCATCTCAATCCGTTCTCGCTGCCCAACGCGGAGCAGGAAATCTACGCTGGGCCGATGACGGAATACGCCGGGCCGGAACTGGCCATGTGGGAGCTGTCGCACGGCCTGGAGTGGGTCGCGGCCACCGGCCTGGTGGCCACGCTGGCCGCTCCGCACATCACCGCATGGTGGCTGGCGGCGGTTGTGTTTGTCGCGCTCTGCTGCGGGATCGTTTTGCTCCTGTCGGTGCTCGCCTCAGCGACAGCGCGCCTGGCGATCGACACCACGGTGCGCTTTTACTGGCAATGCACGCTGATTTTTGCGGTGCTGGCCATCTCTTCGGCACTGTTCATGAGGTTCCGGTCATGAAAATGCTCAGCATGTTGTGGAAAAACTTCTGGGGCGGGCATCGGACGCTCCAGTTCCCCGCTCGGCCAGGCGTCAGCGAGCGCTTCCGCGGGCTGGTGGAATTCGATCCGGAGCGCTGTTCGGGCTGCGCGATCTGCAAGTTCCGCTGCACCTCGCGCGCCATCGACTTCAAGGGCGGCAAGGGCGAATTCACGTGGAGCTACGATCCCGGCCAATGCACGTTCTGCGGGCGCTGCGTGGAAGGCTGCAAGGAGCATGCGCTCAGCCAGCGCGAAGACACGCCGCCGGTGTACACGGCCATCGGCGAGTTGAAGAAGTCGTATACGCTGGCGCGGAAGGCGACCGTGAAGCCTGCCGTGGCGAAGGCTGTTGCGGCGCCGGATGCAGTTTCCGCCGCGCCGCCGGGAGGTGCTGAATGAGTGCGGTTGAGATGACTCCTCAGGTTCTTGCGTCGAGCGAGCCTTACGTGGAAAAGCATGGCGTGTACTGGTACACGGTTGACGGCTTGACCGTGCGCGAGCTGGCCAAGGCAATGAACGCAGTGCAGGCGCGATTTGTGACCATCACGGCCTACGAGCTTCCGAAGAGCGAAGGCTTCCGGCTCGAGTATCACTGGGATTTCGCCGGCCGGCTGCTGGGGTTCACGTTCGACCTGGCCGGCAATTCCATCGAGAGCATTTACGAGCTCTGCGAGGCCGTGGACTGGATCGAGCGCGAGGTTCACGAGGGCTTCGGCATCGTGTTTACCGGGCGCGAGTACGAGCCGCTGCTGCTCCGCGAGAGTGACGCGGCCGGCGTTAACATGCGCGAATTTCCGGCAAAGCCCGTAACTGAGGAGGTCGCGAAATGAGCTACAGAATTCCCATGGGCCCCTACCATCCGGGCCTGGAAGAGCCGTACAAGCTGGACATGATCTGCGACGGCGAAACCGTGAAGGAAGCGAAGCTGCATATCGGTTTCAATTTTCGGGGCATCGAGCACCTGGCGGAAACGCGCAACTATATCCAGGTGATCGCGCTGATGGAGCGGGTGTGCGGCATCTGCTCGTTCATTCACACGCTCACGCTTTGCCAGGCCATGGAGAAGCTGACCGGGCTCGAAGCCCCGCCGCGCGCCAGATACATCCGCGTGGTCATGGCGGAGCTGGAGCGGCTGCATTCGCACGTGCTGTGGGCGGGCATCGCCGCCAAGCTGATGGGCTTCAAGACCATGTTCATGACCTGCTTCGAGCTTCGCGAAAAGGTGATGGACGTGCTCCAGGCCATCTCCGGCAATCGCGTCAACTACTCGATGAACCGCGTAGGCGGCGTAAATCGCAATATCGAAGACCCGTCGGCTCTCGTCGGCCTGGTAGATGCGCTGGAGCGCGAGATGGTCAAGACGGTCATTCCGATTTTCACTACCAGCGCCACGGCGCGCTCACGCTGTGCCGGCATCGGCGTGCTGACCCATGAGAAGGCTCTGTCGTGCGCCGTCGTCGGGCCCACAGCGCGCGCTTCCGGCGTGAATCAGGACCTCCGCCGCGACGCTCCGTACGCAGCCTACGAGGAGATGCAATTCGAAGTGCCGGTCCAGCCCGACGGCGACGTGCGAGCCCGCCTCCTGGTGCGGGCGCTCGAGATCCTGGAAAGCTGCAAGATCCTGCGCCAGGCGCTGACGAAGATGCCGGGCGGCGAGTTTTATGCCGGGGACGGAAAGTTCAACTTCGTGACCGGAACCGCGTTCAGCCGGGTGGAGGCGCCGCGGGGCGAGGTGATGTACAGCGTTTCTTGGCGGGAGTATGCGAAGACGCCGGCACGGGTCCATGTGCGCACGCCCACGTTCGCCAACATGCCTGCGATCCGCTACATGGTGATGGGCGCGCGGCTGGCGGATACGCCGCTGATTCAGGCTTCGATTGATCCGTGTTATTCGTGCACGGACCGGTGAGCAGATCTCCCTCTCCCCGGTCTCGTCCGCAGCGAGGAACGAGAGGTGGGCGCCTGCGTTTGCCATTGTGCGCAGTATCACTAAGCCACCTATAATGAGCCGATACGTTCTCCCGTGACCAGTGTCACCGCCAATCGTATGGTTGTGCACCTATAAACGAAGTGGGTTAAGGAATTTGGATTCCGCGCCGCCGATCGATGCCGCGCAATTGATTCGTCAAGCCGCTTCCGGATTCGTTTTCAATGAGCCATGCTGGCACCGAATCCTGGAACTGCCGCAATATGAGGGAGGAATCGTGCCTGCTTTCACACCCCCACCGTTACCCAGCGATGACAAGCGCTGGAAGATCGTGAACGGCACCATGCGCAAGAATGGGTTTGCCCGCCACGCGCTGATCGAAACACTCCACACTGTGCAGTCCTCGTTTGGCTATCTCGATGACGAGGCCATCAAGTTCGTCGCCCAGTCGTTGCGCGTGCCGCTGAGCCAGGCGTACGGCGTGGTGACCTTCTATCACTACTTCAGCCTCAAGCCGCCAGGCAAACACACCGTCACCGTGTGCGCCGGGACCGCCTGCTACATCAAGGGCGCCGACAAGCTGATTGCCGCGGCCGAAAAAAAGCTGGGCATTGCCCAGGGCCAGACCACCAGGGACGGCAACGTAAGCCTGATGGTGGCGCGCTGCGTGGGCGCCTGCAGCCGCGCCCCCGTCATGCTGTGCGACGGCCAGGTGCGAGGCGAGTCGACGACTGAACAGATCATCGAGCAACTGGAAAGGTGGACCGTCGAATGACACTCGAAGAACTGGAACAGGTAGCCAAGAGCGTTCACCAGGAGAATGAGAAGTACGACTACGAGGTGAACGTCTGCCTGGACCTGGCGTGCGCCAGCCAGGGCGCGGACAAGCTGCGCGACGCTCTCGTGAAGGCGGCCGAGGCTTCGGGTAAGAAGATCCTCATCCGCAAAACCGGCTGCATGGGGCCTTGCTCTTCGGGGCCGCTGGTGCGCGTCGATCCCGATGAGACGCTGTACGCCAAGGTGAAGGACGGCAATGCCGAAGCGATCGTGAAGAGCCTCGGCGGCCAGCCTGTGCCGGACCTGCAATGCGATCTGAACGAGCACTTCGACAAGCAGGTGCGGGTGGTGCTGGAGAACGCCGGCCACATCGATCCCGAAAAGATCGATGACTACATTTCCCGCGATGGCTACAAGGCTCTGATGACAGCGCTGCTGGAAATGACGCCGAACGGCGTGATCCATCGCATCACGGAGAGCGGTTTGCGCGGGCGCGGGGGCGGTGGTTATCCGACCGGACTTAAGTGGAGCACGGTGTCCAAGGCCAGCGGCGATGTGAAGTATGTGGTATGCAACGGCGACGAGGGCGATCCCGGCGCATTCATGGACCGCAGCGTGATGGAAGGCGACCCGCACCGTGTGATCGAGGGCATGGCGATCGCCGCCTATGCGGTGGGGGCGAGCAAGGGCTTCATCTACGTGCGCGCGGAGTATCCCGTAGCGGTTTCAAGGCTGACCACGGCGATTCGCGAAGCGCGGCGGCGTGGCCTGCTGGGCAATGCGATCGGGGGCACGACCTTCAACTTCGATATTGAAATCCGGCTGGGCGCGGGAGCGTTTGTATGCGGCGAAGAGACCGCGCTGCTGGCGTCGATCGAAGGCCGGCGCGGAACGCCGAAGCCACGGCCGCCTTATCCGGCGGTGAGCGGCCTTTGGGGCAAGCCCACGCTGATCAACAACGTGGAAACCTACGCCAATGTCGCGCCCATTGTGCGCAACGGCGGCAAGTGGTTCTTCAACATGGGCTCGGAGCGCAGCAAGGGCACCAAGGTGTTTGCGCTCACGGGCCGCATCAAGCACACGGGCCTCATCGAGGTTCCGCTGGGCATCAAGCTGTGGGAGATCATCGAGGTCATCGGTGGTGGTGTACCCGGCGGTCACAAGCTGAAGGCCGTACAGACGGGCGGGCCATCGGGCGGCTGCATTCCTGCCGACATGCTGGGCCTGGGCGTCAGCTACGACGCGCTGATGGCGGCCGGCTCCATTATGGGCTCGGGCGGCATGATCGTCATGGACGACACCTCGTGCATGGTCAACGTGGCGCGCTTCTTTATCGAGTTCTGCATGACCGAGTCGTGCGGCAAGTGCATTCCCTGCCGCGCCGGCACGGCGCAGATGCACACGCTGCTGACGCGCATTTGCACCGGCACGGCCACGCTGGCGGATCTGGAACTGCTGGAGGAGTTGTGCGACACAGTGAAGAGCGCCAGCCTGTGCGGGCTAGGCCAGACGGCGCCCAACCCGGTGCTGAGCACGCTGAAGTACTTTCGCAACGAGTACATCGAGCACATCGTGCATAAGCGTTGTCCGGCCGGGGTGTGCACCATGGAAGCCCCGGTTTCCGCAGAACCTGCCGTGGAGGTGGTGGCATGAGCGACACTCCCGAAGTCAAAACATTAATCATCGACGAACAGGAAGTCAGCGCCCGGCGCGGACAGACCATCCTGGAAGTGGCGCTGGAAAACGATATTCATATTCCCACGCTCTGCCACCTTGAGGGGTTATCTGACGTGGGCGCGTGCCGCTTGTGCCTGGTGGAGATCAAGGGCTCGAACAAGCTGCTTCCGGCGTGCGTGGCGACCGTGTATGAGGGCATGGAAGTCAACACCAACACTCCGCGCCTGCAGCGCTATCGCCGCAACATCCTGGAGATGCTGTTTGCCGAGCGCAACCACATCTGTTCAGTCTGCGTGTCCAACGGCCATTGCGAACTGCAATCGCTGGCGCAGGACCAAGGGTTAACCCACGTGCGGCTGCCCTATCGCAATCCCGAGCTGCCGGTGGACGCCTCGCACGAGCGGTTCACAATCGATCACAATCGCTGCATCATGTGCACACGTTGCGTGCGGGTATGCGCGGAGATCGAAGGCGCGCATGTGTGGGATGTGATGGGCCGCGGAACCGACTCCATGATCGTTGCCGACTTGCATGAGGAGTGGGGTAAATCCACGTGCACTCGCTGCGGCAAGTGCGTGCAGGTGTGCCCGACCGGGGCCCTGTTCGACAAGAGCAAGATCGGCTCCGACCACCCCAAGTACCCTGATTTTCTGCCCTACCTGAATTTGATGAGGGAAGCGCAATGAGCAAAGTGAAATTGGCAACAGTGTGGCTGGACGGATGCTCGGGATGCCACATGTCGTTCCTCGACATGGACGAGCGGCTGCTTGAGCTGGCCGAGCTTGTGGACGTGGTCTACAGCCCCATCGTCGACACCAAGGAGTTTCCCGATGAGGTCGACATTGCGCTGGTGGAGGGCGCCGTCTCCTCTGTCGACGACGAGAAGAAGATCAAAAAGATCCGCGAGCACTCGAAGATGCTGGTGGCGATGGGCGACTGCGCGGTAGCCGGCAATGTGCCCTCGATGCGCAACCCCATCGGGCCGGACGCGATCCTGCACCGCGCCTACATCGAGAACGCCAGCGCTCAGCCGCAGATCCCCTGCGTGGTGGTGCCGCAACTGCTGAAGAAGGTGCGCCCCATTCACGAGTTTGTGACGGTGGACGTATTTCTCCCCGGATGCCCGCCCTCGGCCGACACCTTCCACGAGGCGCTCACTGCGCTTTTAACCGGCGGGCCGCTGGAAGTCACGGCGCTGACCCGCTTTGGAGCCTGATCATGAGCCAGACCATCACGATCGATCCCGTAACCCGCCTGGAAGGGCACGGCAAGATTACGATCCAGTTGAACGGCCAGGGCGAGGTGGAAGACGCGCACTTCCACGTGACGCAGGTGCGCGGCTTCGAGAAGTTTTCCGAAGGCCGTCCGTTCTACGAGATGCCCAGCCTGATGGCGCGCATTTGCGGCATCTGCCCGGTGTCGCACTTGATCGCCTCGGCCCGCGCCTGCGAAGCCATCATGTCGGTGCGCATTCCATACACCGCCGCGCAACTGCGGCGCATGCTGAACCTGGCGCAGATGGTGCAGTCGCATGCGCTCAGCTTCTTTTATCTGTCGTCTCCGGATCTGCTGCTGGGGATGGAGGCCGATCCGCAGGTGCGCCACATCCTGGGCGTGGCCGCGGCCAAGCCGGAACTGGGCCGGGCGGGGATCGGGCTGCGGCGCTTTGGGCAGCACATCATCGAGTTGCTGGGCAATAAGAGGGTTCATCCGGGATGGGTGGTTCCGGGCGGCGTGACCGAGCCGCTCAGCGCCGCCAAGCGCGATGAAATCCTGGCCATGCTGCCGGAGGCCTTCCATAACATCAAGCTGGCGCTGGAGGCGTACAAGCAGATCGCCGGCAACTTCAAGCCGGAGATCGAGGTGTTCGCCAACTTCCCCACCAACTTCATGAGCCTGGTGAACGAGGATGATTCGATCGAGTTCACCACGGGCGCTCTGCGGCTGATCGACCCCAACGGTAACGTGATCGAGGACGGGATGCTGGCCGACCGGTTCAGCGAAGTGATCGGTGAGGCGGTGGAACCGTACAGCTACACCAAGTTCGCCTATTACAAGCCGCTCGGCTATCCCGAGGGCAGCTACCGGGTGGGTCCGTTGGCGCGGCTCAACATCGCCAAGACGATGGGCACGCCGCTGGCCGACAAGGAGCTGGCTGAGTTCAAGCAGATCGCCGACGGGCCGGTGCAGGGTTCGTTCTTCTATCACCATGCGCGGCTGGTCGAGATTCTGCACGGCATCGAGAAGATCGAACTGATTCTGAACGATCCGCAGATCCTCGATAAGCATGTGCGCGCGACGGCGGGTGTGAACCGGCTCGAGGGGGCTGGGCAGGCTGAGGCGCCGCGGGGCGTTCTCCACCACCATTACAAGGTGGATGAGAACGGGCTGATCAAATGGGCCAACCTGGTGATCGCTACGGGGCAGAACAACAAGGCCATGAACCTGGGAGTGGCGCAGGCGGCGAAGCACTACATCAAGAACGGGAAGTTCACCCCGGGTATTCTCAATCGCGTGGAGGCGGTGGTGCGGACATTCGACCCCTGCCTGAGCTGCTCGTCGCATGCGTTCGGGCAGATGCCGCTGGCGATTTCGCTGGTGAACGCCGACGGCGAAGAAGTGGATAGCGTAGTTCGCAGCTAGCAAAAGACTCCAGCTCCGGGTCCGGCCGCCGAGGCCCGGAAGCCAGTGCAGGCAAGGCTCTGCCGTGCTCCTCCTGGATTACGGCCTTAGTGCTTTTCTTTTTGACCTTGACGCGTGTAGGTGAAGGCAAACGTCCCGTTCAGGCCGCAATTTTTGCTAGCCACAGCGCGAACTTCCGGGCTTGGCGTAACCAAGAGGATGTCTGGACCTTTGGCATCGGCAGCGAAGGTCTCGTCCCCCGAAATCACTCGCAGCCCGGCGCCATCGGCCGTGGCGGTGCCGTTCACCTCGCATGTCCAGCTTCCACTCTTCGGGTCGGCAGTGTGAATGCTCACGAGGTAGCCGCCATCGTGGGGATAAAGCGCGGCATCGCCGATGTCCTTCACCTCGAAAACACCGGCCACCGGATATTCCTTGTCTTTGCCGTTGAACCGGTCGATCTCCTCCCGGTAGTGATTCGCGATGCAATCGGCCCGCTCGCCGCATTCGTCGCGCCTCGCGATCCACCGCTTCTGGTCGACTTTGATTTCAGCCAATTGGCCGTCATCCGTGAAGGAGTGGATGATGCCCCGCCATAGCGAAGCCAAATCCCGGTCCAGCTTGGCCAACTCGTCATTTGCGCAGATACTCTTTTCGGTAGGGTTGGAGGCCTTGCGGCAGTCGAAGGAAGGCCTGCCATGGGGCTGAGCACCCACGCAGCCAATGCCACCGTGCAGCGCCGCGGCTGCCAGCGCCCAGCGCCATATCATCGCCTTCATGCCAGGCGCGACCCGAGCGAAATATCGCCGAGAAATGGATTGTCCATGTACATGGGTTGTTCGTCATGAAGCATCTTCTTGGCGCAGAAGCGTTCCTGTTTGAAGCGCGCCGCCACGTCCTTCTGAACCGCCTCCGTCGATTTGGAGAAGTACTTGAGAACCCGCACGCCCTGCTTGTTTACGTTCGTTCTCTCGCGCTCGTCGTAAATGGCATCAATGATCTGCTCATCGGTTATCGAGGCGAGGTTTTTGCCTTTAAGGGCGGTGGAAATCAGCCCGGAATTGGGGCCATGCTGCACCGCCACAGACCACACCACGTCGCGAAGAGCGGCCGAGCGAACCGATACATCGAGGCCCGTGTCGGTTTTGATCTTGGCGGCAAGCACGTCGTAATGCGTGCTCTTGATGAAGTCATGCTGCACTGTCCCAAACCGGCTGTCTGCCGCGAGGTCCACCCAGGCCTTGCGAAAAGCAGGCGTTCCGCCGGTAGCCGCCTGGGAACCTCCCGCCTTGTCCAGCGCAGTCCAGACCCATGGCGCGTTGGTTTTCACGTAGTCGAGGAAATCGTCCATGGTGCCGGTCAGGGTCGCGATCTGGTACTTCCCATAGGACCAGCCCCCGGTTACATCTTTTGTTCCGTCGTTGATGGCCCCAGCGCCGCGGTTACCCGACTCGTAGCGCGCGCTCAGATTTCCAAGCTCGCCCGCCTCCGGGCACACGACGGTCCGCGGATGCTCCGACTTGCCGCGCTGGGCGACCTTCTTTGCCTTGGTGTGGCTTCCGCGCAAAGCCGCCTCGGCCAGCATGTCTGCGAGCTTAAAAGAGCACACCGGGCCAGGTATGGTCGACTGCGTCAGGGCAAGCGTGTCCGTGTCGAAGCCATCCACGGTTCCACAGATTGGCCTTGGAACTCGGCTTCCTGTCATGGAGAGTCACCTCCGCGACGACTACCGGGGAATAAACTCAGCAACATTGTACCCCCGGCGCGTTGGGCGACAATACAACCATGACCGGCGAACCTGTTGGCTGCCTGATTCTCGCCTGCGGCAACACGCTGCGCGGGGATGATGGGGTTGGGCCGTGGCTGGCTCAATGGGCTGAAGAGCGATTCTCAGCCAATCCCGCGGTGCGGGTGGTGTCACGGCAGCAGTGGACGCCGGATCTGGCAGAAGACGTGGCGCACGCCGAGTGGGTCATCTTCGTAGACTGTGCGATAGATGCGGAGCCCGGCGCAGTGCGGGTCGCGCTCTTACAACCGGCACGCTCAGAGCCGGGAGTGGCAACCCACCACATGGGCGCAGCGGAACTGCTGGCGCTGAGCGAACATCTCTATGCTTCCCTGCCCCGGCAGGCGCTGCTGCTGACCGTTGCGGCAGGCTCGACGGAGTTGGGCGAGACGTTCAGCAAGAGCGTGAACGATGCCCTGCCCGGCGCGTGCAAAATGCTCGAGGCTACGGTTCTGCGGCTTCTCGGAAACCGCCGCACTTAGTACCCACGGGCGAGGTCGACGGCGGGATCTCCAATGTGCCAGCTGCGGAGATGCCTTCCGCTATTCAAGTCGAGGACATCGATGTTGCCGTCCATGTTGTCGTACACCACAAGCTGGTTCCCGGCGGCGCTCACCTGAAGCCTGGAGTAATCTGCAGGGGATTGGGCTGATACCGGGCTCGGCCTCAAAACCGAGTTTGTAAAAATGCCCATCAGGGCGATAGCTATCGCCGTAAGGACGACCTTTGTGTACAGGTCCACGCGCATAGGCGCCTCCAATCGGTGGGCAGATAGCAAAGCTCCGGTCAGGGACAGCAAACAGCGACGGCGGCTGCATGGTTAGATGCGGCCGCCGTCGTTACTGCCAGTCCGGATTAAATTCATCCCAGGTCTCAAAATCGAGACCTGGGGCACCCAGCGAGAGAAACGTCGCGAAGATGAGGCACGGAGTGTTTGCTAGAACGCAGCCACTGTCTGACGCAGGCTGTAGGAGCTGAGCGTCTTGATGTAGTTGCCGCGGTCGAAGGGCGAGGTGTCGGGCACGGAGCGGCGGCTGAGGCATCCGCGCGTCTCGGCGAGCGAGATGTACTCGCGCTTCTCGAGCCAGTAGCGCAGGTCGCCCAGGACGCGGCCGATGTGCTCGATGCCGTGGATGTGCAGCGCCGAGCACATCATGGCCACATTGCCGCCGGCCATGATGCATTTCAGCACGTCCTCGGCAGAGTGCACGCCGCCGGTGATGGCGATATCGAGATTCACGTGGCCGTGGAGAATGGCCGCCCAATGCAGCCGTGGCAGCAACTCCGAAGGCGTTGAGAAGTGCAGCGTGGGCCGCACCTCGAGGGTCTCGATGTCGAAGTCAGGCTGGTAGAAACGGTTGAACAAAACCACGCCGCGGGCGCCCGCATCCTCCAGCCGCTTGACCAGGTGCGGAAGGCTGGTGAACGACTGGGAGAGCTTGACGGCCACCGGGATCTTTACCGCGCGGCACACGCTTTCGATCAGCTCGAGCAGTTGGCGCTCGACATCCGCCGAGGTCTGGCTGGGATCGGTGGCAAGCGCGAAGGTGTTCAGTTCGATACCGTCTGCGCCCGCCTCTTCCGATTCCTTGGCGAACCGTATCCATCCGCCGGTGGTGGCTCCGTTAAGGCTGGCCATGATGGGGATGTCGACGGCGTCCTTGGAGCGGCGAATGCTGTCGAGATAACCCTCGTGGGTCATGCGATAGTCGCCCAGGTCGGGTAGATAGTCGAGCGACTCAGGATACGAATTCGTGCCGCGCGACAGGTCTTCGTCGAGGGCGTGCGATTCCAGGGCCAGTTGTTCTTCGAAGAGCGAGGTAAGCACGACGGCGGATGCGCCCGCCTCCTCCATGCGAACCAGGTTTTCAATGGACTCGGAGATAGGGGTGGACGAAACCACGATGGGTCCGTTCAGTTTGAGACCAAGATAGGTGGTGGAAAAATCGATCATTCTTCGCCTCCGGCGGCCACCGGTTCGAGCTTTTGGGCCGGCTTTTGTTCTTCTTGAGGAGCGATGTGGGGAGTCTCGCCGCGGCCGGGCATGGCGGCGCGCGCCGAGTAAACGCGCCACTGGCGCTCCACATCGTCCTGCGCTTCCTTCAACAGTTCACTGGCCATTTCGGGGTTCCCGCGTGCCAGCATGGTGTAACGCGCTTCGCGATACGCGTAATCCTTGAGCCGGATCGACGGCGCCTTGGAATCGAGCAGGAACGGATTCTTGCCCTGTTCGCGAAGCGAGGGGTTGTAGCGCATCAGCGGCCAGTAGCCCGATTGCACGGCGAGCTTCTGCTGCTCGAGGCCGTGCACCAAGTCATAACCGTGGGCGATGCAACTGGAGTACGCGATGATGAGCGACGGACCTTCATGCGCTTCCGCTTCCTGGAAGGCCTTGATGACATGGCTGTCGTTGCCGCCCAGCGCGACCTGCGCGACGTAGACGTAGCCGTAGCTGACGGCCTCCATGGCGAGGTCTTTACGCGCGTTCGGCTTGCCCGCCGCGGCAAATTTGGCCACCGCACCGCGCGGCGTGGCCTTCGACGCCTGTCCGCCGGTGTTGGAGTAAACCTCGGTGTCGAGCACCAGCACGTTCACGTTTTTGCCCGAGCCCAACACGTGATCGAGGCCGCCAAAGCCGATGTCGAATGCCCATCCGTCGCCGCCCAGGATCCACACGCTCTTGCGCACCAGCGTGTCGGCGATGGCCACAAGGTTGCGCGCGTCGGATGAATTGGAGCCGGCGAGTTTCTCGCGCAGGATCTTCACCCGCTCGCGCTGGGCGTTGATTTCGGGCTCGGTCTTCTGCGGCGCGGCGATCAGCACGTTGACAAGCTCTTCACCCACTGCCGGCGCCACCCGCTGGAGCAGCGTTTCAGCAAACGTTCTCTGCTGGTCGAGGGCGACCCTCATGCCGAAGCCGAACTCGGCGTTGTCTTCGAAGAGCGAGTTGGACCACGTTGGCCCGCGCCCCTGCACGTTGTGGGTGTAAGGCGTGGTGGGCAGGTTGCCGCCGTAGATCGACGAGCAGCCGGTGGCGTTGGCGATATAGAGCCGGTCGCCGAACAATTGCGTCAGCAGCTTGATGTACGGGGTTTCGCCGCAGCCCGCGCAGGCGCCGGAGAATTCAAACAGCGGCTGCAGGAGCTGGGCATCCTTAACCTGGCCGTGAGAGAGCTTGTTGCGATCCACTTCGGGAATTCCGAGGAAGAATTCCCAGTTCTCGCGCTCGGACTCGCGCAGCGGAGCCTGGGGCGCCATGTTGATGGCCTTGTGACTCGCGTTGCTCTTGCTCTTGGCCGGGCATACTTCCACGCACACCGCGCAACCAGTGCAGTCCTCAGGAGCCACCTGCAGGGTGTAGCGATCATTCTCCATGCCCTTCCATTTGGGCCTGGCCCACTGGAAGGTGGCGGAAGCGTCGCCGGCCAGGTCGGGACTGTAGACCTTGGCTCGGATCACGGCGTGCGGGCACACCATCACGCATTTGCCGCACTGGATGCAGATGTCTTTGTCCCACACGGGAATGAACTGGGCGATGTTGCGTTTCTCCCACTGCGAGGTGCCCGTGGGGAAGGTTCCGCCGGCGGGAAACGCGCTGACCGGCAGCCGATCGCCGCGCCCGGATGCAATTTGTCCGAGCACGTCGCGAACAAATGCGGGCGCCTTGGGAGAGACCGAACCCACCATGTCGAACGCGGAGTTCGCGGAGGCGGGCAATTTCACTTTTTCCAGATGCGCAATAGCGGCGTCGACAGCGGCGAAATTCTTCTGCACCACCGCCTCGCCGCGCTTGCCGTAGGTTTTCTTGATGGCCTTCTTGATCTGCTCGATGGCTTCATCGCGCGGCAGCACGCCGCTGATGGCAA
>CAVREL010000010.1:0-68918 GCA_963720105.1 uncultured Acidobacteriota bacterium | reverse complement strand
CCCCGCCCCGTTCGGCCCCAGCAGCCCGAACATCTGGCCGCCTTCAATCTGCAGGCTCAGGTTGTCTACAGCGACTTTCGATTCGTAGGCCTTGGTCACTCCCGCGAGTTCAACAACCGGCATGGACACTCCCGATGTTCGTGGCGCTCGTGAATATCCGGGGGACGGACTGCGAGCAGTGTAGCAAAGCGCGCAGAGACAGAGTTTGCCTCGATGGGAAGTACGTAGTAGACGCAAGAGGGGTTCCAAGCTTGTAGCCGGTAGCTTGTAGCTTCGACTTGCACTACAGGCTACGAGCTACAAGCTACCAGCTACGAGACCAGCTTCATTTCATCCGGGTTCCAGTTGACCACCTGCCCGCGCTCAATGCTGAGATTCGCCAGCAGCGCGGCGCCGGCGGCGCGATAGCCGAACACCGCATCCTCTACCGCCGGCTGGCGCGAGCGAACCGCGGCGAAGAAATTCTTGAAGTGGTCGTAGCTGTCGCTGTAGCCCTTGGCCGTGACGAACTTCTCCGATCCGCCCAGCGAATCCTGACCAGTGTGCGGGGGGTATTTCCGGTTGTACTCGGAGATGATCTTCTCCTGAGTAGCGCGGGGGAAGGATTCGATCGTGTAGCCCGGAGCCTTTTCGCCGGGCACGCGTGTAACGGTGAGGGTGCCCCAGCCGATCTCCATCGTACCCTCGGACCCGGTGAACGTAAGTCCTTCGCTTTCTTCGCCCCCGTCTACAAAGTTCACGCGCAAGCTGAGGTTGAATCCTTCCCGGTAATCAAACAGTCCCAGCACTACATCCAGGGCGTCTCTGCCGTCTTTCCAGTAGCGCAGGCCGCCGGTGGCCATTCCGCGGGTGGGTCCGTGCGAGCCGGTGATGAAGTGGGTCCCGGAAAACAGGTGTACGAACAGATCGCCCGCCACCCCGGAGCCGTAGGCCTTCCACTTGCGCCACTGGAAGAAGTGCTCGGCGTTGAAGGGGATTCTGGGTGCCGTGCCCAGAAATCGAGGCCAGTCGCAGGTTTCCGTCGAGGCATCCGGAGGAACGGTATAGTCCCACGCCCCCATCGCCGAATTGCGGTCCCAGTGCGCCGTCACCATGTTGAGTTGGCCGATAGCCCCCGAGGCGAGTACCTCCCTGGCCTTGATGTAAATCAGCGAGCTGACCCGCTGGCTGCCGATCTGCAGGATCCGGCCCGACGATCTGGCGCAGTCGATCATCGCCGCACCGTCCGAATACAGGTGGATCATCGGCTTTTCGCAATAGACATCCTTGCCCGCCTTCATGGCGTCGATGGAGGCCTGCTTGTGCCAGTGGTCGGGGGTGCCGATGATGACTGCGTCGATATCCTTGCGGGCCAGGATCTCGTTGTAATCGCGGGTGGTGAAGACGTCGTCGCCCCATAGTTCCTTGCAGCGCGCGAGGCGGCCGTCGTAGCAGTCGGCCGCGGCCACCAGTTTCACGCCGGGCACCTGGACCGCGGACCGGGTGTCGAACTGGCCCTGGCCGCCGGCGCCGATGAGCGCGATCTGGATGTGGTCATTCGCGGAGATGGGTTTGGCCGACTCCTCTTGCTCGAGTTCCCATTCCGGCGCGGCAAGAAGATTTGCACCGGGCATCAGGGTGGCCGCCGACGCGGCCCCGGCAGCCCGTAAAAAGCTCCTGCGATTTAGAGCGGACACAAAGCCCTCCCAGGCGATGAATGATTGCCGCATACCAAGATAGCAGGGCGCTCGCCGAGTGTTAGACTGGTCCGGTAAACGCTTTCCCGGAGGTTCGAGGCGCCATCATGCTGCTCGCCGCACTACGTGAAGAAGTCCTCCGCGCCAACCAGGAAATCGCCCGCCGCGGGCTGGCTCCCCACACCTTCGGCAACGCCAGCGGCATCGACCGCACCGGCGGCCAGCCGCTGGTCATCATCAAGCCAAGCGGCGTCGACTACGAAACCCTGGCGCCCTCCGATCTGGTCATTACCGATCTCGACGGCAACATCGTCGAAGGCTCTTTGCGGCCCTCCAGCGACCTCGACACTCATACCCTTCTCTACCGCGAGTTCCCCCAGATCGGCGGCATTGTTCACACCCATTCCGAGTTCGCCACGTCCTGGGCCCAGGCCTGCCGCGAGATCCCCTGCCTCGGCACCACCCACGCCGACTACTTCCACGGGCCCGTTCCCATCACCGACCACCTCACTCCCGTCGAAGTCGAGGAGGCCTATGTCCGCAACACGGGAACGGTCATCGTGAACCGTTTCCGCCGGGAAAACCTCGACCCCATCGCCGTCCCCGGCGTTCTGGTCGCCGGCCACGCGCCTTTTGCCTGGGGACGATCCCCGATGGAGGCCGTGGAGCGCGCCGATGTCCTCGAGTACATCGCCCGCCTGGCGTTCCGGAGCGTCCTGCTGGGCGCGCCGCAATGCGGCCTCCCGGAACACGTCAGCGAGTTCCACTACTTGCGCAAGCACGGCCCGCGGGCCACCTACGGCCAGCGTTGACTGCATTGCCGGAACGCGCCGCGATCATTGGGAAGACAAAACTGTGACAAGGGTTACACGGTTTCTTCTCTTTTGTTCTTGAATTTCATAGATGCTTTCATATTTGCGTATCCTACTTACGATTTCCTGCATTTTCCTTTTCCACCGTGGTTGACCTTCTGCCCGCAGATGCATCTATATCTCATGTAGTATCAGGCAAATACGAGTAATGCACAGCGGTGCCAGGCTCCCCGTCCGCATGGCAACAAACGTGCATCGTATAGTGGGTCCAGGACACCCCCCGGGAATGGAGACGAATTTTTCAAACCGCATTAACGCCATCCTGCTGGCTGTCGCCACAGTCGGGCTGGTTGTGCTTGCGGTTTTGAATTTTCGCCAGGAATCGCAGTTCCAGCAGCCCGATGACCAGGTCTGGTGGAGCGAGGCGCCCGGCGCCCAGGGACTTTTGGCGCTCCGTGTTCTTCCCGGCGGCGCCGGACAGCAGGCGGGTATCAAGGTGGGCGACCTGCTCACCCAGGTGAACGATCACCCGGTCCGTCATGTGGCCGATCTCGAGCGCGAGCTCTACAAAACCACCAGCTATCTGCCGGCGTTCTATTCCATCACCCGCGACGACATCGAGCTGGACCCGCCGATGAAGGTGATTCCGGTCCCCGTCGACCGGAGCCTTGCCATCGGCCTTCGCCTCATCGGCCTTATTTATCTCGCCATCGGCCTCTACGTGCTGTTTCGCCGCTGGACGGCGCCGCGCGCCACGCACTTTTACCTGTTCTGCCTGGTTTCGTTCGCGCTCTACGCGCTGAAGTACACCAGCCGGCTCGACACGCTGGATTGGATGGTCTTCTGGACCAACCTTGTGGCTGACTCTCTGCAGCCGGCCCTGTTTGTCCATTTTGCCCTCAGCTTCCCCGAGGAGCGCCTGAAGCGAGCCCACCGCGCATGGCTGCTGCCGGTGATTTATGCCCCCGGCGTCGCGCTGCTGGGCCTATGGATCTGGGCCAGGATCAACTGGCAGGCCACCGGCTTACTGAAGCACCGCATGGACCAGACCGGCACGGCGTACGAAGCCGTTTTCTACGTGTTGGCGACGGCGCTCTTCATGCGCAGCTATCGCCGCGCCGGTACCCCGCTTTTGCGCCAGCAGTTGAAGTGGCTCACCCGCGGCGCTCTCCTGGCGGTGGTTCCGTTCACGCTGTTCTATGCCGTGCCGTTCCTGCTCGACGTGCACCTCCCCGGGGCGTTCGAGCGCATCGCCGGCTTTTCCATCATCTTCCTGCCCTTGACCTTCTGCTGGGCGATTGTCCGCTACCGCCTGATGGACACCGACCTGATCTTCAAGCGTGGCGTGGCCTACACGCTGGCTACCGGCCTGGTCCTGGGCGGCTACTTCGGCGTGGTCGCGCTCATCAGCGAGATTGTTCATCTGCGGCTCCCCCCGGCCGTCCGTGAATGGGGACTGGGGATCGCATTCATCGCCGTGGCCGCCCTCTTCGAGCCTCTCAAGCGGCGCATCCAGAACTGGGTGGACCGCATCTTCGACCGCCACCACTACGACTACCGCAAGGCGCTGATCGAGTTTGGCCGCAGCCTGAGCTCGGAAACCGACCTGCATGCCCTGCTCGAATCCATCGTTGAGCGGCTCCCGCAAACCCTGCTGGTATCGCGCGTGGCTGTTTTCCTGGCCGGAAACAACGGCGGTCTCCGGCTGGCCGCGGCGCATGGCCTTCCGCCTGAAGCACCCTCAGCCGATTCCCGTCCGGGAACGCCGCCCTCGCTGGCGCTCGGCTTTCTCAACTTCGATGCCGCACACGGTCACATCTTTCTGGAAAACGCCCAGCAGGCCCTGCACCTGCCCGAGGACCAGCGCCGCACCGCCGCGCTGCTCGACCTCAACTATTACCTTCCCTGCCGGGTCCTGGACGGCTCCGTCACCCGCACCATTGCGGTGATTGGCCTGGGCCGCACCGTGGATGGCGATTTCCTCTCCAGCCAGGACGTGGAAATGCTGGAATCGCTGGCCAACTACATCGGCATTGCCCTGCAGAACGCCAGCCTGTATACCCGCCTCGAATCCAAGATCAGCGAGTTCGAGCGCCTCAAGGAATTCAACGAGAACATCGTCGAATCCATCAACGTCGGCATCCTGGCTGTCGACCTCGACGACCGCATCGAAAGCTGGAACGCGCAGATGGAGGCCATGTACGCGCTCAGCCGCGGCGAAGCGATCGGCCAGACCCTGCGTAGCGTGTTCCCCGCCGAGCTGTGCGACGCCCTCGACAAGTTCCGCAACGAATCGGGCGTGCACAATCTCTACAAGTACCGCCTGACCACCCGGGCCGGCGAGCAGCGCACCGTCAATACCGCCATCGCGCCCCTGCTGTCGCGCGATTTCGTCGCCGTGGGGCGCATCATCCTGGTAGACGACATCACCGAACGCGTCACCCTCGAAGCGCAGCTTGCGCAGACTGACAAGCTCAGTTCCATCGGCCTGCTGGCCGCCGGCGTGGCCCACGAGATCAATACACCCCTGGCCGTCATCTCCAGCTATTCGCAGTTACTCGCGAAACAATTGCGCGGCGACACGCGCATCGGGCCGGTGCTGGAAAAAATCACACAGCAGAGTTTCCGCGCGGCCGAAATCGCCAACGGCCTGCTCAACTTTTCGCGGACCTCGACGACCGAGTTCCGGGAGACCAACCTCAACCAGGTCATCCGGGATACGCTTTCCCTGCTCGAGCACCAGTTCAAGACGGCGCAGATCGACCTCGAGCTTGATCTTCATCCCGAGCTGCCCACCATTCACGGCAACGCCGGCAAGCTGCAGCAGGTATTTCTCAACCTGCTGCTGAACGCCAAAGAAGCCATGCCCGGCGGCGGACGCCTGCGCGTGGCCACGTTGGTCAACGGGCACGTCGAGGCGCTGGTCAGCGATTCCGGCTCCGGCATCGCCCCCGAGCACCTCAAACGCATCTACGATCCCTTCTTCACCACCAAGACCGCTCCCCGGCCGGGAGACAAGCGGGGCACGGGGCTCGGCCTCTCCGTGTCCTACGGCATCATGCAGGAACACGCGGGCAAAATCCACGTGGAGAGCGCGATAGGCGCCGGCACAACCTTCCATCTCGAGTTTCCGTTGTTGAGGAATTCTGTCCATGCCTGAGGTCGACTCCCCTCTGAATCTATCCGCTCCCGCCGCTGCCAACAATTCCTCCAATGCCAGCATTCTCGTCATCGACGATGAAGCCGGCATCCGCGAGTCCCTCGAAGTCCTGCTGACGCTCGAGGGCTACCAGGTGCGCATGGCCGCCGACGGCGAGCAGGGCCTGCGTATCCTCGAACTCGAGAACTTCGATCTCGTGCTGCTCGATCTTGCCCTTCCCGGCCAGAGCGGTCTGGAACTGCTGCCTGAGATCAAGGAGCGCCAGCCCGAACTGCCGGTCATCATGATCACCGCGTACGGCACGGTGGACAACGTAGTCGAATCGGTGCGCGCCGGCGCAGAGAACTTCGTCCAGAAGCCCTGGGACAACGAGAAGCTCATGGCCGACATCCGCTCGGCCGTCGCCCGCCACCGCGCCGAGGAAGAAAACCTCCAGCTCAAGCGCACCCTCAAGCAGCGCTACAACTTCTCCAACATCGTGGGCAAGAGCGAAACCATGCTGCGCGTATTCGACCTGGTGGGGCAGGTAGCGCCCAGCCGCTCCACGGTCCTGATCCAGGGAGAAAGCGGCACCGGCAAGGAGCTCATCGCCAAAGCCATCCATGCCAACTCGCCGCGCCGCGACAAGCCATTCGTGCCCGTCAACACCGGCGCCATGCCGTCGGAGCTGCTGGAGTCCACGCTCTTCGGCCACGTCAAGGGCGCGTTCACCTCGGCCGTCGCATCGAAGAAAGGCCTGTTCGAGGTGGCCAACGGCGGCACCCTCTTCCTGGACGAAATCGCCACCATGGGCATGGACACGCAGGCCAAGATCCTGCGCGTGCTGCAGGACCGCCGCTTCATGCATCTGGGCGGCATCCAGGAGATTCAGGTGGACGTGCGCATCATCGCCGCCACCAACGTCGACCTGCGCCAGGCGGTGCGCGACGGCCGCTTCCGCGAAGACCTCTTCTACCGCCTCAACGTCATCACCGTCGATCTGCCGCCGCTGCGCGCGCGCCGCGAAGACGTCCCGCTGCTCGCCAATCACTTCCTCGAGTTCTACGCCAACGAGAACGGCCTGCCCATGCGCAAGCTCTCCGCTGACGCGCTCCGCGCCCTTGTCGACTACGACTGGCCGGGCAACGTGCGCGAGCTGGAGAACTGCATCGAGCGCGGCGTCGTGCTGTCCTCGGGTCCGATCATCGGCTCGGATCTTCTGCCCGGACACATCACCGGCCGCAGCTTCCAGGACGCGCTCCTGGAGCACAATCCCAACGCTTCGCTCTTCGACATCCTCGAAGACATCGAGCGCCGCATCATCGTCGAGAAGCTGGAGCGCTGCAACTGGAACCAGACCGACGCCGCAGAGCAGTTCCGCATCCCGCTGTCGACGCTGAACCAGAAGATCAAGCGGCTGAATATCGAGATCCGCAAGAAGGGGCGGGACTAAAAGCAGCGGGTGCCCCGTCCAAGCTCTGCTTGGGCGGGAGAATGCCATCCAAACTTCCGCATCGGCGGTCATTCGCCAACTTCGAGCGCTTTGTAATGCGGGCCCGGCTTCACAGGCTGCGGAAAACTCGCTCGACATTGCTTTGTAACAAGGGCCTGACTTCAGTCGGGCCGATAAGCCCACCAAAATGTGTCGGGCTTCAGCCCCTGCCAAGCTGCCGCCCAGGTTGTCATCCTGAACGAAGCCGGTCGCGCTTGCGCGACCGGCGAAGTCGAAGGATCTGCAGTTGCTTCTCGTTATTTCCGAGTAGCCGGTCATTCGCCAGCTTCGAATCTGTTTTGAAAGGGCACGACTTCAGTCGTGCCGCAAGACCGCGAAAAGCATCCGGGCTTTAGCCCCTGAGGGATGCCTTCGGCGTCATGTCCGAATAGGCGGTGATACTCCCGCAACGCCGAATGCAAGACAATTGCCTCTGCAATTTCCTCCGCTGTTGCGGGACGACCGGCGGGTGCCTGGGCAGCCAGTTGTTCAAGACCCTCGCCCATTGCGTCCGTACCCTCGGTGCGCGTGGGCCCTGGACTCACTGCGTTCACGCGGACACCCTTAGGTCCATATTCCGCTGCCCAGGTTTTCGTCAGCAGATTGGTGGCGTCCTTGCTCTAGCCGTAGAGGCTCATTCCAGGCGCTCCGTAATCAGCAACCATCGTCGAGAGATTCACGATTGCCCCTTTGCCTCTCTCGGCCATCTGTGGGCCAAGCGCTGCGACAAGAAAATATGGCACCTTAACGTTTGTGGAAAAGACGCGGTCAAACTGCTCTTCTGTCATTTCATCCGGACAGCCGACCGTAATTGTTCACGAAACCATTTGTGAGCCGGTTCGTTGGTCAGCCGCGGATGCCATGCCATGAAGTATGGAAAGGATCCGATCTCACGAGGCGCTTCCACGACACGTACAGCAGCCATGGCCGCTGTGATTCTTGCGAGTTTGCGCGGCACGGTGAGAATCAAGTCAGTCTGTGCGATGGCGAAGATCGCAGGCACAAAGAATGGCAGAGTACACGCGACTGTGCGCTCGTAGCCGCGGCCGTGCCGGACAAGCAGCTGTTCTCCGAACATATCGCGTAATCGCTCGAGCGCCCTGCTCATTGCCGATTGACTCAGGAAACTTCGCTTCGCCGCGCGGGTTACGTGGCACTCCTCCAACAGTGCATGGAGGGGATGGATGAGGTTCAGATCTAGATTGCGTAAATGCACATCGCGCATGGACGACATTCTAACAATGCATGGATCAGATAGCACGGCCGAGTATCCAAGAAGACGCAAGACATTTTCTCCTGCGCTTCCGCAGGTTTGAGCAGAGCGCAGGCCGCAACAAGGAGACTTTGATGAACCGTTCACACGTAGCAACCCGAATACTCACAACTGTTCTGTTGACAGTAGTCACCGCCTTCGCTCAGCCGTCCGATCGATTGCCGGTGACTGACGCAGAGAAGATCGCCGACGCGCTACGCGCCGGTCCCGCGTTCATCACCAAGGATGCAACTGTGCTCGATTGGCCGTCGGCGCCTGGAGATGAATACCGGCTACTGCGCAAAGGAGCGAACGACTGGTCCTGTCTTCCGGCGATTCCCGGGTATTCGCACGACGAGCCGGGGTGCTTCGACGCGGTATTCCTGCGCTGGATCGAGGACAGCCTCGCCGGCCGCACGCCGCAGATCGATCGCATCGGTATTTCGTACATGTACTTCGGCGCCTGGCAGTCGAAAGACGGTTCCGCGAGCCATCAATTCCACGTTGGTCCGCACCTGATGATTGTCAGTCCCCACCAGGACGATTTTCAGGGATTCAATCGTGATCCATCGAACGGAATGCCTTACGTGGCGCATCTGCCCCATCACACGGAGCTGTACCTGGTGATGCCAGCGCGGCAATGGGATGAGCAGGACGCTCATCAATGAACTCGCGTGACTGGAGTCTTTCGAGGTTTGAGAATGACGGCCTGAAGGTCAGGGAGGGGCCGGTAAGTGATCTCGGGGAATCAAGTACCAGGACTGTGGTGTCAGAGGAGGACACTCGACATGGGTAGGTCAGGAATGGTGGAAAGACGAAGCATGCTGAAGGCGGCAGCAGCCTTTGGCGGGCTGTCAACATTAGCTGTAATCGCACCGGCTGTTTCAAAAGCCGCAGCTCAGGAAAGAGAGATTCGGGCTGCTGCGGCGCCAGAAGCAAGACTTGAAGATGTTTCAGACGGTCCAAATACCAAGCTCACGATTGAGCGCCGAGGGCAGATCGTCCTTTTGGGCATCAATCGGCCTTACATCCAGAACCGAATTGATCCTGAAACTTTCGAAAAACTGGCCGAAGCCTATTTCCAATATGATCACGATCCCTCGCTGCGGGCCGCGATTCTATTTGGCCACGGGGAGAATTTCTCAAGAGGGATCGACGTTGAGGGATTTAAGTCGCTCGCAGGGACGGCTAAGCCCTGGATCGCGAGCACAGGCACAATCGACCCTCTTGCAAAGCGTGCTCCGCACCTCAGTAAGCCTCTGATCGTGGTTACGCATGGCGATACCTGGAATGGCCCATGAGCTTTTTCTCGTGGCAGATATCCGGGTTGCATCTGCGGACACTCGTTTTGGACAGGACGAGAACACCCATGGTCGATTCCCAGGCGGAGGAGCGACCATCCGGTTCCCGCGCGAAGTGGGTTTGGGGGAATGCATCGGCTGCAAAGGCTCTTTTCCAGCTTCCCGGAAGGTTGGCGGGGTACCGGCCTTACACGATCTTTACGGTGGTCTTCTCCGATGGAGAGCGGCAAGCCTGCGGCACCGGCAACGCAGTCGATTTCATCCGCTACCGGAATGGGAAGGGACCGAACGATGTGGCGGCTGTGCTCCCTCACGAGGGTGTGTTTTCGGCAGAGCTGCGTAGGTCAGAAGCAGTAGCCTTGGGCGTTCCAGTAATGCCAGTCCTCGATGGCCTGCCTGGTTGATTCATCAACGCCGATGGGCTTCAACTGAGAGAGTGGCACGGCGAGATTCCGATTGCTCCAGCGGGTAATCACGAGCATGTCAGCCAAGCAGCTACCTTCAGGCGCCATCTTTCGGATCTCGACAGACTCCCCTTTTCGCAGCGGCGAGGTTGGTACAGAGGCGATGCATTGGGCTTGGAACGGGAACTGGAGTTTGTCCTCGAGATAGTAGTACCAGCTCATGGCCTGTTCTTCCGGCCCGTAGGCATCGACGATGATTTCGTCGTGGATGCGGCTTTCCCGGTCGTGATTTCGTCGCGCTCTGGCCATGTTCTTTATCCTTGGCTTCTTCTGTCGAGGATACGGCGCACCGAGGTGCGTCCGATTTTTAGTTGTCGGGCGATCTGGGATTTGCTGAGGCCGGAGCGGAACAGTTTGTCGAATGTCTTGTAGCCGGGCATGCCATAGCCGAGGAAGCCGGACAGATATCGATCGAGAGAGTCGCGGACCAGGTCGAGGGCAGTAAGGCCCTTCGCCAGTTCCGGCGTATGGCGCGCCATGTCAGCATATTCGTAGAGCGTGAAGGCGCAGGCGTCGCTCGCGGCATTGTTGGCGAGAACGTGAAGTTCGGCCTGCTGCTGGAAGATGTCGAGGTAGTCCCGACGGAAGCCATCGAACCGCCGATCGGCGGGATCAAGCCCGGGGATCGCCGGGTAAATCGCGGCGGTTTGCAGGCGATACTCGATCTCGGGACTCTGAGCCGTAGCGGCGGGAAAAGTGACGGTGACGAACCGTTCCGGGTTCCTCCGGGCATCGTAGTGCAGCGCAGCGGCGCTGTTGCCTGTGGCGGACACGCGCAGGGATCCCATTCCCGGCAGGTGCAACAAGGCCGGCAGCGCGATGTCGCCTGCGGCTGTCACATGACCAAGCAGCGTGGCGTGGCTTACATCGGGGTCAAATCTAAGAACAAGATCCTGGACAGTTGTCTGGCGATGGTAAACCGTACGTAGGCTCAGGGTATCCCCATCACAACGCATTTCCCATGCCGGCTGTGCGGAGTCCGCTTCGAACGAATAGCGTACCCATCCGCCGTCTTGGGCAACTGTGTAGCGCACAGGTGCCGCTGCTGCAGCGATCAGTGGGCTAGGGCGGAATTCGCCGTGTTGGAGTGAGTCGACACTGAGAGCGGCCAGTCCCGGCCGGCGTACGTCGAACGTGATGCGAAGAGCCGGCGAGTGGCATGACAGATCCACCCCGGTTGGAGCCGCAAAGACGGTGGTGGCCGCAGCGAGTGCGATGGCGCCGACAAATTTCGGGATCTGGATCTTCGGCCATCCAGGCTGCGGTGCAACGACCCGGTTCGCGGTCATCATTTTCGTCCCAACCTGTCGGAGAGGGCTCGGACTTCGGCTCCGATGTTATTACATGGTTCGCAGGCACCGGCAGGGTTACCCAGGACAAGCGTGTGGGAGCCCACCTCGGGCAAAGACAATCTGGCAGAGGAACAACTCAATGGCCCGGCGCCATCATGGGGAAGAATGGAAATAGCCTGCGAATTTCTTGCTCGCTGGGCTGATACCCGTATTCAGTAATCTCAAATGCCTCGGCATATCGGATCTTGCTCGCCGCAGGGCCGTACCACTTTTCCAGTGACTGCCGCCATTCTGCCGGGACGTTTTTGACTGCCGATGGCTCAAAGGTCATGATCCATTGCTTTCGCGCAGAGGGATCCCTTGGTACTTTGTCGAGCTGATCGTCGTGCCAGGGCAGCCACTCGTAGAACTGCGAGACGTGCGCATCAAGCATATCGAGCTTCTTCCGATACACGTCGTCGATTGAAACCACAATATCCGGGCGGAAGGGCTGCGGGCGCTGGAAATGATCGCTGAAATAGAGGAACACCGGATTTTTGTGCAGCGCAGGCACCTCCGGCAAGATGTCGGGTACCGTGACCATGTAGGACGCGTCCTGCACCACGATCCCGGTGTAGCGATGATCGGGATGATAATCGTTGGGACGGGGGGCGATTACGATGTCTGCGTTCCACGTGCGAATCTCGCGGATAACTTGTTCGCGGACCTCCAGTGTGGGAAAGAGTTTCCCGTCATGATTATCGAGAACTTCATATTCAATGCCGATGCGTCGTCCGGCTTCCTGTGCTTCGGCACGGCGGCGATTCGCGAGTTCCTCACCGCCCTGCGTCTGATGCCCTGCGTCGCCGTTGGTCAGCGAAACGAATTTCACCTTCTGGCCGAGAGCCGCGTATTTGGCAGCAAGCCCACCTGCGCCGAGGTCGCAGTCGTCAGGGTGTGCACCAAAAGCGATGACGCGTACGGGCTGGTTCTGCGCTTGTGACGGGGACGGACCAAGACACAGCGTCACCAGAATGCACTCAAGCCAAATCGACCAACGACAAGAGAGCGCAAGCGATGGTCCTCTCATTGAATTCAACATTGGCATCCACCTCGGGCCGAATCATATCGTGAACCCCTTGCGGATCGCACTGGGCGGCACGAGATCGTTTTGAGCTCGCCGTTTGACCATACGATACCGAGACGAACTATGATTGCGGGCACAAGAAAACCAGGAGGCAAACCGCCAGCATGAATGCATATCCCGCAAATCCCTTGCGCATTTGGAACACTCGATCTCTCTCGATTGCAGGTGCCGCATGTGTAGTTCTCGTCGCCTTCCTCTCCGCTACTTGCCTGATCGAGGCAGATGCTCAAACGGCCAACCAGAAGATTCCGGGCGAGGACTGGGTTCAGCTCTTTAACGGGAAAGATCTTTCCGGATGGACTCCTGTCGGCGCCGAAAGCTGGACCGTGGAACAGGACGGCGTGCTGCAGGGCAAAGGACTCACGAAGGCCTACGGCTATCTTGAGACTGGCAAGGATTACCAGGACTTCCAGTTGTCGTTGCGCTTCAAGTGCGTTGGCGACGGGAACAGCGGAGTCTTCTTCCATACGGCTTTCAAGCCGAACTCTGTCGATACGACGCAGGGCATGCAGTTTGAGATTGACTGCACGATGATGCATCACACGGCGGGCGTCTATGCGGAAGACGGCCGTGGATGGGTGGTGTGGCCGGCGCCCGAGAATGAAGGCGTGGTGCGTAAAGGGGAGTGGAACGACTACCTTCTTGAGGTGGTCGGGAATCGCTACCGCTCGCGGCTGAATGGCGTTGAGATGGTGGATTTTACCGATCCCAAGCCGGGCGCACCTGACGGAAGCATTGCACTGCAATTGCATGCCGGCGGCGAAGGAAACATGCAGTTCAAGGATATCTGGATTCGAGACCTGTCAAAGCGGTGAGGATTCGCTCGATCTAATCCCGATTCTTTCGAGATGTGGTGGGGGTGGCGGCCGTGAAGAGGATTTCCCCTGTTGCCGTGGCGTTGATGCTGATTCTCTTGGTTGGCCCCGGCGTGGGCGACTCGGTGCGCGGCGCATCGTCATCCTCACAATCCGGCTTCTTCCCCGTCGCCGTCTGGTACAGCGGCGGCAAGGCGCGCGCTCCCATGCTGGAGCCGGTCAACGCCGCTTCTGCAGACGCCTGGCGCGCAGACCTGGTGAAGATCAAAGGCCTCGGCTTCAACACTGTCCGCGCCTGGGTCGAGTGGAATACCGGCGAGCCCCGCGAAGGCGAGTATCACCTCGAGAATCTAGATCTACTGCTGAAGCTCGCCGAAGAAACCGGCCTGCGCGTCGAAGTGCAAGTTTACGTCGACTCCGCGCCAGAGTGGAATGGACTACATTTGATTCCGTCGGTTAGGCTCGTCTACCCCAACGGCCAGGAGGAATGATCATGCAATTCGTCAATCGCCGCGCATTCATCGGCGCCGGAATATCTACGGCCCTCGCGACCGTGGGTTTGCCAGGGCTTGCCTCTACGACGAAGGTTAAGTTCAAAATTGGGGTGACTGACTGGAACCTGAAGCTGGAAGGCAAGATCGAAGCGATCTCCCTGGCCAAACAAATGGGCTTCGATGGGGTACAGATCAGCATTGGGAAGGGAACAGACAAACTTCCTCTTTCTGATCCAGGGTTACAGAAGGCCTATCTAGACGAGTCGAAGCAAGTGGATCTGCCAATTGCGTCGCTTTGCCTGGAAATCTTGCATAAGAACTGCCTGAAATCCGACCCATTGGGGCAGCGCTGGGTCGCTGATTCGATTTCCATCGCGAAGGCGATGGGCGTGCGCGTAGTGCTCCTTCCCTTCTTCGGAAGGTGTGCGTTGGAGACTCCGGCGGAGATGGACAAGGTCGGCGACATTCTAAAAGAACTTGCTCCTGCTGCCGAGAAGGCCGGCGTCATCCTCGGCCTCGAGGACACGATTTCGGCACCTGACAACGTGCGAATCATGGATCGCACTCAGTCTTCCTCCGTGCTTACCTACTACGATGTCGGAAATTCGACCAATAATGGATTTGACGTGGTGAAGGAGATCCGCTGGTTGGGCAAAGCGCGAATTTGCGAGGTTCATCTAAAGGACAACCCTCACTACCTCGGAGAAGGGAAGATCGACTTCAAAGCGGTGATCGACGCGCTGACTGATGTGGGGTTTGACGGGTGGGCACAACTTGAGACCGATAGCCCTGCCTCGGTCGAGGCCGATATGCGTCGTAACCTGAAGTTCATTCGGGGCCTGATTGCGGCTCGCTGAGGCGCTCGAGGAGTAATCCACGGTTCCGAAGGGTTTCGATCAGTTCACTTGGAAGACCCTGATCCCGGAAAGTATGTAGGCGATCAGAATTCGTGCAATTCGTCGCGTTGATTTTGAAAGTACTTAGCCTCTCCGACCCGAGCGAGAAATCAGCGCTATTTGTCAAAAATAGTGCTCGAATCCTATATGGACCATAAGCCACGTATTTTCAGTCGGTTGCGTGGAGTCGTTCATCGGCTTTGGATGCCTAAAGCACAAGCCTTTACATTGCCGGTCGCAACCTAATCCGTGACAGGACCCGTCGCCGTGGAACGGCTGCTATTTGCCTACTTCGGAACTGAAACTGTGATGTTGCGGTATTTCAGGTTGCCGGTGTGATCGCCCTGGATATAGAAGGGCCCGGGTTCGCCCTCGTCGGCGTCCAATGCGCCGCCCGTGATGCCGTCGATCGCCTTGTGGTCAATGGTGGTGACGCCGTCGTGGACCTCAGTGAGGGTGCGGCCCACCAACATAATGTCGAAGGTCTCCCACTTTCCCGGGGCGCGCGGCAGTTCGGGCTGCGGCGCGATCCGTCCGTAGATCGATCCGATGCGGCGCTCGACCGGAGCGGTCAGGGGCACTTCGGATTCGATCTGGACCTCATAGCGACCGCGCAAGTAGAAGCCACTGTTGCAGTCTTCCGGGCAACTCACTTCAAAATGCAGTTTGAAGTCGTCGAATTTGCGTGTCGTCCTGAGATTTGCTCCACGAGCCGTGTTCACCAGCATGCCATCCTGGACTGTCCAGTGGCTCGACGCGGCGTCGCCAATCGGCTCCCATCCTTCGAGGTCTTTGCCGTTGAATAGCGGCTTCGGGTCCGTCCAGGCCTTTGGAGCGCCGCGTTTCAACTCCGGCGCGCGCACGCCTGTAAGCGCTGTAGTGCTGTTGCCGCTCTTTTCCTCGCCGACGAGCTTACCGCCCTTGGCCTCGATTTCCCAAGTGACCGCCGGATGGTCCTTGGAGGCAGGAGACACGGTTAAACTCATATGGGCCCCGTTTACGTAAACATCTTTCACGGGGTAGACATGTCCGCCGCCGGGCTGATACCAAACCTCAAGGGCGCCATCCTTTTCGGTCACGCCAAGCCATCGAGCGCTTATCCCTCTCGGGGATTTGATATCAAAATCCCACCGTCCGGCAAAAGGACTATTGCTTTTCTGCGCAAGGGCATGCGTCGAGAAGACGTATGTCACCGCGATTGCGATTATCATGGACAGCGACGCAGACAGCGTCCTCCACGCAGGTCTCTTCATCGGAATCCTCCATTCGCCCAAAAAATATGCCAGTGCAAGATTATTGCCCAACCCGCCGGCGAGAATCCGCTTGCGCACCGCGATGTTCGCCGGGTCCGCAGGCATTTGGCAGTCGACGAAGAAACAGCGCTAGTGGCCGGTTGCAGTTTTTGCCGCCTGCTGGATGGATCTAAGCCCGATATTCGCGTGAGGTCACGATCCCCGGCTGCGGGACAGGATATCGGCCGTCGGCATCAGCAACCAGTGGCGCTGGGGAATCCATGGTGAACTTGTCTGTGTTCGGCGACATTTCGAAGTCGCAGTTGAGCATCTGATCAAATGTCACTTCCCGGCCGGTGTGGGCGGCCATGCGGCCCATGCTCGAAACCAGGCTGGCTTCCACCCCACGCTGCACCTCGTTGTAGGGCTTATCGTCTCGAATGGCGTCCACCAAATCATTCCATTCGTTTTGATAAGGGTCCTGCTCCTCCGGCTTCACCTTGGATTCCCAAAACATGTTGGCGGTCAGGTTCTGACTTGCATACAGGCTTGACGGCTGCCCGCAATCGCCTGCCTTCGAGGCAATTCCCGACCCTTTGGTGCCATGCAGGTAGCTGGAATAGATCTGCTCACATCCGGGGATGGTGCGCCCGTCGAAAAAGAGCTTGGTGCCGTCGGAATATGTGTATTCCACTGAGTATGTGTCGAAATTCTGATCCACATACATGATTCCTTCAGGACTGAAGCGATACTGCCGGCCGCCCAGGGCCTGCGCCTTCACGGGCCACTCGTTCTTCATCCACCCCAACTGATCGATCAAGTGGATATAGAAGTCGTTGAAGCAGCCGCCGCTGGCCCAGATGAAACTGTGGAAGCGCTGCACCTGGTAAAGAAGGTCACTGATACCGGCCGGCTTCGGAAGTGAGGAGAAATATCCGCCCGGCCCGTGCATCCGGTAACCCCGTTGCAGAATGATCTCGCCAATGTCGCCATCATGGACGCGCTTGGCCAGTTCCTGCATCGCCCGGTTGTGACGCGACATCAAACCCACACCGACCTTAAGGTTCCTGGCCTGGGCCTCGCGCGCCAGGCCGAACATGCGATTGCTGGTGGGCCCGTCAGCCGTAAGCGGCTTCTCCATAAAAACATTCAGACCCTTCTGGATCGCGTAAGTGAAATGCACCCAGCGAAACGCCGGCGGCGTAGCGAAAATGGCGATGTCGCCCGGTTTCAAACAATCCATCGCTTTCTGGTAAGCGTCGAAGCCGATGAACTGGCGTTCCGGCGGCACGTCCACCTGGCTGGCAAACTGCGTCTGCAACTTGGTCAGGTCTTTCTGGAGGCGATCCGGGAAGATGTCGGCCATGGCCACCAGCTTGACAGGGCCGCGCTTGACGGAAAGTGCGTTGGCTGCTGCGCCGCCGCCGCGCCCACCGCAGCCGATCAGGGCGACTTGGATCAGGTCGCTGCCGGCAGCGTGGACAGCGGGAATGGCCACGTTGGCCAAAGCCGAAACAGCGGCTAATTTGCCCGTGTTTTTAAGGAATTCACGGCGGGACGCCGAGGCTGGCATGGACGATTTCATGGGTGTGCAATCCCCCTATACGTATAGTTGACATTTTGAGGGCACGCAAAAGCATCGAAGACGCGGTACGTCATTCTAGCGCGAGTTCCATGTCGTCAAGAATAATCTCATTCCCCAAGAATCGCGGTCGGACGACTCAACAGGTCACGCTAGGCGGTGATTCGGCCGCAATGGTCCGATCACCCCAGGCACATACTTGAGGGGCCGCGCAGAGGCTTTGACTCGATCAAGCGGGCGCCCCGATGACTCATCTGTTGATTTCTCGACGGATCGGTATTTTTGACGAGCTACAATGCAAGTCCGAGGCCTGTTTATCGGCGAACCGTACTGTTGATTCGATGAAAGGACAAGATGGTCACACGGCGTGAATTTCTGGAAACGATTGCGCCAGGGGTCGCGGGCATGGCTATCAATTCAACCGCGAAGAGCTACGGCCAGATACTCGGCTCTAACGATCGCCTCAACTTTGCCATTATGGGCCTGCGCTGGCGTGGCTATGCGCATCTATCAGCATTGATGGCAAACAAGGACACCGCCCGGGTGTCGCATATCTGCGATGTAGATAGCGACATCGGTGCGAAGTTTGCCGGCGTGGCGGAACATGAGCTGGGGTATGCACCTGCGAGCGAAAAAGACTTTCGTCACGTTCTCGAGCAAAAGGAAGTGGACGCCGTTACTATCGCGACTCCCGACCACTGGCATACCCCCCTGGCGATTGCCGCTCTTGAGGCGGGCAAGCACGTCTACGTTGAAAAGCCCTGCAGCCACAATCCTGCCGAGGGAGCGCTGCTGGTACAGGCTCAACAAAAGTATCAAAAACATGTGCAACAGGGGACACAGCAGCGCTCATGCGTGCGTACGATCGAGGCGATAGACAAGATACAGAATGGCCTGATCGGCAGGCCTTACTTTGCCAAGGGGTGGTATAGCAACTCAAGAAAATCGATCGGGACGGGCAAGGAAGTGCCGGTTCCGCCGCAACTGGATTGGGATCTTTGGCAGGGACCGGCGCCGCGAAAGCCATACATGGATAATATTCATCCCTACAACTGGCACTGGTTCAAACACTGGGGAACTGGCGAGGCTTTGAATAACGGCACGCACAGCATCGATCTTTGTCGCTGGGCGTTGGGTGTCGACTACCCCAAAAGCGTGATTGCAACAGGAGGGCGATACCAGTTCAAGGACGATTGGCAATTCTACGACACGCTGGTCACGAGCTTTGATTACGGCGATAAATTGATTTCGTGGGAGGGAAGATCCTGCAGCGGGATAAAGTACATGGGCCAGAATGCTGGATTGGTCGTAACCGGCACAACGGGCTCAGTGTTTATCTACGGCGATGGCGGCAGCGGCTATGAGGTCTTCGATATCAAAGGGGCGAGCACGGGAGTGTTCAAAGACGACGCCACTCAGTTCTACGATAAGTTTGACGGCGACGTGGCGACGGCCGCGCATTTCGCCAACTTGATTGCAGCCATCCGCAAGGGAGACCAGCTTCATGCGCCGATCTCACAAGGCAACATCGTTGTCACCATGCTTCAACTTTCCAATATTTCGTGGGAGTTGAACCGGGAGCTGCGGCTCGACGTGAAGAACGGTAAGGTCGAGAATGATCCGCAGGCCATGGCGCATTGGGCCCGCGAGTACGAGCACGGCTGGGCGCCGCATCTCTAGGGCGCAAGCAGAACGCCTTATAGATTCGTAAACGGAAATTTGAAGTCAGGAGACGAGATCAAAATGGTATGCCGCCGACAGTTTTTGAAGCAGGTTTCACTTGGCGCCCTGGCAGGCTCGGGGATAAGTGCGGTTGGAGCGCATGTGGCAGCGGCGGCCCTATTGGACGATGCAGAGAAATCCGCCACCGTCAGGTTAATTCCGGGATGTTGCGCCTACTCTTACAACGAGGACCTTCGGCACGGGGCGATGACCCTCGAAGATTTCATCCTGAAGGCTGTAGATCTGCGGGTGTTGGCGGTGGACATAACCGCGTATTACCTTAAGTCAACGGAACGGGGGTATCTGCATGGTCTTCGCAAGTTAGCTTACAAACATGGCATTGCCTTCTCGGGCGCAGCATGCGGCGTGAGTATGGTTGAGGCTGACGCGGCAAGCCGCGCGGAGAGCCTGAAGCAGATAAAGAAATGGGTTGACGTGACCGATGATCTCGGAGCTTCTCACCTGAGGATCTTTGCAGGGAAGCTGCCTCCGGGATCGAGCCTGAAGGATGCCATCGATTGGGTGGTTGAGACGATGAAGGCTGCTTGCGACTATTCCGGCGAGAAGGGAATTATGCTTGGACTGGAAGACCACGACGGCGTAACCCAAAGTGCGGATCCATGCCTTGAAATCATGCAGCGCGTTAATTCGCCGTTTGCGGGGATCAATCTCGATATTACGAACTTCATCGCCACGCCGGCGCAGGATGCATACGCGCAGATCGCCGCCTGCCTTCCTTACGCGACCAACACCCACATCCGCGATCATTTCCCTGATGGCACTCCGGTGGATCTGGACCGCGTATGGCAGATGTTTGCTCGCGCCGGCCACCAGGGGTATATGTCAGCCGAGTATGAAGCTGGTTTGCCTGATCGCCTTCCAGCCGTTGCGGGCGTTCCAAAACTGGTTCATCAAATCCGGGAGCTTTGCAGCAAATACTCAACCGTATAAGCGATCCATCTGGTCCAATGCAGTCAATATCCCCTCTGGATGACGAGCCAATTCGCCTGGCTGACATCGGTCGTTACCGAAGCCGCGCAAAGCCCACTTTTCGTCAAAGTGATCGATCTGACCTCAACTCGTGAGACATCCGCCCGTGCGGCGCTGGGGTTCCAGTTGGCACTTGGGTCCGACAGATCGCTGAATGCAACCCGTCAGAACTGATTGGGGACTTGAACTAGGGACGGCACCGATACCGCAACTCACCCTACCGGGAAGGCGGTTTCTCAGCCAAGTGGAGCGAACTGATTCGTAGAGAAGGGGCAATCCTCAAGAAAGTTCGTTAACTTTGTAACCTTTGACGGACGATCCAAATCTCCAGTTTTCATGCAGCCTGTACGGTAACCGCGAAGGTACAACCTCGATTCGATGGCTCGAATGCCAAGTCTCCGCCGAAACTTTTCATCAGCGCGCGGGAAACGTAGAGCCCGAGGCCGGTGGCGTTGGCATCGCGTTGGAAGGCGCGAAAGAGAATTTGCGGATCCGGGATTCCAGGACCGCTGTCTTCAAAGCGAATCACGACCGAGCGCTCCTCGTGCACCGTGCTGATCCTGATATGCCTTTCTTCGGAAGCCTCCAATGCCCGTCGGCTGTTCTTCACCAGGTTGAGGAAGACCTGGATAAGTCCATAATGATCTGCCCACACCGAACGGGAGCGGTCGCTGACTTCCCACTGGAGTTCGATCTCCGAATCGCGGCAGACCGTTTCCACCAAAACCCTCAATTCATCCAGAATCGATGCCAGGTCCACTTTCTCGCGGTCCTGTTCCGAATCGGCCGTCGCCAGTTCCATTACGGCGAGCTTTTCCAGACCGTGAATGAGCGTGCCCAGCGCTTCAAAATCCTCATTCCCGCTCAAAACGCCAATACGCCGCAAATTCTCATAGAAAACGAGTGCGGCGCCCGCCATGTTGCGAATCTCATGGGACACTGCGCTCATCAGGATGCGGGCATTCTTCAACAAGTAATCCAGGCTGAGATCCTCCCGGCTGGTCAACTCTTCCGAGAGATCTACCATAATCGCCGCCAGCCGATTGCCCCCGGATTGGGCGCGATACGTCGAGAACCACGTGCCGGCCAGAAAGGGCTTCCCATCGGCGCGTTGCGCCTTGCACTGGATCGCGGTCCGGTAGAGACGGGATTGTCCCGACTGCAGCGCAGTATAGAGCGCCGGCACGTACCTTTCGATTGGCTCCTCGCGCAGGTCTCCGTCTCCCGCATTCAAGAGCTCCTGTGCCGCGTGATTGGCCAGAAGGATACGGCCCGAGGAACCCACGGTGAGAATGGCTGCGGGGCTGCTGTCGACCAATAGCTGAAGCTGCTCTTCGGCTTCTTTGCGCTGCCGGCTTTGCGTCTCCACTTCGTCCAGATGAGCCAGGACAATGCGCCGGTTGCGAAGCAACTCAAACAAAAACAATCCCGTCCCCGCGAAGCCAAACCAAGAGAAGATAAGGCGCGGGATGGCATTGTCAAGAGGGAGGTTGCTGTATAGCTCTTGGAGGATCGCGCAACCAACCGACGCCGCCACAATCTGCCAGCGCTTCAGGACGCCACTGATCAGCATCATGGGAAACAGATACAGGAAGCCGATCGAAATAAATGGCCGAGTGTACCAATCGACGAGTGCAATGACGCAGGTCAAGCCGGCGGCCGCGACCAGCAGAATGTTTCTGTTCGTGCGTGCGTAAATGGTGAGCAGATCCATAGGGCCTGTCTTTGATACAAAGGGCAACCACCTTCAATTATTGCTCCTGCGGCGGCCTCGCGCGCTCGACAAACGATGTCTCAAATCCTGGCCGAAAGATAGATCGTTCGGCCAGACTAGCGATTTGACGCGTCATTTCGAAATGCCCGCTGTGTTCCGCAGTTAGGCTTATACTCCGTTATTGGAACTTCCCGGGTGATAATTCTATTGCGCGACGATGTTCCGCAAGGACCTTTGACGGTTGACAATATGGCCGAACAGATTCGCCTCATGATCGTTGATGATCACAGCCTGTTCCGGGAAGGGCTGGCCCGTCTGCTCATGGCCGAGCCTGATTTTCGAATAGTGGGAAATTGCGCCCGCCTCCATGAGGCAATGGCGGTGCTGGACCGTGAAGAGGTGGATGTCATCCTGCTCGACTACGACCTCGGCGCCGAACAGGGATCACGGCTGCTGGAGGGCCAACCAGGCAAGGCGGCCGGGCCCAAGGTGATTATGGTTACGGCAGGCATGAGCAGTGCGGGAATGCTCGAGGTCATGGACCAAGGAGCATCGGGAATCTTCCTTAAACATAGCCCTCCCAGTCAGCTCGCCGAGGCTATACGCAGGGTGATGGAGGGAGAGATGTGGCTCGATCCCCGCGCCGTCAAGCCCGTCATTACTTCTGCGGCGCGCACCTCCGAGCAACGGAGTTTCGAGTCCAAGCTGACCGAACGCGAGAAGACGGTGTTGAAAGGAGTGCTGGAAGGCGCCAGTAACAAGCTCATCGCCGCCTCGCTCCATATGTCGGAGAGTTCAGTGAAGGCGGTTCTGCAACAACTCTTTGGCAAGGCCGGCGTTCGCACCCGAAGCCAGCTTGTCAGGCTTGCGCTGGAACGCCACTCCCACGATTGGCTTGCCGACTGATTTCATGACCGGGGAATGTCGCTGCGATTCCACCAGCCTCCGCCCAGCGATTGAAACAGCGCCGCGGTATCGTCGTAGCGGTTCACTTGCGCCTGGATGAGGCTCATCACCGCCTGCTGATAACCTTGTTCGGCGCTGAGCAATGACAGATAGTTCACATATCCGCGCTGGTATTGCTTCTTCGTCAGGTCGAGCGTGGCCGCGGCGGCATCGCGGGCGGCGGTGGCGGCTTTCAGCCCATCGGCATCCTGTTGAAGGGCATTCAACGTGTCGGCCACATTCTGGAACGCGGTAATCACCGTGCTGCGATACTGTTCGGACGCCAGAACGTAGGCGGCCTTTGCAGCCCGTTCCTTGTGCAGGAGTGTTCCGCCATCGAAGACCGTTTGCGCTACGCCTCCAGTGAGATCCCAGAAGCTCGTTCCCGCGCCAAACATATGGCTGAAGATTAGCGACATGCTTCCCGCATCGGCAGTCAGGGTGATGGACGGCAAGCGGTTCGCGATGGCCACGCCGATCTGCGCGCTGGCCGCGTGAAGGTTCGACTCTGCCTGGCGCACGTCCGGGCGTTGTTCGACCAGTTGCGATGGCAGGCTCAGGGGCAACTCTTGCGGAAGTTGCAGGCTCGACAAGCTGAATTGCTCAGACAGATCGGTGTTGGGAAATCCGCCCGAGAGGGCCACGAGCTGATCGCGCTGCTGCGCCAACTGCTTTAGCAAACCAGGTAATGTGGCTTCGACCTGCGCAAGCTGCGATTCCTGTGCCGCCACATCGAGCCTGCTAACATATCCTGTCGCAAATTGCTGCTGCAGGATCTTCAGCATCTCGGCATTGACGTTGATGAGTTCCCGGGTGGTCGCAATCTGCTCGCGCAGGGATGCCTCCTGTATCGCCGCCAGAACGATGTTGGAACTGAGCGTAATGTGAGTGGCTGCCAACGCGAAGCGCGCCTGCTGCTCTTGTGCGGCCAGCGACTCCACGGTTCGCCGGTTCAGCCCAAACACGTCGGGGACAAAAGAAACACTGACTTGGGGAGTGTACAGGCTGTAGGTTAGAGCACCATTCGCGGTGAATGAAGACACAACGTTCGATGTCTTTGAGTGGTCTGCCGAAAAGCCCGCCGAAGCGCTGGGGAAATACGCGCCCCTCTGCGCCAGCACATTTTCTCTTGCAACCATCAAAGCCGCTTGCGCGGCCTTGATGTCGGGATTGGCTTTGAGGGAGCGTTCAATCAAATCATCAAGCGGCTTCGAGTGGAACAGCGTCCACCACTCCCCAGGAATATCCTGACCGTCGACAAACTTTTGCGCCTCGCCTCCGGCGACATTGGGCGTAGCGCTGGTAGTCGTAATGGGAGCGCGTGTATAACCGATCACCTGCGGAGGAGCGGGAGCCTTATACTTCGGCCCCACCATACAGCCTGTCGTCAGCAGCAACATCGTCGTCAAGACACTAGATCCGATGAGGCGCGAATTGGTAGTGAACGTCATACGAATCAAGTCCTCAGGGTCTGCGATTTATGCGGGTTCCGTTGATGCTCCCGGCATTTCTCATCTTTGAGTTGGCCACTCCGCCAACGATGGCAGGGTTAGGGCCCCGATGGCGTACATCGATAAGCGACGGCGCGGTGGGGTGGATTCCAGTTGGCGGCCGAATGGCCGCAACCCTGCTGGCGGTTTCGTCATGAATGAGTGCGCCGCTTGCAGCGCGATCAAGTTGGCCTGCAACGGGCTGAACGTTCATCACGCCTCCAGACTCCAAACGCCTTGGGGCGATCGAACGGGGTTCGGGATGGCTTGACTGACTTGGGCTGACACGGTTGCTCGGTTTGCTGCTCCTTCCTGAAGTGCGGGCACCGGCCCTCTGTCGATCGGAGGACTTTGGGACTTTCCGGCCTCTTCCGTTGTCAGTCGTCTGCCTGGCATTTTCCGAACGGTCGCCGACTGCGTTCGGAACAGGTGCTTGTTGGGATACCTGACCAGACGAAACCACATGACCCGCCCCATACGCCAAGCCGGCACAACTCATCATCGCGAAAACGAGAATGGCAGACCTCATTTCGATTCCACCTCCTGGATCAAACCATTTTCGCCGCCCAGGAAGACCATCCTCAGTGCGGGCACAACAAGGAGCAGCATGACGGGACCGACCAGCATGCCCCCGACGATTACGGTGGCGAGCGGACGCTGCACTTGGCTTCCGATACCCGTGGAAATCGCTGCCGGAAACAGACCGATGCACGCCGACAACGCCGTCATAAGCAGAGGGCGCATACGGTTCGACGCGGCCTGGAACATCGCCTCCGTCGGCGTTCCGCCGCGAAGTTGCCGTTCCTGGTTGTAGTAGGTAATCATCAGTATCCCGTCCATGACGGAAACGCCAAAAAGCGAGACGAAGCCGATAGCGGCCGAAACGCTGAAGTCGAGGTTTGAGACATAGAGCGCCAGCAAACCGCCCGCAACCGCAAAGGGAATTCCGGCCAGGGCAAGCAGACAGTCGCGCAGCGAGTTGAACATGCTGTAGAGCAAGCCGAGGATCAACAACAGGCTCAGAGGCACAATAACCTCCAGCCGCTTCTGCGCGTCCTGAAGATCGCCGAATTCACCCGCCCAGATCAGCCGGTATCCGGACGGAAGCCTCACATTCTTCGCGATTCGATCTTGAGCTTCGGAAACAGTGCCTCCAAGGTCGCGGCCTCGTATGCTGAATTTGACAGGGATAAACCGCTGTACACTCTCGTGGTAGATCCACGCAGCTCCTGTATCAAGCGATATTGTTGCCAGTTCGCTCAAGGGAATGTAGGCATTGGCGCCGCTGCCGGTTTGATAGCCGACTTTGATGTTGCGGATTTTGTCGATGCTGTCGCGGGACTCCGGTGCATAGCGAACGACCAGATCAAACTGACGGTCACCTTCCAGCACCGATGTCGCAACGGCTCCTCCCATTGCGGCCTGAACAACCGCGTTGACATCGCCGGAGTTGAGCCCATAGCGCGCGGCCTTGGCCCGGTCCACTTTGATATTTAGATTTGGCTGTCCGAGGACCGGGAAGATGCCGAGGTCTGCGATGCCTCGAACCTGCCTCATTTGGTCCTGGACCTGCCCAGCAAGCTGGGTTAACACTTCGAGGTTGGGTCCGACGATCTTCACCGAGTTTGCGCCCTTGACGCCGGAGATCGCCTCCTCGATATTGTCCTGGATGTATTGCGAAAAGTTGAAGACGACACCCGGCAATTCGTTCTGAAATTCGGTTTGAATCTGCTCGGTCAACTTCTCTTTGGTCAAACCATTTGGCCACTCGTCGAACGGTTTGAGCGGGACGAACAACTCCACATTGGAAAAGGGCGATGCGTCGCTGCCGTCATCTGGCCGGCCGTGCTGCGAAACCACGGTAATCACCTCCGGATGCCGCAACAGGATCTCCCGCATTTTTCGCGCCGCCGCTTCACCGTCCTCGAGCGACAGGGTCATGGGCATGGAGGCGCGAATCCAGAAATTACCTTCTTCCAGGTGCGGCAGGAACTCGCTCCCCAAGCGCGATCCGACAAACGCGGAGATCGCCAGGAAAGCGATTCCGATCAACACGGAGAGACGGCGCCGATGGAGCGCAAAGCGCAGCGCAGGATTGTAAACGCGATGGAGGAGCCGGACCAGGATCGTCTCGGTTTCTTTCACGAACTCGGGCAGCAGGATGGAGGCTAGTACCGGCGTTACCGTGAACGTGGCAATCAATGCTCCCGCCAGTGCATACCCATATGTGCGCGCCATGGGACCGAAGATCTGTCCCTCGACGCCCTCCATGGTGAACAGCGGCACGAACGCGGCGACGGTAATCAGCGCGGAGAATAGAACGGCCTTATCCACCTGCATCGCGCTGATGAGAATCATGCGAAGCCGATCGGTCCAGCCGTGCGCCTGGTCGACCTGAAGTTGCGCTCGGGTCGGATCGTCGCCCCAATATCCGTTCGAGAGTCGCTGCAACAGGCCACTCTGCTCTTCGGGGCCGGCCTGAAGATTCCGAAAGATGTTTTCCACCAAAATCACCGCGGAATCGACGATGATTCCGAAATCCACGGCGCCGACCGAAAGGAGGTTTCCGCTCTCGCCGAAGATGACCAGCAGGATGATGGCGAAAAACAGCGCGAACGGAATGTTGATGCCTACGATGATGGCGCTGCGCAGATTGCCGAGGAAGATCCATTGAATGAGAAAAACCAGGACGCATCCGAACACAAGATTGTGGAGCACCGTGTGCGTCGTGACCGCAATCAGCGACGACCGGTCGTAGTACGGGACAAGCCTCACTCCCGGGGGCAGGCTGCCGTCGTGATTCAGTGCGTCAATGGCGGCTTCGACCTTTGGAATCATGTCCGCGGTCTTCTCAGTCCGCCTCATCACCACGATGGCGCCCACCACATCGTCTGCGCGGTCGCGGCCGAGGATGCCGAGACGCGGCCGAAAACCAACCGACACCTTGCCTATATCCCGTACCAGTACGGGAACGCCGTTGGACTGGGTCAAGACCACGTTCTCGATATCGTCAACCTTGTAGCCCTGGGTTAAATCGTCGTTGCCGCCATCGTCGACCAGCCCCACCCCGCGGATATTGATCGACTGCTGGCCAATACTGATCTCCCGCCCGCCCACGTTCAGATTGGCGTTGCCCAGCGCGGTGAGAATCTGCGGGACGGTGATGCTGTAAGCTTCCAGCTTGCCGGGATCGACCGAGACTTCGAATTCCTTCGTCGGTCCGCCCCAGCTGTTGACCGCCGCGATGCCTGGTATGGTGAGCAGTCGACGCGCCACGATCCAGTCCTGTACGGTGCGCAGATTGGTAATCCCGAAATGGGGCGGGCCGACCACCTGGTAGCGAAAGATCTCGCCCGTCGAACTGTTGGCCTGAATGGTCGGCACCTGGTTTCCCGGCAGGTTCACGTTCTGCTGCATGGCGATGGAAGCCTGCGCGAACGCGAAATTATAGTCCACTCCGTACTTGAACACGACGCGAACAAATGCCAGCCCATAGAACGAGGTCGAACGGATCACATCGACACCAGGCGTCGCATAGAGCCCAATCTCGATGGGGCGAGTGTAATAACGCTCCATTTCTTCCGCCGACAGGCCGGGCGCCTGGGCGGTGATCTCCAGGATCACCGGAGTGGGGTTGGGATAGGCTTCGATGTTGAGCTTTTCGAACGCGACGAATCCCGCCGCGCCGAAGAGCAATAGTCCCAGAACCACGATCGCGCGGCGGCTCAGGCAGGAAGCGATGAGTGTCTTGAACATGATTGATGTCGATCGAGAATCAAGCCGCTCCTAGTCTGACGGCGGTGCTTCCAGCATGTTGCTTAAGAAAACCGCCCCGTCGGTTACCGCGAACTCCCCGCGCTCGAGTCCATTCATAATTTGCACTTCGCCATCACTGCGCAGGCCGGTGATGATGACTCTTTGCTCAAAGTGGTGCCGGTCCTTGGTCACCCAGGCTGTCATCGTTCCGTCCGATTCGCGGACCACGCCGTTGACCGGCAATGTCACCGCCTCGACCGGGGCTTGAACGCGGATTGTGAAGCTCGCTAGCATTCCGGGGCGCAGCTCGTTTGCCGGGTCCGCAATCTCCGATCGAATCGTCACCCTGTGTGTGTTCGGATCCACCGCCTCATAGATCTTTGCAATCCGTCCCTTGAACGTGCGATCCGGAAATGCCGGCACTCTGACTTCCACGGGCTGTCCCGATCGAAATGCAGGAACGTCCGCCTCGGGGACATCCGCGAGCATCCACTTGACCTTCACGTTCGCAACCGAAAAGGGCGCCGGAGCATTACCGGGCTGAACCATCAGTCCGACAGGGGCATTGAATGCCGTGATCTCGCCGCTAATAGGGCTGCGCACAACCAGCGCCGGATCGATCTTCCGGGATGCGATCACCTGGTCGATTGCGGCATCCGTTTTGCCAAAGATGCGAACCGCGTCGCGAGCCGCCTTCAGCGCGCCTTCCGCGCTCTGCTGATCCGATACCGCCTGTTCCAACTCGCGCTCCGACACTCCATTTGTCCCATGCAGTTCCCTGGCTCGCGCCAGCTCTTTATTCGTCAACTCCAGCGTCGCCGCGGCGCCGATCAGCGTCGACTCAGCCTGGATCAGGTCCGGACTGTCGATGGTGTACAGAGGTTGCCCCGCCGTCACTCGATCGCCAATGTCGGCCATGTTCTCGAGGATTTTGCCTTGATAAGGCGGGAACACCTGCACCGATTGATCGTCGGCGAGACTGATACTGCCAACCGCGTCTTTGTCGAGGGGAAATGCGTGCATGCCGACAGGCGCGATTTTGATTGCATTCAGTTGGCTGGGCGAAAGGTCGACGCTCGTTGGGGGATGTGAGGGAGCCGCCTCCGAAGTCGGCGGAGCCGCGGAAGGCGCCGCCGTGGCGTGGCCGAATTCCGATTTAAGAAGCACCAGCGCGCCCCCAACCGCCGCGATGACGACAGCCGCGCCAACAACGTTCTTCTTCGAAGAAAATCGACGTCTCAAAGTGAATTGCTCCGAAAGCGATTCGGGTGCATTTGTTGATCGATGGGCAAGACAAAACGGCCCTACCCACGCAATGCAGGGCAACGCTCAACGTTCTGCGACGTTTGAGGCCGTCCTGTTGTTCATCTCCCTACCCGTGGCTTGGGAAGAACCGCACAATACGGAGTGTATGGGGGGACGCTCGATCGAGCGGCCAGTCTTCGCGGCAACTCATCCTTATCTTTTGGTCGTCGATCAGGAGGACGCGCGCGGTGTGAGCCTATCTTTCGCACAATTCAATGCGGAACGCTGGAAAGGTACCGCACGAGACCTGATAGTGCCTATTATGCGTTCGCGTTACTTCTCAAAACCTGAGCGAAATCGACGCCCGCGTTCAGAGTTCGCTCCGCATCCAGTGATTAATTGGCTCGGGATCTCGCTGATCGTTCTGAGCTTGTTCGGTCTTTTGGCCTTTGTTCTCGTCGAAGCGTGGCAGAGCCTTCATTGGTAACACGCGGGCGGGCAGTGATCAGGCTGAACTTGCGGGCGTTTCAACACGGTTAGTAGCGGCAAATGGGGATGTGGCCAGGAGATTCTCGTCTGATGCCAAAACGCACATACTGACAAATTAAGGCGAGCCAATCGGCCGCGTAGTCGCCATGTCGTAGACCTGCCATCCAGAGCAACTGGGATCCACGTTTTAGGTTAGTAGTGGTTTGCGACCGTCTGGCCGCTATTCCTGTGAAAGATCGCGTGGCTTATGTCTGGCCAGAATTCATGGAACACGAAGGTTACCGCGTCATATGTAATGTCGAGTCCCCAATTGCGCAGCCCATTGCCTGCTGTTTGCTCTTTGGTTGGGTAGTAGAAGTTGGAGACGCTGACCGCTGCCGCCGAGCCGGAAATCTCAGAGTAATTGAATGTTGCCTTCCCCGAGTCCGTTCGCGTTACCAACACGCGGCTCAGGGAGTAGCCGGTGCGCTTCAATACGCCCCGCCTTCCTTACCCATGGCAAAGTAGCGCGAGTCCTCGTGCGTCATCGCCGGAACGATCAGCTCGACAAAATAGTTCTCAACCGCCTGATCAGCCACTGTGTGCCAGTAATATCGGGCATAACCGGCGGCGCCCTGATGAAACTCCGGCGTAGCCTTAGCCGCAAACGAGTCTCCCGCAATGAATCCCGCGAAGAACAGCGACGTGTAGTCGAAATTGTCCAAGGTCGCTGTCATGAGTTTCTCTCTCGTCGTTTCCTTCGGCACGCTCACGCCTGCGGTCACAGAGCGAAAGTTGGGGAGCATCCCCATGATTCGCTTCGTCTGCTGCTCGTCAGCCGGTACGGCGGACGATTTGGTGGCAAGAGTTTGACTGGGCGCGTCCGGTAACTGCGCTGTCAAACTTGGCGCGGTTTCGCTCGGCGCAGGCGGGCTCTGCTGCCCCATACAAAGTGTCAAAGAAAGGAAGCAAACCGCAAACGCTGCTGAACGGCACATCCCAAAAATAAACTTACGCATGTCAGCCTCCCTAGCCGCCAAGGATGAGACCACAACCCTAAAGCTGCGCTTGCGGTACGGTGCAGTCGTTCTGATGGCGTCCGAGAAGCACGTGGGAGGGGAAAGATGGTCGCATCTCGAATGCTACACCAACGCTCTATTCTATGGAATTCACGAGCTCTCTCCTACGACAGTTTGTTCATAAATCGCGCGACATCCTGAATTTCAGCGTCAAATGACTTGTAACCTGACACTTGGCACGATTAGCCTACCCGCTTCTTCGAGTCTGTCTCACATCTGCTGACGCAAGATTTGGCGAGAACGGGCCAACGCGTACGCCTGTCCTCATGCAGATCTCATTTCGGAGTCATAAAAAGCCAGTTGTCCCCGTAGGCGGTTTTACAGCCAGGTGAAATGGCCATACCGCTCGTCCACAAGAGAAATCGACACGAGTCCTTCAGGCCAGCGGGAGAAGTCGGCGCCTGTTGCTGTGATTTGCGACGTACTTACCGTTGTCGCAAAAGATGTTGCAGCAGGCATCGATTCGATCTGGTGCAGCGTTTTGCCCGGTTGGAGGACTGCCCGGTCGAGATTCTGACCGAACCCTGACACGAACGTGAAGCATCAAGGTTTATCCGCAAAGGCCGTTGCTATTTACGCCCGCGCCTCCCGTTGTACACGCCCAACCTCCGGGCGCCTTCGATGTGGCCGATGAGTTGGAGCTTCGCGAGCAGCCGTACGGCCGTGCGATCGCAGCTCTGCGGCCCCTGGCTCTCCAGCCGGCAACGCGGTCGGGGGCATTGCTGCGCATTGCCAGGATTCAAAACAAATCCGGCCTGCAGGAAGCCGCCCTCAACACTTACAGGGGCCTCGCGAGCGAGACCGCCCTTGACCCTTCCGGGACGCCATACGCCCTACTGGCGGCATCAGCGAGATGCCGGATCCTCATGAATCTCGGCCGGCGGCAATAAGCCTCAACCGAGGGCCGAAGCACTCCGACTGGGCTCCGCGACGTGCAATGGCCGCTTAGCCTTGAGGCTTTTGAATATCATTGATCGGAGTTCGATCGTCTGATCGTCTCGGTATCTCTGCGGGTTGGCAGCCAGAGTCTTCGCTTGATTTCTACTTACTTGTTGCGGACCTCTACAACCGACGGCAAAGTGCGCAATCGCCAGGGTCGAGTCGCGGGAGTCGCTGCCGGATTCGTCTCTCCTGGCATGGAACGCCACCTCGGACCGTCTCCAGCGCGCTTCAGGTTTCAAGGGATTAGTTGAATACCAGCTTGAAGCCATTTCGTTTGGCGTACCCTCTTATCATGACCGCGGCGACTCTGCCTCGTGGCCGCCTCACCTGGATACTCTACCCGAACCTCTGGCCCATCAACGAGATGCAGCATTTTCGTAGAATGCAAGCCACCCGCCGGATCAATTGTCAGGAAATCCTGATCAAAGCCAAATCCAATTAAGTCAGAATTCTCACACAGTTCGGACTCGGAGGGTCCACGCTGGATTGGTGGGTTTTTCAGTAGGAGGATCGTGATGAGAAGACTTGTTCCGTTGGTCCTGGCTCTGTCCGCCGTGGCGGGGCTCGCGCAATCACAATCAACATCGAATGCAACTGCGGGATCTGGCAGCGAGCCGAAGAATGTTCGAGGGGGCGGCACTGAGAACTTCATTCCCAAGTGGACAAGTTCGCAGACGCTCGGGAATTCCCTGTTGTTCCAGGCCGGAAGCGACCTCGGAGTGGGAACAACGACCCCAGAAGCCACCCTCGATGTTGTCAGTTCCGAGGCTACCGCCCTTCAAGCGACGACTACGAGCACGGACAGTGTTACCTGGGGTGTGTATGGTCATGCGAGATCGACCGCGGGCAACGCATACGGAGTAGGTGGCGACACCGGCACGACAGGCTATGGCGCAGGAGTATTGGGCGCGGCTTATGCAACTTCCGGCACAGCCTTCGGCGGCTTCTTCTCTGCCGCCAGCCCGGACGGCAATGCTGTGTTTGGCTATAGCTCGGCAACTTCCGGTTATCCGACTGCTGTCGTAGGACAGATCGAAAGCCCTACCGGCGTAGCAGGAGCGTTCAAAGCGCACTCTGGCTCGGGTCTGCTTCTGCTGGGTCAATCAGGTCCCAACTTCACCGATGTCTTCTCCGTCGACGCCGGTGGCAACGGCTTCTTCGCCGGCAATCTCCAGGTCAACGGCACCGTAAGCAAAGGCGGAGGATCGTTCAAGATCGACGACCCCCTCGATCCGGAGAACAAAACCCTCTCGCACTCCTTCGTCGAAAGCCCTGACATGATGAACGTCTACAACGGAAACGCGATCACCGACCGAAATGGCGTGGCCACCATCGAACTTCCAGGTTATTTCGAGGCCTTGAACCGTGATTTCCGTTACCAACTCACTGTGATGGGCCGCTTCGCGCAAGCCATTGTGTCGGAAAAGGTCCACGCCAACCGATTCGTCATCAAGACCAGCAAACCGGGAGTGGAAGTTTCCTGGCAAGTGACGGGGATCCGGCAGGATGCCTGGGCCAACGCCCATCGCATCCCGGTTGAGGAAGTCAAGCCGCCGGAGGAGCAGGGTCACTACCAGCACCCCCAGTTGTTCGGAACCGACCCGGAAAAAAACCGATAGGCGTCTTATCCAAGTGGCGCGGCGGTCGACGGAACGGGCCGCCGCCTTCGTTGGCAAATCACAGCGGCAACACAACTCACGGCGATCGGCCGAGTCGTTTCTGATAAGGCCATTTCCGACATATTTTATCGATTCGTTGGTGGCAGAGAACAAGATCGAATTGGCGATCAATCGGATATAAGTCTGTACTGACAGGACTAGCTGACGGGGCAATATTTCGTGTGTCAGGATACGAGCAAGGTGTTCGACTCGGCCCACCTGTTGGGCTGAGTTACCTGGAAGCAAAGATGGTCGGAGTGGAGGCTCTGTTTCCATGTGGCGTTTATGTTCTGTCAACAATGTCTGACACCCGCCCGTGTTGGTGATTAATTGGTGATCTCCTGGCCGATTCATCCATTCGCATACGGTTGGAGCGACTACCAGGTCAGGATTCTGACCGAACCCTGACATGAACCTGAACCAATCCTGACCGAGGCAGGCCTATACTGCGTCCATGTCCCGCCCGCTCTTAACAAGAATCCCGGCGAGGCAGTGGCTGACGGTGCTGCTGGGAGGCGTAGTGTGTCTTGCATTGTGGCAGGTATGGCTCACCGTCCGGATGCTGGAACAGGACCAAAGTCTTGAACTCCAGCGCTCACGCGAGCGCCTCGGAGAGATCGCTGATCTTGCGCTGGCTCAACTCTCGCGCAGCCTCGGGGACTGGGAACTCGGACTGCACGAAATGAACGCGTTTCCTCCGTCGCCCACCCTCCGGGCGCGGTTTCCGAAAGGGGCGACTTTCCTTCGCATCTCGCAAGACGGCATCCAGGTTTTCCCGCAAAGGCCATTGTTATTTACGCCGGCGCCTCCTGTCGTGCACACCCAAACTCCCGGCGCCTTCGATGTGGCCGATGAACTGGAGCTTCGCGAGCAGCAATACGACCGTGCGATCGCCGCCCTGCGACCCCTGGCTCTCCGGCCAGCAACCCGGCCGGAGGCATTGCTGCGCATCGCCAGGATTCAAAACAAATCCAGCCTCCAGGAAGCCGCCCTCAACACTTACAAGGGTCTCGCGAGCGAGACCGCCCTTGACCCTTCCGGGACGCCCTTCGCCCTACTGGCGGCATCAGCGAGATGCCGGATCCTCATGAATCTCGGCCGGCGGCAAGAAGCCTCAATCGAAGCCAACGCACTCCGCACTGGGCTTCTCAACGGGCGATGGCCGCTTAGCCGCGAGGCTTTTGATTATCGCTGGTCGGAGCTCGATCGCCTCGGTATCGCAGCCGGTTCGCCACCAAAGCAGGGAATCGACTTCTCAACGCTTGTTGCCGAACTCTATAACCGATGGCAGATCGCACAGTCGAGCGGCACGAATTCACGCGGTCGGGAGTCCAAGCCGGATTCGTCTCTGTTGATCTGGAACGCCACTTCGGATGGTCTCAGTGCGTTCCTCACTTTATCGGATTGGCTGGACATCACCTTGAAACTGCCGCCCAATTCGACCGATGTTCATTGGAAATTGCTCTTGCCAGGTACGTCCGGCGGGACCGGTCTTACGGTAACGCGCTCGATGGCTGAGGCGCAAATCCCCGGTCGTCTTGAATTCTTTACTATCCGGCCCATCTCCGGCGCGGCCTCAAACCGTCGCACGCTTCTGCTGGGTGGGGCTGCGCTCATGCTTCTTGTGATTCTCGGATCGGGGTATGTGGTCTATCGCGCCATCAGCCGTGAACTCCGTGTGGCTCAGCTTCAATCGGACTTTGTGGCGGCTGTCTCGCATGAATTTCGCTCGCCCCTCACCACGCTGCGCACCATTACCGAGCTACTGGCGCAGAACCGAATTTCCGATGAGTCCCGCCGCCGGCAAAGTTATGTGTTCCTCGATCATGAAACCAACCGCCTGCACCGGCTGGTCGAAGATCTGCTCGACTTTGGGCGCATGGAGTCGGGCCGCAAGCAATACCGGATTGAGCCTCACGACGCATTCGATTTGGTACGCGCGACGGTGACTGATTTCACGGAGCATGCCGAGGCCCAGGGATTCAGCGTCGAAGCCGACCTGGTCACGCCGGAGGGCGCCTCCGCGTCCACCATCCGGGTTGATGAAGAAGCGTTCCGCCGCGCGGTCAGGAATCTCCTCGACAATGCGGTGAAATACTCACCAGTCTGCCGCACGGTGTGGGTGAACGGGACAATTTGCGATCACCGTGTGTTGATTTCGGTGCGTGACCAGGGCATGGGGATCAACGCCGAGGAAAAGCAGGCGATCTTCCAGAAGTTCGTGCGTGGGCATGCTGCGAAGAAAGCCGGGATCAAGGGAACCGGCATAGGTTTAGCCATGGTGCGGCAGATATCGGAGGCCATGGGTGGAGAAATCCGCGTGCAAAGCGAAGTCGGTGTCGGCAGCACGTTTACCCTTGTGCTACCGTTGGCGGAAGACTGAAGAGGATCCGTATGGTCAAGGTTCTTGTCGTTGAAGATGAACCCGGCATCGCGTTCAGCCTGGAAACCGACCTCGAAACCGAGGGATACGAGGTCGCCCTGGTGGCCGATGGCGCAGAGGCCGTGCCGCGCGCTCTTTCCCAACCATTCGATCTGATTTTGCTGGATGTGATGCTTCCCAACAAGGACGGCTTTGAAGTATGCCGCGAGTTGCGCCATCGCGGCTTGAAGACTCCTATCATTCTGCTCACGGCCAAAACACAGGAAGCGGAGAAGGTCATGGGGCTCGATGTGGGCGCGGACGACTATGTGACCAAGCCATTCAGTCCGCGCGAGTTGCGCGCTCGTATCCGTGCCCTGTTGCGGCGCGCGAGTCCGGAGCCCGTCGAACACGGAAGCGCTGGTAATGGAGAGGACATTCATCGTTTCGGCGCTTGCGAACTGGACATGACGCGATTTGAATTGCGCCGCAACGGGCAATGCATCGAAGCCACCACCACGGAGCTCAAGCTGCTGGCAGCCTTTGTCCGCAACCGCGGCCGCCTGCTTACGCGCGATCGGCTTCTCGACGAGGTCTGGGGCACGGGGATTGCGGTTACCGATCGCGTGATCGACAACCACATCGTGTCGCTGCGCAAGAAGATCGAGGATGAGCCCTCAGCGCCGCGTTATCTGATCAGCGTGCGCGGCGCAGGTTACCGCTTCGACGGATGAGGGCTTGAGTGTCAGCAAATCCTGACTGAATCCTCACCAAAGCCAGATAACAATCCCATTCAGCCCAGACACCGTTCACTCATCCTTGCTTTATCGAAACTGGAGGTGGGTCATGCAGAAATCCCCGAACGGGACAAGCCGAATGGAAAGAGTCGCCCTCGCCTGTACCTCCATCGGTTTTTTGCTCATGAGCGGCGGGGTGGTTGCCTGCATCCTTTACCTGCTGCTGACGATGGCCTCACTGGTGCTGATAAGGCCAGCTGCAGCCCAATCCACCACGGCATCGGCTGGAGTGCGGCTCGAAGCGGGGATCGAGAAAGAGGACGTGGACGGCGATCTGAAGTCGGCCATGGATATCTATCAGAAGATCGCCGCGGACGCGTCGGCTCCGCGCGATGTGCGCGCCAAAGCGCTGCTGCGGCTAGCCGGGTGCGATGAGAAGCTGGGCAAGCAGGCCAAGCAGGTCTACGAGCAGATCGTGCACGACTACTCCGACCAACCCGCGGCCGCGCAAGCCCGCAACCGACTGGCATTGCTGAAAAAGCAGGAGAATCCAGCCATTCCAACTACCATGAATGTCCGCAAGATTGAATGGGCTGGGCTGGGCGAAATGAGTCCATGCGACACGGACGGCCATCGGGCCGTGTACCGGGCTGCGGACGGCAATCTGTACTTTGGCGATCTGACAGGCCAGAGCAAGCATCTGGTCTTCAAGGTGCAACCAGGAGATGTGCCAGCTTGGTGCCTGTCGCGAGACTTATCCATGGTTGCGTTTGCATTCCTGCGCAACGCCAATCGGCCAACCACGCTTGCTGTGGTCAAGACCGACGGCACAGGCTATCGCGAGCTGGTTCAGGATGACGCGCAGGGAACACTCCTCGGTGGCCGCAGCGGCCCCTGTTTTGACTGGTCCTGGGACACTCGCCATCTGCTGGTTTCGGCCGGACTGCCGAATGGAGGGTGGCATGCGATCATCGTCGACGTGGCCGACGGCCATCACCGCGAATTGGTCCACTCTGAAAGCGGAGAACACTGGTGCGCGGTATTTTCCCCGGACGGTCATTCCATTGCTTACTCAGCTATGTCGGGCTCGGGATCAAGCATAGCGATGCACATCTTTGTGATGCCTACCGAAGGGGCAAAGCCTCAGGAGGTGTACCAATCGCCTGGAATGGTCGCGGAAGATCAGTTTGAGCTTCTACAGGGACTCCATGGTTGGACCCTGGACGGACGCTATCTTGTCTTCAGCGACGTACGTTTCCGGAAGAGTGCGCTTTACCTGCTTCCGTTGAAGAATGGGATTGCAGCAGGAAGTCCGGTGTTCGTCCGCGAGATCGAAGCAAACGATGCACGCATCACGGCGTCTGGTGCTTTCGTCTTTAAGGACCCGCCATCACATGACTGGAGTGTCTTTCAGGCCACCATCGATTCTGATGGCATACTCGGGGCCTGGCGGCCACTGGAGATTCGCGGTGGCAATGCAGGCTGGCCTCCCCAGCCTTCCTTTTCGCCAGATGGCGTCCAGATTGCCTACGTATCGGGGGACGAGGAGAAGGGGGGCAGGGACCTTGTCTTGAGGAATCTGACGACCGGCCAGGAACACGTGCTGTACTGGTTCAACAGCGGGCAGCCTAACTGCTTTTATGCCTACGATCTGCCCAAGATAATTTGCTCGGTAGGGTGGGATGAGAACGGCGGCCACTCCGACCTGGTCTCAGTAGCCCCGGGATCTGGCGCCGTCGAAAAGCTGGCCTCCTTTAGTGACTACCGCTTCGGGCCCTACCCTACCAAGGACGACCAGCATATGTAGTTCTGGGCAGTGAAGGCCTATCAGGGTGGTCATTATATGCGTTGGGACACAAACGATCGACAGGACACCGATGTTGACGTAATCGACCGAGAAATCCAGCAACTCTACGCGCCGACACTGGACGAACGCTGGCTCATCCGTACCGACAGCCGGGGCTTGGCCATCCGGCCAATGGCGGGCGGGGACTGGAGATTCCTGGTTTCAGACTCTGCTGGTGCACCGTCGGACCCGTCGCATGCCCATTCTCATGGCGACTGGATACTGTTCCAAGCGAAGGACTCCGTGGGCAAGCTCAGGCTCTATCGGATTCCAATCTCAGGAGGCGAGCCGCAGCTCGTTGGAGACTTCCCCGCTGGGTCAAGGCTAGATCTGGATGTCTGGTTCGAATTGAGCCGCGATGCTCGTCAGGTTATCGCAGAAATCAAGAACGAAAGCAAGTTAGTTCTGTGGACGCTGGAGAACTTCGAGCCTTCCGACAAGAAATGATGCGCGAGTTATCGACTCTTGGGCTAGCGCCGCCGCAATCAGAAGCCCAATTGTCAGCACATCCTAACCGAATCCGAACCTCAATATGACTCGATCCGGATTCTTTCCGCATACGTCACCTTCATGCTAGGTACATCGTTCACCGCAGGATGACATGAATTTCAAAATGTGCCGGCGGTGAGCGGCGGGCCCCCAGTCGCCCCGGCGGCCCAGGACACTCGAATTGGAATGAGGCTCTCAATGACAGTGGGACACCGAAGCATCCTCGCAATGGTCTCAACCACCGACGCCGCGAAGGCTCAGATTGGCGTGACCAGGACTCAGGCCGGCTGGATCGGAGTTGGTGTGGCTGCCATCGGCGCGGGAATTGGGATCGGCATCTTTTACGCCTTTCATCATGGCCACTCGATCGACGGTTGTGCTCTCTCCGGTCCGAACGGACTCGAACTCCCCGAGTGATGACGAGGTCCTAGCCTGGTTGTCTTTTCGATCCGATTTCCAGGCTGAACGGTCTACCCGACGGTCATCCATGTCCCGAGATGAACTTCGCCAAGACTGCGGGCGTGCAATGTACCCAGCTCTCGCGATGAACGGGGCCGGGCGGGGACAATGGAGGTGATTCTACGGGGTTCCACGTGACGCTTACGCCGGAGAAGTGAGCGCCGGATCCAATTTGTGGACGCTGGAGAACTTTGAGCTCAGGACAAGAAGTAACTCCAGCGTTTTTCCCGGCGGAAGGTGCGCGTAACGAATCTAAACTCTAATTGTCACCAATCGCGGTAGTGCCTCACGGTAAGCAGATTACAATTCCGATTCGCCACGGAAATCGCTCCCTCAGCTTTTTCCCATCGCAAATCGAGGTGGGTTATCAAGGAATCCTTAAAGAGAGCGAACCAGAAGGAAGGCATCGCGGCGAGCACAGCTCTCAGTCGCAGAGTGGTTGCGTGCCTGCATTGCGTGACGCTGACCTTGTCGCTGATGGCTATGTTGAGGCTGGCGTTTGCCCAAAATACAGGAGTCTCGGCTGGAGTGCGGCTGGAAGCCGGTATCGAAAAGGAAGACGTGGACGGCGACCTTAAGTCGGCCATGGACATCTACGAGAAAATCGCCGGGGACACGTCGGCTCCGCGCGACGTGCGCGCCAGGGCCTTGCTGCACCTGGCCGGATGCGACGAGAAATTGGGCAAGCAGGCGAAGCAGGTCTACGAGCAAATCGTGCACGACTATGGGGACCAGCCCGCCGCAGCGCAGGCGCGCAAGCGGCTGGCGCTGATCAGGCAAGAGCAGCACCCCGCCCCTCCGGCCACCATGAGCATGCGCAAGATCGAATGGCAGGCGCTGGGTACCATGGGCCCAGCAGATACGGATGGGGAGCGGGCGATCTATTCGATCGGGAGCCTCTTGTATTTTGGCGATCTTGCCGGCCATAGCCGGCATTTGATTGGAGATTTTCCTAAGACAATCTCGACTCCCTCAAGGGATTTCTCGATGGTGGCGCTCAACTTGAAGGTAAATCCCACGCGGTCCGTCCACGCGGTTGCGGTGATCAAGACCGACGGCACGGGCTATCGTGAGCTGATTCGCGACGACACTAAAAACAGCATCTTCGGAATGACTTCATCCTTCCACATGACCTGGTCATGGGACAACAAATACCTCGAGATCTCCGACTTTCACCCTTGGTCGGACAATCATGGCCAGGTGTGGATCGTCTCCGTCGCCGGTGGCAAACGCCGTGTGCTGGTAAATCAAGGCGACGGGTGGGTCCGGAGGGCGGCGTTCTCTCCGAATGGTCAATTCGTGGCGTATGAAGCCTGGCCCGTGAACGACCTGGCGGACCAGACCTCCCGTGTATTTGTCGTGCCGATTCAGGGCGGTGAACCACGTCTGGTCTTCGAATCCGCTCCCTGGAAAGTTGGCAACGCGGTAGCGTCTTTGTTGGATTGGACGGCAGATGGCCGATACCTTGCCGTGCATGACGTTCGAAAGGGGAAGTCCGCTCTCTACCTGCTGCCCATCAAGAACGGCGCGGCAAGCGGTGAAGCGACCTTTCTTCGCTATGGAGAAGTCGACGAGGGATATACAACGGCCGCCGGGGCGCTGGTCTTCCAGGACAGCACTGTCCACCCCGCCTTTGTGAACGTCGCGGTTGCATCCATTGAACCCGATGGCCATCTTGGGACCTGGAGACTTCTCGATCTGAACGCGCAAAGAGATCCCTGGCCATCTTTCTCTCCGGATGGCAGGCAAATTGCTTACGTGGGCCTTGCCCCGGACCCGACCCACAGGAGTCTTTTTGTGCTGGACCTTGCGACGAGTCAGGATCGGGAGATCTACCAGTCAGCCTACGGCTCGCTCGTATGCTAGTATTCCATCCGCAATCCCAGGGTCTTTTGCGTGGTTGAAAAAGAAAAAGGCGAAACGGAACTGTTCTCCGTAGAGGCTGAATCGGGAGCAGTGGAGCACATTGCAACCTTTCCAGAGCCCAGGTACATTCTCAAGTGCGGCTGGGACGATCAGACCTTCTACTTCAGTCCCAACGGATGGCGCTGGGAACCGTTCGATCCGCCCATCATCGAGTGGAATCGATCCACCGGTCAGGAAACCGTGATTGCAAAGGATCGCGGATATCACCAAATGCCCTCGCCCGACGGCCGCTCCATTGTGGGGCTTCGCGACGGAACCTTGTCCGTGCGGCCCACCTCGGGCGGCGACTGGGTGCCGCTCGTATCCGGCATCGGCCTGAATCATCCCGTCTTCGTCACGCCGGACGGGAAATGGGCAGTTTACCAGGGTATAGTCGACGTTTCGAAGATTGGCCTGTTCCGTGTGCCCATAACAGGCGGGGAGCCACAACTCATGGGAGGGCCACCTAGCAACATTTATCTTATTAGAGACCTCATCTTCAGTCCGGACGGTCGCCACGTTCTTATTTGGCAGGTAGAGGGGACAATCGACCTCTGGCTGCTGGAAGACTTCGAGCCGCCAGAAAAGAAGTAACTCGCGAATTATCGCCGGCGACGAGTGTGCATAGCGGTTCGAAGTCCGATTGTCAGCAAATCCTGACCATCTCTTCACCATCCCCTGACTAAGTCTCCATTCCTCCCGCACACGCAACCTTTATCCTCCGAACATCGAAGTATGAGGTGTCACTGGGGCGGCTCTTCAATCATCCGGTGAAGCCCGGAAAAGCCTCATTCTTCGCACGGTTCCTTCCCTCCGGCTTTCGTGCTCTGCGAAATCCGAAACTGAAAACACCCGAAGCAAACGAATGGAGCGATCTTATGCACAAGAGACTTTGGATTATGACTACGGCTGTCATCCTCGGCCTGGCATCGATAGCGGCCCAGGCCGCAACACAGAGCTACGACGCCCTGTATGTGTTTGGCGACAGTTATTGCGATGTCGGCAACATCTTCGCATTAACCAACGGCGCAGAGCCGGCCGCGCCGTATTACAACGGTCGATTCTCGAATGGCCCCATCTGGCTGGACCACGTGGCCGGCTTCCTGGGTGTGCCGCTGAAACCCTACATCCTGGGCGGAACGGATTATGCGTTCGGCGGAGCGTTTGTAACTGAGCCTGCATCCACCACAGGGGTTCCCAGCGTGCCCGAGCAGGTGGGAATCTATCTGTTCCAGCATAGCGGCAAGGCCGATCCCAATGCTCTTTACATCCTGGAGGGCGGCGGAAACGACATTCTGGACACGACGACAGGCTCTCCTGAGACGCTTGGATCGCACATTGCGGAAGGCATCTTTAATAGCGAACAACTGCTCCGGAAAGCCGGGGCAAGGCATTTCGTTATTCCCGATCTTTTCAATGTGGGTCTGCTGCCGGCGGCGGCTGGAAACACGAGCTTCGCCGCAGCGGCAAGTGCTGCGACAAACAACGCTTTGGATGAAATGCTGGCGCGCGAGGAAGAGTTGGAAGGCGTTCATATCCTGCGCATGAATGTATTCAGCCTGCTGAATGCCGTGGTGACGGATCCAACGCACTTCGGATTTACAGACATTACCGATCCGTGTCTCACACCTGCGGTGTGCGCCGACCCCGACCACACATTCTTCTGGGACATCCACCACCCGACCGAGTTTGGGCACGCGTTCTTTGCGGTCACGCTCGAGAATGTTCTGGCACAGCAGCACGAGTGAGTGTTCACTTTGCTGAGCTGTCAGATGGAACATCGCCATGGGCGGATTCCTGGTTGGAAGAGTCCGCCTTTTTTCCTTTGGAGTCTGCGCCGCCGGCGAGTTGTCGATGCCTGGCACGCCCAGTGTGGTTGCGGTGTGTGGCCAATCGGGGCTCGCCGCCGCGCTTGGCCGCGATGGGTCAATCACTGTATTTCGCCTGGCGTCCTCTGAGGCGATAACCAAACGGCCGGCGGAAGCCGGTCTTGCCATCCTCGCCTGCTCGCCCGATGGCAAGCTGCTGGCAACCAGCAAAGGCGACGAAACGGTGGTGATTGCCGATCTTTCGGGAACGGCTTTGCGTAAGTTTGCGATTTACCGGACAGCGGGTAGGAGGCCTGACCTTTTCTCCGGATTCATCCTTGCTTGCGGTCCAGCTCTACGAATCGCCGACTCAGCTTTGGGATGTTGCCCACGGTATGCTGATTGCCGCCCTGCAAACCAACTTCAGCGGCAGCGGCGTCGTCGGTTTCTCCCCTGACAGCTCACAGTTTGCTACCGCGGATTTCGACACCGTGGTCCGCATCTACGACCGCTCTGGCAATCTCAAGGCGAAGTATGCCGGCTTGTTGCTGGAGCCTTTCGCGTTGAGTTTCATGCCAGACGGTAAACAACTGGTGGTCGGAGGAGCGGATAGCACACTGACGTTTCTGGACGCCTCCGATGGGCACTTGTTGCGGACGCTTCCAACGGGTGCCGACCCTGTATTTGTGGCATGGCCCCTGCCGGGCGGAAACTCGCTTGTGAGCATGCAAGTCGACGCGAACACCTTGAAACATTACACTTTTCTTGTTTGGAACCTCGCCACCGCGAAATCGAGCGCAATGCCGGTCGATGTCAGCAAGGTAGCGGGCACGGGAGTGCCGCAGAAGAACCAGGCGGTGATCTTTCTCCGCGACTCCAACAGTAGCGTTACGGAGTGGGCGCTGCCAAACTGACTCGTCATGCAACTCCCGCAACCACGTTCACCGGCCGATATTTGCGATAACGTGCATCAACTTTTGCTGGGTCGCATTTTCGATGAAGCAATCCACTTGTCTGTATAGTCGGCTTCTCGGACAGGTGGGCAAGTTGCTGCAAAACGGGCCATGGTCTCAAGTGGAACGGGCTGCATTGGGACGCTGAGTTGCCGCAAAGCCCACTTTGCGATCAAGTGGCCAGCGGGACCCTCAAATCGGCAGGCAATGGCCGATTGTGACACCGAGTTCCGGTAACATTTGGGCCAGAAGATCGCTGGAGCCTGGCCGACATTTCAGGAAATATCACCTTATGGGCAAAGGACCTTGGTGATGCCTGAAGCAGATCCAGATCGAGGCTCACAGGGGATGCAGCGATGTCAGAACTGGTTGATGTCCGTGAGCTCCAGATACTGGGCCAGGTTCGGCCACACCTGGAACCGGTGATCGGAGTTGGTGGTAACGACGAACCTGCGGCGACGGATCGCGAGTAGGCTGTCTTCTCGCATCAACCGACGCACCGTTTTGGCTCCGGCAACGTATCCTTCTCGCTGCAACAGCACCGCCAGCTTCATCCACCGGACAGCCCGCTCCTGAAACTCCTTCGAATATCGCTTCGGGTTTCCCATCGACCCTCTCCATTCGCTGAAAAGTGTCGACAACTTCGCTGTCTCATTTTAGGGGCGCAGTCCAGCTTGGACCGCTACAAAATCGACAACATCACGAGGGCTCCGCCAGAGTTCCAAATCTATGCTCTCCAAAATATTCTCCGAGATTTGTGAAGCATTGACGCCTCCCGCGGAGGACTATGGGACGGAAGGGCGTTTGAACTAAGTCGCTGGCGCGACGGGCGCTGCGGCGTAGGCCTCCGAGCGGTCTTCTTGCCGGTATAGGGTGTGGGTCACAAGGAGGTTCACTGTGACCCATCTTCGGCAGTTGATGCTGGATGAACTCCAGCGTCGCAACTACTCCCCAAGCACTGTCCGCTGCTACATCCACGCGGTGGAGGATTTTTCGAAGCACTTCCACCGCTCGCCCGAGCGCCTAGGTCCAGGCCATATTCGCGAGTACCAGGTGCACCTGTTTCGCGAGCGGAAGTTGTCGGCTGGCACGATCCAGAGCCGTTGTGCTGCTCTGCGGTTTCTCTTCGTCAAGACTCTTCGGCGCCCGTACCTGCTCGATGAGATTCCATTTCCCAAGCGGCCCAGGAAGCTGCCGACCGTACTCAGCCCGGAAGAGGTAGCGCGTCTGATTGATTCGGCTCGGAACCTGATGCATCGCGCGATGCTGATGACGCTGTATGCGACCGGGCTGCGAAGAGCTGAGTTGTGTCACCTGAAGGTCACCGACATCGACAGTGAACGCATGGTCATTCATGTCCATCAAGGCAAGGGCAGCCGCGATCGTGATGTTCTGTTGACCCGCAAGCTTCTGGAGACTCTGCGAGAGTACTGGCGCTGGATGAAGCCGAAGACCTATTTGTTCCCAGGTATGGTGAACAACTGGCGGGCAGATGTGCCCATCACGGAGAAGATCGTCTGGGACGCTGTTGCCCATGCAGCCAGGCAGGCCGGCATCAAGAAGCACGTATCTCCCCATACGCTCCGGCACAGTTTCGCCACTCACATGCTGGAAGCCGGCGCCGATCTGCGCACCATCCAGGTGCTTCTCGGACACTCCAAGCTCGAACACTCGACCGTCTATCTGCACCTGTCACGACGCCATCTGCAGGCGATCCCCAGTCCGCTCGAAGCGATCGAAGTGTCACGTCCCGATGAGATAAAACGCTCCAGGAGACGCATGAAGCGATGACCCGGCCCACCCTCGAGGTGGCCGACATCGTCCGTAGAACGGGCAACCGATTCTGGCAACAACAGCAGTCGCATCTTGCGTGGCCGCATCGCAAGGTACTCGATGCCATCGTCCGCTGCCGCACCGCGGCACTGGGCGGTCACCGCGATCAGTGCGTCCGCTGCGGCCATCAGGCCATCTCGTTCAACTCATGCCGCAACCGGCACTGCCCGAAGTGCCAGGGGAACGCGCGTGCCAAGTGGCTGGCCGCGCGCTCGGCTGAACTGTTGCCCGTTTCATATTTCCACGTCGTCTTCACTCTGCCGCACGAACTGTCCGCTCTTGTCCTGCAGAACAAGCAGCTGCTTTACGATCTGCTCTACCGCACCAGCGCTGCCGCGATGCTCGAGCTGGCTCGCGATCCCAGGCACCTGGGAGCCGACATCGGATTCCTCGGCGTGCTCCATACCTGGGGTCAGAACCTCGAGCATCATCCCCATATCCACTACATCGTCCCCGCCGGCGGCCTGGCTCTCGACGGTTCCAGATGGATCGATTCCTCGCCACGCTTCTTTCTGCCTGTCAGAGCGCTCAGCGAAGTCTTCCGCGGCAAGTTCTGCGAGCAGCTACGTGAACTGTTTCAGCAGAACAGACTGCAGTTCCATGGCTCAGTCGAACAACTTGCCGCACCGGGCGCATTCAGCCACTTACTCTCGCAACTCAGCCTGAAGAACTGGGTGGTCTACGCTAAGCCACCCTTCGGCGGCGCCGAGCATGTTCTCAACTACCTGGCCCGCTACACCCATCGCGTCGCCATTTCCAACCATCGGCTCGTTGCCTTCGAAAACAATCGCGTCTCCTTCCGCTGGCGAGACTATGCTCACGGCGGCAAGAAGAAGGTCATGACCGTTTCCGCTCATGAGTTCCTGCGCCGCTTCCTGCTTCATGTCCTACCCGGCGGACTGGTTCGCATCCGACACTTCGGACTCTTCGCCAACCGCAGACGAGGTGCTGCGCTCCAACGTTGCCGCGCTCTGCTCGGCACGACGGCCTGCATCGATCCGCCCGATCCGCCTGCCCTGCGCTGTCCAGCATGCTCCGGCATCATGTTCGTCGTCGAACGGCTCACCTGCGCTCAGCTTTACTTCCAGCAGAGCCTGGCCCCGTCCCAGCCAAGGAGGTGCAGCGTTGACAGCTCATGACAGACTCACAGCCCCCAACCACAACGCTGTCGTGTTCCGCGCACGCAATGCCGGAGTGTGCACTGGCTGCCGCCATGAACCACGCACAGCGCATTTGCGAGTACCGCCTCAGCCTCGCCTCCCCAGAAATCGCCCTCCGTGCAGCCCGATTCGTTCACCGCGTCGACTCAACAACCAACGAAGGTATCCTCCCGCCGATTGAAATCCCATAGGTAGATCACCGCGCCCGTCACGCCAGCGACTTACTTCAAACGACCCTATCGAAACTGCCCCAAAATACTCCTGGGGCAATCCACCATCGTTGCGTTGGGGCAGTCCCGATAGGGACCTAACGTTTTTCGTTACCAATCTGCCCTTGGCTGCATCGCCATGTCATAAGTGAAGCCGGATGACCGCAATTTGGCTGTTGATATCGCGTAACGCGACCAGCATTTCAACGTCTCTGCGGATAGCTCTCAAACCCGATAAGGGCTGAATCAGCGGAGGTTCACGTATTCCGCTTTCGCTCGTTTGAGAACGGGGATATCCGGATCCGCGCCCTTCCAAAGCGCGAAGAACTCCTCGTATTGGACTCGCGCCTTCGCGGCTTCCCCCGACAGGGAATAGGCGCGCGTATAGGCCAGGTCGAAGCGGAGCATTAATTGAGTTAGGAGCTCACGGCAACTGGATGCGGTAGAGGTTGCGGCGGGTATTCTGGCGGGTGTAGGTGTAAACGGAAGGGTTGACGGCTGACTCCACTTGCCAGGGGATTGCTGTGATCTCTTTCGGATTTCGAAAATCTTCGATGCGCGTGGCTGCTACGGGCGGAAGCTTTGGCAGCTCCGAGTCACGCATCACCGGCAACGCGTAACTCATTCCGCCCCCTGCCGGGTAGCTGAAATAAACGAACCTTCCGCTCGTATCCCAGTTGAATATGCAATATCCGGCGCACACCGTTACCGTCGCGGTTCCATCCACCGCAAATGCTTTGGCAAAGCCCAGGTTGATATGTTCTTCATCGCCGGAGCCGGACGTCCCCGCAGCAACCCAGCGGCCATCGGGAGAGACATCGTAGATATCCAGAATGCGTTCCGGAGAGATTTTTTTCCGTTCGCTGCCGTCTGTTTTCATGCGATAGAGATAGTTTGCGCCGCCTTCTATCGCGCGAAAGAGGAGTTCCCCGTCAGGCAGAAAGTAGGGAGAATCTTCCGCAGCCCGAGAGGAGATGCGCACGGGGGGTGTGCGGCGGCTGGTCGGGGCAACCCACAGGTTCGAAGGGCCGCTCTGGTCATTCATGGTGAAAGCAACCTCTTTCCCATCTCGTGACACCGAGTACGCTTCCATGGGGTTACCGGGCAGCACCCTGTCTACTTTTCCGCCGGCGAGGTCCTTGACCCACAGCTCTTCGCCCTGGGTTTGCCCGTTCGACATGAGGAAATAGAGCCTGCGTCCATCGGATGAGAACGACGGCGATGAAGCATTGCCTTCGGAGGATATCTGGTGATCTCCGTCCTTGTCGTGCAGCCACACGGTGCGATCCGCTGCGCCAACTGAGGTAATGAGCGATTTGCCGTCGGGGGCCATCGCAATTCCTTCCTCCGAGGTTGGGCCAAAGGTGAGTTGCTCGGGCTCCCCATCCGGGAAACGCTGCCGCCATAAATGAGTGCCGGGCGCGGACTGCCATCCGACACGTTCCACCCGTCCAGGGTCCGCGTTCGACGCGTTCGAAGTGAGGTAGATCCATTTGCCATCTGGCGACCACGCTCCAGAGAGGCATTTGCCAGTGGGAGGGCCCACGATTTTGATGTCGTTCCCGCCCTCAAATGAAACAACGCGGCAGGGCAGAATCTTGCCTTGACTGTCCATCGCGACCATCAGTACCCATCGTCCATCCGGCGAGAGATACGAATGATGCACCATGCTGCGCTTTCCAGGGGGCACATAGACGTCACGGCTGTTTCCCCGGTCTTCGTCCGTGGTTACTAGCACCAGATGCAGCCCTTCTCTCATCTCGGAGAAGAGCAGCCGCTTCCCTTGCTCGATCCAGGTCAAGGACGAAGAGTTGGGCAGCAGAAGATGAGGGTCGCCGCCAAGAGCGGGAACCTCCCATGTATCCCAGGGCTCGATGATGCTGTAGACGATGCGTGAGCCATCCGGAGAGAACGAAGGAGCCAGCTTCACGGCGTCGTCGTTGGTAAGCTGGACCGGCTCGCCACCTGGAAGCAGCTTGACGTAGATCTGTCCTCGTCCCATAAATGAGTCGCTTCCCCTGATGAACGCGAGCATACGCCCGTCCGGGGACAGCGCAGGATAGACGGCAGAATCGGTGAAAAAGGTAAGCTGCTCCCACTCTTTGTCGTGGGTGACTTGGGTAGGCCGGAGACTTCGAATGAGATAGAACGCGCCGAGCGCCAGCAGCACGGCCACGACCGCGCCGGAGAGCAGGAATTTCCAACTCGCTCCTGGCTTTTGCGGAATCGGAAGTGCCTTCAACGCCTCGTCCGTCTCCGCTTCGTCTTCTTCAATCACAATTTGCGTGCGTGTTCGCGCATGGGCCACCAGGGCTTCGCCTTGCTCGGTAATGGTGCGGACGGTCGCCGCAAATCGATAGCCGCGGCCCGGCAGAGTGACGATGTATTGGCGGTTCTCGGCGGAATCTCCCAGCGCCTTGCGCAGCAGGAAGATATTCTGGCTCAGGTTCGATTCCTCAACGAACGAGTTCGGCCAGAGCTCCTTGAGGAGTTCCTCCTTGGAGACAACTTCGCGGCTGCGGCGTACCAGGACGAGCAGTGTCTCGAAGGCTTTGGGGGTGACAGGAACAACGTCGTCTCCCCGGCGCAGAATCTGCTTGTCGGGGTCCATGCGGAACGGCCCGAATTCATAAATAATCCTGGGGTCCGTAGCCATAGGTTGAAGAGCCAGCAGCTCTGAAGGGCCGAAAACGCACCCGTCACGCGGGCCGATTCGTCAGTAAGCGAAATCTACCACAGTTTCTCCGCGCCCTTGAAGCCGCACCGGCAATTGCCCCTCCATCCGTCGCAACTCCCTGCATCTGTTGCCTCAAGGCGTCTCTTGAGACTCATTGAGAAATATTGAGCCGGGAATTGAAGACTTCTGAGGCCCGCTGCCTGCAGGATGCGCTCATTACGAAACAGCCGCAGTGGCAGTGGGCTGACCGGAGAGTGGCATGTTGGTGAAAACGACAAGGATAACGATTGAAACCGAAAGCCTGCTGTTCGTGCGCAGGGGCAAAACCATCGTGACCTGGTGCCCCGTTTGTTGCGCCGAAGCGGAAGCGATGACGCTGGAGGGCGACAGCCTTGGCGACGACATTCCCTCCACCCTCTTAAGAGACTGGCTAGCTGCCGGCAAGCTCCACCTTTGGATTGCCGACGGCGGCCCGGATCGGATCTGCCTTACCTCGCTCCTCCGGTGCTTCGAATCCGAAGATGCCCGCAGGCTTCCCACCCCGAAACCTATCCCCCGAACAGGAGAATGAAAATGACACCCATTCAATTCGCACCGAAGTGGCGCGCGTGGCGCGGCTGAGTCTGGCCCTGGCCACCATGGCAGCGCCGGTTTGCATCCTCGCGAAAGGGCCTGAGAATACGGCTGGAAGGCCAGCCAATTCAGATTCTTTTCCTGCTCCTGGACCGCCCCGGCGATTTCGTAAACCGCTACGTATCGCCCCCAGAAAGCTCAATCGGAGAGGAGAATGACTATGACCAAAACACTGATCGTGAAGACATATCGAGGATCCCTGGCAACAATCTGTTCGTGGCTTCTAATGGCCACCATAACCATAGCTCAGTCAACCAGCGGCACCGAGTCATCAGGAGCTGTACCGCAGTTGGTGAAGTTCGCCGGCGTGTTGAAGGAGGACCTCGGCCATGTTAGAGCAGGCGTCGTCGGGATTACATTCGCGGTGTACAAGGACCAGGATGGTGGTTCTTCACTCTGGCGAGAGACTCAGAATATAGAAGTGGATAGCGAAGGCCACTACTCAGCTCTCCTGGGTGCCGGCAGCGGAGAAGGCCTGCCCGCAGACCTGTTCAACAGTAACGAACCGCGATGGCTCGGCGTGCAGATCGAAGGACAGCCCGAGCAACCACGCGTGTTGTTTGTCAGCGTGCCCTATGCATTGAAGGCGTCCGACGCCGCGACAATCGGCGGCCTGCCGCCGTCGGCTTTCATGCGTGCACCCGAACCGGGAGCGACTGGCGAGGGCAACTCATCTCTCCGGGAGAACAACTTGTCCCCGGCATCCGCAGCGGGGACCATTACTCCTACTCCAAAATTCTCTGGCTCTGGCACCGGCGATTTCCTGCCCATCTGGTTGAACAGCTCAACGCTGGGCAATTCAACGGTTTTCGAGACCGGCGGCAGGGTTGGGGTTGGAACTACGACGCCAGCCACAACTCTTGACGTCAAGGGCGCGGCGACCGTGGAGGGAACCACTCACGTGACCGGCGAGATTGGAATCGGCACCACGCCGGGACCGTTTCAGGTGGAAGTGAGTGCGCCCAATCAGCTCGGAGAGCAGATCCAGGGGCCAGTGACCGGAGTGGGCGCGGGACTCCAGCTCGAGACCACCGGCACGGGCGGCAAAGGGTGGGAGCTGCTGGCCACTGGCCAGACCTCGGCGCAAGGCCCGAACAAGCTGAATATCCGGGACTTGTCCACGGCCACTGACGTCTTCACCATTGCTCCCGGCGGACTGGTGGGTATCAATAACACGAATCCGGGAACGGTTCTCCAAGTTACGGACACTAACGTTCCGTGTTGCGCTGTGAGCACGGTGCTGGCCGCAGACGCCTTTAAAGTCGGGACCGCTGTGTTCGGAAACGCAACCGGCACGACTGGCCAGTCAGACGGTGTGTTTGGCCAGATTTTCAGCCCCGTAGCTGGTTCGGCAGCCGTAATCGGTGAAGCCCAGGGAACCTCCGGACAGACTTCCGGGGTTGCGGGCTTCAACAGAAGCAGCGGCCGCTCCGCAGCCGGCATCGCGGCTGAAGAAGAGGCGAGCAGCGGCTTCACTCTGGGCGTAAGCGCGGTGAGCGATAGTCCGAATGGCACCGGAGTTCTGGGTTTAGGTCAGGGGATGAGCAATACCGGAAACAACCTCGCCGGGTGCTGCGCGTTTGGCGTGTGGGGAGACACGAAGTCGAGCGTATTCGGAGACGCCGCTCTGGTCGGGACGGCGGACGGTGCGCGCGCCATCTTTTTGCAAAACAACAGCACCGTCGTCCCCACGGCGTTCGTGTTTCAGGGAGCGGCCAACCAATTTGCATTGCAAGCCGGCGGCAATGGCGGCTATTGCACGATTGACAGCAACGGCCATTTGAACTGCCAGGGAGGAACATCGACAATCGCCGCTGTTGCCGGCGGCGCTCGCCAGGTTGCTCTCTATGCCATGGAGTCTCCTCAGCATTGGTTCGAAGACTTCGGATCGGGCCGCCTCACGAACGGCGCCACCACGGTAACCCTCGATCCGACGTTTGCCGAGACCGTGAACGGCGCCTTGGATTATCACGTGTTTCTCACTCCCGAGGGAGATTGCCGCGGCCTCTACCTGAGCAGCAAGACCGCCGGGGGGTTCGAAGTGCGGGAACTCGGCGGAGGCCAGTCGAATGTGGCCTTCGACTACCGCATCGTCGCCCTTCGCCGCGGTTTTGAGAGCGTGCGTCTCGAGGATGTAACCGAACGCATGAACAACCTGAACATGTCGCAGCCTGCAGCGGCACCCGGAGGGCGGTTCACCCCAACCACCCCACCCCCGGCGCCCGTGCGGGCCACTCCTGCAAAACCCGTCGGAATCGCGCAGCTCAACGCCCAACGATAGCCAACCAATCAACCCCTATGACCTACAAGGAGGGTCAAAATGAAAACACGTTTGAAAGTGAGCGGACGGAGAGTTCTGAGTCTTCGCGCGTTCGGTCAAGACAGTCTCAAATCGGCCTCAACCCCAACCGGCAAGCGGATATCCCTATGCGTTTTGGGACTCATGCTTGTGCTGTGCCTGTGCGGCGCGGTGCCAAAAGCTAACGCCGTTATTTTTGTTAACCAAGGCTACGGAACCTGTCTGGACGCCAGTGGCGGGTACCTCAAAACTTTTGTCGACGGCGGCACTTGCAACGCCACCTTTGCCCAACAGTGGAACTTCGAAGGTCATGAGCTTCAAGGCATAGGAAGCAACAACACCACTGGCGCCAACTGCGTCTGGGCGACCGGCGGAGTCGGCAGCGCCGTGCTCATAGCTCCCTGCAATGGTGGCCAATCGGGCTGGAACAATGAGTGGTACCTGGCAGGAGGCCACATTTACAACTACATCAATGATGCACTATGCATGGACCTCTCAGGTGGCCCGGGAACTCAGGTTAGGCTGGAGAATTGCACCGGCTCAGCTAGCCAAACATGGTCAGCCAACGCCATAGTTTTTGTTAACCAAGGCTACGGAACCTGTCTGGACGCCAGTGGCGGGTACCTCAAAACTTTTGCCGACGGCGGCACTTGCAACGCCACCTTTGCCCAACAGTGGAACTTTGCAGGTTATGAGCTTCAAGGCATCGGAAGCAACAACACCACTGGCGCCAACTGCGTCTGGGCGACCGGTGGAGTCGGCAGCGCCGTGCTCATAGCTCCCTGCAATAGTGGCCAATCGGGCTGGAACAATCTGTGGACCTACGAAAATGGCTACATTGTCAATTATGGCCTATGCATGGACCTCTCCGGTGGCCCGGGAACTCAGGTTAGGCTGGAGAATTGCACCGGCTCAGCCAGCCAAACTTGGTCACCTCGTTAACAGGCGCCTGGGTTCCGAGCAAACGCAAGAGTCGCAGTTATCAAGCACGAATCGGAATCCCGGAGACTCGCACCAGCTCAGCGGAATTGGCGACCCCAGCCTTCGTCAATCGTCCACAAATGCACTGTAGATGGGCCACGGATAGGGCGTGGGTCCATTCACTCCTCGCGCAGCAGGATCAAAGGATTGACACCCAGTGCGCGTTGGGCGGGAATCCAGGTGGCCAGGAGCCCCAGCAACGCCATCGCCGCCACAACGCCGCCCAGCACCAACGGATCGCGGGGCGTGGCCTGATAGACGATGAAAGCCAGCACTTTGGCGGCCAGAACGCCCATGAGTAATCCCGCCGCCGAACCAAAGGCAAGTAATTTCAACGGACGTCCCAAGGCAGTGTGCAAGACTTCTTTCCGCCGCGCGCCCAGGGCTATACGGATCCCCAGTTCCCGCAGCCGCTTGCTCACCGAGTAGGCGGCGAGTCCAAAGATGCCGGTGATCGACAGCATGGCGCCCATCCCACCCAGCACACCCAGCGCCACCGTCGCCACACGAGGGGTAAACAGGGCGATGTCCAGTCCCTCGGTCCACGTTTGAAGGTTGAAAGGCAGGCCGGGATCCACGCTCCGCAGCGTACTCCCGATGTCTGTCGACAGTTGCTCCGGATCGCGATTGGAGCGCACCACCAGGCATGTCAGGCTGGTGGGCCGTTGCAGGAAAGGCAGAAACATCGTCGCTCGCGGATCTTCGGTCAGCATGTAATATTTTCCGTCTTCGACGACACCCACCACTTGGACCCGGGTTCCATCCTCGCTCTTGTAATATCTGCCCATCGCGTTGTTAACCGACCCGAAGATCTTGCGCGCAAACAATGCGTTGACCACGGCCACGGGCGGCGCATTCTTGCTGTCCTGCCAGGAGAGACTTCTGCCGGTCACCAAGGCCGTGTGCGCCGCACTGAAGTATTCGGGAGATATGCTGAACGTTGCGACGTTCGCAGCGGCATTCGCTGACCTCAGATCGGTCGTCTGGTCGGCGAATACATCCTCAGTGGACCCACCGCCTCCCAAAGGGATGTGACTCACGAATCCCACCGACTTGACACCGGGAATCGTCTTCACCGCATCGATCATGCGGGTTTGCATGGCGGCGGCTCTTTCGCTGCTGTAACCGGACATGCTGAGATCGGTATCCGCCAGGATTGCGTTCTGCGGTTCAAAGCCGAAGTTGCTGTGCATGGAGCGCTGGAGACCGCGCACGGCAACCAACGAGGAAGTCACCAGCACGGCACAGATAGCAATCTGCGCCACCAGCATCAGATCTCGAACCGAAATCCGATGCCGGGAATTACCTGCAATGATGCCGGTCGATCCAGCCTTGACCAGATCGTACGGATTGGTGCTGAGTATCTGCCTTACCGGGACCGCGCCAAAGAGGAAACCGCTGGCAAGCGCCAACAGGAAGGCGACCAGATAGACGTTGGCGTCCGCGTACACAGGAATATGCATCGGATATTGGGGAATTGGATACCAGGCGCTCAACGCGCGCAACAGGGCGATGCTGCCCAACAGCCCCAGGGCGCCGCCGACGAGGGAAATGAGCACGGCTTCGGTAAAGATCCCACGCAGAATGCGCTTGCGGCTCGATCCCAGGGCGAGGCGTAGAGCCACTTCGCGGGAGCGGTCGGTGGCGCGCGCGGAAAACAGGCTGCCCAGGTTGGCGCACGCGGCCAGCAGAATCAGACCCGCCAGCAGCATCATTCCCGTCATGAATCCCTTTACCGGGGAACCGAGCATGTCGCCGGCAAGACTGGGACGGGCCAGGGAATAGGTCATATAGGCATCGACTTTGGGGTAGGTCTTTTCCAGATACGAGCCGACGGAATTCAGATCGGCGATGGCCTGTGCCTCGGTCACGCCCGGCTTCAAATGGCCCAGCACCATGAAGATGTCGCGCGTTCCACGCGAGTTCAGGATACGCAGCCCCTGTAACTGTTCCTGTTGAACCATGGGCGCCCAGAAGTCCGGAGAGAAGAAGAGCAATGTCCCGGAGAACAGAGGGGGTGCCACGCCGAGGATGGTGAAGGGATGTTTGTTCACCTGAACGACACGGCCCACCACGCCGCGATCGTCCTGAAAGTGGCTATGCCAATAGGCGTAGGAGATTACCAAATACGGAGCGCTGTTGGGGCCGTGCTCATCGGCGTCGTGGAAGAAGCGGCCAAGAAAGGGCCGAACGTCCATGGCGTCGAAGTAGTTCCCCGAAACCTCGTAGCCCCAGGCCCGGGTTGGATTCTTGCCCGGATCTAGCCCCACGGGAATGAGGATGTAAGCTGCCAAACTATTGAAGCTGCGGTTGCGATCGCGCAGATCGAGATAGTCGGGATACGACGTAGCCTGTTCCTTGTACCCGCCGCGTTCGAGGGTATAGAGACTCTGCGGGTGAGGCACATTCAACGGCCGCAGAATCAGCGCGTTCAATACGCCAAACACCACCGCGTTGGCGCCGATTGCCAATGCCAGCGTGACAACAGCGGCGACAGTGAAACTCGGCGAACGCCGCAGTTGGCGCAGGGCGAACCGCAGGTCGGCCCAGAGAGTTTCCAGCGCGGGCCACTGCCACACTTCACGGCTGCGCTCCTCAAGCAGTGTCTGGTTGCCGAAGGCCAGGCGCGCTTGCCGTGCAGCTTCCGTTGGGCTCATGCCTTCGCTCATCAACTGCTCCGCGCGCTCTTCAATATGCAGGCGGATTTCTTCGGAGAGATCGCCCAGGAGCTTGCGGCGACGGAACATGTTCGGAATCCAGTTCATTGGAACTTCTTTCGGACCGCTTCAGCTTGTTGAAGCCTCGCCTGGATTGAGGACCAGAGCTATGCCTTCGAACATACGTTCGAAGCTGGAAATCTGCTGCTCCAGGTGGTGAAGACCTGCAGCCGTGATCTCGTAGGTTCTTACCCGGCGATTGGTCGAGGAGACGCCCCACTCGGCCTTCACCAGCTTTCCTTTCAGCAGCCTCTGCAGAGCGGGATAAAGCGAACCCTCTTCCACCTGGAGCAGGTTGTTCGATCGCTGCTGGATGTGCTGCACCAGCGCATATCCGTGCGCGGGCTGGCGGCGAAGCGACTCGAGGATCATCATTTCGAGTGCGCCGGGAAATAGATCGCGAGTGAGGTTTTCCGTCATAGGCCTTTTTACTACAGGCATAGAGTAAACAAGTATGCGGTCCTTTGTCAAGGAGAATCTCGGTCGAATGGCGCGCAATCATTTGTGGGTCAATGACGAGGGAGCCGAGCTCCCAACATTTGTTCAGGCATATCAGTTCTTCGCTCGAAATCCTGAGCAAAACAGCGCAGTACGCGTTCGGTATGGGCCCCAGATTCGTGCTGAATCTGCCGCTGAGACCAGGTTCGGGGATTACTCTCGGAAAGTCGGCTTGTGTTCACTCACCCAACCCTCCATTAGCGCTCACAGGCCAACCCGCTCATCGACCCGGCTTGCAACCTGCCTTCCGGCTTTCAACGCTTCCGGCAATTCCGAAACGGAATCCACTCATCGCGGGTTCCGCGCAACCCCTTGGGGGCATGGGCTCTCCCAGCCCCGGCCCTACTGCGATTCCTTCGTAACCGCGTCGGCGGCGTTGCCGGCTACCACCCAGCTGGCTGACCCGGCGACGACGGCTTCATCCTCGAACCAGAGAAATCCGAAGTCGTCGATGCACTCGGGAAAATCCGGCTTGATGATGATGTATCCCGGAATCACGGCGCCCGGAATGTAAGAGTTGTCGGCGCGGTTGTTGCTGTACGTCTTCGTCTTCGAGACCGTACCGACGCCGGCCACATACGAAGTGCTGGATACCGGGTGTGTTCCGAGGATGTAGTTGACGGCGCGAAGCGTGTATTCGGGGCCCACAAGATCCGGAAAGGCCTTGTGCAGGAAGTACATCCGGATGGCCATGTCCACCACGGCGCCCGAGCCGCCCCAGGTGCCCAGGCTCGGCGGCACGCCGAACGGAGTTGCGTCCAACTGCTTGTCCAGGCCCGCCATGTAGGTCTTCACCGCTTCCCGCATCTGCTCTTTCGCGCTCGGGTCCAGATAAGGCAAGGCGCGGACCGCCGTCCAGCCACGAAGACCCATCTGCTGCGGCGTGATCATCTGCGGGAACAACTCCTTGAGGCGGGACTTGTAAGGCTCGGCGCCATGCGTGGCAATGGTCAACTCAAGAGCCGCGCCCCAGTCCATCCCCACGTTAAATCCGCCACGGCCTGCGCCTGCCGGCGGAGCCGGCGGCACGCTCGCCGCGCCGGCGCCCGCCGGTGCGCCGGGGCTGGCCGGCCGGTTGCTGCCGCTTGGAGCGCCGGAGACCGTCCCCTGAGACGCAGCCAGCACTCCGCCTGCAGGAGCGCCTGCCGGAGCCGCTCCGCCGAAGCCGCCGCCGGCCGGAAACGGCGTGGGGTGAGCCTTCTCGTCATTCCATGCTTTGATCGCGGTCTCCAGGCAGTCTTTCGCTAATGCGTCGTCCCAGCCCTTCAGCACATCGGCGGCCGCAGCCAGCGCCGCGATGCCGTTCCACTGGAAAAACGGATTCGTACTGGTAAAAATCCAGCGGTCGTCCGGCCTTCCGGAGTAGTCGCCCTTCACTTCGTTGGGGCCGAGATTCGGGTCGTAGATGCGGCCGTCGGTCTTTGAAGCGCCATCGCCCAGGTGCGTGTACTGGCGCAGATCCGGCTCGTGCGTGCCGCGGATGGCGTGGCCGATATTGTGGTACTGCGCCAGGATGAGCAATGCGCCGTGCTTGACCTGCTGCACCGTATCCGGCACGCCATCGGGACGGTGCATCTCCACTTCACGTGCGACTTCATCCACCGTAAGCTCGTCGTACTTGAGATCGAACTCGCGATACGCCAGAGCCAGGCTCTGAATCACGCTCAGTTGCGCAGGTTCCTCGAGGTCGTAGTCGCCCGCGTCGTACCAGCCGCCCACGTTCATCCCCGGAATGTGATCGCCGCCTTTGTACTTCCCGTCCGTCGCGGTCGCCTGATTCCACCCGTCGAACTGCTCTCCCACCACGGGCGCCATCCTGCCATCGTCCAGGTGCGAAGCGCCGTGCCATATGCGGTAGCCTTCGCGCACGGAGACGTGATCCATCTGCTCGGCAAGGTGGTGATCCAGGCTGTCCTGCCAGATGTTGGCGTAAGCGTCTTTGGAGATGGGGAAGGGCGCCGTACGCTGGTCCGCGTACTCGATGACATAAAGGCCCGGGTCCTTGACGGGGGTGAAGTCGAATTTCGAATAGACGTAGCGCAGCCAGGGCGTTGCAGGCGTAATGGGGCCTTCGAACGCCTGCTTGTACGATCCGTCCTCCATTAGCCGCAGCACTCGGGCTGTCTTCGGCCCGGTGTACTTCGGATCGAGCTCGAGCACTGCCACTTTGGAGAAGCCCGGCGGATAACCCACCTGGCTGTGCGCGATCATCGGCGGCCGCGTCCAGTTGGGAATCACGTCCGGCCGGATGTGCCATACGATGGCGCCAGTGGTCTTGCCTGAAGGAATCAGCGAGCGCAGCACGAACCACCCGTTTTGCGCGCGGTTGCGCCCATCGAACAGCATCAGGTCGGCCGTATCCGACTTGACGTTGACCCGGGCGAGCGCGTCGTCCACACCCAGGGTGATGCTCTTACCCTCGGCGAACGGCAGCGGCTGCGTGAATCCTTTGGCCTTCTCCCAGTCCTCCAGGTAGTAGGCCTTTTTCGGTTCATCCGGCAACGGTAGCACCTTGACCATGGGATCGTCCGGAGTGCGCGGAAAGATCCCGGCTTTGGTTCCGTCCACCAAGTAGGCCTTGCCCATGTAGATCGAGGGCAGGAACTCCAGGTTGAAACCCGCCCGCCCGGCCAGCATCTGCGGCAGCGGGTTGTCGAGATTGATGCTGACCTTGACGCCGCCCGGTTCCGCTTCCACTTCCAGCGTGTAGCTGAAATCGAAGGTCGAAAATGCGAGGTCGGCGGTGAGCCGGTTGTTCTCCTTATCGGCGTGGCGTCCTTTGAGGGTCGCCACCAGGTCCCACTGCTCGGGCGTCGGCATCAGGCGCACGTCGCCGTTGGTGGCGATGCGTGCCCCATGGAGAATCATCTCCATGGCCGTGTTCTTCTGATCTACGAAAACGGGATGGTAGGTGCTGTCGTAGAGAAAAACGCTGAAACCCTGCGTATCGAGGTAATTCTTGTCGGTCACCTTCATGCCAAAATCGGAGCCAAACAGGCTTGGACCGGAAGTTAGGACCACGAGGAGACACACTGCGATTCGGGAGAGCATAGACTGGATACACCTGCTCCTTTGCCTCAACATCATATGACATGAACACCGTCCAGGCGCCGTCGGTTCCGCACACATCGGCACGAAGCAACAATTGGCGCCCACAGGCCAAAGCACACATCGACAGCCGGTGATGCCCGACTGTCGGGGTTAGTCCCTATAACGCCGAAGTGTCCCGGAAAGCTCTCAGTTGATTTTAGCTCATGTATATCTCATTTCATCTCGCAACCGAGGTTGCCACGCTTACCGCCGTGAGGGTGACGATGCCGGCACCAAGGATGACGCCCACGATACCAAGCAGCGGACTCTTAGACAATTCCGTGGGGAAAGCCCCAAGAAAAGCGGGACGGCGGCTGGCCGGACGACTCCCCGGAATACCAATGGAGGTGGCGCTCATCGGCCTTGCTCACTTTCTCGTTCTCACGGTCACCACTACAGAGAGGCCGGGACGCAATTTCGAAACTGAAGTCGTTCCTTGACCTTGGGCGACTGCGATTGTGGTATCGACGAAGTAGCCATCTTCTAGTCCTCCAGCACTGAAGGCCAGTCCGGAAATTCATCTGCGATTCGGAAGTAAGAGAAATTGCAAAACCATGTAGATGAGATTGTGGAGCAGGTTTCCTCTGGGTGCTAGTCTGCCCTGCGGGCGAGGGATTCGGCGTTTCTTTGTTGGAGAGCCGCCCGGAGTGGATAACAACGGCCCCGCGCTTATAGGACGTGGACGGAACACTGGAATACAGGCTGCTCGCCGGCGGTCATTTCCTTGGGGCCTTCGAAACGAACCTGATTCGGCGGAAATCCGGTGAAACATTCGATGAGAAGGAAGTCGATCTGTGGGGATATTGCGATGTCGCCAGACTGTATTTTCGGGTTGACATAGCCACCTATGAAGGGGGGCCCCACACCCCCGACGCAGACGATTCCGCGCTGTGGTGGTTTCGGAGCGAAGGCACGGCCGTGGTCTTGGCGGCACCACTGCCCGAGAAGAGCGTGGGCGAGAAGACAGTGCCGATTCGGTACGGATTTGTGCTTGAATCTCCCCGGACGCTCCGTATCTTCAAACAGCGGCTCGAAAACGGCGTCTGGCTGGAGGCCCCCCGGTGGGTTCAAATCGGAAAAAATCGACTAACGCCCGCCCATTCCGAGGTCTTAGAGACCGCGCCGCAATTCGTCAAGCAGTACGTGAAGTCGCAGAAGAACGATGCCAACGATGTGGAGGCTATCTGCGAGTCGGTGACGCATCTGCTCTCGCGGCAGATGCCCTACCTTCCTTCGAGATATCAACGAATCACCTTGTAATCAGAAGTTTGAGAACGCATTCAATCGTTCTTCCAGCAAAGCCCTGTAGCACAGACTTCCTCAAGAAGCCTCAACCTTCAAACAAACGGAGCCGAATTGACGCTGATTCTAAAGGGTTTTTGAGAGGCAGTGCATCTGCTCCCAAAACAGGTCAAACGATTTATTGAAGCCTATTGAAATCCGTTTAAAATAAGTGCTGTGTATTGAGCTGTTTACAGTCTGCCCTATGTCGCCTATTGACCCTTGTTGATCGTTTGTGCCGCTACAAAATCGACAACACCGCAAACGCTCCGACAGAAGAAAAACCGACAGCATTCACTTTTTCCGCAGAAGGCGGATTAAGTGGCTGTGGCAGAACGCTCGTGAAGAACGGGGCGAAATCCGTTAGTGACAAACCGCTTTCGAAAATGTACAGTTTTTTTCCATAGTTGCCAGCCTTCCCCTGGCTCTTCTCCCCATTTGGATTGTTGCCGTACAAATACCGACACGGTGCAAAAAGGGGACCGTCGGTGTTGACATGGCCAAGTATGCCCTTCCGCAATCTTGTGTGTTTCGGAACGGCAGAGGTTTTTACCAATATCCCAAAGCGGTCAGGAGTTCGAACGGGTCGAAGGCTACCCATGATCTGAATCGTCACCACCACGGGAGTGGCATCGGAGTAGGAAGAAATGAAGAGCAATCTGAAGTCGGCGACGCTATGCGTCTTCCTGGCCCTGGGAATTTGCGGTTGGCATCGCACATACGGCCAGTCGGCCGATCAGGCTCCGACGGCAACTTCTCCCCTCGCGCTCCCCGTCGATCAGCCGCCGGCGGTCCTCTCGCGGGTTGTTGAGCCCATCGATGACGCAAAACTGGTGCAGTTGCATGGGAACATTCACCCCATGGCGCGACATGAATTTGACCACGGCGCGGTGGATCCGCAGTTGCCCATGGAGCGCATCCTGCTGCTGCTCAAACGCAGCCCCGAGCAGGAAGCCGCGCTCGAAGCGTTCATGACACGGCAATTGGATGCCAAATCGCCCGATTTCCACCATTGGCTCGAACCCCAGGAATTCGGCAAGCTTTACGGTCCGTCGGACGCCGATATCGCCGCCGTATCGAGCTGGCTCGCGAATCACGGATTCACGGTGAACAAGGTGAGCAATGGCCGCATCTTCCTCGAGTTTTCAGGAACCGCCGCCATGGTCCAAAAAGCGTTCCATACCGAGATTCACGGCTACACCGTGCATGGCCAGGAGCACATCGCCAACAATGCGGAGCCGGCCATTCCCCAGGCGCTTGCGCCGGTGGTGGCGGGGGTCGTATCGCTGCACAATTTCTTTCACCAGCCCTTGCACCGCGATATGGGCAGCTTCCGCCGCGACCAGAAGACCGGCAAATGGACGCCAGAAAATCCGGATGCGATGGCTAGGCCGCTCTTCAATGTACCCGTCACCGGCGGCACGTTTGAGTTGGTGTCTCCATATGACTTTGCCACGATCTATAACGTTGCGCCGCTATGGACCGCGGGCATCGATGGCACCGGCCAGACCATTGCCATCGCGGGACGCAGCGACATCAGCCTTACCGATGTGGCAACTTTCCGGTCCTCATTCGGCTTGGCCGCCAATGCGCCCACCATTATTGTGAATGGCACGGACCCAGGCATTCCTTCGGCGGACGACAAAGTCGAAAACACCCTGGACGTGGAATGGTCAGGAGCCGTGGCCAAAGGCGCGACGATCAAGTTCGTAACCACGGCCAGCACCGCGACCACAGACGGTGCAGTGGTATCTGCCCTCTATATCATCGACAACAAAGTTGCGCCCATCATGAGCTTCAGCTACGGAAGCTGCGAGCTTGCGGAGGGGACCGCCGGGAATGCAGCCAATAACAGCATGTGGCAAATGGGAGCGGCTCTGGGCATTACCGAGTTTGTCGCCTCGGGCGATCAGGGATCCGCCGCCTGTGACGGAGGTGGGACAGCGCCCTTTGGCGCTTCGTTCGGCCTGGAAGTGAGCGGAACTTCGAGCACCCCCTACGATGTCGCTGTTGGCGGCACAGACCTGAATTGGGCCAACCAAGCCACCACCTACTGGAGCGCCACCAATGCCGCGAACGGCTCCTCCGCGCTGGGATATATGCCCGAGGTTCCGTGGAACGGCAGTTGCGCCAGCGATGATGTGGAGTTGCTGCTCGGTTTCACCGCCGCGGGCTACGACGAAGAGGGGAGCTGCGAATACATGGTCGTCAACAACTTTGACATAGGCCTGGTGAACGTGGTGGGCGGAACGGGCGGCATGAGCTCCTGCACCGCGCCGACTTCCACTACGGTTGCGAGTTGCACGGGCGGTTATGCCAAGCCAACGTGGCAAACCGGGACCGGCGTTCCCGCGGACGGCAAACGCGATGTTCCCGATGTCTCCCTGTTCGCATCGAGCGGCGCGCTGAACAGCGCCTATGTGATCTGCGATTCCGATACCGCGCCCTGCACGTTCAGCAATGCCACTGACGCCGTTTCCCAGGCGGTTGGCGGCACCTCGGTGGCTTCGCCGGCCATGGCGGGCATCATGGCGCTGGTCTTGCAACAGGAAGGCGGCGTGGCCCAGGGACTCCCCAATCCGGTGTTTTACACGCTCGCCGCCAAGGACAACCTGACGAGCTGCAACTCCAATACCGCTGCGGCCGGAAACGCCTGCATCTTCTACGACGTAACTTCCGACAATAATAAGGTGCCCTGCACCCCGGGCGCCCCGAACTGCACCCTGACGGTTGGGACCGATTCAGTGGGCGTCATCAGCGGTTACGTCTCCACCACCGGATATGACCTGGCGACCGGCCTGGGTACGGTGAACGCCTATAACCTGGTGCACAATTGGCCCGCTTCGGGCACAAAAGCGGCCATGATCTCGCCCGTGCCGGGGACCGTGCTTTCCGGTTCTGCCGTCACGTTTACCTGGAGTGCAGGAACGGGCGTATCCGCTTATATTCTGGAGCTGGGCACCACCGGCGTCGGATCGCAAAACCTCTTCAATTCAGGGGGGAAAGTTACCACATCCGCCAACGTGACCGGGCTCCCCACCAACGGTGCGACCGTGTACGCGCGGCTCTATTCGAAGATCGCCGGAGCCTGGCAGTATACCGATTACACCTACAAGGAAGCGGGAACGGCGACAAAAGCGGCCATGATCTCACCCGTGCCGGGAAGCGTGCTTTCCGGTTCCACCGTCACATTTACGTGGAGTGCCGGATCGGGCGTAACCGCCTATATTCTGGAGTTGGGCACGACCGGCGTCGGATCGCAAAACCTCTTCAATTCAGGGGGGAAAGTTGCCACATCCGTCAACGTGACCGGGCTCCCCACCAACGGTGCGACCGTGTACGCGCGGCTCTTTTCGAAGATCGCCGGCGCCTGGCAGTATACCGATTACATCTACGTGGCAGCGGGCGCGGTAAAAGCGGCGATGATCTCGCCCGTGCCGGGGACCGTGCTTTCCGGTTCTGCCGTCACGTTTACCTGGAGTGCAGGAACGGGCGTATCCGCTTATATTCTGGAGCTGGGCACGACCGGTGTCGGATCGCAAAACCTCTTCAATTCAGGGGGGAAAGTTGCCACATCCGCCAACGTGACCGGGCTCCCCACCAACGGTGTGACCGTATACGCGCGGCTCTTTTCGAAGATCGCCGGCGCCTGGCAATTCACCGATTACACCTACACGGCCTTTTAGCACTGATGCTGATTGAATCGGTAACACTCAATGTAACCTCGGTGGTCCGCCGCCAAAGAATGCTGCCCGACCAGAAGTTGTCCCGCAAGCTCCATTGCAATCCTACGACGATTGGCGGGTGGCCCAGGTGCCGAACCAGTTAGTTGAATCATAGTTTTGGGGTGCCCCAGGTCCCTCGCACCTGGGGACCTGGGTTGGAGGTCGGAAGGAAAGGAATGGTCGGGGCGGAGGGATTCGAACCCCCGACCCTCTGCTCCCAAAGCAGAGGAGTGCCTCGAAAGACAGTCCGGCATCCCCAGTCGATCGGCTTTTACCCAGCCGGGGGATCAAGTTGCCGCGAAACGGGCATTGGTCTGAACTAAAACCTGATGCGTTGCGATCCTGAGTTTGGACAATTGGGACCGACAGATCCCCGGACCCTGGCCATAGTTTGTGCTGTATTGGGACCGAAGGTAGTCGGCTTCGATGCGCCGGTGTCGACCGCTCGCTCAGAAGCGAAATACGGGCCCGGTGGAGAAGCGCGCGTTGTTCTTTACGATGTCGGTAATCTGGTTGTAGTCGTTGCTATCAAATCCGCCGTACACCCAGTCGAGATTGAAACGCCAGCCCTTGTGAGAAGCCATCGGCACATCGATCCCAGCACCGGCGCCCGCGGCAAGAACCACATGTGACCTGGTTTGCACTATGACGTCGCCCGAGGCCGCAAGTATGCCGATCAAGCCGCGCGCAAAAACCCTCGAGCGCCCTACCGTCCCGGAGACCTGTGGGCCGCCCATGACATGGTAGAGCTGCGGGGTGAAGAATCGGCTGGTGTGATATTGGCCTGACACGTCGACCGTGAACCCGAAACGGCGACTGGACACCGTGGATGGAAAGTCGAAAGCAATGTCCCAACCGTGCATCGGACCGGAAGTCGGGTTGAGTTGCGTGTGCGTGTAGTCGCGAACGAAGAGGGAATAGCCGGTGAACACATCGAGGTGTGGCTGTCCGGCGGGAGATTTTTCCTGGGCGCACAGGTGGTGATAGCTCAACAAAGTCGCGAACAACACGAGAGCGATGCAAAGCCGGCGATCAAACATCACGGTTGCCTCTTCCTTCTAGCGAATCCACGAACTGATCTGTATGCCAGCTACCGCTCCTGGACGGAATAGCTTCACTCTTCGCGTAAGAGGACCAATGGATTGACTGAGAGCACGCGCTGGGCCGGAATCCAAGTAGCGAGCAGAAAGACAACAGCCATGGCGAGGACGACGCCGGCGAGCACGAGCGGGTCGCGCGGAGTGGCTTGATAAACAAGGGAGGCCAGCACTCGACTGGCCAGGATACCCAGGATCAATCCGGCGCCTGAGCCTATGGCGAGCAACCAGACGGCATGTCCCAACGCCGTGCTTAGCACTTCTATGCGCCGAGCCCCTAAAGCGACACGGATCCCCAGTTCCTTGATCCGCTTGCTGACGGAGTAAGCGGCCATACCAAAGATGCCAGTGATGGACAGGATGGCGCCCATCATACCCAGCACGCCCAAAGCCATGGTGGCCATGCGGCCCGGAAAAAGGACCACGACCAACAGCGCGTTCCACGTTTGAATATCGACCGGGAGCCCGGGATCAAGTTCACGGAGCTTGACTCGCATGGCCGAAGGCAAGGTTTGCGGATCGGCTCTCGAGCGCACGATGACATGCACCAGGTTGGCGGACGATTGCAGAAACGGCCGGAATATCGCCGGCTGCTGATCCTCGGTGAGGCTCATGTATTTTCCGTCTTCCGCGACGCCCACAATCTGAATGCGATTGCCGTGCTGGTTGCGGTAATAGGCTCCCACCGCGTGTTCCACCGAACCGAACATCTTCACCGCAAAGTCCCGGTTCGCGATCGCCACGCGCGGAGCAGTTTTGTCATCATTCCAGGTGAAGCTTCGACCGGCCAGAATCCTCGTCCCTGCGGCTTCGAAGTACCCGGGAGATATGTCGTAGGAATACGGAGTTGCGGTGACCTTCGATTGGCTTAGATCGCGCGCGTCATCTCTGTACGCATTCACGCGGAATGCCGCGGTGTAGACCAGGGGCGGATAGTTATTCACCAGGCCGGCGTGCTCCACTCCGGGAATGGCCCCAATCGTTTCCACCAGGCGGCGCTGCATTAACAGCAAACTATTATCGCTGTAACCGACCGTGGACAGGTCGGCGCCCAATACCAGGGTGTTACGCGGATCAAAGCCCAGGTCGCTGTTGAGTGAACGAAGGAACCCGCGCATAGCGACCATGGATGACGTCACAAGCAGTGCGCAGATAGCGATCTGCACCACCAGCAACAAATCGCGAACTGCGATCCGGCGTCCGGCCACCACGCTCCAACCTGATTTGACAACATCATACGGATGAGCGTGCATGACCTGGCGCATCGGCACGATCCCGAACAGTAGCCCGCTGACAACCGCCAGGAGCAGGGCAACCAGGCAGATTCTGACATCCAGTGTGATCGGAATGTGGATGGGCGCGCCCTCGAATGGCTGCCATGCAGACAGCCTGCGCAAAAGAACCACGCTGCCCCACAACCCCAGCGCACCCCCGGCACACGAGATCAACACCGCCTCGGTAAGCAATTGCCGAAGAATCCTGCCTCCCGTCGAGCCCAGCGCCAGCCGCAGCGCCACTTCTCTTGACCGGTCTGCCATGTGCGCTGCAAAGAGGCCTCCCAGGTTGGCGCACGCCGCCAGCAGAATCAGAAAAGCCAGCAATGTCAACCCGCCAACAAAGGCGCGAATGGCGCCGCCGAATACCGTCAGACCGACTCGTCCGAGAGAAGTCGTTTCGTGACCCATCTCTTTGGGGTAGGTCCTCTGGAGGGTCTCGCCGATCGCGTTCACGTCCGATTCCGCCGCTTGGAGGGTCACACCCGGTCGAAGATGCCCAAACACTTCAAATACTCCCTGGGTGTTGCCGCGCTCGTTAAACGCATTTCCTCCGCCCACCTGCTGCTGGTTCACTATCGGCACAAAGAAGTCAGGAGACACAAAGAATAATGTTCCCCTGAATTCAGGCGGCGCGACACCAATGACGGTGAACGGATGCTTGTCGATCTGGACAATGCGGCCCAGAACACCGCGATCGCCCTGAAAGCGGCTGTGCCAGTAAGCAAAACTCAACACTACATAGGCCGCGCTGTTCTGGCCGTGTTTCATCCCAGGCATGAAAGAACCTCCCGATGAATGGCTGCAGTTGGAGAACATCGAAGTAATTCCCACTCGACTGTGAACCCGGTAGAGTTCGAAGGATCATTGCCCGGGTCGAAACCCACCAGTGCAAAATTGAAACAAGCCAGATCTTCGAAACTGTGATTGCGATCTCGGAGATCGATGTAGTTGGAGATACGATTGGAAGCCTGATCCGTCGCCGTAGTGGGTTCCATAAAGACTCTCCACATGTGGCACTTGCAGCGGTCGCAATAACAAAGCGTCCATGACGCCAAACACCACGGCGTTGGCGCCGATCGCCAGCGCCAGGGTCAGAACGGCGGCAATCGTGAACGCAGGAGAGCGGCGTAATTGCCTCAAGGAAAACTTCACATCATGGGCTAGCAGTTCGAATCGCTCCCAGCCCCATGTTTTGCGGGTGACATCTTCAATCAGCGGGATATTGCCCATCTCGCGCACTGGCAGCTGCGCGTGCTTCGTCAGGGTGCTCGCCGCGGGAAATGCGTTCTTCAATGTCCAG
>CAVREL010000009.1:0-17662 GCA_963720105.1 uncultured Acidobacteriota bacterium | reverse complement strand
AAACGCGGCAGCCTCGCGAAGGGCGCGGGGTTCCTTCGCGCAGTGGCGCAGTTTGTTCTCGCGCGCACGCAACTCTTCGTGAGCGGTGCACGATGGAAAATGAAGTTGATTTGTGATCACGATCCGTTCCTCGTCGCACCGTTCGCATGCGTACGATCGATGCAGTTCGGGCAATCGCGAGGACGTGCGGGGGGAGTGTGATATCTTTCAATTCAGCCCTTAAGTTTTGTTCCACTCCAACACACGCCCGGCGATTTTTGCCGGGCTTTTGTTTTTTAGGCCGCCACAACCTCAGTGCGCTCCATCCGAGCAGCAATCCATGCATCGATCTCGTGAGCGGCCCAGGCGACTCGCCGTCCGCCGAGCGAATACGCGGCCGGGAATGCCTTACGTTTTATGAGTCTGTGGATCGTGGCTGGGCTGAGATCCACCTTGCGGCAAACCGTTCTTCGCCCGATAAATTGCAGCGCGCCAGGAACTGATCCCTCAGTTACGGCCGACTTCGTCCGCGCCGCAGCCACCAGTTTTTGCCCAAAGTCACTTTCCGGCGATTTCCCTTGCACCATAAACCTCTCCTCCCCCGCAAAGCGGAGTGCAAATTCGCCCTGAAGGCTCTGTGCAGAGCGGCACAGGCACAACTCCGTGTGCAGGCTATTTTGAAGAGGCTGATCGTGCAGGCTTTTTGGGCTGGAAGGAAGGATGCCCAAGAGGTAATGGAATTGGTCGAGCAACCCGACCCATGGCCTCGATTACTCAGGAGGTCGACCACGATTCGGGCTGTTCCGAAGTTAGCATCACAGCGCATCTCGGTCAATCAGAAAACGTCGCTATTGCTCTTCGGCACCTTCACAATTCAGCGGTTCGATGCTGAGCGCCGCATGCCGATGGGGTATTTCTGTGGGGTACTTCCCGGAGCGGATGAGGTAAGCTACTTAGTTTGCGTCGCTTACATTCACAGTCGAGTCCCTGACCGCCCACCATTCGCAGCGGAGCCCTTGATCATACCGTCGACTGTCTGGAGCAGGAGCAGCGTATCGTCTCTTTTCTGATCGTAGCGGGTTGCGGTCACCAACGGCGCCAGAGCGGGGCATAACGAGACGACAAGCTGCCAGGAACGAAAAGGAAAATAGATGTCCTTCATGGCGCGGATGATTCTGTCCGCTTCGTGGGCAGAGATTATGCCCTGGGAAGCAGCATCGGCGAGGGCAATCCGGATGTTGACCAACGCTTCCGAGAGGACGCGGCCGTCAGAAGGTGAGTAGGAAACCGCAACTTCGTCGTCCGCGTCGATGATCCCGTCGCGATACATTTCGAAAATAGCGCCGACCCCGATCATTCCATACATGTGCGTTTCCGCTGCCCTCAACGCTCCCATGCTTGCGGCGCCCAATACCGTGATTCCCCGGTCGAGAAGAGGGAGTATCTCTTTCGGCGAGACCGACAGGGCCTGGTAAAACTCACCATCGACAATCCCCACCATCTCCGTGTCGGGGGGAAGCCTTTCAAGGTCGCCGCGCTTGATCGGAGGCAGGTAGATTGCCTCCAGATGCGCGCGCGCCACATCGAGTTCGAGGCTTGGTCCCAGATAGATCACCGGATCAGGCATGTGTTTTCCAGTAGGTCAGAGCGCGCCTGCCGAGGCGCCCGTGGTTCACTGACCAGGTCTCAAGCTCCGGAACAATCATGCGCACTACCGAAAACGGCGCTTCAGGGGGCGTGAAGTCCACCACGATGACCTGCGTGATTCCGCGCGCGCCCAGTTGCGCCAGCAGCCAGGCAAGATCGTCGTTTACATTGTCGTGAACGGCCGTGGGCAGATCGGAGAGTTTTCTCCTGACCGCAGACTCGTTCACCGTCCACACCCGGCGGTCCACGGTGGAAATTCGGCGGGTGTGCGCGTTGAAAGAGGTGCGCGGCGAATCGGGCGGGCAGATGTCCTCGCGCACTCCCTGGATATCGACGCAACGCGACTGTGCCACTTCAGTGAGAGCGCGTGTCAAGGCGACGCGCCGGTCCGGATGAGTGCCCAGCCCGCCATGCACCATCGGTTGGCCGGGAAAAGACTCATCGAGGACAGACGCGTAGACCGTAGGAACTCCGATATCGGACGTAATGTCGTGAACCACCGGCGTCAGGCCCGCGCGCACGAATCGCTCCAGCACGGGGTCGCCTTCTAGGTCGAGCGTGGGAAACATCTCAAAATCGTCTTCACCGGAATCGGCGGTTTCCGGTTCGACCATTCGGCGGCGAACCCAGGGAATCAGCCGCGCCCCCATGTCGGCCAGCGTCCATGCATCCCGCTCGATGAGTTCGCAAAGGGCCTGGCAGATGGCTTCTTCCATCACGTTTCCGGACGCAAGGCCATTTGAAGACGAAAAGGCTACGAACGGCCCGGGGGGTATGTGCTCCCATCCGTAGCCTGCCAGACATGCCGGCACAAGGATGTCAGATTGCGACATAAGTTCGCGGCCGAGAACCCAGGCATACGGAGCATCCTCCGAGTACTCCGGCAGCAGGTCATCCTTGGCCTCCTTCGGGTCGAGAACGCAGAAGCCTCTTGCGAGCTCGTTGACACTCCCCGTAACAACAGGAGGCCTGGCCCGCAGCACGGCCTGCCGCTCGATGGCCTCCATCAGCGCGCCCACTTTCGCATCGATCCGCGAGTAACTCTTGCCCGTATACACCGAAATCACGTCCGCCGACCTGGGGACGATGGCGGAGTAAGTCGGCAATCCGATCCGGTCAAGCCCGGTAATATCGGCGAGACGCGTTACACCCAGCGCACGCGCTTCCCCGAGAACACGGTCGTAGGTGTCCTCGGCGCGCAGCGTCCGTTGCGTCCCCGGTATCTTCAGGCTAAGTTTCCCTTGGCACCTACGGGCTGCCCCCCACGGCAACAATTAGTGGGTGACACCCCCTGGACCGGCGGTAACTCTGAAAAGAGCGTCTTGACGTGCGTCGAAGTGACGCCAGGACCAAGAGAGCGCGCGATGTCGTTGACTGGGGTGCCTGGATTGTTTCGCTTATGAAACGCCGTCTGGCTCTCGTTCAGCGACTTCAAGAACGTCCCATGCTTCGTCAGGTAATCGCGAAAATCGGCATCGGAAATCCCCATCTTGGTTAACATCTCTGCACGAGTAATTGCCATGGTTATCCTCCTTGCGAGTAACTGCGTTTTAGATCAACCCAGGCCCAGCCTCAACATGAGCGCACGGAAACCTGGATCAGAACGTAACGAGTCCATTAGAGGATCAACTCCTACGAACAATATGCTGGTTTGGCGATCCTGCTGAGACCGCTCTAAGTATTTCAAGGCTTTGTTACGGTAGCCTAGCTCACCACAAAGCGCAGCCAGGTGATAGTTGAAATTGAAATTCTGTTCCTTCGCTTTCTCGAGCATTCTTAATTCAGCATCCGCTTTGTTTCTCTGCCCCATCCTGGCCAGCGCGATCGCAATGAGAGTACGTTTCAACGAAGGTGAAACCGAGAAGTCCGGCGGAGTTTGGTTGAGAATATTTAAAGCCTTCTCGGGATATCCAAGGGCGATATAATCTTGAGCCTTCATCTCGAGGGCTACGTCGGTACTGTGAAATTGAGCCTCCAGTGTATTCAACTGCTCCAGCGAGCTTTCGTAGCGGCGGGAGAAGTAGGAGCCCAAAGCCTCTGAAAGTCCGATCCCCAGGGTTCGCGGCCGTTCGCGGTTGGCATATGTAAACTGCGCCCGAGCTTCAGCGAATCGCCCCTGCGCCGTGAGCAAATGAAGCGCGTGCGACACATGGCTGGGGACATAATCGGGATCGAGCTCTTCGGCCCGCTTGAAGTTTTCTTCGGCTTCGGTCCAGTTGTAATCACGGAGTAGTTGAACCTGGGCAAGCGCCGTGTACGCCGCGGGTAGGCCACTGTCGAGGCGAAGCGCGCGGCGCGCGAAATACTCAGCCTGGCTCATGAGCGCCAATGGCGGCTCGGGGCGGTTGTTATTGATGGCCATGGCCATGTAACAGCGCGCCAGCTCCGCCATTGGCGGGGCGTATGTCAGATCGGCATCGATGGCCTGCAGGAATAACTTGGCTGCTCTCTCGAACCCTGCATACGTATGTTCCGCCAGGGCTGCCTGGCCTTGGGCGTATGCCTGCTGTGCGGATCCATTGGTCGAACCCTGGCCGGCGCTCCTGTTGTCCGCATTCTCTTTCCGCGCGCGAAGCTTATAGGCAATCTCCAGCGAAATGTCTTCATGAAGCGAAGAGCTCTCGATAACTTTGCCCCTGTAGCTATGGCTCCACAGTTCGGAACCGCTGCCGGCGTCCACGAGTTCGAGATGCAGCTCGGAGTCTTCCCCGTCTTTCATGACGAACCCGGTGACTACCCTGTCGACATTCAATGCCCGCCGGACAGAAGCCAGATCGGGCGCACTACCCAGGCTTCGAATCAAAGTCTGTGAGGGGACCCTGATGCCCGACACCTGCGCCAGATCGCTCGTCAATGCCAGGGTGATGTGCTCCGCCAGTTGAGTCGTATGAGGGCTATTCTCCCGGTCCAATACAGGTAACACCGCGACCGATAGGTCCGCGGGTCCGGTCCGTGCCGGCGTGTGATCTTTGTTGCGCTGCACAATCCAGACCCACATGATGGCAGCGCAAACAACCAGCGCGGCAAGCACCAGAAAACGTCGAGACCGGGCAACCATGCGCTGGCGGTCCGGCGCGTGATCGATCACTTGCGGCGCGATTCGAGGGCCCGGGAACACGGCCGGCCGGTGCCGAGCAATGGCAACCACATCTGCTGCAGGCTGTTCCAGGAGATCGAGAACCTGCTCCAGATCTGTGTAGCGTTCGGCCGGATCATGCTCCAGGCATCGTGCAATGATGGCGGCCCAGATGGCATCCGCAGCGCTGGTCAGATAGAACTGGTCGAGCGCCGCCTGCACGTCATGGCGGGATCGGCAATCAACAGAAAGCTTCTGGCCGGTAAGCGCCTCATATAACACCAGGCCGTATGCATATATGTCGCTGGCAACTGAACTGGGCGCTCCTTCAAGTTGCTCCGGAGCCATGTAAAACGGAGTTCCTGCTCCCCGGCCGCCTCCCGGAGTAGAGGTAGTGATCGATGTTGCACCGTGTTCCGGGGGATGGATGAACTTGGCGATCCCGAAATCGGTCACCACAAATCGAGGATGATCTTCTCGACCGGTGATGAAAATATTCGAAGGCTTCAAATCGCAATGTACAACACCAGACGTATGCGCAGCCTGCACCGCTAAGGCGACCTGCCGCGCGAAGGCTGGAAATTGAGAAGAAGCCAGGCGCCCCTTTCGATGAAGGTGTTCGGCGATGGTTTCTCCTTCCAGCAGCTCCATGGTAAGGAACGTAATTGGAAACGGAAAACGATCGGCGTCTGCTTCAGAAGGTGTGTGCGTTTCCAGATCGAACGTTCTGCAGACATTGGAATGCGTAACTCGTCGCGTGGCCTGCACTTCCCGCTTGAACCGAGATAGCACCGCGGGATTGGTGGCGATTTCTGGCCGGATAGCTTTCAAGGCAAGATGTTGCCTAAGTTCCAGATCGATGGCCTTGTAGACTTGTCCCATTCCTCCGGCGCCTAAATAGGAAACAATCTTGAAGCGATGACAGAGCAGGTCGTCCGGCTCAAGGAGCACCTCGGTAGGTTCGGCCGGCAATGTAAAGGCTTTCGGGACCACCGGCTCCTCCAGAAACTTACTGGACGCGCGATCCGCACGCAGCAAGCGATGAACCTGTTGTGCCAGTTCGAGATCGGCTCCGCAATAACCGGCAACAAAGGCTTCCCGTTCCGTCTCTTCGCGAAGAAGGGCGGCCTGGAAAACGCGCTTTATCTCCTCCCAGCGAGTAGAAAACATTGCGATCTCAGCGTCGCCGGTCGTAATCGATGATGGAGGTGGCTGATCTTCAGTATCGCGCCGCACTGAAATTGAAGGCGCTCGATCCGGGGAAAACGTGAATTCCCATTGACGGGAAGTGCACTCCATGATAGCACTTAATGGCGTTCGGTAGCGCTGAGAAATTTGATCCGGGGCTGATCCGGCTGACCGCTGCTGGTGCTCCAGTTACGGATGTCTTTCGTTTCAGTTCCCGACCGAACGCGGAGGGAACAACGATGGCTACGATTCCGCAGACCTTGACTACATTTCAGCCGAAGCGCCGGGGAATTCCCCGCCAAGACGATCCGTTGCACTATGAGGTGCCGCCTGATTTCGAGCCATCAACGTGGATTGGCGACAAACGCATTGCGGCGCCTTGCATGATACGGCTCGAGGACGGAAGGCACATTCCGCAATGGGCGAATACCGTGTCTTCTACGGTAAGCGGCTTCCATCCCGCCAAAGACTGCGAAGGCTACTTCATGTCCTACAAGTTTCAATCCAACAATAACTGCTATAACTACGCCTGCAACATCGCCACAAATACATTTGCGCAACCCGGTAGGATGAAGGTGATGGATACCACTTTTATCAAGCAAGGCGCGCTGGTGCCGTCTCCGGGTCCGGCGATCATCGAAGGTGCACACGCGGACGGGCTCGAGTTGTTGGGCGATAACACCACCAGCCTTGCCGAAGCGATCCGCAAAAGCACTAAGTACAGATGTGGTCATCTGGCCGCATTGCTTATTGCGGAACCGAATCCGAAGATTGGATGGAATGGCGACTACCACTGGGTGCGGTCCGACTCTCCGGACGGCGGCAGGTGGTCCCAGAAGGACGGCCATGACCAGGTTACGAACTTCGATTTTGCGGGAAATGAGATTAAGGATCCGTCGCACGCGAATTGGACCGTCAACACCGGTCCATCCAATCCAAATCCTCCCGACCCAAAAGCTCCAACCCAAACAATCGTCACTTACTTGTTCTACGCCTGGATGTTTGTCCCATGCGATCAAGTCGAGATCATCTAGTGATCGAGCGTGTGTCATGAGAGCTCGGTGAATGTTTGCTTTGGTGCAGGCCGCGATTCCAAAACGTTTCACCTTCCTCCGAAAACCCTCCGGCCGGATGCCTTGAAGCTGCTCGCCAGTCCCGGCCAGCACTGCTCCGCATCATCTCAGTTCCAATGCATCGATCCGCTGCTGCTGAGCCTGGATCATCTCTGGCTTGGGCCTCTCCCCTGCGATGCTGCGCCTGGAACGCCGGCAGAATTGGACTGGATTGGATCGACCAAGTTACTGTATTTTCCGAAAGAATTCAGCACCGGCGGAAAAGGCTGAAAGAATGAAAGTTCCCTACGCGAAGAGGTGGCAGAAGGAAACCGGCAAGCTGCGCAAAATCGCGCTCGACTGCGACCTGACCGAAGAACTCAAGTGGGGCAAACCCTGCTTCACTTTCCTCAAGAAAAACGTAGCCATCGTCATCCCCCTCAAGGAGTCGTGCGCGTTCTCGTTCTTCAAAGGCGCGCTGCTCAAGGACCCGAAGCACATCCTCGAGAAGATCGGAGAGCATACCCAGGCCGGCCGATGGATTAAGTTCACCTCGGTCACTGGAATCGCGGCCCTGCGGTCCACCCTGACGGATTACCTCTACGAAGCCATAGCTTTGGAGGAGTCCGGAAAGAAAGTAGAGCTCAAGAAGCCTTCAGAGTACCCAATTCCTGACGAGTTGCAGACCAGGCTGGATGGCAACCCGGTTCTCAGGGCGGCTTTCGAAGCGCTCACCCCCGGCCGGAGGAAGTCATACATCTTCCACATCTCCAGCGCCAGGCAGGCCAAAACCAGGGCAGTCCGGGCGGAGAGATGCGTGCCAATGATCCTGAGCGGGCGAGGGTTTAATGAGTTGCCGAATTGAGATGCTGGACGAGTCTCTATCTCAAAACTCGAAACCATCTGAATCGGCGCTAAAGGTTCGCGGTCGCTGTGATGCCGCCATATTCCACTCGATTACGGCCCTTTTGCTTGGCTGCATACAAGGCTGCATCTGCCTGTCTGATGAGCATGGAAGGATTACCGTCGGTGTCTGGAACCACCGACCAGCAGCCAATCGAGACGGTCACCAATCCCCATGCGGAATGTGCATGAACGATGCGCTCGTTCAGAATGGCGCGGCGTAAATCTTCGGCCAGGTGACGCGTTCCTGCCTCGTCGGTCCCCGGCAGCAGGATGGAGAACTCCTCGCCGCCGTAGCGTGCTACGAGATCCATGGGACGGCGAACTACGCGCCGCATGGCATCAGCGATGCGCCGCAGAATTTCATCTCCGGCCTGGTGGCCGTAGAAATCGTTGTAAGCCTTGAACGCGTCTGAATCCACCATCAGCAGTGCGATATGGTTCCTCTCCCGGATGGCGCGTTGCCATTCCCGGTGCAGCGCCTCGTCAAACCGCCTGCGATTGGCGACGCCAGTGAGCGAATCCACCGTCGCCTGAAGTTCCATTTCCCGGTAAGCATCCTGTAACTGCATGGCAAATGCTTCGCGTTCCAGAAGCACCACGCTGATGGGCAGGGCCATGAGCATGGCTGCCATCAGGAAGATCTGAAGCGCCCGAATCTGGAGATCTGTGTCGCTTGCCATCAGTATGAACGGCCCATGGCCGGTCAACGTGCCTGCGGTAGCGATCAGCGCCAGTACATTGGTAGCCAGAACAGACCCGGTGAAACCCAGCCGCAGTCCGATCCATAGAAGAACAGGAAGGATCGTGAATGCAAGCGCCGCTGACGTGTTCAGGAAGGTGAGCCACGACAGCCCGCTCATCAGTCCCAGAAGGCCGAGTGTCTTGGGCAGGTTCCTCCAATGGAAAAGTGCATACAGCTCGCGCGTAGTGGCAATCAGTGTCATGGGCAGCCAGAGAACCATGCCGAGAGCATCACCCAACCACCAGAACACCGCGGATTGGATGTAGCTGGAATGGTTCTGCTGCGCAAAATACCATGACGCGGTCATGGCCCCCGCCATGGGAGCCAGTACAAGTGCGAAGATTGTGAATCGCCAGGCAATATGTGGGGTGCGAATCCACTCCGGCACACTTGTAAATGGAGGCAGGAAAAACGCCGCGATACCCACCTCCAGCAGGTTTGCAACGATAGAAATCGCAGTGTCGCTTGCCGGAGCATGAATCTGGACGCCGGTCCAGAGCAGGCTGAGCACGAGCCCACATAGAATCCACGGCCATCTGCGCCGCCCGGTGCGCAACATGCAGGCTGCGGTCACACCACACAGGCGCCAACAGACGACCCATCCCCGGTCCGAAACCGTGATGACCGTCATCACGCGCATGAATACTTGCAGACCCAGCATGGTTGCCAGTGCGATGGCAGGCGCTTGTAGCCATACCGCTGCTCCGCGCCACAGCCGTTTGCCAAGTTCGGCAGTCTCCTGGAGGCGCGTGGATCGAAACATGCTTTCCAGGTTGCGGCTCAGGAAAGCCGGATTGTGCACATTCATGCGGGTCTCTTTATTTTATTCGGGCTGTCAATAGCAAGCCTCGATCGCGCTGGCTCGAGCTCGGTACCCTAACTGGAGCCGGGGTTCCGGCCCTCGTCAAGTTACCGTGGTGACGGCGGCGGGCAAGCACCGCGCATCGCCATCCTGACGGAGTAATCTGGTGGAGTCATGAGTCCAACTTCGCAGCCTCAGATCAATCTCACCCAGGCCTCTGACTATCGCGAGACCTATGCCAACAGCGTGCAGGTCCGTGTCAGCGTCTGGGATTTTCAGCTCGTATTCGGCCTCGCCTCCAGCGAAAGTCCCGATCAGGTCACCATCCGCAACCACCAGGCCATCTACCTCAGCCCCCAGCAGGCCAAGGCCCTCTGGAACGTGCTCGGCCAGAACATTGCTCAGTACGAGCAGGCCTTCGGCGCTCTGCAACTCGAGCCGCAGACTCACAATTTCCCCCAGGGCCCCGTCAACTAATGCAGGGGATCATAAGTTTCGACGGTTATGCCAGGACCAGGCGGAGAGCCCGCGAAGCGGGCGCGAGATGATAGCCCCAGGCGCAAGCCTGGGCAATGCGGGTGAATGCAGCAGGCCAGCCCCCGCAGGGGGCGGAAGAAGCACATACCTTTGCTAGCACCAAGGCAAAAGATAATGGACAACCCCCATCACCCACCGCACTAGCCGGTACAAGGATTGATACGCTTGACTCGCTGGTCGTTAAGAAGACTGATCGAGCCCCGGCTGGACGCGCCCTTTCCCCTCTGGCTGATTTTTCCAGTGGTGTTCGTGGCGCTCTACGTCTCCCACTTCTCGCTCTTGCGCCTGCCTTATTACTGGGACGAGGCCGGCTACTACATCCCCGCTGCCTGGGACTTCTTCCGTACCGGATCGCTCATCCCCACCACTACGCTGACCAACGCCCATCCGCCCCTGCCCAGTATCTACCTGGCGCTCTGGTGGAAGGCCTCCGGGTTCGCCCCTGAAGTCACGCGTGAGGCAGTGTTGATTGTCGCTGCGCTTGGCCTCCTCGCCGTCTGGAAGCTCGTTCTACGCCTTCACAGTTCGCTTCCCGTCGCCTTCTGGACCGTGATTCTCACCGCCATCTATCCCGTCTGGTTTGCGCAAAGCACCCTGGCCCACGCCGACATCTTTGCCGCCGCTTTCGCGTTATGGGGCCTGGTCTACTCGCTGCCTGACCGCGACCGTAATCCCTGGGCCGCGGCGCTGTGGTTCACGGCCGCCGTCCTCTCCAAGGAAACCGCCATCGCCATTCCGCTCACGCTCGCCATCATGCGCGCCATTGAGGGCTTCCGCTCCCAGCCTCCCGTCCGCCATAAGCTATGGAAGGAATCCGCCTGGCTGGCGAGCTGCATCCTGCCCCTTATTGCCTGGTATGGCTGGCATTTCGTCAAAACCGGCTATCTCTTCGGCAATCCTCAGTTTCTTCGCTACAACGCCCAGGCCAATATCGCCCCCGACCGTTTCATCGCCGCCTTTGTCCATCGCGTCCTCCACCTGACCGGCCACATGAACATGTTTGTGCCCGTGCTGCTCACCGTGGCCGCCCTCATGCTGCAGCCGCAGTTGGATCGGGACGGACGCGTGCGCGCAGGCCTCAGCACCCCTGTCCACTGGCGCATCTTTTTTCTGGTTCTGGTCAACGCGCTGCTCTTCAGCGTGTTGGGCGGAGCCCTCCTGTGCCGATACCTGCTGCCCATGTACCCGCTGGTCCTGGTCGTGGCCGTCTCGACTTTTCATCGCCGCGTCCCCTGGTGGCAGGCGCTTGCGCTCCTGTCCGCGGCGGCCTTTGTCGCCGGGCTGTTCATCAACCCGCCCTACGGCTTCGCCCCCGAGGACAACCTCACCTATGCCCGCGTGATCCGTCTCCACCAGGCCGGGATTACCCAGCTCACACAACGCTTCCCGGGCGCCACCGTCCTCTCCGCCTGGCCGGTAACCGACGAACTGCGCCGCCCCGAGCTCGGCTACGTCAAGGAGCCCTTTGATATCTGTGCCATCGACGATTTCTCCGCGCCCCAGATCGCCCGCGCCGCCCAGGAGCCCGGCAATTACTCTGCAGCGCTGGTGTTTTCCACCAAATCGGAACCCGCCCGGCCGCTGCTCAGTCTCGGCTCGCGCAGCGCCGCCCTCGACCAGCGCTACTTCGGCCTCCACCACGACCTCTCCCCCGACACCATCGCCCGCCAGCTGGGCGGCAACCTCGTGTGGAAGAGTAGCGAAGAGCAGGGCCAGTGGATCGGCCTCATCCGCTTCAACCGCCAGTTCGAAGCCGAAAACGCGCCGTAGAAACTCCGTGCCCCATCTTCGCGACTTGTTACTGTCGCGAAGGTGGGAAACCACAGATCCCGCCAATCGCCTTGGGTGCCCCACCCTCGCCGCGCCTTTGTATTTGCGGCTAGGGTGGGATTGGGGTTCGAAGCCCACCGACCCCGTCGAGTCCTGCCGCTACCAACCCCATCGATTCCCCCGCAAACTATAATCAAATTGCCGTGTCCCCCTATGTCTCATCCCGTGTGCGCCGGGTGGCGCTCTTCGCCATTGCCGCTGCTTGTCTTCTCTACATAGACCTCTCGGCCCAGACACCCCCGCCTCCCAATACCCCCAACCCCACCGAAGCTGCCGCCGCAGCCGCCGGCAAAGACCGCATCCTCCTCGTCCTGCCCTTCGACAACCGTACCGGCCAGCCCAGCCTGGATTGGATCCGCGAAGCCGCCCCGGCCCTGCTCAGCAGCCGTTTTACCTCCGCCGGATTCGCTCCCATGAGCCGCGCCGATCGCCTCTACGCCCTCGATCACCTCGGCCTTCCCCAGGGATGGCAGCCTTCGCGCGCCAGCTCGCTCAAGCTCGCCCAGACCCTCGACGCCGACTCCATCGTCGTCGGCAGTTACATCACCGACGGGTCCACCCTCATCGCCGAGGGCCGTATCGTCGATGTGCCCCGCATGCGCATGAGCCCCCCGGTCACTGCGCGCGGCGAGATGAAGAACCTGATCGCCGTCTTCGACTCGCTGGCCTGGAAGCTCACCCGCCAGCTCGATCCCAGCTTCAACGTCGCCGAAGAGACCTTTGTGGCCGCCGGCGCCAACCTGCGGCTGGAAGCTTTTGAGCAGTTCATTCGCGGCATCAGCGAATCCGACCAGGCCGAGCGGCTGCGCCATCTTCAAGAGGCGGTCAAGCTCAGTCCCGAATTCGCGCCTGCCTGGATGGCCCTCGGTCGTGAACACTACAGCGCGGAGCAATACGAAGAAGCCGCCGCGGCCTTCGCCAAAGTCGGCCGCGATGATCCCGACTTTCTCGAAGCCAGCTTCTACCGCGGTCTTTCGCTTATGTTCTCCGGCGACTACGCCAAGGCCGAAGGCGATTTTGCCGCCATCGCCCGGGTGCTGCCCCTCGCCGAAGTGGTCAATAACCAGGGCGTCTCAGTCAGCCGCCAGGGCCACGACGGCAGCGCCATGTTCCGCCAGGCCGCCATCTCGGACCCCGATGAAGCGGATTATCACTTCAACCTGGCGGTGAGTCTCAAGCGCCACGGAAATGGTCCTGAAGCCATCAACGAGCTGAACCTGTGCCTCAAGTACCGCCCCAACGACACCGAGGCCCAGGCCCTGCTGGCTGCATGGACGCAGCCGGGCGCGGCCAATGTCGATCCTCTGGAGCGGATCGTGCGCACATTCGATGCCGCTGCCTTCCATCAGGCCGCCGTCATGCTCGACCAGATCGAGGCCACGCGGCTCGCCGCTCTCAGCCCCACCGAGCGCGCCCGGACGTTGACCACCCAGGCCCGCGATTACCTCTCCCGCGGACTTCTGCTGGAATCGGAACGGCTCTACCAGGCAGCCGTAGTGGCCGATAATGGCGCCGAAGAAGCCCATACCGGCCTCGCCGAAGTGCGCGAACGCACCGGCGACGCCGCCGGCGCCCGCAAGGAAGCCCAGGCCGCCCTGGAACTCAAACCATCAGCGTCTGCGTATCTGATCCTGGCGCGGCTCGATTTCGCGGCCAGCCGCCTGAGCGAAGCCAACCAGGAAGCCGGCGAGGCGTTGAAACTGAACCCCAACAACCAGGCCGCCCAGGAACTTCTTCGCCAGGTCGCCCTAAAAACGGCCCAGCCGAAGTAGCTTTCAGGCGGTTTTTGTCAGGGCACGACTTCAGAGGCTGCGGAAAAACTCGTTACGGGATGTGCTTTGTGTCAGGGCACGACTTCAGTCGTGCCGAATGGGTCCAAAATGTATGTGGGCTTCAGCCCCTGGAGAACGTTGGACTCAGAATAGCCCTTCGTTCTCAGAGGTACCTGAAGGAGCAAGCTATGGGTCGGACTAATCGCAGGCTTATCGGAATCGTCGGATTCATCGCTGCCATCATCCTGATCGTCTTGATACTCGGGCCTTGTTCGACCGCCGCTCGCGCCCAGCAGCCCCTCGTCGAAGAATTCATCCTCTCTGACACTGTTCAGCCCGTCACCGCCGGCCAGCTTGACCGCGCTATCGCCCGCGCCAACTCCGACGGCGCCGCGGCCCTCCTCGTGGAGCTCAACACCCCCGGCGGCCTGGTCGACTCCATGCGCAATATGGCCGGAGCCATTCTCAGCTCCCGCGTCCCCGTCATCATCTATGTCGCCCCCGCCGGCGCGCGCGCCGGTTCCGCCGGCTTCTTCCTGCTCGAGGCCGCTGACATCGCCGCCATGGCCCCGGGAACCAACGCCGGCGCCGCCCACGTAGTCTTCGAATTCGGAAAGCCCGACGAAACCATGACCCAGAAGGTCGAGAACGATGCCGAGGCCTTCCTGCGCTCCTACGTCTCCAAGCGCAATCGTAATGTCGATGCCGCGCTCGCCGCCCTCCAGTCCTCGCACTCCTACACTGCCGAGGAAGCCCTCGACAAGCACCTCATCGACGTGATCGCCAACAGCCACGCGCAACTGATTGCCGCCCTCGACGGCCGCGAGATCACCCGCCTCGACGGCACAAAACAGGTTCTGCACCTCGCCAATGCACGCATCCAGCGCATCGAGCCCACCCTGCGCGAAAACCTGCTCGACTGGCTGGTCAATCCCAACATTGCCCTGTTGCTGCTGGTCGGCGGCGCGCTGCTTATCTATCTCGAATTCAATACCCCGGGCACCATCGTCCCTGGCGCGCTTGGCACGCTCATGGTCCTGCTGGCCATCTTCGCCCTCAACCTGTTGCCCATCCGCTATACCGCCGTTCTGCTGCTTCTTGCCGCCGTGGTCCTGCTCATCCTTGAAGCCAAGTTCGGCGGCCACGGAGCGCTGGCCATCGCCGGCATTGTCTGCCTCACGCTGGGAACGCTCACCCTCGTCGCCGCGCCCATTCCCGAACTGGCCGTCAAGCCCTGGGTGGCCATCGCCGTCAGCACGGCGTTCGGCGGAATTACGGCCTTCCTCGTCCGTCTCGCAGTGAAAGCGCGCCGCCTCAAGGCTCGCCTGGGCGCCGACGCCCTGGTCGGCCATCACGCTTCTGCTATGGAGCCTCTCACCCCCGAGGGCCGCGTCCTCGTCGACGGCGAGATCTGGCGCGCCATCGCCAATGAGATGGTTCCCGCCGGCGCTCAACTGCAGGTCGTGGGCCACGAGCAGTACCTTCTCAAGGTAACGCCCGTTCCGCCGCCCGGCGCCGGTGTTTAATGCGCAATGGAGTACAATCCTGCTGAACTTCCGAATAGAATCAAACACCGCTGATGTCGTCACGGAACCATGCTGACTTGCTGACTCGCCACGTCGCATGGCGACGCTGGCTCGCTATGAAAGTGCAGAAACCGATTTCATCCTTGTTTTACCCGCGGGTCCAAACCCCGGCGGGGAACTGAAAAGAGGAAAAGGCCCATGTCTGCCGCCGATCTGCCCATCCCGATTCTGATTGTTATCGCCATCATCCTGCTCTACATCCTCAACTCCATCAAGATTCTCCGCGAGTACGAACGCGCCGTCATCTTTCGTCTGGGCCGCGCCCTGCCGCTGCCCAAGGGTCCGGGCATCATCCTCGTCTTCCGGCCTTTCGACCAGATGATCCGCATTTCCCTTCGCCAGGAGGTCCTCGAAGTCCCGCATCAGGACGTCATCACCCGCGACAACGTCACCATCAAGGTCAACGCCGTGGTGACCTTCTACGTCGTCGATCCCAACATGGCCGCCATCAAGGTTTCCAACTACGTCTATCAGACCTCCCAGCTTGCCCAGACCACCCTGCGCACGGTCCTCGGCGAAGTGGAACTGGACGAACTCCTTAGCCACCGCGACAAGCTGAACCTCAGGATCCAGTCCATCATGGACCAGCGCACCGAGCCCTTTGGCGTCAAGGTTGTCTCCGTCGAAGTGAAGCAGGTCGACCTGCCCGACCAGATGCAGCGCGCCATGGCCAAGCAGGCCGAAGCAGAGCGCGAGCGCCGCTCCAAGATCATCCACGCCGAAGGCGAATTCAGCGCCGCCCAGAAACTCGTCGACGCCGCCGCATTGCTTGCCACCCAGCCCATCACCCTCCAACTCCGCTACCTCCAGACCCTGACCGAGATCGGCGTCGAGAAGAACACCACCATCGTGTTCCCCTTGCCGGTCGAACTCCTGAATCTCCTCAACAAGATCGGCGTCAGCGCCGGCACGCCGGATGCAAAGCCCGTGGTGAAAATCCCTGAATCCGGCGCCTGATTCCGCCGGTGGGAAAACCTTCCGTGCCCCGTCTTCGCGACTTTTTTCTGTCGCGAAGGCGGGAGACCACAGAACCCAACCTCCCGAAACCGGAGGCCGCCGCCGGACGTTAACCACTCAGTTCCCACCCCTGAGCAACCATTCCAAAAATCCCGGGTTCACGTAGACTGGAGCAGGGGCAATCATGCAGAGAGGGTTAGGCGGCACCGCATTCGAGCCCGTCCCGCAATCCCGCGATCGCGAACTCACCCTGGGTCCGTTCATGCTGACTTTCCTCGGCTGCGGTCTTTTCGCCCTGTGTGGCCTTTGCTTCGTGTTCGGTTATGCCGTGGGCCATCGCAACGCGGAATCCGCTTCCGCGCTTTCACTTCCTTCGCCGGCTACGCCGGCCGGCGCCCAGCCCGCCATTCCCCAGTCCAAGCCCTCTGCCGGTCAAAACGGAGCCCAGCCGGCCCCCGTCGAGCCCTCCGACCCCACCGATGCTGAATCAGACGCGGCCACGGCCACATCCGCGCCTGCCTCAACCACCCAGTCTGCCGATCCAGCCGACTCCGCCCACACAGTCCCGGTCAGCCAGCCTGCCGGCCCGCAGCCGGCCTCCAGCGCAGGCGCCGTCCAGCCCGCTCTCGCTCCTCAGCCGGCGGGCATCATGGTCCAGATTGCCGCAGTCTCGCATCCTGAGGACGCCGACGTCCTGGTCGGCGCGCTGCGCAAGCGCGGCTACGCCGTCACCGCTCGCCGCGATCCCACCGACGGCCTCCTCCATGTCCAGATCGGCCCCTTCGCCAATCGCAACGACGCCTGGGCCATGCGCCAGAAACTCCTCAACGACGGCTACAACGCCATCGTCCAACCCTGAATAGAACTGGCGCCTGGTAAGTGAACTCATTTCAAAAATCAAAGTATGTGAGACTTGCCCGCTTCGGCTCCTCCTCACGCTGTCATTCTGAGCCGCAGGCGAAGGATCCGCGGTTGCTCTTCCAAATCTTCAATAGGACAGCCCGAGGAAAAATCGCCAGTAGTTGCAAGGGGTTGTGAGGAGAAGTTACCTTTGGCCGCCCGGAGTGAATCCGTCGTGCGGCCCCATGAACACTTTGGTTAGGCTGTTGCGGCTACAACCTTGGGCCAATTGTTCCTCTCCTTCGCTGCCCCGATAATTTAAGAATCACAGCCATTTCGAGGTAATTTTTATGAGCTTGCAAAAGCTGCTGTATGTTCCCCTGAAATCTGCTTATCTCTGCCAGGACTGCAATGCCATTGGAAATTCATCCACGCATTGTCCCGCCTGTGCGAGCGAAGTCCTGATGAACCTGGCATCGGTCCTCAATCGCGAGGAGAGGCCTGAGACTTTCGAATCTCTGTACATCATTCCAAAGCCGTGGCTTGCTGCGTAGCTCCGGTGCATCAACACCGCTTTTCTTAGCCGCGTCACTCTTCTCAATTGTTGACTCAACAACGCTCATCGAGCCGGTCCGTGATCTCTGGCTCTGAGTTCCGGACGAATCGTGGACAATGGAAGGGGTTGTGAGCCAAGTCACTATAGTTGCCGCGGCTGAAGGCAGAGCCGCGGGAGATCCAGCTAGTCCAT
>CAVREL010000008.1:0-70286 GCA_963720105.1 uncultured Acidobacteriota bacterium | reverse complement strand
GTTGAACCTGCGGACCATGTAGGCCAGCTTGCGCCGGCCCATCTTTTCCGCGGACTTCACCACGCCCCCGCCATTGGTAACGGTGGTGGTGAAGCCGGCGATCAGCTTGTCCAGATCCTCATCGGCCACGTCGGGCCGAACGATAAACATAACCTCATACACTCGAGACATCCGTTATCTCTTTCCGCTCGCCATGCTGGCTGCGAGCCACTCAACTCTGCAGTTCTCAGTTCTTAGTTCACAGGGCCAGCGCTGCAGCGCGTCTTTCTAATCCCTAATCCCTAATCCCTGTCCTTCCGGTTAAACTCATTCATCGCCGGCCCCGGACCTTCCTGGATGATGCGCCGCACCGCCGTTGCCGCACGGTCAATCATTTCGTCCAGCACCGCCAGGTCCGCCTTGCGCATCGGCGAGAGCAGGTAATCCTTGCCGCTCCGCCTGCCTGCGCCCGCTACGACCGCCTCCGGAGGCAAATTCGGTCCCACCCCGATGCGCAACCGCAGCCATTCGTCCGTTCCCAGGGCGGTTTTCACGCTGCGGGCTCCGTTGTGCCCCGCGGTCGAACCGCGCTCCCTGATCTTCATCGTGCCCAGCTTCAGGTCCAGCTCGTCATAAATCACCAGCAGGTCCCGCGCCGGATCGGCTTCAAACTCCCTCAGCAGGCCGGCCACCGCCAACCCGCTCAGGTTCATATACGTCTCCGGCTTGGCCAGGACGACTTCCCGCCCCGCAATGCGGCAGGCAGCGGTCACCGCCCGGCTGCGCCGGTTCTGGACCACAACGCCCTCCTGCTCGGCGATGCGGTCGATGGTCATGAACCCCGCGTTATGCGGAGTCCAGAAATACTCCGGGCCCGGATTTCCCAGCCCCACCACCAAAAACGGCGGCGGCGCAAGCCGGGCCGCGGATGAACTTGCTTCCTCGGCCAAGGCTTACTTCTTCGCGCCGGCTTCCGGCTTCTTGGCCGCGCCCGCTTCGGGCTCCGCTTCGGCCTTGCCCTTCTTGGCCACTTCCGGCTCGGCCGGCGTGCCCGGGGTCGCTCCGGCCACAGCTTCGGCAGCAACTTCCGGAGTTGCGACCACTTCTTCGCGGATGGTGGTCACGTGGGCCACGGTTGTGCTTTCGTCGTCCAGGTACTTGATCTTGTCGGAATGCGGCAGATCGCTGACGCGCAGCACCTGGTGCAGATCCAGATGGGTCACATCCACGTCGATGTGGTTGGGAATGTCGGTCGGCAGGCACTCGATTCCCACTTCGCGCAGCACCTGGTCCAGGATGCCGCCACTCGTCTTCACGCCCACCGGCACGCCCATCAGCTTCACGCGCACGCTCACCTTGAGCAGCTTGTCCATGGCGATCCGCTTCAGGTCGATGTGGATCAGCTTGTCTTTGATGGGCTCCCTCTGCAGGTCGACGACCATGGCCTTGACCGGCGACTTGTCGCCCAGGTCGACATCGAAGATGGTGTTATGGCCGGTCTCGGAGAACAGGATCTTCGAGATGTGCTTGGGATCGACCTCGACGGCCACAGCATCATGGCCCGGTCCATACAGCACAGCGGGAATGTTGCCCCCGGCGCGCACCCGGCGCGCGGCATTCTTGTTGAACTTGCCCGTTCTGGGTTTGGCGTTTACCACTTCAGGCATTTCTCTCTCGTTTCTTGTCGGGCACGGAAAAGCAGCTTTTAGCTATTAGCTTTTAGCTCTTAGCTTTTGCTGTTGGGCATCCGCTCCCTTTGTTATGGGCAGCTATTCGGTTTCAGCTGCCGGTTGCTCGTGGGCGATGAATCAGCCTTGAATTGATTCCCGCCTGTTTCCTCTGTCTCGTCCAATCACGAAAGCTGATGTCTTCAATGTCGCAGCTAATAGCTAACAGCTAATAGCTCATTACGAAAACAGCGTACTCACGCTGGTCTCCATGTGAATGCTCTCGATGGCCGCGCCCAGCAGGCCGGCGATCGAGAGCACCTTGATCTTGGCTAACCTCTGTCCTGCTTCGCGCAGCGGGATGGTATTCGTCACCACCACCTGCTCGATGCGCGACCCGGCAATGCGATCGATGGCCGGGCCCGACAGCACCGCGTGACTGGCGCAGGCGTATACCGAAGCTGCGCCGTTCTCGATCAGCGCATCCGCAGTCTTCACCAGCGTCCCGGCGGTGTCGATAATGTCGTCGATGATCAGGCATGTTTTGCCCTTAACATCGCCCACCACGTGCATCACTTCGGCCACATTCATCTCCGTGCGGCGCTTGTCCGTGATGGCCAGCGGCGCCTGCATCTTCTGGGCAAAGAACCGGGCCCGTTCCACGCCCCCGGCGTCAGGCGAAACCACGATCAGGTTGGGGAGCTTGAGCTCCTTGAAGTAACTCACCAGCACCGGGCTGGCAAACAGGTGATCCACCGGAATATTGAAGAACCCCTGGATCTGCGCGGCGTGCAAATCGACAAACAACGCGCGGTGGGCGCCGGCGGTGGTCATCAAGTCGGCAATCAACTTGGCGCTGATGGCCACCCGCGGACGGTCCTTGCGATCCTGCCGCGCATAACCGTAGTAAGGAACCACCACCGTGATCCGGGCCGCGGAGGCGCGCTTCAGCGCGTCCACCATGATCAGCAATTCCACCAGGTGCTGGTCCACCGGGTAGCAGGTGGGCTGCACCACGAACACGTCCACCCCACGGACATTCTCGAGCAACTGGAAATAGACTTCTCCGTCGGCGAAACGCTGCAGCTTGGCCTCGCCGACCGATACCCCGATGTGGCGGCCGATCTCTTCCGCCAGAGGCCGGTTCGCCGTGCCGCTGAACAGCTTGAACCGCTTGTCCTCGCTCAGGTTCCTGCCCCGCTTGCGTTCGCCGGCAGGCTTGGCTTCCTTGCCCTTGGATTCCGCTTGACCAGGATGCGCCTGATCCCTGGCCCCATCCTTGGGCTCTTGCGTGCCCTGCTTGTCTTCCAGTGTTGCCGTCGATCCCACTTCCATGCTCCAAGCACCTCCAAGCTGGTTGGCTTTGGCTGCTTACCCCGTTTGGGTCCGGCTCGCGTTCCACGAGCTTCCGCGGTATCGCATTTTTTGGTCCCTTGGTCCCTTGGTCCCTTAGTCCCTTGGTCCCTTGGTCCCTTGGTCCCTTGGTCCCTTGGTCCCTTGGTCCCTTGGTCCCTTGGTCCCTTGGTCCCTTGGTCCCTTGGTCCCTTGGTCCCTTAGTCCCTTGGTCCCTTAGTCCCTGTCCTTTGGCTGGGCGATCAGGATTCGAACCTGAATAAGTGCCTCCAAAGGGCACTGTCCTACCATTGAACGATCGCCCAGTCTCCAATCCCCACTACGCTTTGTCATCCTCAGGAGCGCAGCGACGAAGGACCTGCTTTTCAACTTTCTGGCAGCCGTGGCGAGTCTCGCTCGCTGAACTGCCGCCTGTCAACAACCCTCAAGCATCTCTCGCCAGTACCGTTCGCGCGGCAAAGTCCGGGTCAAGAAGAACGGGACCCCGGCGCTCCGCAGACGGTCACAGGCAGCTTCGGCATCTCTCCGGGTGAGGTACAACCCGAACAGCGCCGAGCCGGACCCCGACAGCGAAGCATGCAGGGCTGCCTCCGGCGTACCGGCGGACGCAAGAAGACGCTTGATCTCGGCAAGGGAGGGATGCTGGCGGAACACAACTTGCTCGAAGTCGTTCCGGATCCAGCTCGTGATCCCGGTGCGGACAAGCGCGGACTCTTCAGGTCCGGCCAGGTCCCCGCCCTCAAATTCGTTCTGGCTGGGGACACCGGAGGAGCCTGCCTCTGCTCGCCGTGCGGGAAAACCCCCCGCGAAAGCGCTGGCGTAGGCACGGCTCAACTGCTTTAGTTTATCGGTACCTGCCTCGGGGGTCAAACCCTCCTCCGCGCACAGCGCGTCCCACTCCCGGAATGCCAGGGGCGTCGACACCCCCACCGCCGGCGCCGCTACGACGCACCAAAGCGGCTCGATATCCGGCAGCGGATACACTTCCTGTCCCCGGTCCAGCCCCAGCACCGTCCCGCCAATCAGAAACAGCGGCACATCCGACCCTACCCGCGCCGCAATCTCCAGCCGTTTCTCCGCCCACAAAGAACGTTTGTCATCCTGAGCGAAGCCGGTCCAGCGGCGCTGGACCGGCGAAGTCGAAGGATCTGCGGCTGCCTCTAGACGTTCTGACCCCCGCTCCCAGCCCCCTGTTCCCTGAAGCTCCATTTCCAGCCCCACCAGCGCCGCCACCGCATTCGCCGACCCCGCACCGAGCCCGCCTTGCACGGGCAGGCGCTTCTCAATGTGAATCTCGACCTCAGCGTTCACTCCGAACGCGCGCAACGCCAGCTCCACCATCTTCCACGCCGTATTCCGCTCATCCGTCGGCACCCGCCGGTCGTTGGACGTCAGCCGAATGGTCGCCTCCGCCGCCATTCGCGCCGAAACCGTCACCACATCATGCAGTTCCAGCGTCTGGTACACGGTCACCAGCGCGTGAAAGCCATCCGGCCGCGGCGCGCCGATGCCGAGGCCCAGGTTCACCTTCGCGTGCGACTGGACTTGGGTGGGCATACGGGTTCATTGTAGAGCCGGGCCGAACCACCCCCGGTCCCGTCTGAAACTCCCATCGCACGCACGCGAAAAGATGTGCGTACATTAGACCAGCGCATCAGGCGGAAACCGATTCAGGCGGACCCGCCAACGGATACGCGGCAGGAACGTCGAACCAGCAGCGGCGACGAAGCACGACCGGCTCACCCGCCGGCCCTGCCGGAAGGAGGGGCTATGAAACACCTGCTAAGAGTGGCGGTCATTTGCATCGTGATTACTGCGCCCGGCCCCATCCATTCGCAACCCGATGCCCTCGCGGCAGCCCATTCCACCTCCATGGAAGTGACCCATGGCAAGCCCTACGTCATGGTTTCCATCAACGGCAAAGGCCCATTCCGTTTTATGGTGGATACCGGCACCGGGGGCGACGCGATCGTCACTTCGGAGCTGGCGGCGCAGCTCGATCTGCCTCAGGCCGGCGAAGCGCGCCTCAACGATCCCACCGGCCAGGGCGGGCAAAACGCGCGGATGCGCAAAATTGACACCCTGCGCGTTGCGGGCATCGACTTCTATGCCATCAAGGCCGTCGAACACGCGTTGCCGGCCGGCGACGGCGCCTGCCAGGGCATGCTCGGCTTTACCCTCTTCCGCGATTTCCTGCTCACCCTCGATTACATCAATGGACGCATGATTCTCGCCGACGGCGAACTCACGCCTGACGGCGAAAAGTCGGTCTTGCCCTTCCGCATGCCTGACGGCGTGCCCATCGCCCGGCTGAAAATCGGCGGCCGCGATGTCGAGGCGCAGATCGACTCCGGCGGCGCGGGACTGAGCCTCCCGGAACGGCTCATCCCGCAGCTCCGGCTCTCTGCCCAACCCACCCTGTTCGCCAGGGGCGAATCCCTCTCCACTCGTTTCCAGATCAAGGTGGCCAAGCTCGCCGGCGACGTCCAGCTCGGCGACATCACCCTCGATCAGCCGTGGGTCGAAGTCAACCCCGCATTTCCGATGGCCAACTTCGGCTCCTGCCCCCTGCAGCACTTCATCGTCACCTTCGACCAGGAGAACAAGCTGGTCCGCCTCGAAGGCCCGCACAAGCGGATCACCCTCGGCGTTACGCCCACGCCGCTCCGCCTGAACCACCAGCCCGGCAATCTTGCTCAGCTGTCCCTGGTCCCGGTGGGGTGACGGCAAAGAAAAATATCTCAGCCGCCAGATTTCGCCGCTGCGGTTTCAAAGCGCCGGGAGAAGCCCTGTAACAGCACCTGAACCAATCGGGCTTCACCGGTTGCGCAAAAACTCGAACCGAGCCGGCGCTTTGAAAGGGCACGGCTTTACAGGCTGCGGCAAAACGCGATGGGAAACGCGCTTATAACCGGGCACGACTTCCGTCATGCCGTCAGCGCTTCAAAAAGACGCCGTCCTTTCGTCCCGGGACGACCGAAAATAGCCCGGGGTGAAACCCTGGGTTTTCGGCGCCATTTAGGCCCGCGCCCCGGAGGGGCGCTGCGATCCATGTGAGAGTAGCTTCCGAATAGGCGGTAATTCGCCCGGAACGACATCCATTCTTGGTGCCTTGCGGTCGTTGGGTCATTTTTCGCCTGTATACCGTTTGGACGTTTCCGCCTCAAGGTGCTGCGTTATCGCCTCCCTAACCGTCGGATCGAGGTTAGGTAAGCGCATCGATAACTGGACGAGGTTCGGCTCTTCACCGAATAAAATCACTGCTCCATGAATCGGACTCGCGCCAATCGCCAGCCGAGACTGGCTCCCTATTCCGACTGTGCTTGCTGGGGTTTCAAATTCTACGATGTTATTTCCTCGACGCTGTAGCTTATCCGTTGCATACGGTCCAGTCGGGAACGAACTCGAAGGCTCGATACCCTCAGAGATAACATCACGAACAAAGTCCATTCGCTCCGGGAAAAGTCTCGCGATTATTCTCGCAACAGCGAATCTCCCCGAAGTGTCGCCGACTGAAAGTGAAACTTGGATCGCCGCCCCCGAGAAGCCTTTCCATTCGGGGTTGAATAGTTCTTTCTGGTTTATTGGCTCCGGGCTGACAAACAGGCTACTTCCGTTCGAGCCATACGTAGAGAAGCAATGCCAGCCGCGCGGTGCAAGAACTCCAAACCCATTCTCCGCCTTGTAGTACGCAAGTTGATTCCCGATTTCCGCAGGTAACGCAATCTCGCTCGCATTTCCTTTGGGAGAAGCCAAGGGCCCAACCTGACCATCTGACTTGCACCCGACAAACGGGATGGATTGTTGACCAGTTCCTTGCGCATGCATTTTCGCAGCGCAAACAGCACTTAACCAACATGCCAGAACAAAGGAGCCGCTGACGTGAACAAGATGTGTGGGCATTATGTGTTTAATCATAAAATCGGAACCCTAATTCAGAGTTGCGGGCGGATGGTGGGCGATACTTCCCCAACTGTGATCTGGTCACGGGTGCTGAAGGTCAGGCGGTTTTTCACTTGCAGTGTGTCTCACCGGAAGGGTTCATCCCCTACGCCGTCAAGCCCCTTTACCAAAATAACTTTTGTAAGCGGCTTGTCTTCAGCGGCTTGCACCAACGCCCTTTTGCAGATCAATTCCTGTAATTTCGCTATCCTGAACTCGCAATCTCCTCCAGCAGGGCTTTCAGCCGCTCCGGTGGCGCCGTCCTCGTTGTAAGCATCGCTGTTTGACGACTTTGAGGTTCACAATCCTGAAAAGGCGGTCTTTACGGGTGAACCGTGCCGGCAACTGCTTTTCCAGTGCCAACTTACCGAAAACACCCGGGGGGCGGCGGGGGAGAGGGGGTGGTCCAGACCGCCACGTCCGCGGCAGATTCCCGGGAGATGCCTGCCGCCCCATACCTCAAGCTCCGGTCGCCTTTGCCACCATCTCCCTCGCCGCCCGCAACGCCGCCACCTCATCGCCGGTCGGCTTGAATTCCATCGCCACCATGTGTTTGTAGCTGAGCTGCGTCAGCTTCTTGTAGATGTTGGAGTAGTTGATCTCGCCGGTCCCGGGCTCGTGCCGGCCCGGCACGTCGGCAATGTGAATCAAGCCGATGATATCGATGTTGTTTTGCAGCTTCTCGATGAGATTGCCTTCAAAGATCTGCTCGTGAAACAGGTCGTAAAGGAACTGCACCTGGGGATGGTTCACGGTGTGCACGATCTCCATCCCTTCGGCCGCCGATTTCAGGTAGTAGCGCGGATTCTCTTCCTGGTCGATGCACTCCAGCAGCAGGCGCACCGGCTGGCCGTCGATCTGCTTGCCTTCGATCACCGACACCGCTTTCTTGAGCGTCTCAACGCAACTCAGGTGCTGTTGTATCCTCGAAAGACCCTGAACCATGTTGCCGGAGAGCACAATCATGGCGGGGCAGCCCAGCGCCTCCATGGGAACCAGGGCCTGGCGCAATTCCTCCACCAGTGCATTGCTCTGCATCGGATTGCCTATGCCGTTCTTCAACCCTGCGGTCGCATCGAAATGGATTCCCAGCTTGTGCCGCGCGGCGTTGGCCAGCTCGAAGTCGGCGGGAGCCCATTTGGCGTATTCGCCCACCAGCTCGACATTCGTATACCCCGCCTCGGCCACCTTGGCCAGACGGTCTTCGAACGGCAAATGAGTGAATACCGTCCATAGCATGACCGAAAGCGGAAAGGGCGAGCTTGAGCCGGAAGCAGAGTCGGCGTGAGCCACGCCAGGAACAGCGGGAGAAGCGGCCGCAAATGCGGATGCGGCTAAAGCCTGAGCGAATTGACGGCGATCCATGAGCCTCCTCGGCGTTCGCAGAAAATATTACGCTACGCAGGCGGGCCGGAGTGTCGGGTTATGGATGGAGCAGCCGTCCGCAAATTCAGTTGTTTCTTTGGTTCGTCCCTGCTTTAGCAGATTCCCTTGTTCCCTTGTTCCCTTGTTCCCTCGTTCCCTGCTTCAGTAATAATCCGCGCAGCTCATGTAATAGCCGCACTCCGTACACACCAGCTTGCAGTGATGCCCGGTGAGACGATGCCCGCAGGTGGGGCAAATCTGCGAATGATGGCTGGCAGCGGACGAATCGGCGCGCTCCGGCTCACGTTGTGGGACGGCGGCGCTCTCCGCCTGCTGATTCTCACCGCTAAAGTCGGGATCGAGCGCGCGGGGGCGATGAGGAAGCATGGGTGAGAGATTAGCATGAGTGAGAGGGCTCGTCTGCCGGGCTGCATCCCGGCAGGTTCTCGAAGCATCAAGCCTGTCGTTCGCAGTTTGCGCCAACCCATCGAAACCCCGGGGAGACGCCGCAACACACCGCGATCCACGATCTCTTCACCCCCAAAGGAGGAATTGAATGGCAAGCAAGGCAAGTGCGGTTTGGACTGGTTCACTCAAGGAAGGCAAGGGCACCATTTCCACGGCGACCGGCGTGCTGAACAATGCCAACTACTCGTTCGCCACGCGGTTTGAAGGCGCCACCAGCGGCACCACCCCCGAGGAACTCATCGCCGCGGCCCACGCGAGCTGCTTCTCCATGGCGCTGGGCGCGCAACTGGGCGGCGCCGGCCTGACCCCGGAGAAGATTGAAACCCATGCTGCGGTCACCCTGGCCAAGGTCGGCGATGGCTTCTCGGTTACCAAGATCGCATTGACCACCACGGCCAAGGTTCCCGGCGCCGGCAAGGAAGCCTTCGACAAGGCGGCCGCCAACGCCAAGGCCGGCTGTCCCATTTCCAAGCTTTTCGCCAACAACACCGAGATCACGCTGGACGCGAAGCTGGTGTAGAGAAACAGGGAACAAGGGACCGAGGGAACAAGGGACCGAGGGACCAAGGGACCAAGGGAGAGAGAAGGCAACGAGAAGGCAACGATTCTGCGAGGCGTCTTGACTTTTCTCTTCCTTTCTTGTTGCCGCGCTTGATAGTTTTTCCTTGTTCCCTTGTTCCCTTGTTCCCTTGTTCCCTTGTTCCCTTGTTCCCTTGTTCCCTTGTTCCCTTGTTCCCTTGTTCCCTTGTTCCCTTGTTCCCTTGTTCCCTCGTTCCCTCGTTCCCTCGGTCCCTTGTTCCCTCGTTCCCTGCCTTATGAAGACCTACAAGTTCAAGGCCCGAATCGAATCTGCGACCGTCGGCAGCGGCGGCGCATGCATCTACTTCCCCTTCGATGTGGAAAAGGAGTTCGGCGCCAAAGGGCGCGTGCCCGTGAGGGCCACCTTCGATGGAGTGCCCTACTCGGGCTCGCTGGTCAAGTACGGCGCTCCCCAGCACATGCTGGGAATACTGAAATCGGTGCGCGAGCAGATTGGCAAAGGCCCCGGCGACATGGTCGAGGTGACCATCGAAAAGGATGAAGCCGAGCGCACGGTGGACGTCCCGCCCGACTTCGAAAAGCTCTTGAAGAAGGAAAAGGTGTGGGCGGCCTTCGACAAGCTCAGCTACACGCACAAGAAGGAGTACGTCCGCTGGATCACCGAGGCCAAGCGCGAGGAAACCCGCGCCAACCGGCGCGCAAAATCGGTAGAAATGCTGCGCGGCGGCGTGAAAACGCCCGACAGCCCAGGCCGCTAACCCCAATCCTGTGAACGGTCCCGCGCATTTGACACGTCCCGCTCCATTTGCGAGACTCAAAGATACTGCCGGTCAGGCATTTCTCACCTGGCCCGTATCCCGTGCCGAAGTGGCGGAATTGGCAGACGCGCATGGTTCAGGTCCATGTACTCGCAAGGGTGTGGGGGTTCGAGTCCCTTCTTCGGCACCAAAATCCTTTGAACTAATTTAAAATCAATGGCTTACGGCGGACCATGTTGGTCCGCTTCGCTGTTTTTTTACTACTTTTTACTACAAGTTGGCTTCTGCTGGCAGCTGTAGGCACGCGCTGGCAGACATTCATTCCAGCCCATCTTCGCTTCCCTCAAACCACAGGAAGAGGCATGGGCTTGGCAAACAAGTCAGTAGTTCTTTACGAAGGCATCAAGATCGGAAAGAAGTGGGTATTCTGTCCCGTCGATGAGGACTCCTCCCATTTCTCGGACGGGCCGTTATGTCAGCTGGTACGACGGCAGGAAGAAACAGATGGACCCTGTCGGGCGCGATCCGGAACATGCATTGCGCCTGGCTAACCTGAAACGCGCCGCACTCGCCTACGTCGCCGCGGGAGGCGAAGTCAAGGACACCAGCCGAGTTCAGAATCCGGCTCAAGGTTCTGCAGAATGCGAGGTCAAAACAGCAAGCAAGCTCAACTGCCGCCCGGAGAAACAACAGAGAGCGAGGTCAAGAAAAACAAACCGGTTCCGAATTCGATCGTAGACCGGAAGACCGTGAGTACTGCAATCTCTGAGTACCTTGCGGACTGCGACGATCGGCAAGGCAAGTCTGGGTACGGACTTGCACCTCGCACGCCTGAGACATACGAATTCCGGCTGGGTTTTCTCTCGGAGTTCAGGCCCAAGAAAGATGAACTAATCTTCAAATTCTTTCTTCACAGTATGGCTCGCGAAATGGAAGTTGCTCACTGCGAGGTCCGTGATCTCAAATTCGACATCAACGTGCTGCATATCTGCCCAAAACCGGATCGGAATTTCCGTTTGAAAGGAAAGCGATCTGGGCAAGCAAAGAAAGGCCGCAAGGTGCCTATTCCGGCAATCTTCATGTCGCGCCTGAAGACATATTGCACTGGCAAAGGACCGCGACAACTGCTCTTCCCAAATGGATTGGGCGGCGTAGAGCAATGACACGTATCGTTGGATGTTGGCAGTAGTCACCTCTCCGACTGAAATCGGGTTGGCGGAGCGGTGCGCCCAAAAGGTAGTCCAAGAGGTTCCTTCCCGGACGTTGATTCCTTGAATCACACCCTATCCACACACAGATGGGGCAGTCAGCGCTTGCGATCCGGCAAGGGATGGACAACCTGGAACGGTTCGCCCGGCCGGAATGAACAAGGTGAATAAGATCGGTACGGCTCCGGGCGGGCGGAAGGGCGTCGTCAGTGCTGCCGCGTTTCGGGCGGATGGGATTGTGGTCATCAATCGCATCAAACCTAATACCGACTTTCGCCGCACTCTGGGCAGCGGAATGAGAATAACTCCGTTCGCAAGCGAACCCCCCGTTTCTTCCGACCAAGCCTTTACCATTCTGGATGTTTCTGTTTCCAATCCAGCACATGGGCGGTGACTGCGGCCCTCTGATCATCCGTCAAGGATCCGACCAACGCTGTTTGGCCCGCCAATTCGCGCCACGCCTCTGCCGCAACCTGGTCTGCCTTGAAGCCCCTGCCCTCTCCGTAAATGACTGCGAGCAGGCCGCAGGCCTGCTTCGATCCGGCGTTCGCAGCGTCCCATAGCCATTTCTCCGCGCCAATGTCGTCGCGCGCTGTGCCGCCGTTTCCGTACATCAACGCGCGTCCCCATGTGAGGCGGACCTGCTGGCCGGCCATTGCCCACAGGTCGTGATAAAGCCCGATGGCGCGCGCAAGATCTGCCCCGCCGCCGCGTTTCTCGAGCAGCGTTGCCAGCCGGAACTCCGCCTCTGGATCCTGCTCGCGGGCATGCGGCTCGAGGTCGGCGATTTCCGCTGTTCGGAGCGAATCATCCTGCGGATAAAATGCGCCGCTCTGCTCGCGCGTATGTAAGAGCTGCGCATAGCGGGTCTCGATTTTCGGTTTCAGATCGGGATTCTCCCCTGCGACCTGCACTTCCTGCTCCCCGCCCACGTCCTGCTTAAGGGCCTGCAGCTTTAGCCACGCGTAGGCGTCCAAGTCATCGCGCTGTTTCCAGTTGCCCTGGATGATCTCGCGGGCCAGCGTGCCCTGCGCATTATCGATGTTGTAGATTGCGGCTCGCTCTACCAGGTGCAGGTGGGTCGCCTGGTTGTGTTGGAGCTCGCGGCCATAGGAGTACTCACCGGCGACCTCGTAATACTCTTTACCCAGCATCTCCATGGCAAGCTCGTGCGCCCAGGCCGCATCGTCGGCCTTGCTTCCGCTGGACCAGCCTTTCACAACACAATAGCCCAGCTTCATGCGAGACAGGCGCGCCCAGCGTTCGTCGCCACCGGTCACAGATTTCTGCCAGAACGCGACCGCCTGCTTTTCGTCCTCCGTCGCGACCGTGCCGTCGGATTTGCCGTAATACATTTGCGCGAGCTGATAGTACCCTCGCGAGCCGCCGACAGCCGTCCACCACTTCATCGCATACTGGCGCCGTGTCGCATCATCGAGAAACGACGCGCGCTCATAAGCCGCGGCTATGTCGGACTGGTGCGCCGCATCGGGCGGGCCCTTCTCCGCGTAGCGCTCGATCACCTCCACGTCCGCACCGTCGCCGCGCAGCAATTGAATTGCGTAATCAAAAGCCGACTCGGTATTGCCTGCATCAGCCTTCTGCCGGATAGCCTCATGCGGATCCCACTCCTTCACCGTTTTTCCATGCAAAAGGTTTGCGCTGCGCTCCGCGATGGCCAGAATGCGTTCCCGCACAGCGTCATAGCTCGGCTTGCCGTCGAAGAACTGGATGAGCGCGTGATCCATCGTGCCTTCGGTCGAAGTCCGATTTGGAGCGAACCCATCGAGGGAATACCGTCGATCGCCCTTGGCTGCCAGTTCGGGATGAGTCTGCCTGAAGTCCACCTGGTCAGCATTGTCGCTGTCGAGCTCGATGCGGAGGATCATGCCACCGGAAGAGTCGAGAATCTCCGAAAACAAATAAGTGTTGTGTGGGCCCCCCGTCCGCAGAGCATGCCAGATCCGGACCATCGCTCCGCCCGTCAGGCTATGCTGCTCGAGAAGGAAGACGTCGAGCTTTCCGGCAGGGGATTTGGGAGCCTGCTGGTGAAGTTGAGTTAGAGCGCTGATCTCAGCATCGCGCTCGGCAGATTGCCCACCCTCCGCATAGGCGCGCGCCAGAAGCGTTCTCGCCGGACAGTCGGCGCCATCGAGTTGTTCGATGGGCTTCAGGAGCGAAATCGCATAGGTTCGTTCTCCCGCTTCGAGCGCCGCCTCCGCCGTTCTCTCCGTCATCGCCTTTTGTGCCGGAGTGTTCTGCGGCAGCTGTAACAACAAACTGCGCATTTCTCCCAGCGCATCGGCATAGTGGCCGGCTATGAACGTATCCTGCGACTTCATAAACGCGTCTCTCTGGGGTTGAGTCAGTTGCCCCAGGGAGCCGGCAGGGGGGTCGCAGCGAATCGTGAGTTCCTGTGCACTCACCACTACATGGGCGGCCAGCGAACCTGCGATCAGTGCTGTCGCGAGGAGCAATTTTGAGCGGACCGGCATTGCTTTACTCCTGGTTGGTTGTATCACCGGCTGATGGAAACCCCATGCGAGCCAGAAGGGTGAGTATCGATGGCACCGACGAATATTCGCCTCAGCATGGCTCTCATACTAGCGGCGAACGGACGTATGCGCACCAGGATTGTGGCGCTTTCACAGGTGCCACAGTCATGCGGGTGAAGGCGGGCGCGAGCGAAAGGTTCCGTGGGTCCAACGTCAATTAACGTATGCGTTCCACAACTCTCGGAATTTGATGAATCGTGCGTCACAACCTACCCGAAACCTGCCTTCGGTGTCTAAAGCATCAGGAACTGACCCCGAAATTGATTTGGGCCACGTCAACGCTGTAGATTCCATGTGCTTCGCCTTCGAGGAGCATCGAATGGTCCGCACCCGCATCATTGCGCTGATTCTCGCCACTTTCGCCTGTTGCTCTCCACTGTTCGCCCAGGACTCGCCCGCGCAGGAACCCACTAACTTGAAGCTTGAGCTCCGCTCTGCCACGGGATCGAACCGCTTCCAGCTCGGCGAAGTGATCCCACTCGAAGTCCTCATCTCCAGCAGCACGCCAAACCGATACATCGAGCCATGCAAGATGTTTTGGGAGAGTTGCTTCGGATATCCGCAGTGCCGATACGTGACCCAATGGTCCTTCGATGTCCTCCCCGGCGGCGGGTGGACAGACATCGGCTGGCATGGCTGCGGCGCAATGAGCGGCCCCACCTACGAGGTCAAGAGCTCCGATCTCACGATGGAGCCGAAAAAGTACTCCTATACGCTGACCAGCAGATTCCGTTTCGATGCGCCAGGGAAGTACACAGCGCGATTGTCGCTGACGGTGGGTGTGGATGACGAAACCAACCAGATCAGAAATCCACCGGATTCCGCGGTAAAGCACAGTTTCGTGAGCAAGACAGCGGAGATCGTCGTGGATATCATTCCAGCAGGAGAAGAATGGAAAAAGACCGTTATTGAGCACGGCGTCTCTGCGTGGACATCCCAACCACCGGCCTACACCAACCCGCCATCGCCGGAGTATCTGAAATACCAGCAAGAGCAGGAGGCGTTGTGCAACCTGGGCACCCCGGAAGCTTCGGTCGCGCTGGTCGGGCTTCTTGGCCGGGGCATCGATATTAGACACTGCCTGGAGATCAATTCGAACAAGGACGTCATTGAGGCGGAGATGCGCCGTCTGCTGGTAGACCCAGATGTCGTTGTCCGCCCTGCCTTCTTTGCGGCATACGCGAAACTGCTCAGCCGAGGTCAACAGAAGTTGAGTCCACGATCGGCCGTGCCACCTAAAGTTGTGAATGATGTGCGCGACACGCTTTTTGCCTCACTCTCGAAAAAGACTCCGGAGGCATTGATTCCATCGCTTGAAACCGTGCTCAGGAACCCGATGTATGGCTACTGGATCGTACCGGGATCGGCTTACGACCTGCGCGATCCCTATTCACCTCAGGTCATTGCCGTGGCCGCGGCGAACTTCGATCGCCTCTCACCGGAAGCACAGGCAGCACTACTCGATACCGACTGGCACCATTTGCGATCGCCGCTGATGTTGCCCGTGGTACGCCGCAAAGCCGAGGCGGGCGACGGCCATGCACTGCTGCGCTGGCTTGAACTCGACCCGCCCGAGGCAACCGCATTTGCGCGCCAGGAGGTCGTTCGGCCGGCGCCACGCTTCTCATCGCTGTTTCTCAGGCTTCCTGACGAGTCGCTCCCCGCCCAGGAGCAGCAGATCGCTGCGAATTTCGTGGCGCTCAGCGACCCGGAGGAACTGATGCGCGCGGCGACGCTGCTGCATCGCTACACAACGGGTGCCGTACTTCCCGTCGCCCTTCCGTTTATCGATCAACATCTGGCCGACTGGCCCTGCCAGCTCCAGATCCCCGTACTGGCCTATCTGCTGAAGGTTTCGGCGGATGACGCGCGGCCTCGGCTGGAGCACGTACTGGAAAAGGCGCGTGCTCCTTATTGCCCGCGCGGAGAATTCTTTCCGAGCCTCGGATTTTTCCAGGCAAGCCCGGTTCTCGATGCTCTGGCAGCAAAACAGCTTGAAGATGGGACCCAGATGGCTGCCGACGCGGCGGAGTATCTGGGGAGATTTGGAAGCGCCGCCATGAAGCCCGTGGTGTGGGAGCAGCTTTCACGCTGGCATAAGAAGTATGTTGAGAGCGGAGCGGAACAGCGAATTCATAGTCAACCCGGCGCGCAGGATGAGTGGCAGCTTTACAATCTCGATTCCCGGTTGCTCGAGGCCTACAAAAGTGCGCAGGGGTGGATACTCTCGCCTGGAGACGTGAGCAACCTGTCAAAATTGATCGGCGATAAGACGACCGAAGGACTCGCCTGTACATTCAATTGCGGAAGTTCGTTAAGCGTGGGGCCTGCGCCCGGCACGTACTCCATTTACGGTCGTGTGCAGGATCCTGTATTTCCGCCTGAAAGCCGAATCGACTATCTCATGCCGACAGAACCGTTTCGTTACGCGATCAACCAGTATCGATGTCCGGATTTGAAGTCTCTCGAACAGAAGCTGCTGCAGTTCCCCACCGGCTCGACATTCGGATTGGCTCACACCGGCAGTGGAGAGGATGCCGGCGATTGGGCGGCGATCAGCAAGTTTCTCGAAAGCCATGGCTATTTCGCCAGGAACTAGCAACCGCGGAGTTCGGCCGATTCATGCAAAGAATTGACCAATCAGGCATTGAACCAGCCGTTAACGGGCAAAGGTTTGTGTTTGGATGAGCCCGCCCCTCGCGAGTAGGATGGGACCGGCTACCCGGAAGAGAAATCATCGCCATTGTGGTCTCGAATGATTGAACGATCATCATTGAGCCGCACGATCGGAAAGGCAGGTTTTGCATGAATTCGACCGTCCGAGGCTCCATCGCCGCTGTCCTGGATGCATACGGAATCCGCATTTCGTCGATGCCTCGATTCCGCATTGATTGCCCACTTCGTGCAAATCGAATCTTGGTAGCGGTAGCATCAATGTTTCTGCTCGGCGCCGGGGCGTCTTCTCACACCTTTGCCCAGACGCTGGTGGACCGCATGGATCAAATCGCCCGCTCGTACTCCGATAACCACCAGTTCATGGGTTCGGTTCTCGTCGCGCAAGGTGACAAGATTGTTTTTGAAAAGGGCTATGGGAACGCGAATCTGGAATGGAACATTCCCGACGATTCGCTGACCAAGTTCAGGATCGGGTCGATGACCAAGCAGTTTACGGCGGCTTCGATCCTCTTACTGGAGGAACGCGGAAAGCTCAACACCGACGACTACGTGAAGAAATACATGCCCGATGCGCCGGCCGCCTGGGACAAGATCACGATCTACAACCTGTTGACCCACACGTCGGGCATTCCGAGCTTCACTTCGTTCCCCGACTACCGCACCAGCGAAGCCACGCCGACAACGCCGAAGGCCCTGGTGGACCGTTTTCGCGACAAGCCGCTCGAATTCCAGCCGGGCGAAAAATGGAATTACAGTAACTCCGGTTATGTGCTTCTCGGATACCTGCTTGAAAAGATCAGCGGACAGACCTACGCGGACTTCGTGACGGCGAACATCTTCAAGCCACTGGGAATGAAGGACTCGGGATACGATTCGAACTCGCTAATCATTCCTCATCGCGCCACCGGCTACTCGCCGAGCCCGAATGGCCCGGTTAACTCCGGCTATATTGACATGACTATACCGTTCTCCGCGGGAGCGCTGTATTCAACCACCCACGACCTGCTCCTCTGGGAACAGGCTCTATATGGCGGCAAGGTTCTTTCCGCGGCATCGCTGAAGAAAATGACCACGCCCTACAAGGAGAACTACGGCTGCGGAATGATGATCACTACGACGAAAGGGCATCTGCAGTATGAGCACGGCGGCGGCATCGAGGGATTCAACACCGAGATGGCCTACTACCCGGATGACAAGCTCACGGTCATCGTGCTCGGCAATCTGAATGGCGGGGCACCGGGAGACATTGCGGGAAAACTGGCCGGCGTCTTCCATGGCGAGAAGGTGGTTCTGCAGTCGGAGCACAAGGAGATCAAGATACCGCATGAAATCCTGGCGAAGTATGTTGGCTACTATGAACTGGCGCCGGGAATCTTTATCACCATGTCGCTGGATGGCGATCAGTTGTCCACCCAATTAACCGGACAGCCGAAGTTCCCGGTCTTCGCCGAAACCGAGAAGGACTTCTTCCTGAAGGTGGTGGATGCGCAGCTGACTTTCGAAACTGACAGCCAGGGCAAAGTGACGGACGTGGTTCTCCATCAGAACGGGCATGACCAGACGGCCAAGCGCAGCGAGACCGGGCCGCCGCCTCAAAAGGAACACAAGGAAGTGGCCATCGACCCCAAGATTCTGGACAACTACATCGGCTCGTATGAACTCGGGCCCAATTTCATTCTCACGGTGACTCGCGAGGGAGATCACCTGTTTACGCAGGCCACCGGACAGGAGAAGATCGAGGTCTTTCCGGAAAGCGATCACGACTTCTTCCTGAAGGTCATTGACGCGCAAATCACCTTTCAAACCGACAGCCAGGGGAAAGCAACCGGCCTGGTGCTGCACCAGGGCGGGGATCATCCCGCCCGCCGGATCCAATAAGGTTGCAGTCGCTGGACCATGATAGCGGCGATGTTCTGTCTGTAGCGCTAATCGTGCGGCGGGAGTGGAAGCGGTAATTCGCCGCCAATCCGGTACTACCTGGGCGCCAATATTGTGATCGCTTGCCCATTGGCCGAGGCCGACTTCTCAACCTCGGCAAACTCCGCCTGGTGAGCCTCCCGCTGCGCATTGCTGGTGATCAGCCGGAAATGCGATCCGGACGGAAACTGCGCGAGTTTGTCCTCGAAACTCGCCATCCCTTTTCCCGAATACCAGCCGATTGTGAATCTCGGCTCATCCTCTGGCCACCAGCTCAGGTCGAGAGCGAATTCGCCGGCCTCCAGGGCTTCCAACGCACGGTCAAGCTCTGCCTGCATGGCCGGGGTCGACAGCTCCTTCAGGCGCCGAAGCGCCGCGCCATCGGCAAACCAGGCCTGAGCTTGCGAAATGGCCTGCACCAGGGCCTGCTCTAATCCGCTCGCATCGGCATAAACAATGGCGTTCGGCTGGGGATGAAGCATGCTGTCAGGCTTATCCTTCCACTGCTGATGAAATTTCTCCAGGCGCGCCCACAAGGCGCTCTCGGCCGCGGGCGATCCATATTTTCCGAGCGCCACGGCGGCGTCGCGCGCCACAGCGGGCTCACGGTCGTCGAGCGCCGCAATGGCCAGCTTTTCTAACTTGGGGGTGCGGACGTAGTCCTTCAGCTCGCCGAGTTGTGTCCGATAGCAGCCGGTATTGCTGCGCCGCGCCAGCGCGGCAGAAAGCTGTTTTAAACCGTTATCGGTATTGACGCGCAGAAAGTAGCGAAGCATAGCCGTTTGCGGAATGCACGCCCACCCGCCGGGTTGCGATTCGTAGATCGAAGTGACTTCAGGCAAGGCACGCGCACTGGCATAGCGATCCACGAGCTGAAAGACGACGTCAGCGGCGCCACCCTGGTGGATCTTCGCCAGCCATGCTCTTTCGAACTGGGGCAGCTCTCGTTCAGACAGTTGCCTCAGCACGCCGATTCCGATGTCTCCGTGAGGATGGGCAATCTCTTCCATCATCAGGTGTCGTCCCTGCTCGGGCGCGATCTGGTAAATGCGGAGGAGCGCCTCCTCCCGATTCGGCTCGTTCAGTGCACGGACATGACTCGCAGGACCGGCGACGATCTGTTCCAGGACCGGCAACCACTCCGGGCCGCCGTCCACGTCTGCCCAACGATACTCGATCAGTTCGTTCTGCTTTTGGACAGACAGGGTGGCCCAGTTCGACAGCAGTACCTGGCGCCAGCCCGCTTTGGCGGTGGGGCTGAGCGGTACATCCAACTGCAGGATCTCGCTCGCCGTGGCGGCCTGGGCTGCTGGGTCTTTTCCCGTGGTCGTGGCCTGCTGCAGATACTCTTTTACGCGACGCTCGAACTCTGCATCATGCGCGTCGCGTGCGCGGCTCCACGCTTCCTTGTCATTGGGGTCGTAGGCTGGCAGCCGAAGCTTCGGGTCCGATTGCATTTCGAGCGTTACGAGGTTTGACACATAATCATTTGTCACCGGATGCTGCGGATCGGCCAGTTCCGCCTTCATCGCCTGAATCGCCAGGGCTCGATGCGGCGACCCGTAGAGGCCAAACTTGAAGTCCCAACCAAACTGGCTGTCGCTGGACGAATAGCGGCGCGCCAGCTCGCGCGTGCTTGCCTCAGAACCCAGAAATCGCAGCACGCGCGCCGCGTGTTTCTTCTCGTCCTCGCTGGCATTCGGCGAATCGAGAATCATGGTTGCGCTTGACAGTTGCGAAGCCTGCCAGTCGGGATCGGCCGGCACAACCTGAAACTCAACCGCATTCGACCGCAACGCGATGTCACCGTCTACACTGCGCGACAGGTTGAATGGTTTGCCCGGGCTTAACCGGTTGCCGACAATGCTCAGGCGATACGATCCGGGCGGTAGCGACTCCCACTCATTCAATTCCAGATCGATGTTGAGTGGATTGCGGTTCGGATCCTGCTCGGAAAACAGGCCGCCTCCCATAAATCCGCGCCCCGAATTGAAATAGTCTTGCAGCGGATCCACAACCCGGTTGGGTTCGAGGCAGAAGACCTCCTCGCCCTCCAAGCGCCCGCTCCGATCATAGCCGCCCAATCGCTTCGATCTTTGCTCGATCGGGAATTGGAACCGGCCAAGCACTGAAAGTGCGTTTCGGCCAGTAATGGCAAGGGCTTTGACACCGTTCAGCCCGGCGGAAGTGTGTAAGGCCGCACGGCGACTTTTTCTACCGCAAGGGAAAGCCAATCCAGTTCAGCGGCGAAATCTATAACCGGACACATCCTCCCACAGCGCGGTTTCCCTCACCATTGTTCACCAATTATTGGGTGGGTCGCTTTAAAGGCAAGTGGGTTGACCGAGTGGGAATCCGAACGGTTCAGGAGTGTGTCTGTGAGATGTTCAGGGCTTCGTATGCGGACTTCGGCTTCCTGACGACGGAGGTTGACATGAAAGCCAAAAACACCCGAGAGCCAGTTTTGAGCTATCAGGGTCTCACGCTAGATTCCGGTATTCCGGGTCTGTACTGGATCAATTTGTTTAGCGAGGGTTTCAGCAAGTGGCTCGGCATCGATGGATTTCCAAGTGAACTCGCGGCATCGAAAGAGTTGGCTGGTGGGGGCGTAACGCTTGAGTTCTGCGAATCTCCGGGAGAGTGCCGAGACATTGAGGTGATACAAAGACAGCGCACAGCGATCGAATGGCTGGGATCAGAGAAGTTCTTCGATATTCGCTTTCCGAGCCGCAGTGCAACTTTGCCGTGGGATTGCATTCCGGTCCCGAACATCCTATCGTCCGACTGAACGTCGCGCATCCAGCCTCTCCATCGCGCCCGCCGCGATTGGGGGCGAGTGACCCCCGATACTTCCCTGTCAAGGGCGGACAGTTGCTTCGACTCTCCTGTGACCTTGATGTGCCGAGGCCGCGCATCGGCCTTCTTCATAATGGTCACATACAGAATGCCGTTTTCGTAGCTGGCCTTTATGCTGGCAGGGTCCACTGATGATGGCAGAGTAAATGATCGTAGAAAACTGCCGTACGAGCGCTCCGCCCTGCGGTATTGACCCTCTTTCTTTTCCTCTTCCACCTTTCGCTGGCCGCTGATCGTCAGCCGGTTGTCCCCAAGTGTCAGGTTGAAGTCTTCTGGGCGGAGCCCAGGAATCTCCATCTCCAGCATGACACGATCGCTCTCTTCGAAGAGATCCGTTACTGGCATGAATGCAGACGCAGTCAAAGAGGCTGGCTCGAGCAGGTCAAACTCCGGGAAGAAATCGTTAAACAATCGATTGATCCGTCCCTGCAAAGAAGTGAGTTCGCTGAAAGGTTGCCATTTTGTCAGGGCAGTCATATTGTCATCTCCATCGGGAGGTATCCCGAGTTTTCCGGAAAGGTTGATGCATCATCCTCACAAAGCTTCAAGTAACTTGGCCCGATGTGCTGTAGATCACTTATTAACTTACACTGACCTTCAGGACCGATTAGTATCGTTCATTGGCTTTCAAAGCGGAGTATACTAGGAACTGTCAACGTTGCTGCGTATTCGCTATGGTCAACCGAGCCGATTCCCGATTGGCCGGCCGTAGCACAACCGGCCCACGTGGTGCCGAACCCTCGCGATTCCCTCCGCAATACCGGTTTCCAACTGCGACCAGCGTATCCGCAAATCGCTGACACTGGGATTCTGTCCCACGTTGGAGAGGGTCTATGAAAGCGCCTGCAACATCGAATTCATTCAACAGTGATGTCCTGCACAGTGAGAACCACTACCGGCTTTCTCAAGAAGAGGTTGCCAAAGCCGTTCGGCGTCATCAGCGCGAGCATCCATCCGCTTGCATCATGAATCCCGCAGCGAACCCCACAAAGACTGCCGCTGAGGCTAGAGACGGAAGGCACACTTCACCCGATCTAAGCAAACTGGGCCTGCGCTGATTATTTATCGCGAATGGGGGCAAACTTCGCTAGAAAGGGGATTCAACGTGCCAACGTCTGAACTCGTCGAGACGGTGCAGCCTAGAGCTATAGACGAATACCTTCGTAAGAGATTGATGCCGGTCGAAGGCGCCATTCCACAACTCGCCGGCATCGAAATGCACGGCGATACTGTTCCCGCCGAAGCGGTTGGTGGCGACGCTTTCGAATACATCAACTTCCAGCAACGCTATAACATCGACGCACGCATTGCACGCGCGAAAAGATTAGCGGTCGATTATCTGCAACCTCTCGCCAAAGGGGCGAAGCCGCAAAGCGAGGTAGATGTACACGCGCGGTGGATCGTGTCTCAACCGGGCTACACCATGGCCGACGCGCTCGAGTACCGAAGGGCAAAGAGTTCGGAGCAATTGCGAATCGCCCAAAATCTGCGTGAGCTCGACACAACCGCGGGTGTTCTCGTCGTGGACGCCCAGGGACACGGAATAATCGCCGCCAAAATCGCCTCCACGGTCCATGACACATTGCACGCGTTTATGCTTTCGGAGCTCGACCGGAGCGGGGCAGTCACCCCCGTGCTTTTCGAGGAACTCAATCTGAGACTTGCTCACTCAGCCACCGCACGCAATGCGTTGGGAAGGGTACTCGAGGGCAACTCGCGCGAGATTGCCACTATGCTTTATGGAGAGATTCGGCCGGGTGGCCAGTTCCGCTTCGTGAACTTCGGCCATCCAGCCCCGCTTGTATTCTCGGCTAAGTACAAACGGTTCATGGGAATCGGAAAGGCTCGAATCGCCCAATTCCTTGCGCTCGGACTCGAAATTCCCGAGGACCATCCCGACCGGAACAAATACATCCCGGTTAAGCTGCGAAAGAACCAGATGAATTCATCCGATATGGCCGAGATCACGCTCATGGGCCGGGGAGACATCTTGTTCCTCTACACCGATGGCGTCTTCGACGGGTGCGACGAATCTCAGAGACGTGATATCGAAGGTGTCATTGCTTCCAAAGAGCATCAGCCGGCAAAAGTTCTCTGCGATGCAATTCTCGCTTTCGCGATAAATCGCGACGAAAAACTGCGGCAGGCAGGCCATGCTGACGAAATCGACGATAAGACCGTGTTCATCATCAGGAGGACATGAAGGAGATCACGAGATCGGGTGTTCCCACACCGAAGGGAAGCTGAGATGCCAACGCAAGAAGGTTCCGTAGTAGCTGTTCAGTCGTGTGCGCCTGTTAGCGTTCACAATGTTGCGGTTGCCACTGACTTTACCGAGTGCTCCGAGCGTGCCTTGCAACATGGCCTGGCTGTCGCAAACCATTTCGGGGCAACGTTGCATCTTCTTCATCTTATTCGGCCCTCAGAGTTCGCATTCACTCTGGAAGCAATGCCACAGCTTCAGGACGCTTACGATCGCGATTGTGAGGATCTTACGATCGGCATCCGGCGCAATCATCAGCTCGATAAAATTGAATGCCAGCGTTGGGTTGAGCGCGGTGAGGTTTCGGACATCATCGGGGACTTCGTAGAGAAACAACGCATTGATCTACTGGTGGTTGGAACGCACGGTCGCACCGGGCTTCAGAGACTCTTGAAGGGGTCCGTGGCACACGAAATCTTTCGTTGGGTACACTGCCCGGTTCTCACTGTGGGTCCGCTTTCTCCCGGGATGAATTCGTCACTTCAGCTCAAACGAATGTTGTTTGCGACGGACCTTTCGCGTGAGTCGCTGGCATCGATCCCGTATCTATTCACGATTCTGCATGAGTGGCAGACCGACCTCGACGTTCTTTATGTATGTTCGGCTGCGCGTTTTGGACATTCCGAACTCCTAGGCGAATTTCGGGAGAAGATCGCGACCCTTTTAGATGGCAATGACGGACATGTTCAATGCCAGATCATCATTGGCCAACCCGCTCGCTCGATACTTGATTTGGCGAAACGGAACAAGGAGGACCTAATTGTCCTCGGGTTAAAGCCGCATCGAGCGTTTTACGGCAGCCCTTTTTGGTCACAGGCTCACGAGATCGTTCGTCAGGCTCGTTGTCCTGTACTAAGCGTGCGATCCGAAAGGTTTAGCGACTGGCAGGGAGGTAGGTTATCACCAGCGAGACCAGATCCAGTTCTGTCACGGTCATCTTCGTAAAAGCGAGGCGAACATGCAATCTCATCTAGTTTTCTCCGCAGAAAAGAAAGTCAGCCATGAATTCCTTCTGGCCTCCATGGCCATAAAAGCCGTGCACCGGATGCATAGACCTGGCGTGCGAACCGAAGATACGATGGGGCGGGTGTTTGCCATCTTGGCGAAAGGAAACCCAGTGGAGCCACCGCCTGAACACCCGATACGGGAGGACACCGGTCAGGGTCCTAAGCAATACACAACAATGCGCCAAGCCGAACCCGCCACCGAATCAGTAGCCGCAGTGCCGTAGACGTACCGTCCGGATTGGTTAGAGTCGGTCTGTGAAAGGCCATCGATGAGAACATTGGTTGTCCTAATTACCGGGGTGAATAACGGCATCGGGTATCATCTGGCCAAGTCATTGCTCGAAGACGGTTATCGTGTGGCGGGAATCGATCTGTCCGGCGATAACATAGTGGGCCTTAAAGAATCCAACCCTGGCCTCTTCCGCTTTTACTCGTGCGACGTCACTAACTCGATTCAGGCGAACAATGCCTGTCGGGCGATTTTTGCGCCCTTTGAAGCAAGAACGCCCGAGGAGGCCCGAAGCGAATTCGACGTGAATTACTTCGGATACTTCCACATGATCTCGGCAGTGTTGCCCCATATGAAGGCCCAGAGGATAGGCATAATTCACAATGTGAGTTCGAGCGTAGGCGTAACCGGCTTTCCGGGGCTTCTGGGATATGCATCGAGCAAAGGCGCCATCGAGGCATTGACGAGGACCCTGGCGATTGAGTTTGAGCCGCATGGCATCAAGGTCAACATGGTGCATCCACCGCTGACCAACACGAAATCGGCGGCTCCCTTGGGAGTTCCTCCAGAGATATTGGAGGACCCTGCCCGTGTGGGCCGGAAGCTAGCAACGAAGATTCAATCGACGGCGCCTATCATTACTTCGGATTGCAAAACCGCTCTTGGTCTGTTCGTCGGCCGTCATTTTCCTGTGGCGATGGGCAGACTCATGGCCAGGTAGTTGAGCAGGTGAGCCAGGCCATCGTCCCGAACCAGTCGCAAACCTGGCTCGCCTTAGACTAAGTATAGCCAAGGGCTGCGCCCTTGAAATCCCAAGGGAGCATCGCAACGCAGCGAGTTTGTCTGTATTTGGTTGATTCCACCGGTCGCCAGGACGGATGATTTTGGTTGTCCGACCAGAAGATCCGAGGAGGCGACCGATGGAAACCTTCGCGAAGCTTTTTGCACGCTTCCTGGTTTTTGTATATCACTGTTTCGATCGCATCGTCATCCAGGGGTACATGCCCCTGCTCACCCGTCCCGAACACATCGTGCATTTTTTCCGCGACTTGCATGGTCAATATCCCATTACGCCGCAGGTCCTGGCGAAGCGAACTCCGGAGTATCGAGGATGGGTAGAGGCGTACGCCCGCAACCACAAAATCCCCCTGCTGAAGGCCGAGAAAGGCGTGAGCAAGGAGAAGTGCGTCCTGCCTCATCTGGAACGGATGGAGCGGCGCAGTCAACACGGTGTCTACTGCATCTTCACCAGTATGGAAATGGGCAGCACCTTCCAGTCGCGGATGCCCCAGTTTCCCACCGATGATCCGGACTACCGCATCATCCGGCGCATCCCCTCGCGCTACCTGCACTATTACTTCTACATCCGCGATCCGGTGATGGGCCCGCTATCTATGTGCATCGGCACCTATCTTCCGTTTCAGACTACGTACTACCTCAACGGCCACAACTTCATGGAGATCGAGCTCCGCCGCCAAGGAGTGGCGTTCCGCAAGGACGACAACGCGTTCCTGTCGGTCTCGGACCCCAAGGCATTGCAGGCGGCTGCCGATAAGCTAAGCGCGGCCACGATCGAGAAACGCTTGAACTACTGGACCTGGCTGCTGGGCCCGAAGTTCTCGGACAAGGACCGAATGACCATCAACCTGAAGCGTGACTATTCGATAAATCAGATCGAATATTGCCGCAACTTCATCTTCAAGCGTCACTTTCCGATCCACAAGATCTTCGAGCAGTCCTGCGAAATGGGGCTGTTTCGCCTCAGCGCCGACAAAGTGGCTCGCATCTTTGGTGTCCGCATCACCAAACGGCTACGCGGCAAGTTGCACAGCGTGCTCGAAAAACTCAACCATGGACATCACGTGATGCGCATCTACTGCAACCATCTCGTGGGCCGCATGTACGAGAAGTTCAGTACCTTCATGCGCGTCGAAGTCTGCGTAAACCGGATGAAGGATCTAGGCCTGAACAAGGGACTGAAGAACCTGGACGCCCTGCGCACCAAACTGGTTGCAGTCACCGATCGATTTGCCGGTTTCCAAGCCCAATCGCTTAACGTTCATGTCGACTTTCCGCTGTTCCAACGTATGGCTCTGCCGGTAACCTCAGGCAAAACCAAAATCGCCGGCATCAAAATCCACGACACCCGCATGATGCGACTCATGGAGGTACTGCTGCACGGCGGCACCCAACTCAATGGCTGGCGCGCCGCCGATATCCACCAAGCCATCCTCACCAGCTTCGCTCTGTCGTCCCACACATATACCCTGACTCAACTCCGCTATGACCTTCGCAAAATGAAAGCCCATGGCCTGCTCGAACGCATCGGAACGAGTTACCGCTATCGCCTCTCCGGCAAAGGCTCCAAGGCTGCACTGCTGTTCATCCTCTTTCACAAGCGCGTCTGCGGGCCACTGGCTAACTCGCTATTCCATCACCGCCCCGACCAAGCTCTCAAGCCGCCTGCCAGCAAAGTCGAAACTGCCTACCACAAGGCCGATCATGCCATCCAACAGGTCCTCGACCTGCTTGCTGCTTGACATTTATGCGAGATGATTTCTCAGATTCGCCGGGCTAGGAACTAGCGAATCAAATGTCGGTGACTTGGATGCTGGCGCCACCTTCCGGTTTTCGACACTCCCGAGCAGGCGAAGCGATGGCCCTCAAGCTCGTCCGCTTTGTGCACACGCAAAGCAGTACGTCCTCAATGTGTCGATGAATACGCGCGGAGATTGGCAGACCCCTGTCCCGCTTGAAACGCTTCGGCTCCGGCTCGACCTGGCCGTGCGCGAAGCCAGTGACCTCGAATTCATACCGCCCTCAATTCTGCAAGTAGCAGCGTTCTCGTGCGCAACGGCTCAGTTGATTGTGAGCCCGAACGTTGTGGATGCATTCTGCGAGCCTGAAGCGCCGGTGACCGTCAGCGTGTATTGCCCCGCCGTCACCGAACTTCCTGCAGTGAGGCTCAATGTGCTGCTGGTAGTCGCCGGGTTGGGCGAAAACGATGCCGTCACGCCACTCGGCAGTCCCGAGATGGCCAGTTGCACATTGCCAATGAAGCCGTACTCATCCGTGATGTAGACGTAGGTCTGGACCGTCGTGCCCGCAGTGAGAGGGGCGCTGGAATAGCTATACAGCGTGAAAGTAGGCACATAAACGCCCAGGGTAAAGGTCGTAGACGCGGTGTGTGAACCGGACGTACCCGTGACCGTGATCGTGTATTGACCCACGGCGGCGGTGCTGGACGCCGTTAGCGTCAGAGTGCTGCTATTCGTCGTGGGATTCGGCGAAAACGATGCGGTCACTCCGCTGGGCAGGCCCGAGACTGCAAACTGAACGTTTCCGGTGAATCCATATTCCGGATTTACATAGATAGTTGAAGTAGTTGTTTGTCCCTGGCCAATCGTGCCGCCGCTAAAGACGGAAACCGTGAAGGTCGGAACGAAGACGCCCAGGGTAAAGGTGGTCGACGCGCTCTGTGAGCCCGACGTTCCCGTGACCGTGATTGTGTATTGACCCAGGCTGGCGGTACTCGACGCGGTCAGCGTCAGCACGCTGCTGTTGGTCGTGGGATTGGGCGAAAAGGATGCGGTGACTCCGGTGGGCAGGCCGGAAACGGCAAACTGAACGTTTCCGGTAAATCCATATTCCGGAGATACAGAGACGGATGTGGTGGTTGAGGTCCCCTGTCCAATATTCACGCTGCCCGGACCGTAAATGGTGAAAGTCGGCACATAGACAGCCACCGTACCGATGATGGACGCAGTCTGCGAACCGGATATCCCAGTCACTATGAACTTGTAATCGCCCAGGGTGGCTGTGCTGGATGCGGTCAGCGTCAGCACGGTGCTATTTGTTGTCGGGTTAGGAGAGAACGAGGCGGTGACGCCGCTGGGCAGACCGGAGGCGGCAAATTGAACGCTCCCCGAAAACCCGTACTGCGGATACACATATATATACCTGGCGGAGGAAGTTCCCTGTCCCATGACCACGGAACCCAGACCCGATAACGTGAACGTGGGTGTATAAACCGTCACTTGAAAAGTCGTCGACGCGGTTTGTTTACCTGAAGTGCCGGTTACGGTCACGTTGTATTGGCCCAGGGCGGCGGTGGTGGATGCCGTTAGCGTCAAAGTGCTGCCGGTCGTTGAAGGATTTGGCGAGAAGGAAGCGGTCACTCCGCTGGGCAACCCGGAGATCGCATACTGAATGCTGCCGGTGAATCCGTACTGCGCGTTCACATAGACGCTGGTCGTGGCCGAGGTTCCCTGCCCAATGCTCGCGCTATAGCCGTAGAGCGTAAATGTGGGAACATTCACAAACACCTGGAGTGGGGTAGACGAACTCTGCGAGCCCGAGGTGCCGGTCACCGTGATGGTGTAGCTACCCGGCGCGAGGGAGGTCGATGCCGTCAACGTGAGCAGGCTGTTAAAGGTAGTCGGATTGGTCAAAAACGAAGCCATCATTCCGCTTGGCAGGCCGGAGGCCGTCAGAGTAACGCTTGGACTGGTACCAAACGTCGAGTTCACATAAACGTAAGTCTGCGACGAAGAGCCTTGGCCCAGCTGCACGCTGTCGGGACCCCAAAGATAAAAACCAGGGACTCCGACCGTGATCGTGAGGGGAGCCGTTGTCTTGGTCGTTCCGCTGGTTCCGGTAATCGTCGCAACGTAGGTTCCCGGGGCGGCCGTACCCGTTGCAGTCAGAGTCAGGGTAGTGCTGGTGGGCGATGGGTTAGGCGAAAACGACGCCGTTACGCCGCTCGGCAATCCTGAGATTGAGAAGCTGACCTGGCCGCTGAATCCGAAAGCCGGGTAAACCCAAAGGTTTGTCGTTGCCGATTGTCCCTGGCCCAGGTTTACGCTGCCGCCGGTCCCCAGTGTGAACCCGGGTGGGGCGACGGTTAAAACGAAGGGAGAAGTGGCGGACTGTGTTCCCGATGTCCCCACGATCGTGGCATAGTACTGGCCGGCAGCCGCGGAGCTTGTTGCCGTCAATGTCATACTGCTTCCGCTGGTTGTGGGGTTGGGTGAAAAAGAGGCGACCACTCCGCTCGGCAGACCCGTCACCGAGAATTTCACGGCTCCTGTAAACCCGAATTGCGGGTACACAGAGACGCCTTGAACGGTTGAACTTCCCTGGCCAAGACTGACCGACGGCGGACCCAACAGCGTGAATGAGGACGGACCGACTGTAACCCCAATCTGCGTAGCCACTGTCTGTCCGCCGCCTGTTCCGGCGATGGTGACGGCGTACTCACCCGGGCTGGCCGAATTCGATGCGGTCAGCGTCAGCGAGCTGTAGGTCGTTGTTGGGTTCGGCGAAAACGCCGCGGTCACTCCATTGGGCAGCCCGGAGGCTGTCAGCTGGACCGCCTTGTTGAACCCGGTTTGAGGGTACAGGTATACGGGTGTCGTGACGGACTGGCCTTGACCGACACTCACGCCTGAGCTCCACATGGTGAAGCTGGGTGCGTTGATCGTCAGCGGCATGATTGACGTGACGGTCTGCTTTCCGTAGACGCCTGCAATCGTCAGGTTGTATTGACCTGGCGTCACGTTGCTGCCCGCAGTAACGCTCAGCGTGCTCTGGTCCGCCGTGGGGTTAGGCAGAAACGATGCGGTGGTTCCGCTCGGCAGTCCCCCCACGGACAGATTGACTGAGCCGGTAAACCCGTACGAAGGCTGGATGTAGACAATCCCCTGGCCCGATCCGCCAACACTAACAATCGGCCCTTGGTAGCTGTTCAGAGTAAAGGATGGCGAATACACCGACACGGCGATCGGCAAAGACACCGTTTGCTTGCCGGATGTGCCGACAATCGTCGCATTATACTCTCCCAGAGTAGCCGTGCTCGAGGCCGTCAGCGTCATCACACTGCTGCCGGTGGTGGGATTGGGCAGAAAGGACGCACTCACGCCGCTGGGAAGGCCCGCAGCAGAAAGCTGGACACTGCCGTTGAATCCATTCTGAGGATTGACATAAATCCAATTCGTGGTGGAGCTACCCCGGCCAACTTGAGCATTCCCATTCGTTGATAACGTGAAGCCCGGTACGGATACGGTCACATTGAGCAGAACCGACGAAGTCTGGTTGCCGTACGTCCCGGTGATCAGGGCGTTGTATTGCCCAAGACTGGCGGTGCTCGAGGCGGTCAGCATAAGCACGCTGGACGAGCTTGTGGAAGCGGGCGATAACGATGCTGTCACGCCGCTCGGCAGGCCGGAAACGGAAAGACTGACGTCGCCGCCGAACCCGTTTTGCCATTGAACGTAGACATTTGTCGTGCTGCTTGTGCCCGGGCCAATGGTCACGGAAGCCGGAACGCTGAGCGTGAAGGCCGGTGGAACAACCGCAACCTGGAGAGTTGTGGAAGCAGTGACTGTGCCGGAGGTCCCCGTGATCGTCACGGTCTTGCTCACAAATGCTGCCGTGCTGCTCGCGGTCAGGGTCAACGTTGAATATCCTGTGGTTGGATTGGGGGACCAGGATGCCGTCACGCCTGCGGGCAGACCGCTTGCTGCAAGATTGACGGACCCCGTAAACCCGAATTCCGGCGTCACGTAGATGTAGGCTGTCATCGCGCCGCCCTGCGCAACGGTTATGCTCGACGGACCCGAAAGGGCAAAGGCGGCCGGTTGAACCTGAAGTTGGATGGTCGTGGACGCCGTCAGTTTCCCTGAGGTTCCGGTCACCGTCAGAGTCGAGGTTCCCGCGACGGCGGACTTTGCGGCGGTAAGCACCAATGTACTCGAGCCGTATGTGGGATTCGGCAACAAGGACGCTGTTACGCCGCTCGGCAGGCCGGAGACGGCAAGATTGACGCGGCCCGCGAATTGCGGCCCCCCAAACACGTTAATGGAGGCAGTGGCAGTACCCCCCGGCGCCAACTGCGCGCTCGCGGGAGCGGACAAGGTGAAGCTCGGCACAGAAACCAACAGGGAAAAGGTGGTTGTGACTGTCTGCGCCCCCCACGTTCCCTTGATGGTCACAGTGCTGGTTCCCGCCGCCACTGTGCTGCTCGCCGAGAGATTGAGGGCGACGCTCTGGTTGGTCGGATTCACCGGGAACGAAGCGGTCACGCCTGTAGGCAGCCCGGTCACAGAGAGCGTGACGCTTCCCGTGAAGCCATACAGCGGGTTCACAGAGACATAGCCTGAGGCCGTCTGTCCCGGGTAGATGGTTATCGCGCCAGGCGAAAACAGCGTGAACGTGGGCGCGGCAACGTGGAGGGAAATCGTTGTCGTCGCCGTCTGTGTTCCCGATGTGCCCGTAACCGTGATGGTGCTCGATCCGATGGTTGTCGAGCTGCTCACCGTCAGCGTTAATGTGCTTATTCCAGTGGCCGGATCCGGATTGAAGCTTGCCGTAACCCCGGCCGGCAGCCCTGAAGCGGCCAATTGAACGTTGCCCGTGAAGCCGTTCTCGGGTTGCACGTACACATACGTTGCATTCGATGTTCCCTGGCCCAATTGAACCGAACCGCTGCTTGAGAGCGTGAAACTGGGCATGACGATGACCAGCGGAAACGACGTACTGACGGTCTTTGTTCCATATGTCCCGGTAAGGGTCACCGTGTAGTTCCCTGGCACGGCATTGCTGCTCGCCGTCAGTGTCATCGCACTGCTTCCGGTGGTAGGGTTCGGCGTAAACGCCGTGCCAACGTTGGCGGGCAGTCCTGAAAGGGAGAGAGCGACGCTGCCCGTAAATCCATACTCCGGGTTGACAGTCACAGTCGGGACAACGGTTTTTCCCACTCCCACGGTGACCGTCCCGGGCCCTGTCAAGGTAAAGGTCGGCTGAAGGACGGCGAGCGAAACCGTGGTCTTTGCCGTCTGGGTGCCGGACACGCCTGTGATCGTCAAAGTGCTGTTTCCCACCGCTGCAGTGCTGCTTGCCGTGAGTGTCAGCTGGGCAGTTCCCGTAACCGGGTTTGGCGACATCGAAGCGGTCACGCCGCTTGGAAGCCCCAAAACGGAAAGATTCACGCTGCCCGTGAATCCGTATTCTGGAGCGACCGAAATAGCGGTGGAAGCAGACGACCCCTGCCCCAGGCTTACGGGGCCGCTGTTTGTCAGGGCGAACGTCGGGACGTACACCCCAAGAGAAAACGTTGTGGTCTTCGTCAGCGATCCGGATGTGCCGGTGATGGTAACCGTACTTGTCCCCAGCGGAGCGGAAGTGGCCGCGGTCAAGGTCAGCATGGTGTACCCGTTTGCCGGATTCGGCGCAAACGATGCCGTCACGCCGCTAGGCAGTCCCGAGACCGCAAGGTTCACGAGCCCATTGAATCCATATTCGGGGTTCACAAGAACAGAAACGCTCGCTGTGGTCCCCTGCCCAACGGCTTCCGAACTATTGGTCAACAGAGTGAAATTGGGAGCCAGGACGTTGAGCTTGAAAGTGGTTGTCGCTGTGATCGTGCCGGCTGTTCCGGTAACCGTGATCGTGCTCGATCCAAGCGCGGTGCTGCTGCTTGCAGTCAGCGTCAACAAAGGAGAGTACGGGGTCGGGTTTTGGTTGAACGTGGCCGTCACACCGCTTGGCAACCCGGCGACAGAAAACGAAACGTTGCCTGAAAACCCGAACTGGTCAAACACCCAAATGTAGTTAGAGCCTGAGGTCCCGGCCCCGAGATTCACATCACCCGAATTAAAAAGCGTAAATGTTGGGACGTGGACTGTCAGAGGCAGCGTCGTTGTCGCGGTCACGGTGCCCGACGTCCCGGTAATTGTGATGTTGCTGGTACCGGTAGCGGCCGTGCTGCTCGCGTTGAGGGTCAGCGTGCTCGAACCCGTGGTGGGATTCGTTCCCAGGGTCGCCGTTACTCCCGCAGGCAAGCCGGAGACACCCAGGTTCACGCTCCCGGTAAATCCGTATAACGGCGCGACCACCACCGTGGCCGTTGCGGACTTGCCGGTGCCCAGGTTCAGGCTGCCGGGCGTGGTGGAAAGCGAGAAGCTCGGCGTGTGAACCGTCAGCGTAACCTTCGTCGTTTGCGTGATGCTTCCTGACGTTCCGGTGATGGTCACCGGCGTGGTTACGTTGGCAACGGTACTCGCTGCCGTCAGTGTTAATACGCTGCTGCCGGACGTCGGATTTGTTCCCCACTTTGCCGTCACTCCCGTCGGCAGGGTGGAGGTAATCGCCAGTTGCACGTTGCCGGAGAATCCACCGGCATCGACGACACTGATCGTGGTCGAGCCTGAAGCACCCGGATTCATGACAACGCTCGGGGAGGATGCGGAGAGCCAGAAGCCGGGTATCTGCTTCCCGGCCAAGTCATCGATCAGGGAAGCCCCCGCCGGAGATCCCCAGCCAGTCACCAGATCGTAGCCAGTCACAGCGTTGTACCAGACCGGCTGGGAATACGTGAGGTTGTTTCCGCTCACGATGTCATGAAAATCGGTTGCATATTTCGTACCATTGCCGATCGCGTAGAGCGATGGATTGAGAAAGCCAATGCCTCCATTGGGCGCGGTTCCCGCCTCAACTGCCTGCTGGTTCACCAATGCAATAAAGCCGGCCCAGCGGGGGGCGGCAAAACTCGTGCCTGCCCAGGCTGCCGTACAGTAACCCAGCTCGCAGTTATAGTTGTCGAAATCCGCTTCCATGGCGACGTCCGGCACGTTGCGTAGGGTCGTGGAACCATTGTTCAATGAGTTGGCCAGGCCCGCCTGCCAGGTCGGAAGCGCAATCCCGTCCGGACTTACGCCGCCGCCGCTGCCCGCTCCATAGGTGTTCCATGCCGTCTCCGCTGACCACGCCCCGCCCGCGCTCAACGTCGTCAGATGGGTTCCACCTACGCTGGTCACATACGGATCTTCCTGGGGATAGAAATAGGGATCAATGGACGCATCGTAGGCGCCCGAGTCACCTGAGGCCGCAAGAAACGTCTGTCCCTGCGCCGCAAACTCCTTGAAGAACAAATCGTCGGTGGCGGGATCCGCCGGAAGCCAGCTCCACGAGCAGCTCAGAACCTTGGCAATATTTTCCGAGGCCATCGCGTTCAGCACATTCGCATCATCTGACCCATTGCCGATATACACCCGCACCTGGCTCAGCCCGGGAGCCATCCCGGTCGCCTGAACAATATCCAGTACCTGCTCCCCGTCCCCATATCCATCCAGGGGTTCGGCAATGGCCCCGTCCAGCAGCACATTGTTGATGGGCACCGAGTAGCTTTGCCCCGCGCTGCTGAACGTCTGATTCACGTCGCTCAGGTAGTAGCCCCCAAACTCCACCAGGCCTACCGCCTGCCCATCGCCTGTCAACTGCGTTCCGCCGTAGTAGGCAGCGCGCATGTCGCTGCCCAGGAACAAGCCCCCAGGTCCGGAACCGGAATAGCCGGCTGCCGCTTGCCCTTCGAGCGCCTGCTTCAGCAGCGGCCTGGGCAGTGCATAATTGTCCAGCCCGGCGAGGTGCGCCACCGGCACGCCCAAGGCAAGCGAAGGCTCGCGGTCAGGAGAAAAGAAGAGACGGTTCTCGGTGGGATGCTGGTAAAGGCTCATCTGCACGTGGAACGCCTTGTTGATCGCGTCCACCGTGCCGCTGACCGGCACAACCAGGCGGTTCGCCGGCATCGCGGCAACCTCAAAGCCATTTGCCTGGGAAAAGGCAACCACAGCCGCATAGTCATCAGCAGTGGGCCCAAACCTGTCGGTGAACTCAGCCACGCTGAGAAACTTCCGGTAATCCGGGCTCGATGGGTCATATAGCCGCGCGAGCAACTGGTCCAGTTCGGTCTGATTTCGCAGCGGTAGCACGATGGAAAGACTCAGCCGCTGGTCCACCGGCATGGCGCCGGCGGCCCGAACCTTCCCCTCCACCACCTGGCGCCGCAAATGGCTATGGAGTACCTGCAGCGCGACCTGCGCATGCGCAGCATTCCATCCCGCGACCGCGAAAATTGCAACGAGAGCATGCGCGGGAAACCGCGTCCTACGGGTACGCCGGATGAGAAAAAGGATACTTGAAAGGAGACCCCACAGAACGACGAGCAGACAGCCAGCAGAGTTGTCCATAAACAGCTTGCCCCCGAGGGAAGAACGGCGTGACTAGCCAGCCCAGAGCCACGCAAATCCAAATGGGGTTTTCGTGCGCCCATGAAGCGGCGCACCATAGGCGCGGTACCTCAGCAGTAGCCCCAGCGCGGAATGAATTCGCTCCACGAATCATATCCCGAGCTGCTCCTGCAGCAGTTGACTTTCGTCAATGAAAAGCGGGAGTGCGACTGCGGTAATTAAAACCGGCGAGGATGCATTCACCTCGTCGGCAACTCGTTCTTGTGCCAGTTCGCGCGATTTAAATGGCCGCCCGGTATCGGCGAGTCAAAACCGCTGGATCGCGTAGAGGGCGGCGAAATTCCCGCCAAGACATGGGCCGTGGGTACCCAAATCCTTTGGTGCGGTGACTAGATGGATTACATCGCGGCGTGTGTCAAGTCACTGAGGTCTTTCATTTTTGCGGCTCACAGTACAATGTGCTTGCTTTTTGGTCGTGCCCCGGAGTTTTGAAAGCGAACGGGAGTCGCTGCTGCCCAGTTTGACGAAAAGTGGGCATTGCGACAACTCAGCGTCCCAATGCAGCCGTTCCACTTGAGACCATGGCCCGTTTTGCGGCAACTTGCCCGCTTGTCCGAGAAGCGGAAGGCTAACGACTATTCACTCAAGTGGATTGCCCGCAGCGAAATGTGTCCATCGCTTTCATGGACATCTCCCGTTTGTCGGGACCGATGGACCCGTCGTCCACTCCTTCGAGGCGGTAATCCGCCAACTTTGCTGGCTCGGGTTCTTCGTTTCGAATGTCCGGCTTCGAGAGTGCAGAACGGCACAAATACGCAGCGCGAGGTGATAGTAAATCCTTATGCTGCGAGTCCGAGTGTGCTGGGCTTTCCGTGCTTTATGATCACCTCACTGGGGCTTGGGCAATGTTCCCCTCGGGACTGACACCTAAAACAAATGCGCAGGTTCATGAGAGGAAGACTCTCGGACCATGCAGTTCTCTTTTTCGCGTATCGATCTGCAGCACCAATCAGAACAGGAGCTTTAAGCCGAATTGAATCTGGCGGTTCGTTGTCACCGTGGAGGTGATATTTCCCGCGGTTCCCACCGTAGCGCCCGCAGAGGTGAACACGGTGCGGTTGGCGATGGGCGGCGAGAAATTGGAGTGGTTGAGGATGTTATAAAACTCAGCGCGGAATTGAAGGCTCATCCTGTCGGAGTCGCCTCGGAGGTGGGTTGTCTTCATTGCGGAAAAGTCTAATGAATTCAAGGAAGGGCCCAGCAGAGAGTTTCTTCCGGCATCACCGTAGACGGTGGTCCCGTCGGCGTTCGGCGTGGGGAAGCTAAAGCAGCTGAGATTGATATAGCCCACAGCTCGCCTTGAGTAGACGCCACTGCCGCACCCCGCCGCGTTCTTGATGCGATTGGGGACGTTGTAAGGTGCGGTACCCTTCAGGCCGAGTGAGTCGCCCGCAATCGTGGGCGTGAATGGCAGTCCATTCTGGGTGAAGAAGATTCCGCTGGCTTCCCAACCGTTGGCCAGCATGTTGAGCGGCCCATGGAACCGCTTGATCTCGGGGAGCTGGTAGAGATAGTTGACCGTGAACTGATTAGGTACATTGAAATCGGCAACCCCGCGGCGTGTCTGCGGCGCGAAGAAGAACAGGCCTGAGATCGAGTTGCCGAAAGGATCTCCCGCCAGCACCGCGGAACCGAGGTCGATCGCCTTGCTATAGGTGTAGCTGACCTGGGCCTGTAGACCATGGCCCATCTTTTTCGTAAATCCCGCTTGGAGGCCGTCGTAGTAGGTGTTGTTGTTGTAGAAAATCGCGGCAATCTGCCCGACGTTCGGGTTGAGCACAGAAGCCGTGCCCGGCTTGGGGAATGTCAGGTGGCCATTCGTGTAGCCGATAGGCTGAACCGTGTTCGCCTCGTCGGTGCGGAACGGCTGATGGACACCCCTCGATCCTACAAATCCGAGATACATGCTCAGGTCGTGACCGAGGTCCTGTTCGACGTTCAGGTTCCATTCCAGCAGATAGCTGCGGCTTGGATTGGGCTGGATGTAGGTTTGGCGCAGCGTGGAAGGCGCTTGAATGGATGAATAGGAACCATGCGGGAACTTTCCGTCTCCCGGCTGCGGGGTTGAATACGGTGCGGCTGCGTTGGCGTACACCACGCTGCCACTTTTCAGGTATGGGGCAGCCAATGAACTCAGCAATTCAAACTGATAAGGCAAGGGAAGGATGTCGAACATTCCGAAGCCTCCGCGAATCGCCGTTTTCTGGTTCTTGAACGGAGACCAGATCACGCCGATGCGGGGTTCGAAATTCTTCAGCGTCGGATTGGAGAAATAGGTTCCGCCCAGTTTGGGAGCGGGATCGGTCAAGTTCACCAGCCGGCTCAGATGTCCGTCAACCTCGGAGGGCACGGTGGTCGCTTCATAACGGACGCCGAGGTTCAGGGTCAGATTGTGCAGGGCCTTCCAGTCATCGACCACGTAGCCGGCGCCCAGGGTCTGCCGCAAGCCTCTTTCGGGAATCGAGTCCGGCAACTGCGCCTGGAAATTCTGTACGCGTCCGGCGATGAAGTCGGCCGTTGAGCCGAAAGTAAACAAGCCCGCCGGGCTGGAGGTCGCAACGATGTTGTTGCGCATGCGCTCAAAGCCGCCTCCGAAGCGAATGGTGTGATTTTTGAATGTGTAGAACGCGTCATCGTAGGCCTGGATCGATGTCCAGTAGAAGTCATATTGCGAAGGCGCTTTGAGTCCGCCGCCGAAATTGGTCAAGCCGCCGATGACGAGACTGGAAGCCGTCCGGCCCGGAACGCCACCCAGAGTGGTATCGGCGGCGAGCGGATTCAGTCCTGGCGCGGTGTTGGTGATGTTCGCCAGGTTGCGGCTGACGCCGAAGCGCGCGGTGTTTACCAGCGACGAGGAAAACACGTGGGTTTCTTCCACCAGGCCGAGTTGTCTGCGAGTATGCGAGAGGAGAAGATAGTTGTTCTCCGCGTCCGGTTGCGTAAAGTTTCCGTCGTCAAACATATAAGTGCCGTGCGCCGAATCCTTAGCGGAGAAGGTTTCATCGATTCGGCCCTGCCCGAAGTTCTCCGGCGTGACCTGCTTTCCGGTATAGCTGTAAGTCCCGGTATCGGAATTGGCCGGCTGGTTAGTCGGCACGCCGTAGAACTTGAGATAGCTTTGCGTGTCTGCGCTAACAGGCACTGTATAGGTGTAACCCGCGGCCGCCGGCCCGGGAGTGGGGCAGCCCGCCTGCTGGACGCCGCCAACCGCCTGTGAACAATTAAGTATGCCCTGGCGCGCGTTGGCGCTGGGCGCATTTACGGTGAACGGTATGCCGGCGACCTCGCGAATGCCTTCATAATCGCCGAAGAAGAATGTCTTGTCTTTGATGATTCGACCGCCGAGAGCGCCGCCAAACTGGTTCTTGCGCAACTCACCCTTCCGGGCGGGATCGAAATAGTTGCGTGCATCGAACAGATCGTTGCGGATGAAGTCAAAGGCGGTACCGTGAAAGTCATTGGTGCCGGCGCGGCTTACTGCGTTGATCACGCCGCCGGCTTCGCGACCGTACTCAGCGGATGCGTTCGCCGTCACCACCGAAAACTCCTGGATGGCGTCGACGCCGAGGTCGATGCCGGAAACGCTACCCGGGGCTCCATTCGAGTAGTCGTTGATGGAGATGCCGTCCATGCGATAGTTGTTCTGCTGCGGACGACCGCCGGCCACCGTCAATTGTGCTCCGAAGCCGCGGTTTCCGCGGTCGGCTCCAACCGCAACGGCCTTTTCGGTGCGCACCTGGCTTACTCCGGGCTGCAATGTCGCAAGCAAGGTCCAGTCGCGCGTATTCAAGGGGAGCTGGCGGACGGTTTGTTCGTCCACCACGTTGGAGATCTGCGAACTGGCCAGATCCACCACCGGAAGCGCCGTGGTGACCGTCACCTGTTGCACCACGGTCGGCGGAGCAAGGGTGAAGTTCTCCTCCACATTCTCGCCCACCGCCAGGTTCAGCGCCTGCAACTCCTGGGTTCCGAAGTTATCTGCGCTGACCGTGAGGTTATACGTGCCGGGAGTCAGGTTGGGAACCGTGTAGCCGCCGGTATCGTTCGTCTTGACCTCGATATGAATTCCAGTGGAGGGGCGCACCACCGCCACCAGCGCGTTGCTGACCGGCGTGCCTGTGGCATCGGTTACTTTTCCGACCACCGTTGCGCCGGTAACCTGGGCGTGTAAGTTCGTTGCCGCACTGGCCACGGCCAGAGTTATTGCCAGGACTGCGAATGGGGCCTTCATCACGTCTACTCCTTCAAAGACAACCCTTCGGGGAAGAGCGCCTTGTTATTTCCTTGACGAACCAGAATCTCGGCTCTCGGAATGAAGGATGACTGAACCGTACATGAAATCTTGTTCACCGGCGACTTAGGTTGCCGAGACCACGATTCTTACACGAATGAACGGTCGACGCGCACCCATTTTCGACGCGAATCGAAAGTCACTCTGGAGAATCGTCGGAGGATTGGCAGAGAATGTGGAGAGGAAAAGGAACGAATCCAGAAGGATGGGAGAGTGTGCGAAAACCTGGAAGGTGTATGTGATGACGTCCGGTTTTGAAAGGGCACGACTTTAGTCTTGCCGTAAAGGCCGAAGAATCAACGCGGCTTTAGCCGCCGAGGGTGGCCCCGAACCCGGCTGAGCTGTTCATCATCTCGCGCCGGGCCCAGGATTTGCCTCTAGCGTGGTGAGTCCGAAGTTCGCTCAAGAACAACCGCAGATCCTTCGACTGCGTTTGGCTGTGACCGGCCAAACTTCGCTCAGGATGACAGGTCCAATTATGTTTGCGAAACTTGAGGGACAGCACACCATCGGTTAGAGCCTGCAGATCAGCAGTTCGCGCTCGTACACCATTTCCGGAGGCAGATGGTCATGGAGCGCGATGAACAGCTCTTCGTGGTCGATCACTTCCTTCTTCCATGCCGCGCGATCGACGTTTTGCAACTGATCGAATTGAGCCTCCGGGAAGTCGAGACCGTTCCAATGGATGTCCTCGTAGTAGGGCGTCCAGCCGATCGGGGTTTCCCTGGCCATGGCCCGCCCGCGGACGCGATCCACGATCCAGCGCAAAATGCGAAAGTTCTGGCTGAAGCCGGGCCACAGAAACTTACCCTCGTCGTCCTTACGGAACCAGTTCACATTGAACACCCGAGGCGTTACGGTAAGCGCCCTCTGCATCCTGATCCAGGTACGGAGATAGTCGCCCATATGGTAGCCGCAGAACGGCAGCATGGCCATGGGATCGCGGCGCACTTTGCCGAGCGCCCCGGCGGCGGCAGCGGTGGTTTCCGAGCCCATAGTCGCGCCCATGTAGACTCCGGCCGACCAGTTGAACGCCTGATAGACCAGGGGAATATTCTTCGATCGCCGCCCACCAAAGATAATCGCCGCAATAGGCACCCCATCCGGTGATTCCCAGGCTTCGTCCATCACAGGGCATTGCGAAGCAGGCGCCGTAAAGCGTCCGTTGGGGTGAGCCGCGGTAGCTCCGGTTTGCCGGGCGATCTCCGGAGTCCAGAGATTGCCTTTCCAGTCAAGACACTCGGCCGGAGGCTCGTCCGTCATGCCTTCCCACCACACCCCCAGGTCGGCAGTCAGCGCCACGTTGGTAAAGATCGTATTGCGGCGCAGAATTGCCATGGCATTCGGGTTGGTCTGGGCCGATGTGCCGGGTGCGACGCCGAAGAAGCCGGCCTCGGGGTTGATCGCTCGCAGTTGACCTCGATCATCGGCCTTTATCCATGCAATATCGTCTCCCACCGTCGTGATCTTCCAGCCCTCGAATTCCCGAGGTGGAATCATCATGGCGAAATTGGTCTTACCGCAGGCGCTGGGGAAAGCCGCCGCAACGTAGGTCTTCTCGCCCTCCGGGCTTTCCACGCCCAGGATCAACATGTGTTCGGCCAACCAGCCTTCATCGCGGGCAATATTTGAAGCGATGCGCAACGCAAAACACTTCTTTCCCAGCAATGCATTGCCGCCGTAGCCCGATCCGTAGCTCCAGATTTCGCGGGTCTCCGGGAAATGCACGATGTACTTCTCGTCGTTGCACGGCCAGGGCACATCTTTCTGCCCCGAAGCCAGTGGAGCACCCAGGCTGTGAACGCAGGGCACCACCCGCTGCTCTTCCTTATCGATCTCGGCGAATACCGGCAGCCCGATGCGCGCCATGATGCGCATATTGACCACGACATAGGGAGAGTCGGTCAATTGCACGCCGATGCGCGCGAGGGGCGATCTCACCGGCCCCATGCTGAAGGGCAACACATACATGGTGCGGCCCTTCATCGACCCGCGAAAGAGCGACTTCAGTTTTTTGCGCATGGCAAACGGATCTTCCCAATTATTGGTCGGTCCGGCGCTGTCTTTAGCCAGCGAGCAGATGAATGTGCGATCCTCCACGCGCGCCACGTCGTTGGGCGCTGACCGCGCATAGTAGCAGCCCGGCCAAAGGTCCTCATTCAACTTGACGAATGTGCCGGAGTCGACCAGCAGGCGGCAAAGGCTGTCGTACTCCTCCTGCGAGCCGTCCACCCAGTGGATTTGGTTGGGCTGTGTGAGGTCCGCCATCTTCTCGACCCAGCGGATCAGGTGCTTGTTGGTGGTGAGACACGATTCCTGTATGCATGGCCTGGGCATATTTCAATTCCTCTCATTTTTCAAAGGGTGTGTTTCCGGTATACGTTGCAATACTGGCCAAAGACACTTCTCCGGTGTGCAGCGAAACGCTGCACTCTGCGCAAGGGGCGCGGGCCGTTTTGGTGTCTACGGCTTGGTGGGAACTTCGATGGTGCGCTCTTCAGCGGCTGAATCGGCGGCCCGAGGGGGAGCCGATTCGAGCAAGGCCGCCTCAGGTCCGGATACGTGAAGAAGCGGCAATTGCACTTTGAACGTCGAACCTTTCGTCTCCGAACTCTCTACGGAGACCACTCCGTCATGCGCGGTACAGATGGCTTTGACGATGGCCAATCCCAGACCGGTGCCGCCCGATTCTCGCGAGCGCGCCTTGTCGGCTCGATAGAAGCGGTCGAAAACGAATGGAAGCGATTCAACCGGTATGCCGATACCGGTGTCTGCGACGCTCAGAACTGCCTGTTCCTCCTGAGCCTGTAGCGTCACTTCAATCCTTCCGCCCTCGGGCGTGTACTTGATGGCGTTATCGACGAGGTTGACGATGACTTGTTTCAGCCGCATGGCGTCGCCCGTAACCCAGACGGGCTCGGTGGCATTGCAGATTACCAGGATGGCTTTCTCATCGGCGAGCAGGCTCAGGTGATCGAGGGTGCTCTTGACCACGCTCGTCAACTCGACGGGGCGCATTTCAATGCGTTCGCCTCCGCTGTCGAGACGCGAGATGGTCATCAGATTGTGCACGATGCGCGACATGCGGTCGCTTTCGTCGAGCGCGCTGCTGATCCCTTCCACCGTCTGAGTATCGAGCCCTGGGATCGCGAGCAGTGCCTCCAGTTCGCCATGGATGATGGTGAGCGGAGTTCGCAACTCGTGCGAGGCATCAGCCGAGAAGCGCTGATTGTGCGCCAATGCTTCCTCCAGCCGGTCGATCATTCGATTCAAGGCCAGCGAAAGGCGTTCCAACTCGTCTCCGGAGCGGATGACGGGCAACCGTTCGCCCAGTTCCTTACGGCCGATGTGTTCGGCCTGCGCGGTTAAGGCCACCACGGGCCGCAATGGCCCCGCCATTAGCAAGTGACCCCCCACCGCCGCGCCCAGAAGAATGACGGGCATGGCGATGATCAGGATTACGACCAGGCTGTGCAGCAGGTGGAACAGCGGTTCCATATCGGCGCCCGCCTCCACCAGAATTGGCGCACTGCGGGGCGCGGCATAGGATTTGGTATAGATCATCAACGGCTGGCCCGTTCCTGTGGTCACGCGGCGAAAACGATTCAGCGCGGACGAATCGGAAGGTACGGCCAGACCGGTGACCGGCACAAACGGCTCGCGTATGTCGCCGGATTCATACAATACCTTGCCATTCTGGGTAACCCGTACAAAGGGATCACTGATCCCCTGCGGGTAGGACTCGCTCATCTCGTTTTCAAACCAGGCCTGCCCTTTGGTATCCAGCGGCACGAGATAATCGGTGATGATGGTATCCGCGGTGTGGATAAGCGTGCGCTGCATGGAATTGGTCAGGTAGGCGCGCACACCTCCATACACAGCGAAGCAAAAAACCGCGAGCGCGATCGCCAGCATCGACACATAAAACGCTGTGACCCGCGCGCGCAGCGAATTGCGGTTGAAGTTCACGCTTCCATTCCCCGGCGAATCATATAGCCCGTTCCGCGCACCGTGCGGATCATCTTGAATGGCTGGCCTTCATCCACCTTGGTGCGCAGGTGGCGCACGTAAACATCCACGATATTGGTGATCCCGTCGAAGCTCTGATCCCATACATGCTCGATGATCATGTTGCGGGAGAGGACGCGGTCAGGGTTCTGCATCAGGTATTCCAGCAGGGAATACTCCTTCGCGGTCAGCTCCACGCGCTTTCCGCCACGTTTCACCTGCTGGGTCAGGCGGTCGAGTTCGAGGTCGCCGATGCGCAGCGTGCTGGAGCGGTTTACGGGCCCGCGCCGCAGCAGGGCCTTAACCCGTACCAGCAATTCGGCGAAGGCGAAAGGCTTGGTCAGGTAGTCATCGGCCCCCAGTTCGAACAGCTTCACCTTATCGTCGACCGAGTCCTTGGCGGTCAAAATCAGAATCGGCACATGGTCGTTCTTGCGGCGGATGCGCTGCAATACGTCCGTACCGGGAAGCCTGGGAAGCATCAGGTCGAGGACAATCAGGTCGTAAGGAAAGGCTTCAAAGTACTCCAGGCCTTCGATCCCGTCGGCGCAAACGTCCACCGCATAGCGCTCCGCGGTGAGCCCTCGCTTCACCAGCGCCGAGACCTTCTGTTCGTCTTCGATGATGAGTATCCGCATAAGCTTGCCACCTCATTAGGAGGGCGCGGCATGAAGCGCGCCTGAACCCAAGATGAAAATAATTTCATGTAGCGGCCGGGGTTGTCGCCAGAGAATCGCGGGCCTCAATGAAAGCATTTTCATTTCTGCTTCAAAACAGACTCATGCCGGGCGCTCAAGCTGGCACCTGTATCGAAGGAGCTGATATGCACATTTCATCGATTCGCACCCCGTCCTTGATTGCTTTGCTTGGATTGATGGTTCTCCCGGCCGTGCATTCCCAGGAGATCCCATCGGTCAAGCTGATCAAATCCGTCGAGCTCCCCGGCTATTCGGGCGACTTCGACCATTTCGCCGTCGATTTCGATCGCAACCGCCTGCTGCTCGCTGCAGAGGACCATGGAACGCTCGAAGTCTTTGACCTCAGAACGTCCGCCCATCTCCGCAGCGTGGATGGTTTTGGCAATCCCCACAGCATCCTCGTCCGCAAAGGCTCTCCCACCGTGCTGGTGACCGACAGCGAGAAGCAAGGCGCCACTCTTCGCGATGCCGATACCTACGCCAAGAAGCAATCCGTTCCGCTAACCCCTGGATCGGACACCTCGAAATATGACGCCGCCGCCAATGTACTCTATGTCGTGACGGGTGGCAAGGACGTCGATATGAAGACGGCCAAGCTCGAAGCAGTGAATCCCGACACCGGAGGAAAACTGGGCAGTATTACCTTCCAGGACAACCACGTCGAGGCCATGGCATTTGTAGACGGTGATCCCCGGCTCTTCATCAACCTGGCCCAGACCAACAAGATCGCCGTAGTCGACCGGCGAACACTCAAGCTGCTTGCCACCTGGCCCGTCACCCCTGCAAAACAGAATGCGATGGTGGCGTTCGATCCCGAGCTGCATCGACTTTACGTGGTGTGCCGCGACCCAGGAATGGTGGTCGTCATGAATTCCGATACCGGCGCGGTCGTCGATACTCAGCCTGCCCCTCTGCGGTCGGACGAACTGCAGTATGACCGCTATAAGTACCGACTGTACGTTCCCGGCGGCGAAGGTTACATGGCTATCTACGACGCCCGCGATGCCAACCACCTGAAATTGGTCGAGAAGGTGAGCACGGAGCCGGGAGCAAAGACCGGGCTGCTGGTTACCCCACTGCACCGGTTCTTCCTGGCCGTATCGCCGGGAGATACCAAGGCAACCGCTAAAGTCCTCACTTACGAAGTCGAGTAACTCCTTCTGCTTTCCAGTTACGACGGGCTCCACATGAAACAGGAGTCCATGGAGCAACTACTTATCCAGATGCCGAACCTTGCACACTCTCATGAAGACTGTTCTACAAATCGTGATGGTGATTGGCGCGCTGGGCGGGCTTTTGGAGACATCGTGCGCCGCCCAGCAGACTGCTCCTCCGCCGGTTTCGATATCGCTGGAGGAGGCCGTCAAGCGCGCGCAATCGGCCAACACCGCATTCGCCGCTGCCAATGCCGACACCCGGATCGCGCAGTCGGAACATACGATCGCCCGCTCGCTGTTTCTCCCCAACGTCGTCTATCACAACCAGTACCTGTACACACAGGGAACCGGACGTCCGGCGAACGCTCCCATCAAATTCATTGCCAATAACGCGGTGCATGAGTACGTCAGCCAGGGATCGGTGACAGAAACCATCGGCGGCGTGGGCATCGCCCAATATAAGCTCACCGAGGCCGCGGCCGCCGCCGCTCATGGGCGGTTTGAGGTCGCCCGTCGCGGCCTGGTCGTAACCGTGGTGGCCAACTACTTCAACGTCTTCACTGCGGACGCGAAGCTGGCTGCGGCTCAGCGCGCGCTCGACCAAGCCGGCCAGTTCAGCACCCTCACCGCTAGGCGGGAATCGAACGGCGAGGTCGCCCATGCCGACAGCATTCGCGCCGATCTCCAAGTTCAGCAGCGCCAGCGCGAGTGGAACGATGCGAAAGTTGCGGCGGATCGCGCGCGCCTCGACCTCGGCGTGATGCTCTTCAGCGATCCCGGCACGCCCTACACGCTTACGACGTCGTTCGACAACTTCCCCGCTCTTCCTCCGCGTTCCGAAGTGGAGGCGGCGGCTATGGCCAACAATCCGGAACTGAAGGCCGCGATGGAATCTGTGCACGCGGCGCAACACGCAGTAACCGCGGCAAAATTTGCCTTCTTCCCCGATCTCGTCCTCAACTACAGCTACGGCATCGATGCGCCGCAATTCGCTGTAAAGGCGCCGGACGGCAGTCATAATCTCGGTTACTCCGCCTCTGCAACCCTCGATATCCCCGTATGGGACTGGTTCGCCACCCGCAATCGGGTTCACGAGAGCGTGGCTCGCCGTGAGCAGGCCAACACCGAATTGACTGTGACCCAGCGGCAACTGATCGCCTCGCTCAAGGAGGCGTACCAGGAGGCGCAGGTATCTCTCGATCAGCTTCGGTTGCTCGACAAGACTGTCGAATCAGCGAAGGATTCCTTGCGGCTCACGACCGACCGCTACAGCGCGGGCGAGGGCGCCATCCTGGAAGTGGTGGATTCGCAGAACACGCTCGTCCAGGCCGAAACCAGCCGCGCCGACGGCGCTGCCCGCTATTTCAACGCTCTCGCCAATCTGCAAACCCTGACAGGGAGCATGCCCCGATGAACTCGCCATTCGATCATCTGCCCAAATTCGTTTGCGCACTGGCCGCCGCTGCCTGCCTTCTATCCGGCTGCAAGAAGACCGATACCGTCGAGGCATCCGAAGTGACCGTGCAGGCCGAGAAAGCCGCGCTCAAGCCGCTCACCGAATCCGTGTCCGCTGAATCGGTGCTCACTCCGCAGGCGCAGGCCGCCATCGTGCCCAAGATCTCCGCGCCGGTAAAGGCGTTCTTCGTCCAGCGCGGCGCTCACGTCGCTAAAGGCCAACTGCTCTCTACGCTCGAACACGCCGATCTCGATGCAGCCGTACGAGACTGCCACGGCGCCTTGAAGCAAGCCGATGCAACGTATGTCACCACCACGAAGGCCGGTGTGGTCGAGGATCTGCAAAAGGCGAAGCTCGATCTCGCCCAGGCCAAGGCCAATCTTGAAGTGGCCCAAAACGTTTTCAATGCGCGCGATAATCTGTTGAAAGAGGGAGCCATTCCGCGCCGCGATTTCGAGACCGCACAGGCCGCCCTCATGCAAGCCAAGGCCGCGTTTGATATCGCCGAACAGCACATGAACTCGCTGAACTCGGTGAGCCAGACCGCCACCATCCAAAACGCGGAAGGCGCGCGCGAGTCTGCGCAGGGCAAGTACGAGGCTGCGCAGGCGGCTCTCGGATACTCGGAAATCCGTTCGCCCATCGACGGCGTGGTCACGGACCGGCCGCTGTTCGCCGGCGAGATGGCCAATACCGGTCAGCCCATCGTCACCGTGATGGATATATCCGTCCTGATCGCAAAAGTCCACCTTTCTCCGGAACAGGCAGCCGCGCTCAAGTTGGGTGACGAGGCGGCAGTGACCATCCCGGGAGAAGAAGAGCCGGTCAAGGGCAAACTCACCCTGATCAGCCCTGCGCTCGACACCGGTTCCACCACTCTCGAGGTCTGGGTTGCGATTCCCAATAAAGACGGACGGCTGAAGGTTGGAACGTCCGTCCATGTAGCCGTCTCATCGCGCACGATCCAGAATGCCCTGTGCGTTCCCAACGAGGCGCTCATCGCAACCAAGGCGGGAGACCCCGCAGTGATGGTGATCGGAGCAGACGGCGTCGCCAGTCAGAAAGCCGTCAAGACCGGCATCACCGATGGCCACGATACCCAAATCCTGAGTGGACTCGCTGCCGGCGACCAGGTGGTCACCAAGGGCGCGTACGGCATGGACGACGGCACCAAGGTGAAGATCGCTGCTGCCGATGCGGCCGACGATGGAAGGCCCTCCCCGGGCAGCGCGGGAGATGAAAAGTGACGTACTATCCTGATTCGCGAACCACATCCGGCCAGGCGTTCTGGGTGACGCGCCACGCCACCACGATTCTGTTCTTCATCATCGTGCTCAGCGCCGCGGGTCTGTATCTTGCCAGCAGGATCCCCATTTCGGTCTTTCCCGAAACCAACTTTCCGCGCGTCGTCATCGGGGTAGACAACGGCGTGATGCCTGTCGACCAGATGCAGGTCACCATTACCAAGCCCATTGAAGACGCGGTGAATTCGGTGCCGGGCCTTGTGACGGTACGCTCCACCACTAGCCGCGGATCGGCCGAAGTCAGCCTCTTCTTCGATTGGAACGTGGATATGTTCCGCACCCTCGAGCTGGTCGATGCAGCCATCGCCAGAGTGCGCCAGACACTTCCTCCCGACGCAGTGATTACCACCAACCGCCTCACCTTCGCTACCTTCCCCGTTTTGGGTTACAGCCTCACTTCGGACACCGTCCCGCTCACCAAGCTCTGGGAACTGGCCACCTACGACCTGAAGCCTTCGCTCAATCGCGTCGATGGCGTCAGCAACGTCGTGATCCAGGGCGACCAGATTCCCAACGTCGAAATCACGCCGCAGCCGAGCAAACTTATCGCCGCGGGCGTAACCGTCCCCGATGTCCTCAATGCTGTTCAGAACACCAATGTCGTTGATTCCCCCGGACTGCTGCAGACTCAGCACGAACTGGTGCTGGGGCTGATCGGCGGGCAAGTGCACGACGCGGCTCAACTCGGTCAGGTGGTTATCAAGAACACTGCGTCGGGCATTCCCATCCGTATCGCGGACGTGGCCGTGGTCAAAGAATCAACCGAGCCCGCCTACACCATGGTGCGCGCAGGGGGCAAACCGGCCATCCTGCTGAACATCACCCGCCAGCCGACCAGCAATACCGTGCAGGTGGCTGACCTCGTCGCTGCGGAGGTGGAGCGGCTCAAGCCTCTCCTCCCGCCCGGCGTTGCCATCCAACCGTACTACGATCAGTCCGAGCTGGTGCGCGAGAGCATCGGAAGCGTACGCGATGCCATCCTGATCGGCCTTATCCTTGCCACCATCATCATCATCGTCTTTCTGCGCGACTGGCGCTCTTCGCTGGTAGCCGGTCTGGTCATCCCCACCACCATCGCCATCACCTTCGTGTTCCTGTTCGTGCTCGGTGAAAGCTTCAACCTCATGACATTGGGCGGCCTCGCCGCCGCGGTCGGCCTGGTCATTGATGACGCCATCGTTGTGGTCGAGAACATCGTCCTTCACCGTCAATCGGGTGAGGGAAGGGTGGAAGCCGTTCGCAGGGCGCTCAAGGAAATCACCACGCCCCTGATCGGCTCAACCATTACCCCCATCGTTGTGTTCCTGCCTCTCATCTCGGTTTCTGGCGTCACGGGCAGTTTCTTCCGCGCGCTGGCCATCACCATGACGGTATCGCTGCTGGCTTCGTTGCTTCTCGCCGTCACCTGGACGCCCGCCCTGAGCGGATTGCTTCTCCGCGATTCGATCCGGGCAGCGGGCGGCCATCACCAGCATCAAGACCACGGCCTGATGCTCGGCGTGATCAACTTCCACGAGAAGTGGCTGCGGCGCGCGCTCGAAAAGCCGGCCGCACTCTTCACCGCCTGTGCCTTCCTTATCGTAAGCATCTACGTCGGCTACTCTTCGCTCGGATCAGACCTGCTGCCGGAGATGGACGAGGGCGGTTTCATTCTCGACTACATCATGCCTCCGGGTAGCTCGCTTGCAGAGACGGACCGCGTGCTCCAGCACGTCGAGCGCATTCTGAACAAAACTCGCGAAGTCGAAAGCATTTCGCGGCGCACCGGCCTGCAGATGGGCCTGGCCGCCGTCACTGAGGCCAACACCGGGGACATCACCGTCAAGCTCAGAAAGAAGCGCGATCGCGGCATCGATGAAGTCATCACCGACGTTCGTGCTGAAATCAAAAAGACAGAGCCGCAACTTGACGTGGAGTTCACCCAGGTCCTCCAGGATATGATCGGCGACCTGTCCAATGCACCCGAACCCATCCAGATCAAGCTCTTCAATCCCAACCCCGCAGTTCTCGACGACGTAGCTACCCGCGTCTCCGACACCATCAAGAAGCAGCGCGGCGTGGTCGATGTCCTCGACGGCCTGGAGAACACCATCAGCGGGCCAGCCGTTGGTTTCCAGGTCGATCCGTCCACCGCGCAGCGCCTCGGATTCACCGTGCAGGAAATTACCACGGACACCACTGCGATAGTTGAGGGCGTTCCCGCCACGGTTCCGCTCATCGCCAACGGACACCCGTACACCATCCGGGTAAGGTATCCCGAGGCCAACCGGTCGTCCATCAGCGCCATGGAAGATACGGTGGTCAACAGCGCTACCGGCCACCTTGCCACTCTGCGTTCGCTGGCCGCCACGACACAACTCCCCGGGCAGCAGGAGATCCGGCGCGAAAACCTGCAGCGCAATGTGGTGGTAACTGGCCGCCTGGAGGGGTCCGATCTTGGCTCCGCGATCAAGCGCATTCAATCCGCGGTGAACGCGCTTCACCTTCCCAGGACGGTTCGCGTCACCTACGGCGGCACCTACGAAGAGCAGCAAAAGTCATTTGCGGAACTTACGCGGGTGTTGATCCTGGCTCTGGTTCTCGTCTTCGGCGTCTTGCTAACCGAGTTTCGCAACCTCTCCGCGCCTGTTGCCATCCTCGCATCTTCTGTTCTATCCACGGCAGGAGTAGTTGGCGCGCTGCTCATCACCGGAACAACATTCAGCGTAGCCTCTTTCATGGGGCTGATCATGGTCATCGGCATCGTCGCCAAGAATGGGATTCTTCTCCTTGATGCCGAGAGCCGCTTCCGCGCCGAAGGACTATCTCCGGAAGACGCGATACTGCAGGCCGGGCGCCGCCGGCTTCGTCCCATTTTGATGACTGCGCTGGCGGCCATCACCGGCATGCTTCCTCTCGCCTTCGCGCTCGGCTCCGGATCGCAGATGCTCCAGCCGCTGGCTATCGCCGTAATCGGCGGCCTGATCATCTCCATGCTTCTCTCGCTGGTCGTAACCCCGGTCGTCTACTTCCGCCTTACGCGCAAAACAAATGTCCGGGAACTCCAGGAAGAAGTCGCTTAGCTTGACTCAGAGTTCAAGCATAGTCGATGAACGATTCTTTATTCAGACTTCATCGACACTTCTGTTCGACGGAACATCATGGGTAAGCTAGTGAATTGTCCTCCATACTCTTCCCACTTGGCCGGAGACTTGAGAATATGGCTTCCATGACGATCAGCACCCCGAAACACGCGTCAGCCGAAAAGCATCATCAATCGCTGCTGAGTCGCGCGACAGCCATCTTCGTCTTCCTCTTCGAGAAGGTGATGCCGGACCCGTACGTGTTCGCCGTGCTGCTCACCTTTCTCGGCGTAGTGCTGGCGCGCCTGTTCGCGCCTAACGCCACTTTCCCCAGTATCGCTTCGGCATGGTACGGCGGCATCTTCGCAATTTTCGCCTTCGCGTTCCAGATGGTCATCATGCTCGTCGCAGGCTATGCGCTCGCCATGGCCCCGCCGGTACACAAGCTGCTCGCGCGCATCGCGGGCACAGTCTCAACTCCCCTCGGCGCAATTTCGCTCACCATCGTCGTGAGTCTGGTTGCCTCGTGGCTCAATTGGGGACTGGGGCTCGTAACCTCAGCCCTCCTGGCGCGCGAGATGGCCAAGCGGGTGCGGCTCGATTTCGGCTGGCTGGTCGCAGCCGCCTACACCGGGTTTGTGGTCTCGACGGAAGGCCTGTCCGGTTCGATTGCTCTATCGCAGGCCACGCACGGATCGGTGCTCAACGTCGTCGAGAAGGTCACCGGCCGCGGCGTTCCCTTGTCGGAAACTGTCTTTTCGCGTTTCAACCTGATCCCGTGCCTGGTGTTGTTGATCATCATGCCCATAATCTTCAGGTATCTTCAACCTGCGGAAAAGAGTACCGTCAGGGCCGATCCTGACCGTCTGCGCAAAGAGGACGAACAGGTTCACACCAAGGAGCGCACCGACACCCTCGGCTCCCGGCTCGACAATGCGTGGATTCTCAATCTCGCGCTTGTCCTCTTCGGCATCTTCGCACTCGTCATGGAGTGGTCCCGCAAAGGATTCTCTCTCGACCTCAATTCGGTCATTATCTGTCTCGTGCTGGGCGGCCTGCTGCTTCACTGGCGGCCCTCGGCGTACATCGGGGCGGTCAAGCATGCCGCCCGCATCAGCGGGTCATTGGTTCTGCAGTATCCGCTTTACGGCGGGTTGATGGGCATCATCACCACCACTGGGCTCGCAGGTGTCCTTTCTAAGATCTTCATTCGGTACTCGACGGCCCATACGCTCCCGTTCTTCACCTATCTGACGTCGATGATCATTACCCTCTTCGTGCCCAGCGGCGGCGGTCACTGGGCGGTGCAGGGACCGTTTGCCGTGCCCGCGGCCGTCGAACTCCACTCTTCGCTCGCCGGCACAACCATGGCCGTGGCCATGGGCGAGTCCGTGGCCAATATGCTGCAACCCTTCTGGGCGCTTCCCATTCTCGCGATTGCCGGCATTCCCATGCGCCGGGTCATGGGTTTCATGGTCGTCACTTTCTGTATTTCGGGAATTGTTTTCGGCCTTTCATTACTCTGCCTGATCCCTCGGCCGTAAATCCACACTCAAGGACATCCGCTATGCGTTCAAGATCCGGATGGTCTTCGGACTTCTCGCGCTGTCCCTCGCGATGGCCATGAACCTCTACGCCTCCGAACCTTCCCTCAAGCTGAAAAGCATCTGGAATCTGGGCGGGGATGGAAGCTGGGATTACATGACCGTCGATCCCGCATCGCACATCCTCTACATCGCCCGGCTCAACCGGATCATGCTCGTCGATGTGCAGTCCGGCAAACTGGTCACCGAGATTACCGGCCTGACCCACGCGCACGGCATCGCCTTCGACGATCAGGGCAAACTTGGCTATATCTCTGACGGCGGAGCCGGCACGATTCTCGTCTTCGATCGGGTGAGCTACAAGACTCTCGCGACCCTTCCGGCCGGAAAGAACCCCGATGCCGTGCTCTTCGAGGCGACGCAGCGCCGCGTCTTCGCCTTCAACGGCGGCAGCCACGATGCCACCGTGATCGACGCGGCCACGAACTCCGTCATTAGCACCATCCCGCTGCCCGGCAGGCCGGAATTCTCCGTCACCGATGGCGCCGGCAACATCTTCGTCAGCATTGAAAACTCAAGCGTGGTTCTCCGCATCGATGCCGCGACTCTCAAGACCACGGCCTCCTGGCCGCTCGCACCGGGGGTGACTCCATCGGTCTCGCCATCGATACCGCGGGGCATCGTCTCCTCCCGGATAGCTTCGTCGCATTGGTTTACTCTCGTTAATCCCTTCATCCCTAAAGAGTCACGCTACGAGATGCGTAGCAGACCTGCCACGACTCTTCCGTGCCCCATCCTTGCGACGTCTTTATGTCGCAAGGGTGGGAGACCACGAATGCAAACCAGCCGCCGTTATCGGGAATGCGACCGGGCGCAGTATAACGGATATGCCTTTCATGCCGCGCGCAGCGTGGTTTCAAGTAAAACGGGACTGGTGAAGTGACGCGATGTCACTTTACCAGTCCCGTAATCTCGTGCCGCGTTCGACCAAATACTAGTTCAGCCTATGCCGGTCCGAACAACGCAGCCTCCGACGGCAACTTCGCCTTCATCTCGTCCCGAACCTGCTCGGCCAGCTTCGCCAGGGCAGCTTTGTCGTCGCCGGGCCTGTAGTTGTAAACCACGCCCAGGGCGCCGATGGTCTGGCCCGAGCTGTCGAGCAAAATGAGTTCGTCCTCAAAATGCTTGCCCGTGGAATTAAGCTCCAGGTTGCTCTTGCCGGTGCGGATGCAGCGAAGATCGTCTTCGTCGCCGATCTTGCCGATGCGCCCGAAGTTGGAAGCCACGATTACGTTCTTGTGGCCCGGTGGCTTGGCGTGGATGGCGAGCAGGATAACCTCGGGGTGATTAGCCAGCGCCTCGTCGACGAGTTTCTGGGCGTAAGGAGCCGGCTTCGTGTAGGTGGGGTCCATTTCCTTTGCATCTACGTGCCGCATTCCGGCGACCGCCTGCTCCCGGGTATCCTGAGCGTAGCCCGAAGCGAGACCCAAAACCATCAAAGACGTTGCACAAAGTATCGTTCTGGCGGGTTTCATAACTCTCCTGCACTTGAGTTGAAATGCTCTGCTGGTTGATTGCGGTAGCGCACAGATCGCAATGCCAAGTTGAGCATCAGCGCCAGCAATGAGCGCAAACTGAAGCACGAATGAAATTGCATTCATCTCCACGTTATTCCTGACAGGGCCTATCTTAATACCTCTTAATCCAACCTTCAGTCCGGCTTCATGCGGCTCCTGCATAAAGAAAGGGTCGGCCTTCTGGCCGGACGGCAAAACGCCCCGTACCACCATGAGGCCCGATCAATGTCTGGAACGCTCGTCGCTCTCGAATCCGCCCAAATATCGGCAATGCGTGCGCAACTCAAGGGCTCCGACGTATTCGTCCGGGCTCTGGAAAACGAGGGAGTCCAATATGTATTCGGAGTTCCTGGAGAAGAAAACCTCGATCTGCTCGAATCCCTGAGGACATCTGCCATCCGCCTGGTGGTTACAAGGCACGAACAGGCCGCTGGTTTTATGGCGGCCACGTATGGACGGCTTACCGGCAGGCCGGGCGTATGTCTCAGCACTCTCGGTCCAGGTGCTACCAACCTGGTCACCGCTGCTGCTTACGCCTCGCTCGGCGGCATGCCGATGCTGCTGATTACCGGCCAAAAGCCGATCCGCCACAGCCGCCAGGCTCGATTCCAGATCATCGATACCGTCGCCATGATGCGCCCGCTCACCAAATCTGCGCGACAGGTTCTCGATGCCCGCAACATCCCAACTCTCGTCCGCGATGCCTTTCGTGTTGCGCAGTCGGAGCGGCCCGGCCCCGTACACCTCGAACTTCCCGAAGACATCGCTTCTCAACGTACCGACTCTTCCGGCACGGTGCCAATCAGTTCCTCCTTCCGCCCATTGGCGGCAGAAGACGCCATCCGGGAAGCCGCCCGAAAAATCGCGCAAGCCGCTCATCCGCTGATCGTGCTCGGAGCGGGCGCCAACCGTTCAGGCCTGGCTCCCGCACTTTCTGCCGCCATGCATCGCATGGGCATCCCGTTCTTCAACACGCAAATGGGGAAGGGAGCCGTTAACGGTAATTCCCATCTGTATCTCGGTACGGCAGCGCTCTCCAGCGATGACTACGTCCATCTCGCCAGCGATCACGCCGATCTCATCATTGCAGTTGGGCACGATACAGTGGAGAAGCCCCCCTTTATCATGCGTCTCTCAGGCCCGGAGGTGATCCACGTCGACTTCAATCCTGCCGACATTGATCAGATCTACTTCCCGCACCTCGAAGTCATCGGAGACATCGCCGACAGCTTGACGCGCATTGCTGCCGCTGTTAAAGATTCGGGTCACGACTTCTCTTACTATCGCAAGGTGCAGGCGCTGGTTCGCGAGCGCGTAGCCGATGGCACAGACGACCTTCGCTATCCGCCCACGCCGCAACGCATCGTTGCGGACGTGCGTGCCGTAATGCCCGAAGACGGAATCCTCTGTCTCGATAACGGCATGTACAAGATCTGGTTTGCGCGCAACTACCGCACCCATGTCTCCAACACCATTCTTGTTGACAATGCGCTCGCGACCATGGGCGCCGGCCTTCCTTCCGGCATGATGGCCGCCATGCTCCACCCGGATAAGCGTGTCATGGCGGTCTGCGGAGACGGCGGGTTCATGATGAACTCGCAGGAACTGGAGACCGCGATCCGGCTAAATCTGAATATGGTCGTTCTGATCCTCGAAGATTGCGGCTACGGTATGATCCGCTGGAAACAGCGTGCGGAAGGTTTCGCTGATTTCGGTCTCGGCTTCAAAAATCCCGACTTTGTTCAATACGCCAAGGCCTATGGCGCACACGGGAGACGAGTCAGAGCCACCGAAGACCTCGTTCCGATCCTCGAAACCTCCTTCCGCAAGGGCGGCGTCCACCTGATCATCGTGCCCGTGGATTACTCAGAGAACCAGCGTGTGCTCATCGATGAGTTGAAATCGCGTCCTGCCACGCTTGATTAGAGCCGCCTTCACAAGAGGAAAGTCTATGCTCGTTACACAGCCTTACGACGGCGAGTTTATCGCCGAGATACCCGTTGACAGCGCTTCCGAAATTGAAGCGAAGCTGGAGATCGCCGTGCGTGTATTCTCCAGCCGCGACAACTGGCTTCCGGCCTGGCAGCGCATCGACATCCTTCGCCTGCTGGCGCGGCTGGTTGAGAAAGACCACGACGAGCTTTCGATGTTGATAGCCCGCGAGGGCGGCAAACCTCTCGCCGATGCAAAAGTCGAGGTCAGGCGGGCCATCAATGGAATCGAGGGTGCGGCGTCGCACATCGAACACCTCGCCGGCGTCGAGATCCCCATGGGCCTCACTCCTGCTTCCGCGAACCGTTGGGCATTCACCATCAGCGAACCGATCGGACCGGTAGTGGCCATCTCGGCCTTCAATCATCCCCTCAACCTGATCGTTCACCAGGTGGTGCCCGCTATCGCCGCCGGTTGCCCGGTGGTGGTCAAGCCGGCTCCGGTCACTCCGCTAACGTGCGCGCATTTCGTGCGCCTCGTGCATAAGGCCGGCCTTCCCGAGCCGTGGTGTCAGACCGTGATCCTGGATGACAACTCACTCGCGCAAAAGCTGGCCACGGGTTCTCGTGTTGCCTTTCTCAGTTTTATCGGCTCCGCCAAGGTGGGCTGGCATCTGCGCTCGCAACTTGCCCCGGGCACACGCTGCGCGCTTGAACATGGCGGCGCCGCGCCCGTGATTATCGACAGATCCGCCAATCTTGATGCTGTCGTCGAGCCCCTCGCCAAGGGCGGCTATTATCACGCCGGACAGGTCTGCGTATCGGTCCAGCGGATATTTGTGCATAAGGATCTGAAGTCCTCGTTCATCCAGCGCTTCTCCGAGCGCGTCCGGCGACTCAATATTGGCGATCCCCGCTCCATGCAGACAGAGGTCGGCCCCCTCATTGCACCGCGGGAGGTGGAGCGGGTCGGAAAATGGGTGTTCGATGCCGTCGCCGAGGGAGCGACTCTGGCGGCCGGCGGACGACCGATAGGAGACCGCCTGTACGAGCCAACCATTCTCGTAGAGCCACGGCCTTCTTCACTGGTGTCCACAAATGAGATATTCGGGCCCGTGACCTGCATCTATAGCTTTACTGAACTCCAAGAAGCCATCGCCCGAGCGAATAGCCTCCCATTTGCATTTCAGGCGTCCATCTTTTCCTGCGACATCGATGCGGCGCTGTATGCGGCCAAACATCTCGCAGCTTCCGCCGTTATGGTGAATGATCATACCGCCTTCCGAACTGACTGGATGCCCTTCGCCGGCCAAAGGCAGTCTGGTCTTGGCACCGGCGGCATCCCTCGCACAATGGAGGACATGCTGCAAAGCAAGATGATCGTCCTTCGTCATGGCATTTAGCGGGCTTTTTTGGCTTGTGGCTTCTGCGAGCACAGCCTGCCCCTGAACGTGAAGTCATTGCGACGCAACCCCTGTTTGGATCGAGGCCGTGGGTCGTCTGCTGCAATCAAGGTAAGAGAGAATTGTCTTATCTTGCTTTTGTGTTGCCAGCCAGCGGCGAGAATGGCAAGCGCGAGGACGGCAAACTTCGTTTCCGGAGCGTCGGAGTCTCAGTGTATCTGGGAAGCTTTATTCACTGAGTCACATCTCCGCCGGACCACTCACTGACACGGGATTGGAAGGGAGAATCGGCGAGTGCTTAGAATGTGTCTCTTCAAGTGGCCGAGAAACCGGCTTCCCGGAAAGGTGAATGTCGGTATCGGTGGCGTCCCTAGTTCAAGTCCCAATCAGTTCTGAAAGACGAGTTGCATTCAGTGTTCTGTTGGACCCAAGTGCCAACTGGAACCCCAGCGCCGCACGGGCGGATGTCTCACGAGTTGAGGTCAGATCGGTCACTTTGACGAATAGTGGGCTTTTCGAAAACCTACCTCCATGTTAGACCAACAGCGGACCACCGCTGACGGTGTCCCGGATCGCCAACGATACGCGGCCTTATCATAGGCAGTGCGATTGGGTTGATGACGAGAGTTGACGGTTATGGAGAGCTTGACGTCAGCGAAAAAGCGGCAGCCACGCCATCAGTCCGCTTTGAGCATATAATCCTAGCGTAATAAAATCTCACTTCGAAACTTTCCGATCGTCGCATGGCCGAAAGGATACTCTGCGGCCACGGTGAGAGAGCAGCGGGAAGTGCCCGGAAAACAAGGCTCCGTAGCCGCCAAATCGCGAAGGGTTTTTGGCCACCCCGGCAAACGTTCGGAAACCGCGCTCCGCGCCGGTCTTTATGCCCGCGTCTCTACCAACGACCAGCAAATCCTGCCGATGCAACTTCGCGCCCTGCGTGAGCATGCTGCACGGCGTGGCTGGTCAGTCATCTCACAGGTCAAGGAAGTCGGCTCTGGCGCCTCACAGCGACAGATGCGGGAAAGCTGATCGAAGCCGCCCGGCGCCGGGACATCGACGTGGTGCTGGTCTGGCGCCTGGATCGCTGGGGAAGATCGGTCGCCGATCTGCTCGCCACCCTACAGGAACTGGAGCATCTTGGCGTCGGCTTCGTGTCGCTCACCGAGGCTCTCGATCTGACTACGCCCGCCGGCCGCGCCATGGCCGGACTTGTTGGCGTCGCCGCTAATCCCGGTCACTTCGTATGTGGTGCCTGTCATCAGCGTTGCGCCCTTGGCGATGTCGAGAAGGCGACTCCATATCTGCTGCAGCGTAGCGCTCGAGGGATGGCACGCGATCAGATCCATCTGCGCCAGGTCAGGTACGATGTTTGGCGCCACGCCACCTTTGGTGATGATGTAGCGGATGCGTGTATTGCTGGGCACGTGCTCGCGCATGTATTCAATGCCCGTCCCCATCAGCATCACCGCGTCCAGCGCCGAACGGCCGCGATCCGGCGCCATCGCCGCATGCGCCGCCACGCCATGAAATGTGAACTTGGCCCCGGTGATGGCCAGCATCCCTCCGTTCGTCACTTCGTTTCGGTCAGCCGGATGCCAGTGCAGAACCACATCCACATCCTTGAATAACCCAGCGCGCACCATGTAGACCTTGCCGTCTCCGCCCTCCTCTGCGGGAGTTCCGTAGTAGCGCAGAGTTCCGCCAATATGATTCGTCTCCATGTACTGCTTCACCGCCGCCGCCGCTAGCGCCGCGCCCGAGCCCAGCAGATTGTGTCCTACCTTTTAGTGGATGGTTGCATCTTGAATGAGCTGATCGAGAACGGTCTCGTTCTGCCGGAGAATGCCGAGCGTTTGCTGGAGATAGGCCAGTTGGATATAGTCGGCCTTCACCGCGTCGGAAATTGCGGCCTTCGTCACCTCGATTTCCGCCTGCTTGGTGTCGGCATCGCGTTCTGCAACCCGTCCTCGTAATCGGAGCTTTCCCGGGTAGGGCAGTTCTTGCGACGCTCCGACGCCGGCGTAGGCGAAGTCGCTGTTGGTGTATCCGGCAAACGGCTTCGGACTGCCACGGCTGAATTGCTGGTAGGTCAATTTTGGGTCCGGCAGCGTGGTCACCTGTTGCGCCATTTGTCTTGCAGCTCGCGTACCATGATCGGCTGCAGAGACTTGCGGGTTGTTTGTAGCGGCCTCAGCCAGAAGCTGGGACAAAGGCGTAGGACTGCCCGCGGCCGGCTCCTGCCCAAAAGCAGGAAGCGCAGCGGCCAGCACATCCGCCAGATTCGCGTCTGGAAAGCAGGCATCGTAATCGCCCTTGCCCCAAGGATTACCATCCCGATCATCGCTATGCCGGGATAGTGGTGCAGGACGCGTCGTACATGGTCATGGTACCCGACATCGTGCCTGAGGTGCCGGTACTACACAAAGAACCCGTGTTCCTCTATTTCAGTGATCACTTCCAGCGCCCGCAGCCCTTCCGGCCAGATATTGTTGGTTTCAATCGATGACATGTATCAGAAGAAGTCGATATGCTCGATGCGCACGTCTCGCACTTCTATGAGTGGCTACCCTGCATTGGGTTACACTGGCGCCGTGATGGATATAGCTAAGACGAGAAATCCTACAGGCAAATTGAGCAACAACTAGGCCACCCGCCCCGTCGAATTTCGCCCGAGACCATCGAATGGCGTACGGTCCCGCCGTGCATGCTAGGACAATTGACCAGCAGAGGACATCATGGACGAAAAGACTCGCACAATAACGCCAATCAAGCTGGAGCTGCCTTTGAGCCCAACACCTCGCAAGCCCTGCGCACATCTGTCCGACGTCTGAAGCTAGAATTAGGCTCATGGTCACATGCCAACATCGGTAGGCTCCGGTCGTTACCAACCTGACGATCTCCTTAGTTCGTCGTCGTTTTTGTGTTAGAGCAAAGATGAGGCATACTTTCATGCTGCAATAACAGCGACAAATGCGAACCCTCTAGGGTCGGCATGTTCTCCTGTGGCAAGCCTAAGCAATCTCGGCCCGGCTTGAGCCACGGTTGTCGCAGCGATTTCAATGGACATGAACGGGGTGTTTAGATAGGTTTACCTTGTGAGGTTGAATTCCTAACAATGGCGCCAACAAGGCTTGCTGTGACTGGGTCGTCTTCCCAGGCCATTCGGTTTCGATGTGGTACAAGCCGCACAGGGGAGTCTTAATAATCCATGATGAGGCGCAATTCATTAACGGCCAAGGCTCGCTCCTTTCGGCTGAGAGGGAATTCCAGATTCGCCCTGGGGGCCGCTGCATGCGGAATCACACTGCTGTTCATTGTCACGGCCCTCATTCAATACCGTTGGAATCTTCAGATCAAAAGGGCTGCCGAAACGGGATTGGGCGCCAGTCTGGAATCGGTAATGGTGAAATGGCATCTGAATCTGTATCGCGAATTATCTACTATTTGCATTGCCCTCCAAGTCGGACCTGATTCAGGAGCCCACAATCATTGGAACGACTACCTGCTGCGCTTCGAGGCATGGAGGCGCGCCGCAGGCGGCAAAGGAGTCGACGAAAACATCTATTCGAACCCTGACGTCGTGAGCAATATTTACCTATATGAGACGAGTGCGCCAGGAGCTCGCACTTTTCGTCTCGATCCGGATGCCAATCGGATTGAAACCTCCGCAACGCCCATGGAGCTACGGCCTTTCTTTGATTACCTACGGACGAAGTCTGGAACGCTACGCCTTGCCTTAGACGCATGGGAGCCAAATAACTCGGCGCAAACAAACGCTTTCGAAGGCGACTTGAACGAATTAGAAAAGAAAACGACTACGGGATGGCAATTCGAAGCGGGCATCCCCGCGATTGTTCATCCGCTGGTGCATCAATTTAATGAGGGCCGGGGTCGAAACACTTCGGTTGATTGGCTCATCGTTGTTCTCAATCGGGATGCGATAATCAGCCGCGTTTTTCCTGCTCTCGCTGCACGGTATTTTGACGGCAAGGATGGATTGAAATATAAGTTGGCGGTGGCGGCGGTGGGAAATACATCACGTCTGCTTTACTCGTCAGATCAAAGATTTGGGCTTCGCGATCTGGGCGATTCTGACTCCGTCATGACAGTTTTTGGTCCTCCGCCTGAGAGCACCGAAGGCAGCTTCTGGCAGGTCATAAAAAGCAGAGAATCTCTTCGTGGCGATGAGTGGCGCAATTTCCCGGGACCGGTGTGGTTTCCGGTATTTCAGCAGACGGGTGATGCGCATCAGTGGGTGCTGTTTCTAAAGCGTCGAACGGGCTCCCTGGAATGGGCAGTCAGAAGAGTTTGGCTTGCTAATCTACTGATTGGGTCAATTATGCTTCTGCTTCTCGCTACCTGTTTCATTCTGGTTGTCGTCGCTGCCCAACGGGTAAGAGCTCTCGCGACCATGCGGATGGACTTTGTAGCGTCGATTTCGCACGAACTTCGTACGCCGCTCGCGGGCATTCTGGCTTCCGGGCAAAACCTCTGCGACGGCTTTGCATCGGATCAGTCCTACTATGGGGCCCAGATCACAACCCAGGCTCGGCAACTGATCGATCTCGTGGACCAGGTTATGCTGTTTGCTTCAATGAGGGATGGGACGAAACAATACTGTCCGACGCCGGTGGCAATCCGCGATGTCTTCGAAAGACTGAAGACCTTTCTGGTAATTCTTGAGAGTGCCGGATTCCATTTTGACTGCCGGCTGGACGACAACTTGCCACCGGTGTTGGCAGACCCCGAGCCACTTGCCCGATGTCTTCAGAATCTGATAGAAAATGCGGCAAAATACAGTGGAGACAGCAAGTGGGTCAGGGTGTCTGCGGAGCGCGATGATTTTGATCGCAAGAACGCAGGAGTCAAAATAATGGTAGCTGACTACGGAGTCGGCATTGACCAGTCAGACTTGCAGAATATCTTCGAACCGTTCTATCGTAGCCCGGCCGTAGTCGCTGCGCAGATTCACGGTAACGGCCTGGGATTATCGATCGCAAGAGACATCGTCAAGGAGATGGGAGGGAGATTGTCCGTTTCGAGCGAGGTCGGAAAGGGTTCCGTTTTCACTGTGCACCTGAGGGTCGCGTAGGGCAGGGTCGAGACAAAGACGCAAAAAGGTAGAAAGGGCAATGTCAAGATGAACGCCAGCATTCTGGTTGTTGAAGATGACGAGACTCTGAGAATGGCTTTGCGCGATCGATTGCAAGGCGAGAAGTATGTCGTCGAGACCGCGAAAGATGCCGAAGAAGGCATAGAAAAGATCAATGCCCTTCCATTCGATCTTCTCATCGTCGATGTAATGCTGCCCCACCATAGTGGATTTGATTTGTGCCGCGAGGTGCGCCAATCCGGGTTCTTAACTCCAATCATGTTTCTCACGGCGAAGAGTGGGTTGGTCGATAGGGTCGTCGGCCTGAAGCTTGGCGCGGATGATTATCTAACCAAACCCTTCGAAGCAGAGGAACTTACTGCCCGAGTAGAGGCTTTGTTGCGAAGAGCTCCTGCCAATAGTAGGCGTGGCGTTCACCAGATTGGCTCTCTGCGAATAGATGTTCCGCGCCGTGAAGTAACGCGCGAGGGATCGCCTGTTACCCTTACGAACCGTGAATTCCATTTGTTGTGCTATTTGATAGAGCGCGCTGGACAAACAGTATCCAAGGACGAGCTTCTGCGCGGCGTATGGGGATACGAGGCGAAGTCGTATAGCCGCACCGTGGATGTGCATATATTCACCTTGAGGAAGAAGCTGGAAACGGATCCGACGCAGCCGGAACTGATAAAGACTATCATCGGAATTGGATACAAGTTTGTCCCATGCTAGAGCCAACCGAGGCGTGGTTTCGAGTCACGGTTGAGTCGTCCTGCACTTAGTTATTCCCTTCTGTAAAGGCGCCACCTGGCCCTCCAAATTGGGTGGGCGAACCCCCGCCATATACTTATTTCCGTCCGCTTTACTATCCCAAATCCTGGTGACATACAACACTGTATCTGACTGGATCCATTGTGGATTATCAGGCGATCAGCCGTGTCCTGTGGAGCAGATAAGGGAGTGCAATGTTAAGTGCAGCCCATTCGTGTTAAGGAAATCAAATCTATATCAATTGCTCATCTAGTTTGTGGTTAGTCAAACTTGGCACACGACCAGTGCGAGTAACTACACCATAGACCCGAGGGCGCTGTATAGGCGCTCTGCTAAGGGTAGGAGGTCCGGGAGCGCATGAGAAGCGTGCACGTAGTGTGTCTGTCATTCCTGTTGGCTCTGGCTGTCGCCGCGAGCGCGCAGTCGTTTCGCGTGCAGTGTCCAACTTTCACGATTACGCACCCGTTAACGGGGACGAGCTGCAGCACGAACCCGAAAAACGCGGGGTGTAACAACACAGAACCTGCATACAACGGACCGACGCAATTTAGCACCTTAGGTGTAACCGCTAGTCCAAGCGGGATTGCTCAGGGCGGGTATGTGATGCCCGTCAAGGGCACCGCGAACGGCGCCATCAAATGCCAGCAGATCTCGGGCGGCGACGGCTACTCGACGATGGGCGACGGCACGCAGACATTCATGTTCTCGTTCGGACCGCTCTCCGGCCTGGCGGACATCGCGGCCGGCCATCCGGGCACCCAGCCCCCATATATCTTCAACGTCCCGTACACCGCCGCGACCGGCCTCACGCTGACGCGCGGCGACCCAGCCACCACCGACGGAGCGGCCAGCGGCGCGATGCCATGGACAGGCGCGCCGGGAGCGTTTTCTCCGGGATTTTCGTGGAACGGCGCGGTTGGTCTGATGCCCGACGTCGCGAACACCGTGACGGTGAGTAACCTCGTCGAGGGCCCTATTACTTCGGCCCTTTACCCGGGCGCCACAGTTCCAGGGTGCGCGACGACGACCGCTCCGGGTAACCTTGTGACCGCCTGGACAGATGCGCCCCTGGGCCTTGCCGTGGGAGCACAAGTCGCGATCTCCAACGCGGTTGCTGAGGGACCCACCCCCACGCCGCCGGGTTATGCAGGCACCTTTACCATTAGCTGCGTGGCTACTGGAGCCGCCAACACTCCGGACGGGTTCGAAGAATATGCCTTCCAGTACTTCGAACCTTCGAATGTGACCGGACTGGCGGCCGATACCGGCAATGACCTGGCGGCCATCGCCTCTACGCCCGCGGTAATCGATGGGCATGTGGATCCCCGCCCCATCATGGACGTCGGGGTGATGAACGGCAATATCCCGGGTCCCCTGGCCGCGTTTGACGAGGACGACGAGTTCTTTCTCACCCTTACCAACGTGGGCATGATCATGCGCCCCGACCTGTTCGAGCAGCACACCGTCCACTTCCACGGCTATCCCAACGCTTCCTCGTTCTATGACGGCGTGCCCGACGCATCGGTGGCCATCAACATCGGCGCCAGCTTCACCTACTACTATCTCGCTCCCGACGCCGGAACGTACTTCTATCACTGCCACATCACCCCGCCCGAGCACTTGCAGATGGGCATGGTGTCACAGCTTTATGTGCGGCCGCGGCAAAATCGAGTGCCGGTAGGCGGAAGCCTCTTCACCGCTCTTGAATACCAGAACGGGACCGTCGAGCCCACTGGCCGTGTAGTTGACAAGCGCACGGCTTGCAACACCGCCCAGGACATTCTGTGCAGCGCCACGAATCCTGCCGTCCACACCACGATCGCGCAGACCACAGATCCTCTGGTGAAGGATCCGGCCAACGGGAGTTTCGACCTGACCGACACCTATGTCTACAACGATGGCGACGGTTCAACACAATATGACGCCGAGTACCCCCTCCAGATGCACGGGTTCGATCCCAACTTCCACTTCGTGGGCATGACCTTCAACCCGGAAATGTTCGTGGACATGAAGGACAAGTACTTCCTGCTGAATGGGCGGGGCTACCCAGACACCACCGCACCCGGCCCACAAGCCACGATCACCAGTGATGGCCAGATGCATTACTCGCAGCCGATGCCTGCGATCATCAACATTCCCGCCGGCGGGAAGGCCCTGCTGCGCCTCGTCAACCTTTCGGTGACCGAGTATCACACCCTGCAGAGCCTGGGTGTTCCCATGCATGTGGTGGGATGGAACGCCAAGCTGTTGCGCGATCAGGCCGGGGTCAACACCGAATACTGGACCAACTCGATCACCCTGGGCGGTGGAGAATCGCTGGACGCGATTCTGGACACCAGCGTCGGCAAGCCCGATGGCACAGCCTACAAAGCCGGCGAGATCTACTACCTCTACACCCCACAACTCGATCACCTGTCGAACGACGCAGAGAATTTCGGTGGCATGATGACCGAGGTTCATATCTGCAACACCGTGACCGGCACCACCTACGGGAACACCTGCAATTAGGAGAGCGGCGATGAGGCCCATGAACATGAAAAACGCGACGTCCAAGACACAACTGTTCGTAGCGCTTGTGGTGGCAGCAACGCTGTTTCTCGCGCCGGCTGCATTTGCTGCTGCTCCCGGCATCACCGGGGCCGCAGGCACCCCGGTCTTCAACCTCACAGCGCAACAAGCGTATCTCAACCAGCCCGACGGATCGGCGGTTTACTCCTGGGGCTATGGCTGTAACGGGGCGCCGGCGGGCTTTGCTCCCGCGGGCATGCCTAACGCAGCCTGCTCCACGATGCAGGTGCCCGGTCCCACGCTGATCGTGCACGAGAACGATGTGGTCACGGTCAACCTCATGAATGGTCTTCCCAACCCCGCCGGCAACACCTCGATCCTGTTTCCGGGCTTTACCCTCACGTCCACATGTGCCAATAGCGCGACAAATCCGCAAGGCTTGTTGGCGTGCGAGGCAACGCCGGGCGCCACGGTGAGTTACACCTTCACCGCCTCGGCGCCGGGAACCCACGCCTATTACAGCGGAACCCAGGGCGACCTGCAGATCGAGATGGGTCTCTATGGCGCGGTCATTGTTCTTCCGGCAACGACTCCGGCGAACTGCAACGCCGGCTACCACGCCCTGAACTTGCAAGCGCAATCGGCCCACGTTGAAACCGATTTCCGGCTGGCGCATTCAGCGTACGATCACCCCGCCAGCTGCTACGACCGCGAATACCTGTTCCAGTGGGCGGAGATGGATCCCCGCATTCACAAGCAGGCGGAGGCGCAAACTCAGTCCAAGCTCGGTTGCGCGGTGGGCGCGGTCGGATGCAGTCTCGATGTTCAGACCGAGCCTTACCATCCGGCGTATTTCCTCATCAATGGCCGTTCCATGCCTGATCTGATGGATCCCAACTACGCGTCCGAATATCCGCACCAGCCCTACAACGGCAATCCCCACATGCATCCAGGCGAACTCACACTGATTCGCACCATCGGCCAGGGGCGCTGGCAGCACCCGTTTCATGAACACGCCAACCACGTCCGCATCCTGGCGCGCGATGGCAACCTGGTGCTCAGCAGCAGCACCACTCCCGTGGCCTATACCTCCGGTCTGAGCGGAGATACCGCGGTATCGGCTACCGGCCTTGCGGGTCTTCTGATGTTCAACACCGATACCACGCCGGGCGAGTCCTTCGACGGCATCTTCTACTTCACCGGTCGGGGATTGAACTGGGATCCCTACGGTCACCATCCGCCTACTCCGGGCACGACGGCGGGCACTGCGGCCGCCGATCCTTATGGAGACCCGCTGGCCACGCTTACTTGCACGCCGGACGTGAACGGCTACAACTCGGGCGCGCCGACGGCGGTCAACTTCATGGAGTGGTGCCAGGACCACGACAAGCCGCTGCAGGTCAGCCCCTTCGGCGACGTGCCCGGGGGTGGGCCGGCAACTTTGCCCGATCCCAATGTCCTCACCAACGGCCAGTGGTACGGCGGCAGCCCCTACCTGGGTCCCGACGCATCGCTGCGCGGCCAGGCCCCCACCTGCGCCAGCACGGCCGGCGGCTACTGCACGCCCTTGGCGCCTACGAACACACAGGTCAACCCTTCCGATGAGCGTGGCTGGGCATTCATGTGGCACTCGCATAACGAGCGCGAGATCACCACCAACAACGTTTTCCCCGGCGGAATGCTGATGATGCTGCTGGTGGATACACGGGAATTTGTTATCGACGAATCGGAATAGCGCAGGCGGTTGGCCTGCCTTGTGGGGCTGCCGGCTGGATCATCCAGCCGGCCGACGGGAAATTACTGTTCAGGTCTATGTCGAGGACGTAACGAGAGCGAGAGGCGAGAACCATGATCCGGATCAACAATTGCAAGTTGAAGACTACACTGAAGGCCGCGTTTCTACTGAGCGCGATTCTTCTCTTTGCAGCTGCGACGGGCTTCGGCCAGCAGGTGGTCAACTTGACGGCAGGGCCGGCCACCACAACCATGCCCGATGGCACAGTGGTGCCGATGTGGGGCTATAGCTGCGGAGCCGCAGTTACAGGGTCGACCGCGACCTGCGCGCCGTTGAGCGGAGCCAGCGTTGGCGCATCCACCGGGGCGCTGGGCGGAGTTTACGTGCTCGCTGGCGGATCGGGATATACGTCCGCGCCCACCGTCGCCATCAGTGCACCTACCGGGACCATTACCGGCGTGACGAACGTCACCGCGACCGCGACCGCGATCGTGAACGGCGGCAAGGTGGTGGGCTTCAACGTGACCAGCCACGGGGCCGGCTATGTTGCGGCTCCTACGGTCACGCTGACCGGCGGCGGCGGCACGGGTGCCGTAGCCGAGGCGGCGCCGGCCTGGTCTCCGGTGCTGATTACGGTGCCCACGGGAGCCACCGGAGGCCTCTCGATCAGCCTGACCAACAACCTCTCCTTTACCCCCGCCGGGGCCACCACGGCGAATAACATTCCCACGTCGATCGTGATTGTGGGCCAGGTGGGCGGCGGCCTCGGCGGGGCGCCGACCACCACGGCGAGTCCCAGCCACGCTAATGCGCAGGGGTGCCCCAGTTGGTTTATCGCCTCTCAGGCCCCGGGTGTCCCCTGCACCTCGCCGGTAGCGGGTGCGTCCGGCACTCCTCCGATGCAGGCGCAGGGGCGCGTGCAATCAATGGGCACGGAAGTGGGGGCGGGTGCGCCGGGAACAGCCACGCCGACCACACTCACCTGGGCAGGGCTCAAGCCGGGCACCTACCTGCTCGAGTCAGGCACGCATCCTTCGATCCAGGCGCCCATGGGCTTGATCGGCATGCTGGTGGTCACCACCGCTCCCTCAGGCGCGACAGTGGGAACCGCTTACCCCGCGACCGGCACTACCACCAAGACTCCCGCCGTGACCTACAACGCGGAAGTCCCTGTCGAGTTAAGTGAAATCGATCCGGTGCAGAACAAACAGGTCGACCTGGCTGTCCGGACCGCAGGCTTCAGCGAGACCATGGTGTGGTCTGCTGAGGCGACCAGCCCGCAGGGTACGCCGGGCTGCGGCTACCCGGGCTCAACCACCTATCACCAGTGCTATCCCCCGGCGGTGAATTACACCCCGTTCTATTACCTCATCAACGGACTGGCCTTCAGCAAGGCCAACCCCGCGTACTCGCTGTTCGCGGCGACGGCGGGTGTAACTGCCACCACGCCTCCCGTGCCGGTTACCACCGGAATCTCCGCCACCGGCTCCGTGCTGGTGCGCCTGGTGAACGCGGGCGTGCGCATGCACGTTCCCTCCATTGTGGGGTCGCAGACAAAAGGCTATACCGGCGCAGGTGTGTCCGCTACGGTAGCTGGATTCACATTGATCGCGGAAGACGGCAACGTCATTCCCGGTGTCGCTCCGGCTGGCGCGGCCACGGCTCCCGTCGCCCCCCGCGTGCAGACCGACGTGTTTATGGCGGCGGGCAAGACGTTCGACGTGATGGTCAATGTGCCGCCGGCGGGAACGTCGCTGCCGGTCTATGATCGCGAGCTCAGCCTGTCGGCCAATTCTTCCACGCGTGATGCCGGAATGCTGGCTTACGTCAGTGTCAACGGCTCTCTGCTTCCGGTTGGCGCAGGCACGGGTGTATTTGC
>CAVREL010000007.1:0-13221 GCA_963720105.1 uncultured Acidobacteriota bacterium | reverse complement strand
AATCGCTCTCGACTTGCCGGCCGATACCTCCGCCCGGATAGTGACTGCTGTCTATGACTGGAACAGCAACCGGTCGGGCACCGTGGAAATCCCCCTCCACCACTGAGCTCTGACCACGAACACCGCGGAGTCGTCCTCTGCGCACCGAACCGGCCGCCCCATTGCTTGCGTTCGTTCAGCGGAATCTTCGTCGGCATGGTTCCCGTGCGCTGGATTGTTCTGGGATTGCTTAAAATCGCCGAGGCATTAAGAGTCGCGCAGCCTCAGGCGATTCCTCGACCCCAGTCCCGTCCATAAGTCCATCCGCGATCCGTCACAAATCCAGACTTCGTACCCTCCTCTCGGGTTGACATTCTACCCAAGCCAGTTGCATACTTGGGAAGAATGTCGACCCGAGAGAACAACGACGACCGCATCGCCTTGCTGCAGGGGACTCTGGACCTGCTCATTCTTAAGAGCCTCGTGTTCGGCCCTTGCCATGGCCAGGGCATTGCGCGATCCATTCAACGCCAGTCGGAACAGGTGTTTCTTGTCGAACATGGATCCCTGTATGTCGCTCTCCAGCGGCTTGAAGACAAGAATTGGATCCGCGCCCGGTGGGGCGTGAGCGAGAACAACCGCAAAGCGCGCTTCTACTCGCTTACGGAAAAGGGGCGCGAGCAGCTGACCGAGAAGACCAGCGAATGGCGGCGGCTGACCCGCGCCGTCGGTCTGATCCTCGATGGGAATCAAGGGCCGCAGTCGGAGGAGGTATGAGCATGTTCAGGCGCAAGCGCTCCGCCGAGGATTTTGCCGCGGAAATCCAGGCCCACATTGAACTGGAAGCGGAACAGCTCAGCCAGGAGGGCGTGAGCGCGGACGACGCCCGCCGGAGGGCGAGGCGAACCTTCGGCAGTGTGCGCCGGGAGCAGGAGCGCTTTTATATGCAGGGCCGGTGGGCGTGGCTGGACAAACTGCTGCGTGATCTAAAGCATGCATTCCGCTCTCTGCTGGAAAATCCGGCTTTCACCATCACCGCAATTCTCACCCTGGCGCTTGGCATGGGCGCCAATACCGCGGTGTTCAGCGTCATGAACGCGGTCATGCTGCGATCGCTACCGGTGGCCGATGCTGATCGCGTCGTCTACTTCCGCACCACCAATCCGCCGAAGGGGACCGGCACCATCGATAGCAATCACACCTTTTCTTATCCCGTCTACGACGCGTTGCGCAAGCAGTCCGGCGCCATGTCCGCCGTTCTTGCCTTCGTTCCCCTGTCGGGAAGCAAGGTCGCGGTTCGTTACGGGGAGTATCCGGAACAGGCCGAAGGGGACATGGTGAGCGGCGCGTTTTTCTCCGGCCTCGGTGTGAAGTTGCGCCGCGGGCGCGGATTCACCGAACAGGACGAGAAGAACCATTCGCCTCTGGCCGTCATCAGCAACAACTATTGGACCCGCCGCTTCGCCCGAGATCCCGCCGTGCTCGGCACAACCCTCTACGTCAACGGAATCGGCTTCACCATCGTAGGAATCACGGCCGACGGATTTGAGGGACTGGAGACAGGCAAATCCACGGATTTCTGGATTCCTCTGCAGAATCGTGCCGAACTCAACGCCTGGGGCAATCCCCTCGAAGACGGCAAGACGTACATGGCGAATCCGACCTGGTGGTGTTTGCAACTTATCGGCCGCCTCAGCCCCGGCGTCACCAAGGCCCAGGCGGCCTCACAGCTGCAGCCGGTGTTCCAGTCCGCAGCCTACATCGGCATTGGTTCGCCTGAGCCGGGGGAAAAGAGGCCAACCCTGAGCCTGGAAGACGAAAAGGGATTCCCCATCTACGCCGAGATGTATGGCAAGCCTCTGCGCTTGTTGATGGGCATGGTGGGACTGGTATTGTCGATCGCCCTCACCAACGTCATCATGCTGCTCCTGGCGCGCAATGCCACCCGGCAGCGTGAGTTCAGCATGAAGCTTGCCCTCGGCGCCGGGCGCGGCGACCTTCTCCGTCAATTGATCACGGAAAGTCTCCTGCTCGCGGCGGTGGGCGGCCTCATGGCGTGGTTCTTCGCCGTGTTTGCCACGCGCGCGCTCGCCGGCTGGGCGCTGATCGAATCCAGCCTGGCGCCGGACGGAACCGTCCTTCGCTTTACCGTGGCGGTGCTGGCCGTCGCCGTCCTCCTGTTCGGTCTGGCGCCTTTGCGTATCGCCCTCTCCGCCGGGCCCACGCTCGCCATCAAGACTTCCGCCGCCGCCTCCAACCCCGATGCGGGCAAATCGCGCATAAGCAGGATCATCGTCGCATCCCAGATCACCTTGTGTGTTGTGTTGCTCGTTGCCGCCGGACTGCTCATTCGCACTCTTCGCAATCTCCAGAACACGCCGCTGGGCATGAAGGTCGATGGGCTCGTCGTCTTCAGCGTGAAACCGGACATCAAATCGCTCGCCCAGGGCCGTGCCTTCTATCTCGATCTCATCGCAAAAATGCGCAGTCTTGCCGGCGTGGAATCCGTAACCATCATGGAGGAGCGCCTCGGATCCGGCTGGTCCGACAACAGTGCCATGCGGGTCGATGGAAAACTCCCCGACGTCCCAAACGGAGGCGATAGGACTGTGCGCAGCAACGTTGCCGGCCCGGATTTCTTCACCACCCTCGGCGTGCCGGTGATGGCCGGCCGCGATTTTGCCGATTCCGATACCGCGAACTCGCCGCATGTCGGCATCATCAACGAAGAGTTCGCGCGGCGTTTCCTCCCCAATCAAAATCCGCTCGGCCACGTCATCGGGTCTGGTAACGGGATGTTCAGCATGACCGTCGTCGGCGTGGTGAAGAACCATAAATACCGCAGCATCGACGAAGACCCGATTCCAATGGCCTGGTACATGTACGCGCAGATTCCTGTCCTGGGAGGAATGGACGTCGAGTTGCGCGTGCACGGCAATCCACTCGCCATCCTGCCTGCCGCGCGCAAGGTGGTCCAGCAGATCGATCCCAATCTGCCCCTCATCCGTCCCATGACCCAGCGCGCACAGTACGACACCACCATCTCCTATCAGATGCTCTTCGCCCGTCTCGCCGGATTCTTCGGCCTGCTGGCTGTGGTCCTTGTTGCCACCGGGCTTTACGGGACGCTCGCCTATCGCGTCAACAACCGCACTGCCGAGATTGGAATTCGCATGGCGATGGGTGCTCGTCGCGGCCAGATTGTTTGGATGGTCCTCAAGGATTCACTGATCCTCACGGCAATTGGCGTGGCCGCGGGAATCCCCTTCGCCATCCTGATCGGACGCGCATTAGGCTCGTCGCTTTACGGCGTCACCCCGCTGGATGGAGCCAGTTACCTGCTCGCCGTAATAGGAGTGGCAGGGGTCGCCCTCACCGCCAGCGCGGTGCCTGCGCGCCGGGCCGCGGGCGTTGAACCGCTGACCGCTCTGCGAACGGAATAGGCGCCCGGCACCCAGGGCAGGCGACCGCGGCACTGACTTTCCACAGATTTCGTCACATTTTGCATCCCCGGCGCAACCGGGCGGCGGATCAAGGGTTGAGGGCAAATAGGGCCCTCACGCGTTTCCCGAGGTCGGCCATGATCCCTTGTCGCTTGCTTGCCGGTGCAATGCTGGTTTGTGCCTGTGCCTGGTCCATTGCGGAACAACCCCGTCCCACCGAACCTCTGCCGCCGGCCGACGCCATCATGGCCCGGGTCGCCGCCAACCAGGATCGTGCCGAGGCCGAGCGCGCCCACTACGTCTACGTGCAGCACGCCAAAATGGTCTCCCGCCACGGCGGCACCGTGAAGTGCGAGGAGATCACCGATTACCGCATGACTCCCTCCAGCGACGGGTTCCAGGAGCAACTGCTCCATCTCGACGGCCGCCAGCTCACCAACCACAAGTACCTCACCTATCACGCTCTGTCGCCCGAACAAATCGCGGCGGAAGATGCCGAGAAGGCCGCAAAGGAAAAAGACAGGCAGAAGAAGGACGCCGAGAAAAAGGGGACGGGGAAAAAAGATCCCGGCAACGCCGACACCGGCAAAAAGGATGCCGACAAACAGGACGAGGATCACGACGACACCATCCGTGTCGATATCGAGCAGGACAGCCTCGACCGCGACCTCGTCGAGAACATTCGCTCCGGACTCATCCATGACAAATCGAAAGACGGCATCAGCGCCCACCTGTTCCCGCTCACCTCGAAAGACCAGGCCGACTACGCGTTCCGCATGGTCGGCCGCGAGCACATGAACGGCCGCGACGTCTATCATGTCGCCTTCCGTCCCAAAAAGAAGGATGACTGGGGCTGGAGCGGCGACGCCTACGTTGACACCCAAGCCTACGAGCCGGTGCTGATCACCACCGTGATGGCGCGCAAGATCCCCTTCGCGGTGCGCACGTTTCTGGGAATCAACGTCCCCGGCCTCGGCTTCACCGTCACCTACGCCCCGCAGCCCGACGGCGTCTGGTTCCCGGTCAACTTCTCCACCGAGTTCAAGATCAAGGTCCTGTTCTTCTTCAACCGCCAGATCATCCTCGACGCCCAGAACCGCGACTTCGAAAAGACCCACGTGACCTCACGCATCGTCGGCGATGCAACCGAGGTGGAGAACAAACAGCCGTGACGCTGACCGAACGGCGCGGCTATTGAGCGCCGCAAAAGTCATGTGCTGTCACCTGATCGAAGGGCCGCAAAAGCGGCGCGCAGTCGAAATATCCGCCCTGAAAATAACTCTTGCCCACCCCTGGCACTGTCATCCTTGTATCTCTGAATCAGCGACATGAATTGCGAAAATGTCGTAGTGGGGGAACCGAGGCATCGGTTCCCCCGCGGGCGGACGGCTCCCGTTCATCCTGCGGTCTTTCGACCGAGGCTCAGCACAGGGACCGCTGCCCAAGTCACGCACGACCGAACAGTCGCATGACTTCGATCGCACATACAAGGAAGGTTACCGTGACACGGATCATTTGTGGAGTGGATGTCGCTTCGAAGTCTCTCGAGGCCCGCATCGGCCAGCAAGGCGCGGCCGCTTCTTTCCCCAACACCCCGCAAGGCATCGCCGCACTGGGGGCGTTCTGCCAGGCGCATCAGGTGGAGTTAGTCGCCATGGAGGCCACCGGCGGTTACGAGCAGCAGGCCTTTGCGCTGCTCTCCCAACAAGGCCTGCCGGCAGCCATCCTGAACCCGCGCGCGGTGCGCCAGTTCGCCGAAAGCATGGGCTCGCTGGAAAAGACCGATCGCATCGACGCCGGCATGATCGCCTGGTACGCGGAAGTGAAGAAGTCGCCGCCCGCGTGCCTGGCTCCGCAGAGCCAACAGCATCTGCGTGCGCTGGTCACGCGCCTGCGTCAGCTCACCGACATCCGCACCGCCCAGCTGAACCAGCAGCGGCTGGTCACCGACCGCTCGGTGCAGGCCTCTTTCACAAAGTTGCTGGCCGTTGTGAACCGTCAGATCCGCGACCTGGAGCAGCGCATCGCCAAGCTCATCGAGCAGGATCCGCTGTGGGGTGAACTCAACCAGGCCTTTCGCACCATCAAGGGCGTGGCCGACCGCACCGTGGCCCGCATGATGGCGGAAATGCCGGAGGTCGGCACCTTGTCCAACAAAACCATTTCCAAGCTGGCCGGAGTGGCGCCGCTGGCCCGCGACTCGGGCAAGTACCAGGGCAGACGTGTGGTGCGCGGCGGCCGCGCCTCGGTCCGCGATCTGCTCTTCATTGTGGCCAGTGTTGTGGGCCGCTATGAGCCCGACTTCATGGCCTTCCAACAACGGCTCAGGGAGGCCGGCAAACCACCCAAAGTCATCCGCATCGCTCTGGCCCACAAACTGTTGGTGCGGCTCAACGCCAAAGCCCGAGACGTCAGACAACGTCTGGCGGCCGCCGTCGAACCAGGCCCGTCATCGTTGCTTTTAGAAAAAATCTAACTGACCCGTAGCCGTAGTCGCCGCGGTTGTGGGAAAGATGGGAAACAGTTCTATCGTTTTCCATCTTTTCCATAACCCGCTTTTCGCTTCGCTGCTCGCCTAAAATGCTCTTGACAAGAAAGACAGTCGCTGAGCCCTGACCCCTGATCCCTGTATTTACGACAGGAAGGGGCGGTCGGCGAAGCGGCCGGGGAGGCGGGGCGGGACGAGGCCGGACGTCGAGGTGGACATGACTTCAGTGAACGCTTTCTGGAAGGCCGTCATCTCGTCGCGCGTGCCGACGGTGATGCGCAGGCAAGTGGGCCATGCGGGCCAGATGCGGCCGACAAACATGTCCTTTTTCGCCAGGGCGGCCTGGACTTCGGCGCCGGGGCGGCGCACATCGAGCATGAAGCAGTTGCTTTCAGAAGGCGTGACGGCGTAGCCCTGGCCCTTGAGCCAGGCGAGGTTCTCGGCGCGAATGGCCGCGACCTGCTGCTTGCGGGCGGAAATCAGGTCGGGCTCGAGGAGGCTCGCCTTGGTGGCCGCCGTGGCGGTGATGGGGAGAGCCGTCATGCCGCCGAAGGCTGCCATCCGCTTGAGCAGGTCGGGGCGGCCAATGGCAAATCCCATGCGAATACCGGCCATGCCGTAGAGCTTGGAGAAGGTGCGAAGCACGATCACGTTCCGGCCGTCTTTGACGAAGTCGAGGGAACGCGGCTCGTCGCAGAAGTGGATGTAGGCTTCGTCGATCAGCAGGACAGCGTCCTTGGGAGTGTGCGCGACGGCGTACTCGAGGTCTTTGCGCGGCGTGCAGGTCCCGGTGGGGTTGTTGGGATTGCAGATGTAGATCACGCCGGGATTGGAGGAGGCAGAGAGCATGGCTTTGATGTCGTGGCAGGCCGCGCCCTTGGGATCACAGAGCGGCACCTTGATGACGGGCGCGCCGTTGCTCCGCGCGGCCCACATGGGGGCTTCGTAGCCGGGATCGGCGACCACCACGGGTCGGTCCGTGCCCGTGAATGCCAGCACCGTGTAGTGGAGCGGATCGCTCGAGCCGGGGTACGCCATGACCCAGTCGGGATTGAGGCCTTCCTGTTTGGCGAAGATCTCGATGGGCTCGGATTCGAAAGGCATCAGGTAGCGGCCGCCGCGGGGAATGATGTCGATCATCGCTTTGCGGGCGGATTCGCAGGGACCCATGGGGTTCTCGTTGGCGTCGATGTGGATGCCGCGGTTGGGATCGGCGAAGGTGGGCCGGGCGGCCCAGGCCAGATGGGCCTCGGTGACGGGCATGGTGGCAAGCGCCGATGCGCCGGCGGCGAAACGGAAGAAGGAGCGGCGGGAGATGCCGCTACAGGCAGCGGGATCAGTGGTGGCTGGCATATGCGTAAACTCCTCCGGGGTGGTGGGGAACAGAAACGCGCACAGGCTGCGGACGAACCGTTACGAATGTTTGCGCATAGGGGAGAAGGGGCTTCCCCATGTGTCCACGTTACTCGGGGAACAGGGGGGAAAACAAGGGAAAAGCGGGCACGCGGGATTAGGGATCAGGGACGCAGGGACTAGGGGTTAGGGATTAGGGATTGGGCGGGGAGGAGCTTTTCGAATTCGTCGGCGGGAATGGCTTTGCTGAAGAGGAAACCCTGGTAGCAGTCGCATCCGAGGCGGGCGAGGAGAGCTCGCTGTTCGTCGGTTTCGACGCCTTCGGCGATGACCAGCAGGCCGAGGGCGCGGGCCAGCGAAATGATGGCCTGCGCGAGGGCGCCGTTGGTGGTGCCGACGAGGATATCGCGGACAAAAGCGCGATCGATTTTCAACTGGTCGAGGGGCAGGCGCTTGAGATAGGCGAGCGAAGAGTAGCCGGTACCGAAATCGTCGAGAGAGAACTGGACCCCATGGTCCTTGAGGGTCTTCATGATGGCGACGGTTTCTTCGAAATTGTCCACCAGCATGCTCTCGGTGATCTCGAGCTTGATGTTCGTGGCATCGGCGCCAGTGCGCTCGATGGTGGCCAGCACGTGGCTAACAAAGTCGCGCTGCCGGAACTGGCGGGCGCTGACGTTGACCGCAATGGGAAACGGTTCCGCTCCCGGCGAGGCCGCCCAGGCCGCGGACTGGCGGCACGCCTGTTCAAGAACGAATTTGCCCAGGGGGACGATCAGGCCGGTCTCTTCGGCGACGGCTATGAATTCTCCAGGAGCCAGCAAGCCGCGCCGGGGATGATTCCATCGCAGCAGCGCTTCCGCGCCGATGATCCGGCCGTGGTCGACCTGGGGCTGGTACCAGAGCACGAACTGGCGGTTGTGAATGCCCTGACGGACCTCGTCTTCGAGGCAGGCGCGGGCGCTGACGGCGGCCTGGAGGGCGGGGGCGAAGAACCGGATGGCACCGGGCCCGGCAGACTTGGCCTGGTACATGGCGATATCGGCCTGTTGCAGGATCTCCAATGCGCTTTCCCGGCCCGGGCCAAAAATAGTGACGCCGATGCTGGCAGAAGTCACACATTCGCGCTGCGCCAGTCGACAGGGCTCGGCGATGCGAACGAGGATTTGTTCGGCGAGGCTGCGGGCCTGGGAAGCGGCGTTTTCTTCCGAATCGCCGAGTTTGTGGAGCAGCAGAACGAATTCGTCGCCGCCAAGGCGCGCGACTGTATCGCCCTCAGGCAGGCACGAGGTGAGGCGGTGGGCCACCTGCTGCAGGAGCAGGTCTCCGGAGTTGTGACCGAGGGTGTCGTTCAGGGTTTTGAAGTTGTCGAGGTCCACGAACAACAGGGCCAGGCTCCGGGTGGGTCTGCGGCCGGGGATGAGGGCCTTCTGGAGGCGCGCAAGGAGCATGCGGCGGTTGGGGAGGCCGGTGAGGGGATCGAAGCAGGCCAGCCGCCGGATCTCGCTCTGTGCCATCCTGGCTTCCGACAGGTCGCGGGTGACGGTGAGCAGGCAGGGCTCCTGGTCCAGATCCAGGATGGATGCCGACATCATCCCCCAGGCGGTCTCGCCATTTTTCTTGCGGAACTGGGCTTCCAGGTTGGTGCATTCCCCGTTGCGTGCGACCAGTTCCAGCATCCGGTCGCGGTCGCGGAGGTCGGCCCAGATGCCCAATTCCACCGACATGTGCCCGATGATCTCTTCCCGCCTGTACCCGGTGAGCTTGAGGAAGGCAGGATTGCATTCGAGATAGACACCATCGCCAAGCCGGTTCAGGGCCACGGCATCCATGTTCATCTGGAAGGCGGTGCGATACCGCTCCTCGCTCTTTCGGAGCGCTTCCTGGGCGGCGGCCAGTTGCTGCTCCGCCTCCTTGCGGGCATGGATGTCCTGGGCCGTGGTGATGAAGTGCAGCGGGCGGCCTTCGCTGTCGCGCTGCATGGTGATGCTGAGGTGGACCCAGGTGAGAGAGCCATCCTTGCGGACGTAGCGTTTTTCAAACTCAGCTTCGGCAAGTTCACCTGAAATCATGCGCTCAAACAACGAGTTGCTGGGTGGGCGATCCCCAGGCGGGGTGATCTGCTGGAAGTTGACGCCCACCAGTTCCTCGGGGGCAAATCCGAGCATCTGGCCGAAGCGACGGTTGCAGCGCAGGATACGGCCTTGAAACGACGTATGAAGAATGCCGACGGCGGCCTGCTCGAAAGAGGCCCGGTAGCGCTCTTCGCTGTCGCGGAGCTGCCGTTGGGCCTGTCCCTGCTCGACGAGAAGATCGATCTCTCGCTGCGATTGCCTGGCCGCGGCGAGCGTCTGGTGGCGCCACTGCTCGGTAACGTCGGCGGCGCGGACGGAAACCGCGATTCCTTCATCGTCGACGGCCCAATTCAGAGACACGTGGAGGCGGCGGCCGTTGAGCAGAGACAGCTCGACGCTGAGGGGACAAGCGTCGAGGGTCTGGCGGCAGAAGTCGGCCAGTTGGGCCTCATCGCGGGGGAGTGCGGGGGAGGCGGCACGGACCTGGACGGCGGTTCCGGTTGCCAAGCTTTGGTCGATGGCTTTCTGGAAGGCGGGATCGAAGGCGAGCAGGGGAGATTCCATTTTTGCCGGCGGAGAGGAGACCTGCGGCGTATCGGTCCGGGTTGGGGCATCCTCGCCAGCCAAATGGATCATGGTGTTCATTCGCCGGGGCGATGCCTGCCGAAAGCGCGGACGGACGAGAGGACGGACGCTGCCGCCTTCCGAGCCGCGCGATTTCCGGACGAGGAGGCCCGCACATGGCTTATCGGCGGAGAGTTGCCGGACTTTATGAGGCCGGAACGATCGCGGCGGAAAGCAGGTCCTTCCTCTCCCCTGCGCTCAGCGTCAGGATGACAAATCTCTTTCATGCAAAGTTTCGCGAGTCTGATAGGATGACCCTCAGCGTGAGGGACGCAGCCGGTCCGCGGAAAGGGCTTCAAGCCCATCCTTGCCTTCCGAATTCGAGCACCTTCTTTCGGCCCGACGCGAGCGGACAGCGGGCAGCTAACGAAAGGAGGCCGCCGTGCCCGACGAATCGTCGACGAATTCCCTTCCCGAACATCCCGATCTCCGACACCTGAAGGACCAGGCCAGAGCCTTGGTCCGTTCGGGCGAATCCCCCTCGCACACCGAGGCGCTTTTTCGCATCGCACGGCGGTACGGATTCGCCAGTTGGCCAAAACTAAGGACCCATGTCGAATCGCTGGACGAAACCGGGCGTCTGAAGCAGGCCATCGACACCAACGATTTGGAGGCGGTGAAACGGATGATGACGCGGAATCCTTCTCTGCACCGGGCTCCGCTCGGGTATGGAAAGAATGGTCCGCTGACCTGGGTGGCGGAGTGCCGGGTTCCCTGGGAGCCTCCGGGCGCGACCCGGCTGGCGATGGCGCAATGGCTGATCGACCACGGCTCGGACGTGCACCAGGGCGGGGACGGTCCGCTTATGCGGGCGGCGCTGTTCGACCTCCGCATCCCCATGATGGAACTCCTAGTGCGCAACGGGGCAGATGTCAACGCCGCGTGGAATGGAGGCTTCCCAGTGATCTGCGCCGCGTGCGAGACAGTGCAGCCGGCGGCGTTGCGGTGGCTGCTCGATCATGGCGGCGATCCCTATTTTGGCCCGGACCGGGGCACTGCACTGGACTATCTCCTTGGCACCTACTACCGCTCGCCGCAGTTCGCTGAGTGCATTAACATCCTGCTCGATGCCGGGTGCGCGAACCGCTACCAGGTGCCGGCTGCGTTGGCCATTCTCCGCGGGAGGACCGAAGAACTCGCGGAATGCCTTGACGCGGACCGAGGACTCTGCGATCGACGATTTCCGGAATTCAGCTTCGGAAACTCGGCAACCCGGCGCCTCACCCTTCGCGGCGCAACGCTCTTGCACGTGGCGGCGGAATACGGGAATGTCGACGCGGCGCGGTTGCTGATGGTGCGCGGCGCGGATGTGAATGGGCGCGCGGATGTGGACGCGGCAGGAGTGGGCGGGCAGACGCCGCTGTTCCATGCGGTCTCGCAGTTTCAGGACTGGGGGCTTCCCGTGGCGAGGCTTCTGGTGCAGCATGGGGCCGACCTGGGGGTGCGGGTGCTTTTGCCAGGGCACTATGAGCGGCCGGAGGAATTCGTTGAATGCACGCCGCTGGGGTATGCGCTCCGGTTTCCGGGAACGGAGAACCAGACGGTGGAGTTTCTGCGGGCCAGCGATGCGCAGCCCTAGCCAAGCGAAATGGCTGTGGCGCAAGAGGCGCGAGGAGCGTGGTAAACTTGCGCGGGTAAACGCTTACCGATCGAGTTGGAATGAGGTTTTCGGCGCCGCGTGGACGCGGGGATGGAAAATGCGCCGCGGGCCGGCGGCGATGCTCCTTCCGGCTTGACAACTATAGCAGTAAACCCATTTACTTGTGGCGAACGTCCCTCGGCATCCAGGGCCGCATCACCACGCTCAGGTGATTCATGTTCGATTGGCTCCCATCTTCTCTCGCTAGTGCTTTTCCGGTCCGCGTTCCGACCCTCCTTGCCATGGGGGCGTCTCCCCTGGCGCGGCTGGGCGCACTCGACATCGTGGTGATCTGTGTTTATTTCGCGATGGTGATCTGGATCGGCTTTTACCTGAAAGGCAAGTCGAACACCAGCGAAGAGTTCTTCATGGCGGGCCGGGAAATGACGGCGTGGATCGCCGGGCTGAGCTTTGTTTCCGCGAACCTGGGATCGCTGGAGTTGATGGGCTGGGCGGGCTCGGCGTATCAATACGGAATCCTGGCCACGCACTGGTACTGGATCGGGGCCATTCCGGCGATGCTGTTTCTCGGCCTGGTGATGATGCCGTTCTACTACGTGTGCAAGACGCATTCCGTGCCGGGGTATCTCGATCTGCGCTACGACGGGCGGGCGCGCAGTGTGGCGGCGGTCGCGTTTGCCATCGAAATGATCCTGATGAGCGGCGTGAACATGTTCGCCATGGCGGTGGTGATGAAGGTGGTGCTGGGCTGGGACATCAATTTCAGCATCCTGGTTTCTTCCTTCGCGGTGGCGGTTTACGTGGGGCTGGGCGGCTTGCGCTCGGCCATTTTTAACGAAGTGCTGCAGTTTGTGCTGATCTGGGGAGGCGCGCTGCTGGTGCCTATCCTGGGGCTGATGCAGGCGGGCGGGTTCGACGGTCTGAAGTCCAGGATCATGGTGAACCTGCAATCCACGTTCCCCGATCCGACCAGTTATTTCCACCTGTGGCGCGATACCGGCCACTTCGCCGCCAATCCCATGGGCGTCCACTGGACGGGCATCGTGTTCGGCCTGGGGTTTGTGATCAGCTTCGGTTACTGGACCACCGATTTCCTGGTGGTGCAGCGCGTGCTGGCGGCGCACAACCTGCGCGCGGCACGCATGGCGCCGATCATTGCCTCGTTCTTTAAAATGGCGGTGCCGTTCATCGTGATTCTCCCCGGGCTGCTGGGCCTGGTGCTGCTGCAGAACAACGATGGAAGCCGGCGGGAGCTGGTGGGCGAAGACGTGGTGGCGGCCTGCTCGCTGAACGGTGGGCAACAGGTGGCGCGTCCGGAGGATTGCTCGGCAGCGATGGAGAGGTCGAAGGTAACGCCCGATGCGCAACGAAAAGTGCTGGCCGGGGGGCCTGATTCAGAACTGCATACGTACAACCAGGTGCTGCCGCTGATGATGGTGCGCTATCTCGGGCCGGGGCTGCTGGGGCTGGGAATTACGGCGCTGATCGCCGGGTTCATGAGCGGCATGGCGGGGAATGTGAGCGCGTTCTCGACCGTCTGGACGTACGACATCTACAGACCGATGATCAATAAGACGGCGAGCGACAGCCACTATGTGATGGTGGGGCGGCTCTCGATCGTGGTCGGCGTGATAGTTTCGATTGGCGCTGCGTACCTGG
>CAVREL010000006.1:0-4970 GCA_963720105.1 uncultured Acidobacteriota bacterium | reverse complement strand
CTGCCGAAGCAGACGGGCCATCTCCAGGGTTGCTATGAAAACTGATTACCGGTGACCGCCGCCGCCGTGGCCACCACCGCCGTGGAAGCCACCACCGCCGCCTCCATGGAAGCCGCCGCCCCCCGCGAATCCGCCGACGTGGCCGCCACCGCTAACTCCGCCGCGGTATCCACCGCCGGCAAAGCCACGTCCGCCACCGTAAGCCGGACGCGTGCCGCCATATCCGCCGCGGTATCCGTACGCGCCGCCACGATAGCCGCCCCATCCGCCGCGATAACCGTATCCGCCGCGCCAGCCGTATCCGCCCCAGCCGCGGCCCCAACCCCAGTGATACCAGGGGCCGGCGCCGATAAACACGCCGCCCGCAAACCAGTCAGGACCGTAGTAGCCATACGGCGCGCAGTCATAGGGGTAATAGGAATAGTAGCCCCATTCGCAGGCCGGGGGCCCATATGCGTAAGGAGCCGGGACCACCGCGGGTCCCACTCCGACTCCCACGGCAACCTGGGCATGAGCCGTAGCCGCAAGGGGCACGATCAACAGCAGGGCCAGCAAAGCCAAGCGTAATCTTTTCATGACATCCCTCCTTGTGCCGCCCGCCCCACCTCGTCCCGGGCCGGGCCCCGGAGGTCGCCCTCCGTCTTCAAGCACGTCGCCGGCGGGTTTTTCTCCTCATCCGGCATCCACCTTATATGACAACAGATGCTGCAATAAGTTGCGGTCATTTATCAAGAATTGCGCCGCTCTACCGGTCTGCAAAACGAGCCGGTCGGAGCACGGGGTTCGAGCCCTAAAAAGCGACCCCTCCGGGGAGGAGGGGCCGCTTCTCTGGGCTATAAGTCTATATAGTTTTACCGGCGATAATGGTCGCGGTCGCCCCCGTGGTCGTCGCGGTCGTGCCGGTCGCGATCCCATCCACGCCGGTCATGATCGAAGTCGCGCCCGCGGTAGCCGTCACGGTCACGGAAGTAGCGAACGCCCACGTAGTTCCAGCGTCCCGGCATCCAATAACCGCCGGAGTAGTAGCCGGTCACCCACTGATATCCCGGTCCCGGGGATGGAGGAACATAGGCCGCCGGTCCGCCGACATAGACTCCGAACTGGGCCGCCTTGGCAGGCGTTGCTGCCAAGCCCAATCCACCAGCCACGACTGCTGCACCCAATATCCATTTCGCCATGCTTTTCATAGGACCTCCGTCCCACCTGACCCGCGCTTTCAAGCGACGAATCTGTCCGGCTCTTTGGAGAGGCTTGGTTGTTGCTGCCTCCCCACGCCGCCGGTTATGTCCTGATCAAACACTGCCTTTTCAAAAGGTTGCGGATTACGCTCGAAAATAAATCGGCGCAACTTTTGGCGAATTCAGGGGTCCAATCCCTCCCGTTCTCGATTTTATTCGTCTCATATGACACCACAGAATGGTTTATAATGAACCCTGCAGAGATGAATAATGAGACGTACCAAGCCTGAAGCGCAGAACCGCGTTCGAGGTCTGTTTCAATCCGCGTTGGAGGCCAATCGCGGGGTCTCGAAAGCACAGGCATCCCGGTTGTTTCAGCGTGTCGCTGCCCAATCGGCACAGCCCCTGGGGAAGGTGCGCGCCGAATTGATTCCCGATTCCAGTTGGAAAAGGGCGCGAAAGACGCTCGGTCCTCAAGCCAGCCAGACGACTGCCCGGCTGGACCATATTCTGCGGCTTGCTGAGCGTACCTGGGGAAACGAGTCCGATGCCGCCGAGTGGCTCAACAGCCCTCATCCCGAATTGGAAGGTGCGACTCCGTTCTCGCTGTTGAAGACGGAGGCCGGCGGGCGAGCTGTTGAGGCCCTGCTCGCCGCACTGGAATTTGGATTCCCGGTCTAGAGCGCTGTGCGAATGGTCATCTTCCGGATGCATGGCGCAGCCTATGATGCCTTCGACACAACCGGTTCTTTCCTGCATGGCGGGCGCTGGCATACGGCCGGAAGCCGGTTGATTTATGCGGCGCAGCATGTGAGTCTGGCTGTCCTCGAGACCTTGATTCATGCCGGCGGCCAGAAAATCCCGCCGCGTTCTATCACTCGCATCCATGTTCCCGACAATATCGCCATTGAGCACACAGATTGGATGGAGATGCCGGAATCACAGGATTGGGGCGATACCTGGGCCAGGGAAATGCGAACCGCGGTGCTTCGTGTGCCGAGCATTGCGGTGAACCGGTTGGAATCCAATTTTATCCTCAACCCGGCGCATCCGGACTTCGAAGGAATCCACCGTGGGCCTGCGGAGGAGTTTATCTTTAACCCCCGCTTTTTCCTGAGCGGCTAGGCATCCCCGACTCCGCAAATGCTGGGGGCAAATGCTACCCTGACGTTTCGATCCTAATGTTCGCGACCTCCCAGCACGCCCATTTCATCGGCATCGGCGGCATCGGCATGAGCGGCATCGCCGAGATCCTGCTCAACCAGAAAATGAAGGTCTCGGGCTCCGACCTGCGCCGCAGCCCCATCACCGACCGCCTCGCGCAGCTTGGCGCCATCATCTACGAGGGCCACGAGGCTGGGCACGTCGAGGGAGCGTACGGTGGTGGTGACCAGCTCCGCCGTCAGCCCCACGAACCCCGAGGTGCTCGAAGCGCGAGCGCGCAAGATTCCCGGTCATTCAGCGCGCCGAGATGCTGGCCGAACTGATGCGCCTGAAATACGGCATCGCCATCGCCGGCATGCACGGCAAGACGACGACCACATCGATGGTGGCCAGCGTTCTCGGCGCCGGCGGACTCGATCCCACGGTCGTGGTCGGAGGCCGCGTCGACGCGATGGGCTCGAACGCCCGGCTGGGCGCCTCGCAGTACCTGGTGGCCGAAGCCGACGAAAGCGACCGCTCCTTCCTCAAGCTCTCGCCCATTCTCGCCGTGGTTACCAACCTCGATCGCGAGCACATGGACTGCTATCGCGACATGGACGACGTGGAGCGCGCTTTCCTGGATTTCATGGACAGGGTTCCGTTTTACGGCGCAGTTACGGCCTGCCTCGACAATCCCGCAACTGGCAACGATCCTGCCGCGCGCTCATCGCCGCGTCTTCACCTACGGAACCGCTCGCGACGCCAATTATCGGCTGCAGCCCCTTCCCGTCGAGGGGGGAGCCTATTCGCGGTTTCAGGTCGCGACGGCCACCGCGGCTGCTCGGTCCCTTTGAACTGCACGTGCCTGGCCGCCACAACGTGCTCAACGCAACCGCCGCCGTAGCCATCGCGCATCAGCTGGAGATCGACCCGGCCAAGATCGCCGAGGGCATCAGCCATTTCCGGGGCGTGGACCGCCGCTTTCAGCTTCGCGGCCAGGCGCGCGGCGTGACCGTCGTCGACGACTACGGCCACCATCCCACCGAGATTCGCGCCACCCTGGCCGCCGCGCGCGAATGCGGCTACCGGCATATTCACGTCGTGTTCCAGCCGCATCGCTATACGCCGCACCCACGATCTGCTGGAGCAGTTCGGAGGCGCGTTCACCGATGCCGACACGGTGACGGTGCTTCCCATCTATGCAGCCAGCGAGACACCCATTCCCGGCGTGACGGCGGAGTTGCTGGCCAGCCGGATCGAGGGCCCGCGCGTGGAGTTTGCACCCGACTTTACGGCGGCTCAGGACAGCGTGACCGCAAAGGCCCACGAGGGCGATCTGATCCTGACCCTGGGCGCGGGCAGCGTGAGCCACCTGGCTCCGCAGATCATTGCGGCTCTGGAAACCGTCCATGCAAGCTAAGCAGCACATCTCCTTCATTTGTCATCCTGAGTCCGCAAGGCGGACGAAGGGCCAACTTTTGTTTTCGAGGTCCTTCAGCACCTCAGCGCAAACGTTTTACTCAAGGCTCCGTCGCTGCTATGATGCTTGCGGCGTTTTCTGATCGACGCCGCAAGGAGCCTGTATGTCCAAGCATTCCCGCCGCAGTTTTCTCAAGACCGCAACCATCGCCGCCGGAGCGCTCACTGCTTCGGGTAGGGTGCTCATGTGGGCGCAGCCCGCATCTCCGGTGCGCATGTGGAGCACCTCTGGTAACCAGCGCCACGCCCAGGCAGAAGCGCCGGCATGGAAAGCTGGCGGGCAGTCGGCGGCGGGCGCCATCGTGGTGGACGGGAGCGTGACAAAGCAGGAGATCCTGGGTTTCGGCGCGGCCATGACCGACTCGTCCTGCTACGTGCTCAGCGAGATGAAGGACGACGAGCGCGCCGGCTCTCATGCACGACCTGTTTGCGCCCGGCGAAATGGCTCTCAATGTGTGCCGCACCTGCATCGGGGTCAAGCGATTATGCGCGCACCATGTACAGCCTCGACGAAAGCAATGAGCCCGATCCGAGCCTGAAGAAGTTTTCCATCGAACACGACAAGGCCTACATCCTTCCCGTGCTGCGCGAGGCGCGCAAGGCAAATCCCGACCTGTTTCTGTTCTCGTCGCCGTGGAGCCCGCCGGGATGGATGAAGCCCAACAAGTCGATGCTGGGCGGCGCCATGCGCAAGACGAACTTCACTGCTTACGCCCAATATTTCCGGAAGTTCCTCGAGGGCTACAAGTCAGAAGGTGTCCTGATCGACGCGGTGACCGTGCAGAACGAGACCGACGCCGAGCAGGAAGGCAACATGCCGGCCTGCCTTTGGGCGCAGGAACAGGAGATGGAGTTTGCCGCGAAGCACCTCGCGCCCGCGCTGCGCAAGGCCGGCCTGCCCACCAAGATCTGGGTGCTCGATCACAACTACGCGCTATGGGGACGCGCCATCGACGAACTCAGCGATCCGGAGGTGTATGAGGCCGTCGACGGCATCGCGTGGCACGGCTACGTGGGCGACCCGTCGGCGATGACGAAGGTTCACGACGCATTTCCCAACAAGAACGCCTACTGGACCGAAGGCGGGCCGGACATTTCGCAGCCTGACTATCAGACCGACTGGACGAATTGGGCGGGCCAGTTCAACGGCATCCTGAACAACTGGGCGCG
>CAVREL010000005.1:0-80700 GCA_963720105.1 uncultured Acidobacteriota bacterium | reverse complement strand
GCGCGTTGACGCAAGTCCCGTACGCGGGGAGAGGGGGGAGGATGCGACCTTCGTTCAAGCGGCGAGCGTGGCTGCAAGCGGATACACAAATCCTGTGCGCACGGCAAGCGCGCATGCGAATGTCTACGCGGCGAGCGTGGATGCGAATCTAACCCACGCGGTAAGCGTGGATGTTAAAACGATTGATCCGGAAAATATCGTGCTCACCTCGGGCACGAGCGAAGGCTACAGTTACATTTTTCGGCTGCTCTGCGATCCGGGTGACGAAATTCTGGTTCCGGCTCCGAGCTACCCGCTGTACGAGTTTCTTGCCGATCTTGCGGACGTGCGCCTGGTTCCTTACCCACTACTCTACGATCACGGCTGGCAAATCGATTTCGACGCGCTGCGAGCCTCGCTCACGCCACGCGCGCGCGCCGTGCTCGTGGTGCATCCCAACAATCCCACCGGATCATTTGTAAAACCGCGCGAGGCGGCGAAACTCGCCGAAATTTGCGCCCGCCGCGGCATGGCCATTGTGGCCGATGAAGTTTTTCTCGATTACCCGGCAGTCAATTGCACGGCGGGCGGCCGCACATCCCATGAGCGCACCGGCGCCGAGCGCGCCGCCGCTCAATCGCACGGCCGGCGACCGCACACCCGTTTGACCGCACTGTCGGCGGCGCAGATGGCGCCACGCCGCGCACCTTCGCCTTCGGCTCGGCTGCGCTCACGTTTACGCTGAGTGGCATCTCGAAGATTTGTGCGCTGCCGCAGATGAAGCTCGCCTGGATCGTCGCCGGCGGCCCGCAGCACCTGGTGGCGGCGGCGATGGAGCGCCTGGAAATCATCGCCGATATTTTTCTTTCTCCCGGCGCGCCCGCGCAAGTGGCACTCCCGCGTTTTCTCGAAATGCGCGGCGGCCTGCAGGCACAGTTGCAGCAGCGCGTCGCCGCGAATCTCGCGTACCTCGATGCGCTATTGCAAAGCGAGCCCGGCCCGCTCGAGCGGCTGGCGCGCGAAGGCGGCTGGTACGCGGTGCTGCGCATACCCTCTTCACGGCCCGACGAAGAATATGCCGTCGAACTGCTGGAGCGCTGCGCGGTGCTCGCGCATCCCGGCCAATTCTTCAATTTTTCGCAGGAAGGATTTCTGGTGCTCAGCCTGATTGCGCCCGAAGACGATTTCCAGGAAGGCGCGCGCCGCCTGCACAAGTTTTGCGCCGCTTGACCGGCTCGCCCGACAAATAGTGACAGAAAGTTGACTTTTATTTGACTTGCGTTTGACGCCGCCATGACAACAAACGCTTCCCGGCTACGATTTGCGCCGATCGTGCAGCAAATCGAAAACAGCAAAAGGAGACGCGATGAAGCGATCGGAGATGCCGGCGAGAAAGAAAACAAACCGTAGATCTTTCTTGAAGACTGGAGCGGTGGCGGCGGGCGCGGTAACCATGGGCGCGGGGCTGCTGGGAAGGGGGCTACCCGCGCTGGGGGAAGAAAAAAGCGGCAGTTGCCGCCGGGCGACGCGGCGATCCTGAGATTTCTGGCGGCGGCGGAAATTATCGAGACCGATCTATGGGTGCAGTACGCAGAACTCGGCGGCGTGCCGAGCACCGAAGTTCCCGGATTCACCGGAGGAAATCCGCTGTACACGGCGGCGCTGCAATTGCTCGATGGCGACATGCCGCAATACATCACCGACAATACTGACGATGAGACTACCCACCAACAATTCATCAACGCGTACCTGGCTTCAAAAGGCGCGGATACGGTGGACCTAAGCCGCTTTGCAACGATTCCCGGCAGCCACCGCGCAGGGCTCCAGCGGCAAACCGCGGCTGACGAATTTGATGAATCTGAACGTGGACACGAGTTTCTGGACCCGCTATCGCATCGACTCGAAGAATCCCGATCTCGATCCTAATTTCGTATTTCCGCAAGCGGTGGACATCGATAACCGCACGGCGATTCCGCGATCGGACGCCGATACGGCCGGCAGCTTCCTCGACGGCAGTGGAAACTTGGGAGGCACCGACCACTTAAAAGCGATCGCGTTCACGGCGGGGTTCCACTTCGCATTTATCGAGCAGGGCGGCACCAGCCTGTATCCTTCGCTGGCACAACGCGTAACCAGCCCGGAAGTTTTGCGGATTTTGCTGAGCATCGGGCCGACCGAGACAATGCATTACTCTGAGAAAGCGCATTAAGATCCTTGCGTATTGCCTGAATGTGCTGCGCGACACCCATGGTTTCCCGGCTACCGTCATGAACTAGTTCTTCGATACGGTCCAGGTGCCTGCAACCTTCGTGGACTAGCTGCCTGAGTTCTTCGGTTGGCAGCCTGCCAGCATTAAACGACGACACTGTGTGCAGTTGGTCTGACAACGCAGCTATATGCACAGACAGCGGATCGATTTTGGTCCAGGCTGGTTCATCTGCGGTCACCATGCCGGGTGCAGGTGACGGATCGCCAAGCACCATTTCTGTCGTAAGCTCGCCAAGGTCCTCGGCCGTGTGCGCTACTGACTCGTCGTGCGATGAGGCTGAGCCCTGAACCGGGCAAGAGTGCTTCCACGACAGCACCGGCCACGGCCCCAACGACCCGCGGGATCAGCCAGCGTGCCGCTCGGCCAATTGCCCGGGCGCAGGATCGGAGGACACTTGGGGCACAGGCCTGTTCCGATCCTGATGCGAGTGATATCGAGGAATGAGATTTCTTGTTCCCTTGTTCCCTTGTTCCCTGCTTCCCTTGGTCCCTGGTTCCCTGTCTTTACACCAGCCTCATCCCGATCCGCCGTGCGCGCGCCAGCACCCGTGGGGGCGGCTGATGGTCCAGTTCGCCGGCCGACGAGCCGATCCACAGGCTGGCCACGGGGCGCGCGCCCAGGATCCGGGCCGTAAGCCGCAGCGCGATCCTGGTTCCGGAGAACAGGCCGGTCATGAAGCCGGGCGCGTCAGACGTGGCCACCAGCGCCGCCTTGAGCGTGCGAACGTGGGTCCGCGGCTCGGGCGCCGATTTGCCCCACGGCCAGTAGTTGCACCCGATCAGACGTTCCATGAAACGGCGGAAAACCGCGGTTGTGTTTCCGAAATTCACCGGGCTGGCAAGCACCACCGCATCGGCCGCTTCAATCTCGCTGACGATCGCTTCCAAATCGTCTTTCTGGAGGCATTTGCCCCGTTCGGGGCCGGGATCCTGGGTGCACTGGCGGCAGTTGGTGCAGAACTCGATGTGCATGTCAGCCAGGTAGATCGTCCTGGTGGTCGCGCGCCTTTTTCGAGCGCCCTCCAGGATCGCCTCCACCGCTGTATCGAGAGTCCCGCCTTTGCGATACGTGCCCAGCACCGCCAGCACCTTTTTGCCCACGCTCCAGCCTCCAGTGAAATTTTGTGCGCAGAGTCTACTCCACCGGCGCTACGAATGGCTGTGATGTGAAGGGAAATTCTTCGCCCCGCCCAAGGCCGTCTGGTACCCTCGTTTTCGCATGGACCTCAACAACATCCTAGTGGAGAAACGTCCGCCGCTGGCCATAGTGACGCTGAACCGGCCCAAGGCGCTGAATGCCCTGAACGCCGCCACCCTGGCCGAGTTGGAAACCGCCTTCCAGGAACTGGCCGAAGTTACAGCCATCCGCGTGGTCCTGCTCGCCGGCGCCGGAGGGCGCGCCTTTGCGGCCGGCGCCGACATCCGCGAACTGGCGGACCTGGTCGCCGAACAGGGCCGGGCCTTCGCGCTGCGCGGCCAGGCCGTCTTCCGCCGTATCGAGACCCTCGACAAGCCGGTCATCGCCTGCATCCAGGGATTCGCCCTGGGCGGCGGCTGCGAGCTGGCCATGGCCTGCACTCTGCGCATCGCCGCCGAGGACGCGCGGCTAGGCCAGCCCGAAGTCAAGCTCGGCATCATCGCCGGTTATGGCGGGACCCAGCGTCTCCCGCGCCTGGTGGGCCGCGGAGCAGCCCTGAAGCTGCTGCTCACCGGGGCCATCATCGACGCCCTCGAAGCTCTGCGGATCGGGCTGGTCGACGAGGTAGTCCCGGCGGCGCAACTAATGTCCCGCGCCGAGGCCCTGGCCATGGAGATTGCCCAGAATGCGCCGCTGGCGGTCGCCGAGACTCTGCGCGCCGTGGACGAGGGGCTGAGCCTGCCGCTTGAACTGGCGCTGCTGCGCGAGGCCGCCGGCTTCGGCGCGCTCTGCGCGACGGCCGACAAAGCCGAGGGCACGCGCGCATTTATTGAAAAGCGCGCCGCCTCCTGGCAAGGCAAATGAATACCGGGGGTGCCCCAGGTCCCCGTTTTTGGGACCTGGGAAGGCATCCCGTTCGCTGCTATCCTTGAAGTGTGATTCACCCCCAGAAATCAGCCCGGTATGCAGCCATGGCGCTGCTTCTGGCCATGGCTGTCGTGGCCTGCAAGAAGGAAGAACAGGCCGTCGTCGGCGTCGCCCACACGGCGCAACAGGCCGAGCAGAAAGCCCAGGCCGCTGCCACCGAGCGCGACCGCCAGCGCGCCGAGCTGGCCAAAATCCCCCTGCCCACCAAGAGCATGTACATCAACGTGCATGAGCCCGCCCAGTGGGCCAACCCCTTCATCAGCGCCGACGCCGACTACCTGACCCTCCGCGTCACCATGGCCGATCCCAATCCCGGCGCCGGGGCCACGGGCACCCTTCTGCGCCCTGATGCCGCGCGCCGCCAGGAACTGCAGGTCCGGCCCAACGACCTGGCTGAGGCCTTGATCGCGCTTCCGGCTTCGGCCTGGCGCTACGGCCGCGTGGTGGCCATCGCCGAGTCGCCCGAGGCCGACCGGAAAAAGCGCCCCGCCGTTCGCCGCAATGTCGAAGCCGCCATCCAGAAACTGAACGACCTGGAAGTGGTGGTGGATGAGTGGCCGGTGCGCTAGCGCGCTGGGCTACAAATTCTCCGTGCCCCATCCTCGCGACTTTTTTCTGTCGCGAGGGTGGGAAACCACGAACCTGAACCATCGGTCATCTCCCAACGCACAGTCTTGCTATCCTGCGTAGTCTATGCCGGAGCTCCCCGATATTACCGCCTACATCAGCGCCCTCGAAGACCGGATAGTTGGCCAGACCCTGGACCACGTCCGCCTCGGTTCCGTCTTCCTGCTTCGCACCGTCGATCCGCCGCTCTCCACTGTCGAAGGCCGCACCGTGACCGGCCTTCGCCGCATCGGCAAGCGCATCGCCATCGGCGTGGAAGGCCACCTGTGGCTGGTCCTGCACCTTATGATTGCCGGCCGCCTGCACTGGAAACCGTCTCAGGCCAGGCTCGCCGGCCGCAACGCGCTCGCGGCCTTCGATTTTTCCAGCGGCACGTTGACCTTGACCGAGGCCGGCAGCAAGCGGCGAGCGTCTCTCTACGTGGTTCGAGGTGAAGACGGACTCCGCTCCATGGACCCCGGCGGCATCGAGATCTTTTCGACCAGCCTCGACGGCTTCCGCGCCGCGCTCTCCCAGGAGAACCGCACCCTGAAGCGCGCGCTCACCGACCCGCGGCTCATCAGCGGCGTCGGCAACGCCTACTCCGACGAGATCCTCCACGCGGCGCAGCTTTCGCCCATCACCCTCACCGGCAAGCTTAAGCCCGAGGACTGGCAGCGGCTGTTCGACTCCACGCGTTCCGTCATGCAGCTTTGGATCGACCGCTTGCTGACCGAGGCCAGGAAAAAATTTCCCGAAAAGGTGACCGCCTTTCGCCCCGAGATGGCCGTGCATGGCCGCTTCAACCTCCCCTGTCCCCGCTGCGGAGAAAAGATCCAGCGCATCCGCTACGCCGACAACGAGACCAACTACTGTGCGCGCTGCCAGACCGGCGGCAAGGTTCTGGCGGACCGCAGCCTCTCGCGCCTGCTCGGCTCCGACTGGCCCCGAACCCTCGATGAGCTGGAAGCCCTCAAACGCAAGTGAAACTGGGATCTGAGGAGTGACGGACTACCTGAGTGCGTCCCTCATTTCGACGGTTAACGCTGATCCGGGAACAAGCCCGCGGAGCGGGCGTGAGACGGTAGCCCCAGGCGCGAGCCTGGGGAAAGGTGGCAGATCACAATGACCAGCCCCGCAAGGGGCGTAAGAACCGGTTGCTCCAACCTCTTTGCTCAATACGATGGTCGTCATTCTTGCGGCTCCTCCGTGGCGATTCCCCTTGACACGCCTTTCCGCCATATCCCAGAGTGGAGACCTCCCCTGCTTTTCGATTCGCCGCGGCTCAGGCGGATTTCTATTCCGATGGAGGATTCCGGATGCATCATCTGCACCATCTCAACCTGTGGGCGGTCCTGGTTTCAGCCGTCATTTTGTGGATTCTGGGCGCGGTCTGGTACTCGCCCCCCTTGTTCGCCAAACCTTGGATGGCCGCCCTCCGCATCACCCCCGATCCATCTAAAAAGAAAGGGCTCCTGGCGGGGATGATTGCCTCGTTTGTGGGCGACTTCATCCTGGCCTTCGTGCTCGATCATCTGATCCTCTGGTCGAATGCCGGATCGGTGCACGGAGGAGCATTCGTCGGATTCATTACCTGGCTAGGTTTCTTTGCCGCCCCCAATTTCCCCCAGGGCATCTACGAAAACCGCCCCTTCAAGCTGTTCGCCATCAACAATGGCTATTGGCTCGTGGGCCTCATCATCGTGGGAATCGTGCTGGCCGTCTGGCGGTAAACCGGTTCGCAGTTCACAGTTCATAGTTCTCAGTTCCGGCCGGCCGCCTTGGAACTGACAACTGACAACCGAAGACTGACAACTGTGAACTACGAACTAAGAACTGTGAACTACAATCGCTGGCATGGCGAAAGAGAAGATCGCAACCGCGCACGCCCCCGAAGCAATCGGACCCTATTCGCAGGCCATCAAGCTGGGCAACCTGATCTTCACCGCCGGGCAGATCGCGCTCGACCCGGCCACCCAGCAGGTCATCGCCGGCGGCATCACCGAGCAGACAACCCGCGTGCTTGAGAACCTGAAGGCCATCCTCGAGAACGCCGGCAGCACCCTCGCGCACGTCGTCAAGACCACCGTCTTCCTGCGCGACATGAACGACTTCACCGCCATGAACGCGGTCTACGGGCAATACATGGCGCCCGAAGGCGTTTTCCCGCCCGCCCGCACCACGGTCGAAGTCTCGCGCCTGCCCAAAGACGTCCTGATTGAAATCGAGGTCATCGCCGAGCACGAGCCGGGCATCCACTCGTATCTTCACCGGCCCTCGAGCATCCAACAGCCATGACCGAAGAAAAAACAATCAAGTCCGACGCCGAATGGCGCGCCCAGCTCACCCAGCAGCAGTACCACGTGCTGCGCGAAAAGGGCACGGAGCGCCCCTTCACCGGCGCACTGACCGAGAACCACGAGACCGGCGACTACCATTGCGCGGCCTGCGGCGCGCTGCTGTTCAACTCCGGGGCCAAGTTCGACTCCGGATGCGGATGGCCCAGCTTCATGATCCCCGCCGACTCGACATTCGTGGTCGAACACGACGACCACAGTTTCGGTATGCACCGCATCGAGGTGACCTGCGCCCGTTGCGGCGGCCACCTCGGCCACGTCTTCCCCGACGGCCCCCGTCCCACCGGCCTGCGATATTGCATCAACTCCGCTTCACTGACCTTCGAAAAGGCAGGGAACAGCGAATAGGGATTAGAGCTGCCCGTGCCCCATCCTCGCGACTTTTTTCTGTCGCGAGGGTGGGAAACCTCAATGCTCAATCAGGGTGCCCCAGGTCCCGATTTTGAGACCTGGGAAGTAAGCTTCCGCGCTTATGACTGGGGCCCCAGGTCCCCGCAATTGGGACCTGGGAGAGATGGACCCGAACCGCAAGCTCGGCGCGTTACCCTTTCACCATGTCCTCTCGCGTCATCGCATTTCTTGCGGTTCTCCTCGCCTCCGCATTCGCGCTGCCTCTCTCTCTCTCTTCCCAGGAAGACCCCCAACTCGATCAGCAACTCCAGGCCATTGCCGCCGCCCATCACGGCAAGGTGGCCGTCTATGCCCACAACCTGCGCACCGGCCAGACCGCCTCGCTCTCGCCCGACCTGCCGGTCAAGACCGCCTCGACCATCAAGCTGGGCATCCTGCTCGACGCCGCCGAACAGATCCGCGCCGGCAAGGCGACCTTCGATGAAAAGCTGGTCCTCAATCGCGACAACCAGGTGGAAGGCTCCGGCGTCCTCGCGCAACTCGACACACCGCTCGCCCTCACCCTCAAAGACACCCTCACGCTCATGGTGATCCTCAGCGACAACACGGCCACCAACATGGCCATCGACCGCCTCGGTCTCCCTCACATCGACGCCACCCTGCGCGCCGCCGGCCTGAAGCAGACCTGGCTTTACAAGAAGGTTTACGTCCCCGCCACCGGCCCCATGCCCGCCGACCAGCCCCAGTTCGGACTGGGCAAAACCACGCCCCACGAGATGGCCTCCATCATGGAGCGCCTGGCAAACTGCAACCTGGCCCTCGATGGCTCAGCCGCGCTTCCAACCGACGGCCCACTCTGCGGCAAACTCCTCCACATGTTGCGTAATCAGCAGGACCGCGACAGCCTGCCCCGCTACATCGAAAGCATCGACACCAGCGAGCTTGGCTCGGCCATCGGCAATAAGACCGGCGCCCTCGACCCGGTGCGCAATGACGTAGCGCTCATCTCCACCAAGGCCGGTCCGGTGGTAATTGCCGCGTTCACCTTCGAAAACTCCGACCAGCGCTGGAACGGCGACAACGAAGGCGAACGGACCCTCGCCAAGGTGGGCAAGGCGGTCATCGATCGCTGGTCGCCCCAGGGCCTGGACCCGCAGGCGTTTTCGTGGGACGATCCGCTCAAGTCCGCCGCCCCCGACCGTTCTCAGCACTGATCACTGACCACCGATCACGGTTATCGTTTCTCCACCGCCATGCACAGCCCTCTCCCCCAGCGCCCTGCTAAAATCGTGCTTTCGGCCAAATCCTCCACCGGGGAACTTGTTGGCAGGAAGCACTCATCGTGCCTGACGATCCGAAGTCTCATTCCGTGTCCTATGCCGATGCCGGCGTCGATATTTCCACCGGCGACCGGGCCAAGGAACGCATCAAGTTCCTGGCGCAAAAGACCTTCAATCGCAACGTGCTGGGCGGCATCGGCGGATTCGGCGCGCTCTTCCGGCTCGATCTCCAGCGCTTCAAATCGCCCATCCTGGTCAGCTCGGCCGACGGCGTGGGCACTAAGCTCAAAGTGGCGTTCGAGCTGGGCCTGCATCATACCGTCGGCCAGGACCTCGTCAACCACTGCGTCAACGACATCGGCGTGCAAGGGGCCACCCCGCTCTTCTTCCTCGACTACTTTGCCAGCGGCAAGCTCGATGCCGAAGTGGTGGAAAGCGTGGTCTCGGGACTTGCCGAAGCCTGCCGCGCCAACGGCTGCGCGCTCATCGGCGGCGAGACCGCCCAGATGCCCGGCTTCTATGCCGAACACGAGTACGACCTAGCCGGCTTCATCGTCGGCGCTGTCGATCGCGACAAGATGGTCACCGGCGCGGAAATCAAGCCGGGCGACGTGCTCATCGGCCTGCCCTCCACCGGCCTGCACACCAATGGCTACTCGCTGGCCCGCAAGCTGATGTTCGAGGTCGCCGGCTACAAGGTTACCCAATACGTCACCGCCATCAAAGAGAAGGCCGGTCAGGCCCTCATGAAGACCCACCGCAGCTATCTCCACGTCATCCAGAAGCTGGTCGCTGCGGGGCTCACCACCGGCATGGCCCACATCACCGGCGGCGGCATCACCGAGAACCTGCCGCGCATTCTCCCCAAGGGTACCGAAGCCCAAATCGAGCTGGGCTCGTGGCCGGTCCTCCCCATCTTCGAGCACCTGCGCGAGCTGGGCCAGGTCCCGCAGGATGAGATGATGCGCACCTTCAACATGGGCATCGGGCTCATTGCCGCCATCCGCGCGGCCAAATTCACCCGCGCCAAAAACCTCCTCGACCGCGCCGAAGAGAAGTTCTACGTCATCGGCCGCGTCGTCAAAGGCGACCGCCGCGTGCACTACACATAAACAGCGGTGCTAGCGGTGCTAACGTTGTTGGCGGAGCTACGTCAACCCGCTAACTCCGCTAACTCCGCTAACTCCGCTAACTCCGCTAACTCCGCTAACTCCGCTAACTCCGCTAACTCCGCTAACTCCGCTAACTCCGCTAACTCCGCTGAAATGTCTCTCGACGCGATAACCCGACCCGTTCCTTTTCGCCTCGGCATCCTTCTTTCCGGCCGCGGCTCCAACTTCCTCGCCATCGCCCGCAATATCCGTGAAGGCCGCCTGCCCAACGCCGCGATCGCCATCGTCATCTCCAACGTGGCCGCCGCTCCCGGCTTGGCCGCCGCGCGCGATCTCGGCCTCAACCATGCGCTGTTCGTCTCCAAAGGCCGCCCCCGCGCCGAGCACGATGCCGATGTCCTCGCCTGCCTGCGCGCCCATGGCGTCGACCTCGTCTGCCTGGCCGGCTACATGCGCCTGCTGTCGCCGGAATTCATCGCCGCCTGGCCCAACCGCGTTCTCAATATTCACCCCTCGCTGCTGCCGGCGTTTCCCGGCCTCGAAGCCCAGACCCAGGCCTTCGATTACGGCGTCAAGCTGGCCGGCTGCACCGTGCACTTTGTCGATAACCACCTGGACCACGGTGTCATCGTGCTGCAGCGCGCCATCCCGGTGCTCGAGTCCGACGACGCCCATTCGCTCGCCGTCCGCATCCTCGCCGAGGAGCACATCGCCTACAGCGAGGCCATCGCCATGGTCGCCGGCGGCCAGTACGAAATCGTCGGCCGGCGCTATGTGAAGCGGCCCGGCTAAAACCCTTTTGATGAAGGCAAAACCCCCGTGCCCCGTCTTCGCGACTTCTTTCTGTCGCGAAGGCGGGAAACCACCAAGGCCAACCGCATGCCGTGTTTCATTCACCGCGGTTGTCAAGCCCCTTCCCCGCCAAAGTCGTTCAGAACTAGCTTGCTTTCAGCTCGTTACCTAGGCCTTTGTGGTTTGCAGAAAATATCCGCCTGATTTCGTATTCTGAATCAAAAGCCACACATGCAAGCGAAAATGCCGCCTTCTGGGGCGAACCGCCGCAGTGTGCGCCCAAGACCCATTGCCGGCCCGTCGCAACCTCGGCGAGCCGCAATGGGCTCAACCATCAGCGCCGAAGGCCGCTATGGCCCCGGCAGGAAGAGGAAACATCGCGATGGCAAATATTCTGGTCAGTATTGAAAAAGGCATCGAAATCGGGGCAGAAGACGCCCTGAAGTGGCTCACCGGGGCCGACAAGGCGCTCCACGCCGCTCCGGAAGTGGTGGCGGCGCTGGCCACAGTCATTGGCGCCGTCGAAAAGCCGCTGGCGGACATCGCCGGAGCAGCCGCGAACCCGCTCAACATCGCCCTCGACATCCAGACCGTCAAGGACCTGCAGTCCGCCTGGCCGGCCGTGAAGACGTTCCTGGGAACCCTCGGCGTCAAGTTCTGAAAAGAAACCTCAACCATCTTGTCATCCTGTGAAGGCCGCGGCGGCGACCGGCGAAGGACCCGCTTCTTCGCCGGCTCCCCCAGACATTCCAGTGCCCCATCCTCGCGATTTACCGGGGTTCCCCGGCGACGGGTCTTGCGTCGCTGGGGTGGTCGGTCGCGAGGGTGGGAAACCACGGACCTCGTCCCTGTAATGAGCCATTAAGAACCATCTGGACCCCGGTTAAATGCCATTTCGGAGCCATTTGGAATGTCCATAGTCCATGAACGAAGTCAGTCATCGGGGAGCCGGAATCCGGCCTTCACCCCCCGGAAAATAGCTCTAAAAAACCTCTAACTCCTTTATTGTCTAAACTCTGAGGATAACCCCCTTGTTAAGAATATTTTGCAGCGAAATTGCTCCTCCAAACCATTGAAAACAGGAATTTTACCCAAAGAGTCCGGGGGGGAGGGTATCCCTTCGCTGCGGCGCGAAGCCCTCGCCCGGGCCGCAGCACTACGTCCGCAGATTCGGCGATGATGATCGCCCCGGAAAGGAACTGCCATGAACCTCTTCTCAAACGCCTTCCGCCATCCTCGTACTTCGGCGGCCGGGGTCCTGATTGCCATCGTCAGCATCATGGGCGTGCTGTCCCAGCAGGGCATCACGCTGGGCAAAGCCGGAACGGGTACAGTGGTGAGCCTGGTGACCGCCATGGCCTCCGCGCTGCTGGGCCTGTTGGCCCGGGATCCGCGAAGCGAGCCCGCCCCCGTGCCCATCCGGAGAGATCAGCCATAAGGGAAGGGACCGACGAAACAACGGACCAGGAAAGAACCGAACCCAGGCAACAAACACCTAATGCCTAATCCCTTGTTCCCTCTTTCCCTGCCATTTACGTGTTTACCCCCCGCGCCTCGCCCAGCGTCACCTTGACATTCATCTGCTTCCGCCCGCGCAGGACAGTCACCGTAACCGTATCGCCCGCCTGATGACGGTCCATGATGGAACTGATGTCCTGCGGATCGGTCACCTGCTGGCCGTCGATGGCCACGATGAGATCGCCGCCCAGCATGATGGGCTGGTTGCCCACGTAGGCCTGCTCGTTGCCGCCGTGCAGGCCGGCGCGGTCCGCCGCTCCGCCGGGAACCACTTTCTGGATCAGAACGCCATAGCCGGCATTCAGGCCCATCTGCTCGGCCAGGTCCGGCCCTATGGGGTAGGAAACGATCCCCAGCGACGGCCGCCGCACCTGCCCATAACGAGTCAGGTCGGAGAGCACCGCCTTGGCGGTGTTGATCGGAATCGCGAACCCGATCCCGGAACTCTGCTCGGCGCCGTTGGAAGCGATCATGGTGTTGATCCCGATGACCTCGCCGCGCGAGTTGAGCAGCGGCCCGCCGGAGTTGCCGGGGTTGATGGCCGCGTCGGTCTGGATGGCGTCCTCAATCGGCGCCCCCTCGGCCCCGCGGATGGAACGGATCGAGCTGATGATGCCGCGCGTCATGGTTCCGGCCAGCCCGAAGGGATTGCCGATGGCATACACCTTCTGGCCCACGGAAAGCTGCGACGAGTCAGCCAGCGTCACCGGCTGCAGGTTGGGAGCGTCGATTTGCAGCAGCGCCAGGTCGTGGGTCTTGTCGGTGCCGATCACCCGGGCCTTGTACCGATGCTTGTTGCTGAGCTGTACCTCGATGCCGCGATTGGCGTCCTCGACCACGTGGTAATTGGTCAAAACGTGCCCCGCCTTGTCGAGCACGAATCCCGAGCCCTGGCCCTGCTGCGGAACCGGTCCGTAGAAAAAGTTGAACACCAGCGTCGTCGAAGTGATGTTGACCACCGAGGGCAGCACCCGCTTGTAGACGGCGATGTTGTTCTGCTCTTCGGCGTCGTACTCCGGCGCGGCCTGGGCCTGAGTGAGTTCGAGCGGAGAGCTCGACCCATGGACGCCGAGCAGCGGCAGGTGGTCCATGTGCGCGGGCAGATGCGTCGTGACATACCAGAACCCACTCACCAGGATCACGACCAGGAGAAGCCGACGAAATCTCATAAAGTCGTAAACGCCTTTCTCGCCCGGAGTTGGCCACGGCTCCCGGCAACGCGGGATAAGAAGGGATCGGGCCAAAGTCCGCCTGTACTTATTCTAATGAACCGCCGGGTAGCCGTTTGTTTCGGGCGCCCACCTCCGAAGTTCAGAGCGTTACTGATTTCGACGGTTATTGCTGATCCGAGAAAAAGCCCGCAACGCGGGCGTGAGACGATAGCCCCAGGCGCGAGCCTGGGGAAACCTGGCAAATTACGAATACCCAGCCCCGAAAGGGGCGTAAGGAGCAGTGTTGCCACTTCTTTTGGTCAATCGATCATCGTCAATTCTTGCGACGCGGCAACACTGAGTTCGAGGTTCGCCTCATCTTTCCAATTTGTCATCCTGAGCGAAGTCCGCCGCGGCGGACGCAGTCGAAGGATCTGCATCTCGGGATACGTTTCTTAAGCTCTCCGCCTGGAGCTTCTCCCAGACGGAGTCGACTCGGGCGCGCAATGCCGCGAGATCGCCGGTATTCTCGATGACGAAATCGGCGCGGGCGGCTTTTTCGGCATCGGGAATCTGCCGCGCCAGGCGAATGCGAGCGTCGCGCTCGGCCGCTTCGTGGGCGGGGCCCGATTCGGCAATGCGCGCGGCGTAACGCGCGACCTTCACGTCGTCGGGGGCGGTCAGCACGATGATGTGGTCGAAGCGATTCCGCCAGTCCGCCAGCACGCCCTCGCTCTCGCCCCGCGCCCGGGCATCGCGTTCCACTTCGAAGATGAGCGCCGATTCCACCACGGCCACCGCCGCCGGATCGCGCGCAAACACCTGCTCCATCCACCGCTGCTGGGCGGATATGACCGCCGGGTGCACAATGGCATTCAACTCGTTCAGGCGTCCTTCCTCGAACGCCATCCGGGCGAGCAGCGGCCGATTCAGACGGCCGTCGGGACCGGCAACATCCGGCCCAAACCCGCTCACGATCTGGTCATAGACATCATGCCCCGGCTCCATCAGCGCGCGGCCCAGTTCATCGGCCTCGATAACCTGCGCGCCCAGTTCGCGCAGCCGCGCCGCCACCGTGCTCTTGCCGCTGCCCAGTCCTCCGGTTAAACCCACTCGCAACATGGCTGCTTCACTTTCCGTACGATAGCAGCCAATACCGTAGAATGAGTTGATCGGCAAGAGGGGTATCCGTTCGATGGCTGGCCTGAATCCACGCATCACCGTTGAAGCTGGCAAGATGGGAGGCAGACCCTGCATTCGTGGGCTGCGCTTTACCGTCTACGATCTCGCTTCCTATCTTGCCTCGGGTATGACCGAGGACCAGATACTGAAAGAGTTCTCGTACCTCGAAAAGGAAGATTTTCAGGCGGTCTACGAGTTCTTCGCCAGCATTCCAGAGAGCATCGCCGTCTTTGAAGCTTCTCGTTGATGAGAGCGCCATGCCAGGCGCAGCTTGCTCATCGTGAGATAAGCGACGCCCGTTGCGGCGCTCCATTACTTCTTCGGTGCAGGGTGTCCGCTGTGGTTTTCGAACGGGCTGTAGTCGGAGTTGGTGCTATCGGCGGTGACCGGCAATAAGGGCGTACAGCGGCCCGCGGTTGCGGATCCTCCGGCCTGCCCGGGCTGTAGCGAGAGCGCTTTCGCCTCGTCCTCGGTCAGCTTCTCTTCGCAGTAGAGCCAGTCCTTTCCGTTCCACGCGTAGCGATACAGCGCGGCCTCGGAGACAACACTTTCCGGCGGCTGTGCGCTGGCAGTGGCGTGCAGCGCATCGCGATGCACGGTAAATGCAAACCAGCCGCGCCCAGCCGCGTCGATGAAATCGATTGCTTCGTCGTACAGCTCGGGCGTGCAGGGGTCATCCATCTTTTCGCACGTCGCCTTGGAAGGCATGTGCTTCGCATGATCGCGGGCGAATGCGGCCCGAAGCCCATCGCCCTTGGGCGGATACAACTCTTTGGTGGTGCCGTCCCGCAGATCGGCCAGTTCGAGCCGCTCCGGATGCACAGCCGCAAAATGGACCATGTTCTCGATGAAAACCACCTGGCCGGGCGCAATCTCCCGGACGTCGAACCCGTAGAGAGTCGTGACCAGCTTCAGGTCTTTTCCCACCACCAGCATGGTCTCAGCGTCGGGATTGATATGAAATGAGATGATAGCGAAATCGTGCAGCAGCATCAGGTCATCGGGGCTGCCGCAGCACATGTCCTCGTCCTCGGGCTTCACTTCCGCGCGCTGGATCGCCGCTGAATTGCGGTCATACCGCACCACGATCGGATTGCCGGTCAGTTCTTCGCCTTTGACCCGCACATACACCGCCACCACGAGCCCATCTTCGGTGCCGGCAGCGCCGTTTACTTCCTGCAGCAACTCCGATTTGCTGAAGGAATTTTCCGGGATCGCATTGGCCTTGAGGAATTCGCGCAGAGTTTCGGCGCGGCTCGACACAGCCAACAGCAGCGCGACAATCAACGTAAGGATGCGCATACGAGTTGCGGCAAGTATAGTGAAGTCGATCCGCGCCTTTGTCAGCGGGCTGTCATTATTTGCGACGCATCTTCGCCGCGCGCACGGTGTTCGACATCAGCATGGCGATGGTCAGCAGGCCCACGCCCCCGGGAACGGGAGTGTAAGCGCCCGCCATTTCAAACGCCGCCGGATGCACGTCGCCCACGATCACCGAGCCTCGCCTGGCGAACGCCGCCTCGCGTTTCTCGTTGCCCTTGAAAAAGCGGTCGAACTCCTCGCGCGTCTCGACGCGGTTGATGCCCACGTCAATGATGGTCGCGCCGGGCTGGACCATCTCCGGCGTGATGAATCCCGGCCGTCCGATGGCCGCCACCAGGATGTCCGCCTCGCGTGTTACGGCGCCCAGGTCGCGGGTCTTCGAGTGGCAGATGGTGACCGTCGCGTTCTGGTGCAGCAGGAGCATCGCCACCGGCTTGCCGACAATGTCGCTGCGGCCCACCACCACGGCGTGCTGCCCGGCGATCGGCAAATCGCTGCGCTTGAGGATCTCGATGATGCCCGCCGGCGTGCACGGGGCCAGGGCCGGCCGGCCCGCCTGCAGCCGTCCCGCATTCACGGGATGGAAACCGTCCACGTCTTTGTCCGGCGACACTGCATCGAGCAGCACTTTGGCTTCGACCTGCTTCGGCAGAGGAAGCTGGATGAGAATGCCGTCGATGTCGTCACGATCGTTAAGGCTGTGCACCACATCGAGCATGTCTTCGGTGGTGACCGTGTCCGGCGGTGTGATGAGGTCGCTGTAAAGACCCAGCTCGGCGCAGGTCTGCACCTTGCTCTTGACGTAGATTTCCGATGCCGGCACATGTCCGACCAGCACCGCCGCCAGGCCGGGGCGCACTCCCTCAGCGGCGAGCCGCTTCACCTCTTCCGCAACTTCCTGCTTGATCTGGGCGGCAATCGCCGCACCATCGAGAATTCTGGCGAGAACCTTTGGCATGGATCAATCGTAAAGCAGGGACCAAGGCACCAAGGGAACAAGGGACCGAGAAGACAAGAGGACCGCAATGGGCACCCTGGTGCCTAGTCCTTAATCCCTACCCCCGTGTTTTCTCGTTCCCTTGTTCCCTTGGTCCCTCGGTCCCTGCCTTACTCCACCGGAACCGGTGGCGGCCCCGGCGGCCGGATCGGCTGGATGGGCATCGGGTGAACCATCCCCATCGGATGCACACGCCGCTCCACGTCGCGCAGCTTCAGCTTGCTGAGGTGCACATCGCCCTTGGCATCCGGCAGCAGCGATACAAGCACGAATGTAACCGTGCCGCCCGACTTGAGCTCTTCATAGCGGTAAATGCCCACGGCGCCTTCGCTGGTTTCCGTCCCGCCGGTGGGCGTCTCCAGAAAGCGCTGCGCATCGGCGACCGTTGGCGTGGGATGCGTGTCGCCCGCCGTCAGGCTCTCGGCCGCGTAGGATCGCACTAGCTTCGTCCAGTAGCGCGACAGCAGGTCGGTGCTGGAGAAGATATCCGCCCACACGATTTCGCCCCGCACGGCCACCACCACGCCCACCGCGCCCTCCTTGCGCAGTTGCGCCATGATCGCCTCGCGCGAGTTCATCAGCGGCGCGGCCGCTTCGTCCACTTTCTCACGGAATTCCTCGCTCTGCATGGCCGTGGCATAGCTGGTGGTCGGAGGCCGGGGAGCGGCGCGCATGGGCCCGCCGCTGGGCATCGGGGCGGCTTCGACTGCCGCGATGGACCCGTGCACCGAATCCCAAACCTGTTGCTGGCTCTTGGCCGCCATGGCCTTCTCGCGAACCGACGGCTGGACCATGAAACTGGCCACCGGCGCCTGGGCCGATGCGCCGAATGCCGCCGAGCTCTCCACCCAGCGCCCGGGTTCAATGCAGAACACCGACAGATCGATGGGATCGCTGTCTGGCGGGACGATGCGATCCTTGGAGATGACCCGGTCCTGCTTGCCCCCGGTCACGATTTCGCCGGCCAGCAGAAGCAGGGGCTGCCTGGAATTGTTCACCAGCATCAGCGTGTTCACCTGGTCACCGACGAAATGCTCATTCCAGTTCCCGGAGTCGCCGCCGCGCTGCCGGACCAGCCCGCGCACCTTGCCGGCTTCGGTCACCTCCACGGCGCCGTTTTTCAGCCCCTCGTCGAGCGTGAGAAACGGCCCGCCCGGCGCAGATTTGCCGTTGGAGCGCACCACCGGAAACAGGAGCAGATTGCCGCTCTCGATGGGAGCCAGCACATGATATGAGTCGTTCAGTTCCGCCGGTCCCCCGGCAGCACTCACCATGCCAGCGCGTGGAAACAACATGAACCCACCGACTGCAGCCACTCCAGCCAGAACACCGACCGCCACCATGCGCCACGACTGCCCACGAAACCTGTTCAGAAAGCTCATAACTCTCCTTATTCCGTATCCCATCCTCGCGACTTCTTCTGTTCGCGGTGCGAGACCACCGACCTTTGTTTCCCACTTGCGTCTAGGGAACGGGGACTCCTGCCGTTTCTTGCAGAATCTTTTTGCGTGAGCTTTGGAGTATCTTGACAATCGTGGGCATCGTGCCGACCCAATCCGTGGGGACCGCCGTCCCGGCCGAGCTGGCGCCGGCCGCCCATTGCGTGATCGACCCCGCGGTGCTCGAAGAACTTTGGCGCGCCTGCGAGGCGGATGCCTGCGGCTTGGCACACGCCGAATTTGAGCAGATCGTGCGCGAGATCGGCATGGCCCGGAACTTTGGTCTGGCCGCTGGGCTGGCTGCCGAAGCCAATCCGGCGCAGCAGAGAGCATTCTTTGCCACCCTCCGCATGCCCGACCTGGTGCTCGCGCGCGCCTGCGCGGCAGGGAACGAGCGCGCCTGGGAGCGCTTCATCGCGTTGTATCGGCAACCGCTCCTGCGCGCCGGGATGGCCATCACCGGCAACGAGACTCTGGGACGCGAACTGGCCGACGGTTTGTATGCCCAGCTTTACGGGCTCACGGTCCGCGAGGGGGAGCGGCGCTGCCCGCTGGACTCCTACAGCGGCCGCGGCTCGCTGATCGGCTGGCTGCGTACCACCCTGGCGCAGCGCCACGTCGACCATCACCGGCGCACGCACCGCGAAGAGCCCCTCGAGGAGTCCGGCGATTATCCCGCCACTTTTCCCGGTCCGAACGCCGAACCGGATGGGAAAGCTCTCCCGCTGCTGGCTTCGGCGGTCCACGAGGTGCTGGAGAACGAAGCACCGGAAGAAAGATTCCTGCTCGCCTCGTATTATCTCGATGGGCGGAGGCTGCACGAGATCGCCGCCGTAATGGGCGTGCATGAGGCCACCGTGAGCCGGAAGCTGAAGCGCGCGGCCGCATCGGTTCGCAAGCAGATCGTTCGCGCTCTGGAACGCCGCGGACTGAGCCGGCGCGCGGCCCAGGAAGCGCTCGAAACCGATCCGCGCGACCTGACCAGTGCCGCGGGCGGCGAGGATCGGGATCACCTGCGATTCAAAGAACTGCTGCAAACTTCGCCGGCGGAAGCGTTCAAGGAGAAGACGTGAGCTTCAACGGCCAACCCGAGCTTCATCCCGACGCCGACAGCCTGAACGCGTTTGCAGAGCATGTTCTGCCCGAAACCCAGCGTGTGGGGATCGTGGCGCATCTTGCCGGGTGCGCGCGCTGCCGGGACGTGGTCTACCTGGCGCAGGCGGCTGCGGAAGCGGAGGTCGTCGTGCCCGCGGCAGTTACGAAGGCCGCGCCGCCCGGATGGATCGCGTTTGCCAGGTGGCGCGTCGCGCTGATTCCCGCGGCTGCGATGGCGGCGGTGGCCGGAATTGTGCTGTGGGTCCAGCTGCGCCCAACCCCGGCGCGCGTGAATATGGCGCACATGGTCGCGCCGGCGGCGGGGGCGCAGGGCTCCGAGCTGGCGCCCACGTCCCCCGCGCCGACCGCAACGGCTGGTCCGGAGCGCTCGATTGCCGCGCCGCGTCCTGCGGCCAGTGCGAAGCGATCCAGGCGCGGGGCGACGGCTCTTGGCGCCGCAGCTACGGAAGGGGTGGTGCTCGACGAGGCGGCTCCGGCGATTCCTGCTCCGGTCGAGCAAAAGCGCGCCTATGGCGCCGTCCACCTCGACGGGCATTCGGCATCGCTCGCCGTCCAGGCTCCTCCGCCGGTGGCCTTCAGTCCGCAGGCCGAAACCGCTTTCCAGGCGCCGCGGCCCAATCCCCAATGGCATTCGCAGGTGGCCACGCCTCCTGGCGCCGCAATGGGAGCGCTCACCCGGCCCGCCCCCGCGCCTGCGCCCGTCCCTCCGAACATCGTCGCGGTACATGGGGGAGTCATGGCCCCGTCCACGGGCGGCCCGCAGCCGTTGGACCCGTCAGCCGCAGCGCAGAGGGCCACGATCACGGAGGGGACCAATGCATACGCGATGATGCGCTTCGCCCGGCGCGCCAAACTGCCCAGCGGCCTGAATGCCGTGTCCTCGGCGGCCATGCTGAACCGGCTGCTCGCCGTAGATTCCGCCGGATCGGTGTTTCTCAGCCAGGACGGGGGAAAGCACTGGGAAGCAGTGCTCGCCACATGGAGCGGCAAGGCCCTTGAAGTGGAGGCGCCTCCAGAGCGCCTGTATCGGCTGAGTACGACCATCGTTTCGGTGACTGCCGAATCGGCACCTCCCGCTGAGTCCGCTCCGGTGGCTGCGGACAAACCAGAGAACATACCATCGCCAACGGCAACGTCCACGCCGGAACCCCCTCCGCCCGCTCCGGCCATGCTCTTCAGACTGGTCACAGATCGCCACAAGACGTGGGTGAGCGCAGATGGCAGGATCTGGCGAGAACAATAGCCCGGCCAGGCCTCGGTCTTCCACCGTGACAACTCTCTCCGGAGCATTAGTATGGAAGCGCCGGAACGGCGGCCATTCCTAGCCCCGCGTTCGGATTGATACAGGAGAGGTCATGGACAAGCGCCAATTCTTAAAAACCTCAGGAGGTTTCGTGGCGGCGAACATGGTGAGCGGTGCGTTTGGCCGGCAGCCAGCCGAGCCACGCACCAACTGGGCCGGCAACCTGACCTTCAGCACCCAGAACCTCTACACGCCCGCCACCGTTGACGAGGTGCGCGATCTGGTGAAGAAGTGCGATCGCCTGCGGGCCCTCGGTACGCGCCATTCGTTCAACGCCATTGCGGACAGCAAATACCATCAAGTTTCGCTGAAGAAGCTTGACCAGATCACCCTGGATGAAAAGGCGCGCACCGTGACGGTGGGCGCCGGCGTGCGCTACGGCGACCTCGCCACGGTGATCGATAAGCGCGGATACGCGGTGCACAACCTGGCTTCGCTGCCGCATATCTCGGTAGCCGGCGCGTGCGCGACCGCGACCCATGGCTCGGGCCTGCGCAACGGCAACCTGGCGACCGCCGTCAGAGGATTGGACATAATCAGCGCCGACGGCTCCCTGCGCCACCTGCCGAGCGAAGAAGGGGCCTTCCAGGGCTTTCCGGTCGGCCTGGGCGCTCTGGGCGTGGTGACCAGCGTGACCCTCGAGGTGCAGCCGACCTTCCAGGTGGCGCAGTCGGTATACCAGAATTTTTCCTTCGATCACCTCAAGGATCATCTCCAGGATGTCTTTTCCGCCGGCTATAGCGTGAGCCTGTTTACCGACTGGCAGAACCATCGCGCCACACAGGTGTGGATCAAGCGCCGCCTTGCCCCCGGCGACGCCAACAGGTGGGAGCCGGAGTTTTACGGCGCCAAGCTGGCGAAGGAGAAGCTGCATCCGCTCGCCGGCCACTCCGCCGAGGCTTGCACCGAGCAGCAGGGCATTCCGGGGCCTTGGTACGAGCGCCTGCCGCACTTTCGCATGAACTTCACGCCCTCGAGCGGCCAGGAACTGCAGTCGGAATTTTTCGTGCCGTTCGATCGCGGTTACGAAGCGATCCTCGCGGTGGAGAGACTGCGCGACCGCATCACGCCTCACCTGTTCATCACCGAGCTGCGCACCATCGCCCCCGACCAGCTGTGGATGAGCATGGCGTACGAGCGGCCGTCGCTGGCAATTCATTTCACGTTGAAGCCGGAGTGGCCCGAGGTGCGCCAACTGCTGCCGCAGATCGAGGCGGCGCTGGAGCCGTTCGAGCCGCGCCCGCACTGGGGCAAGCTGTTCACGCTGGCGCCGGAGAAGCTGCAATCGCGCTACGTGCGGCTCAACGATTTCAAGGAACTCGCCAAGCGCTTCGATCCGCACGGCAAGTTTCGCAACGAGTTCGTGCAGACGAATCTTTACGCCTGATGAATCGTCCCAACGAGACTGGGTTCACGAATGATCGGCTATTCCAGGGTTCCGCTCTGTAACATGCAAGACTTCCAAACTGGATTCTCCCTTTTTCCGCAGCCTCTTCAGTCGGGCCGCAAGGCGCACAATTCAACGTCGGGCTTTCTAGTACCGCTGCAGAAAGTCGGGATCCACCGGGTTCTCGAACAGCGAGGCATCGCGGGTGACGATGGTCAGCCCTGAAGGTGTGACGAAGTAGCGCCGCTTGTCCTCCACCGGGTCGTAGCCGATCACCGTTCCCTCCGGCACATGCACGTCGCGGTCGATGATGGCGCGGCGGATGCGGCAATGGCGGCCGATGTTGACGTGGGAGAAGATGACGCTCGAGTCGACGTCGGAGTATGAGTTGACGCGCACATCCTGGGACAGCACGCAGTTGGAAACGGTGGCGCCAGAGATGATCACGCCGGCGGTGATGATCGAGTTGACGGCGGAACCGGTGCGGCCCGGTTCGCCGAAGACGAACTTGGCGGGCGGATACTGCCGAACGCGAGTCCGGATCGGCCAGCTCCGGTCGTAGAGGTTGAACACCGGCGACACCGAACACAGGTCCATATTGGCGTCGTAGTAGGCGTCCAGGGTGCCGACGTCGCGCCAGTAGAGGGCCTTCTGTTTGTTCTCGTCGACGAAGCTGTAGGCCATCATTTTTTTCTTGCCCAGCATGTTGGGCAGGATGTTGTGGCCGAAGTCGTGCTTGGAGTCGGGGTCCTCGGCGTCGGCGATGAGGGCCTTGAGCAGGGTCTCGGTATTGAAGATGTAGATGCCCATGGAGGCATCGACGGTGTTGGGATTGAACGGCGACCGGATGCTGGTGCTGGCCGGCTTCTCCAGGAACCCGATCACCTCGCCGCTGGCGCCCACCTCGACCACCCCGAAGCGCGACACTTCGTCGGGCGAGATGGGCAGGGTGGCGAGAGTGCACTTCGGCGTTGTTCTCGTTGTGGTACTCCAGCATCCGGCTGTAGTCCATCTTGTAGATGTGGTCGCCGGAAAGGATGATCATGTGCTTCGGCTGCTCGCTGCCGATGGAATAGATGTTCTGGTACACAGCGTCTGCGGTGCCCATGTACCAGTTGGCGCCGGTGCGCTGCATGGGTGGCAGCAGCTCGAAGAACTCGCCCAGTTCCTGGGCCACGATGCCGGTCCAGCCTTCGCGCACGTGCCGGTTGAGCGAGAGTGCCTTGTACTGGGTGAGGATGTAGACCTTGCGCAGGCCGGAGTTGATGCAGTTGGAGAGGGTGATGTCGATGATGCGGTAATGACCGCCAAAGGGGACGGCCGGTTTGGCGCGATCGCGAGTGAGTGGAAAGAGGCGCTCCCCGGCCCCGCCCGCCAGCAATACTCCGAGAGTATCTCTCATGTCCATGTGACCTGCCCTCGTCCTTCCTGTATCAAATGCAGCGCCCTGGCTGGGATCTCCTGGTATCTGGGCGCGGCCCTGGCTTGCATGGTCCCCGAACGGCGAAGAATAACATACCCGGATGAACGACGAAGTCTACGGCGGTCGGAGCCAGAGGGCAGGTTGCTCACAATGAACCGCGTTGAGCGGCAACGACAAGTCGTGTTGGAGATGCCTTTGGTAGCGGATGTCCGCAGGAAAGCGCAGGAGGGCGAGAGCGCAACCGCCCGGATCGGGTGCTACCGCGTTTTTTTGAACTTGTATTCGAGTCCCACCGAGACCGCGGTGTTGATGTCGATCTGGCGATTCTTCGGACCCCAGTTGATGGCGTAGTCGGTGAGAAGGCCATCGACGGTCATTCGGAATACCCAGCGGGGCGAGCGGTTCAAATCGAGGTGCCCGCCCATGACGACGGCCGGCGCGATCTGGTCGTAGTAGAAGTCCACCGCGGAGGTCGGCTGGCCGCGCAGGTCCTGCTGGAACTTCCCATAGGCGCCGCCGGCCATCACGTGGGCAATCAGGGCGCCGTGCTTGTTGTGGGGCCCCAGCCATTCCGGACCCGCAGCGAAGATCGCCTCCGACACGAACGGCCCGTTGATCTGGTAGGGGTTCGGGCCGGCGCCGCTGGTGCCGAGATACCAGCGGCCCGTGCCTTCGAGGCCCAGGCGCCGGGTGAGCCAGAACGAGCCTTCCAGGTTCAACCCGCCCAGGTTGGCGCCCTGGAGGAGATTCGGCCCGGCTTTGAAGTGGGCGTACCCCAAGGTCAGCGACAGGTCCAAGCGGTTGTTGTAACGCACTCCGGCCAGCGGATCGATCGAGATGTATTGAGGCTCCGGCGTGGTGGTGGGCGCCTGCACCGGCGCGGACTGGCTCGACGAGGACTGGCTCGGAGCCTGGGCTCGGGCGCAGACACACAGGGCAGCAACGGCAGCAAAAACGGATAAACGTACTGGGAAACGCATCTTTTTCAGCTTACAAGACGCTGGCCAAGGGTGTCTGTTAGCAGGGAACAAGGAAACAAGGGAACGAGAGGCAGGGACGAAGGGAGATCCGAGCGGTTTTCTTGTTCCCTTGTTCCCTCGGTCCCTCGTTCCCCGCCTCATCCACACTTTTCCGCCCATTGGGCATAGAGCAGGTATCGGAGCGTCTTGAGAATCTCCAGGGATTCGGCGCCGTACTGCGAAACAGCGCTCTCGGGCTCCAGGGGCGGCGCCGCATGCATCCGCCATTCCAGCGGCTGGCGGCTGAAGATGAGTCCTGCGCGCGGCAGATGGCTGGGCGAGGAGATTACCTCCGCCGATCGCCAGCCGCGCGCCTGCATGATCCGCAGCGAATTGCATGCATTGTGGATGGTATCCAGCGCCTCGGATTCCGGGAAGATCGAGGATGCGGGAACGCCCAGCGCTTCGGCGGCACGCGCCATCACCTGGGCTTCGATGAAACCGTGATCCGTGGATCCGCCGGTCAGAATGAGCCGCGGCGCCACGCCACGCTCATACTCGTGGACAGCTTCGGTGACCCGGGAGAGTTGCGCCGGGGTGGGGTTCCCGTCGGCATCGGCCGGCGATCCGAGCACGATGATGGCATCGAACCGCGTTCGGGCGGAATTTCCTTTGGGGGCAAATGCGCGGGCCAGCATGGCCCAGGCTGCCAGGACAATGATCAAGACCGCGGAGGTGAGAATTGCCCGGGTCCGCCAACTCATAGGGCGGCGCGCCAGGGGTCTTCGGGCGCGCGGCCGTCGCGCCGGCCTTCGGCTGACTCGTCTGGTTGTCGCCTGGCTGCTCAAGGGATGCGGCCTCCAGGGTTCACTGTATCGCGGCCCCGGCCGGTGCGACGGACGTCCGGAAGAGGACGAACCAGCGAATGCATCAATCCCAGGTCACCTGAAACCTGACCCTGAAACCTGAAAAAACATCTCTCAGGGGCTATAAAGCCATGCCCTTTCAGAACAGCCCAACACGGAGCGCGCATCCGCAGCCGTTCAGCCCAGCTTCGCCGGCACTCCCCACTCCGCCAGGACGAAGTCGCTCACCGGCTTGCGTTGCCGGGGAGTGCTCTCCTGGGCCACGAAATGTTCATGGGCCAATGCGGCCGGCTCACCCTGGTAGCCCAGGGCAAGGGCCGCACCGAAGGTGTATTCCTCCGGCACGTTGAACACCTGGCGCGCCTTGTCCCGGTCGTATCCGGCCATCTGATGCACAAACAGCCCCAGCGACGTTGCCTGGTAGGCGAGCGTGGCCGCGGACGCGCCGAGGTCGTAGAGCGCCACCGGGTTGGGTGTGCCATTATGGCTGAACTTCGTCCGGGCGACGTTCAGCATCAGCACCGGCGCGGTCCGCGCCCAGTACTGGTTGACCTCCACCAGCGTCGAGAAGATCTTTTTATAAGTCTCGGAATTGCGCGTACCGACGAAATACAACCAGGGCTGCTCGTTGAACGACGATGCGGTCCAGCGGACCGCCTCAAAGATGGCTTTGAGATCGGCGGCGCTGACGTCGCGATCGGCAAAAGAGCGCGGGCTCCAGCGGTGGTGGAAGATGGGCAGAACATTCTCGTGGGTGGGGGCTTTCTTCAGTTCATGGACTTCGCTTGCCGAAAGGGTCACGGGCATACTGCTCCTCCGAGTTTCGATTGCACTCGATTGGATTGCCGAGACAGGGGACAGGGTTCAGCGAACAGGGGTCAGAATCAGCGATCAGGATCAGGAGACAGAAAATGGCTTCGGCGACGTCTGAAACCTGACACCTGGGTTTTACCGCTTGTCCGAGCCAAGATACACGATGAATCCGCCCATCACGGCTACGATGGCCGCCATCGAAAACGCGACCCACGCCGCAAGCGACCCGGGCATCAATGCCCCAAGGTGGAGCGCCCGGGGAAGATCGGCCAGCCACGCCAGCCAGTCGAACCCCCGCCGCACCTCTAGAAGAACGTAAACAATCGCGCCTGCCAGGCACACCGCGAGGGCGAAGACTTGCGCTCCGAGAAGCGGCCTGGCGATACGTTCCAAGGCCGCGTTGCGGCGCCGTAGTTGGGCGCGCCACCACAGGACGCCTGGGGATTCGAGCCGCGCCTCGCCGGCGGCTTTCAGACGCTCTGCGCCCAGCGCCTGCATTACCAGAATCAGCTCGCGGCACGGCCGGCAGCCGGCCACGTGCGCACGCAGCTCGTCGCTGCACGTTCCGGGCCACTGGCCGCGATGGAGCAACTCTTCGATTTCGGGTTCTCGTGCGCACCCGCGGAATGTCATCGCGCCTCCCCTTCAGCCGACAGCAAGCGGGCCATCTTACGCCGCGCACGGAACAGCAGCAGCCGGATACTCGCTGCTGCCAATCCCGTGATCTCCGCAATCTCGCGATGCGAATAGCCCTCCGCGTAGGCCAGCCACAGCAGCTGCCTTGCGCGGGGCCGCATCGACTTGAGCGCCGGGCCGAGCGTCGCCTTCGATTCGCACGCGGCCGAGTGGTCGCGCGTGCCAAACCGCTCTTCGGGAATGTCCTCGATGGAGGCCGCTGGGGGCCGGCGCCAGTGATCGCGCAGCAGGTTGGTCGCAATCCGGAACAGGTATCGCCGGGCGTGCACTTCGCCGTCCTGGGGATGATCCGCGCACAGGAAGCGTACGAAGCTCTCCTGAAGCAGGTCGTCGGCCAGCGCGGGATTCCCTGAAACGCGCGCCAGGTAGGCCCAGAGCGGCCGGGCCGAGCGCTCGTAGAACGCTGCGAAGTCCTCGCTACCCATAGACGCGCAGGCGGGCGCCGCCCCGGCCTGGGGAGCAAGCACGTTCGGAATGGCGGATTCCCAGGTCACTGGCCTCTGTTTCCTCACCTTCGCGCCCCATGGGTTATTGCCGGCCGGTGGAACCCAGGGATGCGTCGAATCTTTCCGCGCTGGAATCGGGTCGAGGCATCAGTCCCATCCGTGATGCCAAGGCCCAGGTGATCCCCGCGGAGATGATAAATCCAATCCCCGGCATCAGGATGACCGTGCCCAGGACGAGCATCGGGGTGTCCATGTCGGGACCGGCATGGCGGAGCAGCAGAAATCCAATGCCCAGCAGCACCAGCACCACGCCGATCTGCACCGGCGTCAGCACGCGCGCCACAGCATTGGGTACGCGCTGCTCGGGTCCCAGGTTCACCGGAATGGGCGCCGCCTCCAGGAATCGCTTGCCGGCCTCGGTCTCCATGTAGGCGGCCAGCTCCTGGCTGGAGCTGAACTTGTCGATCAGCCGGCCGTGGACTTCGTTCTGGAGCGTGAAGATGCGGCTCCAGCGCCGATTGTCGATGAACAGCCGCAGCATCCACATCACCGCCAGAATGACGATGGTGATCCCGATCAGGGGAATGATATCGCTGGCGAGGTCCTGAATCACCGTGCGCTCCGGTCGCGCGCGGTAGACATCTGGCCACACCGCCCGCTCCAGCGCCTCGTCGGGACTGCCTCCCTCGCGATTCAGGTGCGTGAACAGGTAATAGTCCGGATTGCGTGCTACCTCCGGGTGCGCCTCCAGGAACTCCGCAAGTTGCGGATTGTTCCTGGCCACGTACTCCTGGTTCGACAGCAGCGACGGATCGTGCGCCACCACGGTGGTGAGCGTGGGGCTCTGCCGCAGCAGCTTGATGAGCTCGTCCTGGATGGCGGCCACATCGCGCTCGGTCTGTTTCGGAGTGGCCGTCGCCGCCGCAGGAGCAGGCGCCTGCGCCTTGGCGGGCCGTGTCTGGGCTGCTGCATGCGTGCCGGCCAGCAGAATCGAACCGGCGACAAAAACGATGGCCTGCGAAATGATTTTCGAGATGAACCTGGATGGATTGTGCATTGTGCATTCCCCTCGTGCCGAAGCGGTGTGTGAGCTGCTTCTATCTACACAACGGCTGAGGGCCAACATTGGTTAACAGGACCGCGCTTCACAAAATCCACATTGGGCTTCATCGGACTGCCGTACAATTTGCGCCGTGCCCCTGCAACACAGTAAAGCCACAATCATCAGCATGGCGGTGGTCTCTAGCGGCCTGACCGTTCTGCTGCACGAGGGCTTGGGACACGGTGTGTTGGCATGGCTGCGCGGCGACATACCCACTCAGCTCACGAGCAACCACCTCTCGACCCTGCATGCCGACCGTTGGGTCGATGCCGGCGGACCGCTGGTCAACCTGGGCGTGGGCGTCCTGTCGCTGCTGGCAGCGCACGCCCTGGGAACCCGCGCCAACTGGCGCTACTTCTGCTGGCTGTTTGCGGCGCACAATCTTTTTGCGGGGGCGGGCTACTTCATGTTCTCCGGCGCCATCGGCTTTGGCGACTGGGAGGAAGTGATCCGCGGGCTCCCTTTCCAGGCCGGATGGCGCACCGGCATGTTCATCCTCGGCCTGGCGCTCTATATCCTGGTGGCGCGGCTGCTTGCGGTGGCCGTGCGCCCGTTTTGCGTCGAGCGTTCAACGTACAACACCGTTGGGCGTCTTCCCTACCTCGCCGCATGCCTGTTCAGTTGCGCGGCCGGCGTGTTCGATCCGCTGGGGCTGAAGCTGTTCCTGGTTTCCACCGTCCCGGGTTCATTTGGCGGCTCGTCAGGATTGCTTTGGCTCGACTCGCTGATGCCGCGCGGCGCTCCTGAGAAGCCACTCATCGTGCATCGGCAAATTGCGTGGTGGATTGCCGCGGCAGGTTTCGGGGCTGCCTATATTGCCATTGTGGGGCGGGGCATCAACCTGCCGCATTAGCCTCGAACGATTGCTTTCACTCAGGGGTTTATCATCGAACTGGCGCCGCGTGGCGAAAAGCAGGTCGTTCCTCTTCGCTGCGCTCAGCGTCAGGATGACAAGCCACTTTAACGACAACCCTCCAAAACAACGAAACGGAACGTGATGCGAGCAAAGACGGCGGTGGTGCTGGGCGCCCAGTGGGGCGACGAGGGCAAGGGAAAGATCGTGGACGTGCTCAGCGAGCGCTTCAGCGCGGTGGCGCGCTATGCGGGCGGGCACAACGCCGGGCACACCGTAATTATCGGGGGCCAGAAATTCGTCCTGCAGCTTATTCCGTGCGGCGTGCTCCGGCCCGGCTGCATGGGCGCGATCGGCAACGGAGTGGTGCTGGACCCCATCGCATTCCTCAAGGAAGTCGCCAGGCTGCGGGATTTCGGCGTGGATGTCGACGGCCAGTTGAAGGTGTCGAACCGCGCGCAGGTCATCCTGCCCTATCACCGCATGATCGAGCTGGCTGCCGAGAGCGCTCCGGGCCGGAAGAAGATCGGCACCACCAGCCGCGGCATCGGCCCCGCCTATGAGGACAAGATGGCGCGCAGCGGTTTGCGCATCGTCGACCTGCTGCGGCCCGACCTGCTCAGGACCCACATCGAGGCGGCATGCGGCGAGAAGAACTCCATCGCCCACGCCCTGTTCGGCACCGACCCGCTGGATCCCGAAAAGATGTACGACGAGTACGCCGCCGCGGCGGAGTTGATCCGGCCCTTCGTTGCCGATACCGGCCGACTGCTCAACGCCATCCTGCGCGAGGGCGGGAGCGTGATGTTCGAGGGCGCGCAGGGCACCATGCTCGACATCGACCACGGGACTTACCCATTTGTCACCTCGTCTTCGGCCACCGCGGGCGGAGCCTCGACCGGGACGGGCGTCGGCCCTACCGCCATCGGCACCGTCGTAGCGGTCACCAAGGCCTACGTGACTCGTGTCGGCGAAGGGCCGTTTCCGACCGAGATTCACGAAGCGGTCGGGGACCAACTGCGCGCGCGCGGCAACGAGTATGGAGCGGTCACCGGCCGCCCCCGGCGCTGCGGCTGGCTCGATATCCCGCTGCTGCGCTACTCCAACCAGGTGAATGGCGCCGAGTGGCTGGTGATCACCAAATTGGACGTGCTGGACGAACTCGAGGAGATCCCGGTCTGCATCGGCTACGAAATCGACGGCAAGGTCACTGACGAGATCCCCGCCGACGTGCATGGGCTCGAGTCGATCAAGCCGCGCTATACAAAGCTGAAGGGATGGCGCACGTCCACCGAGGGCATCACCGATTTTGAGAAGCTCCCGAAGGCGGCGCGGGACTACCTGCGCTTTCAGGAGCGGGAGAGCGGGGCGCGGATCGGAATGGTGTCCACCGGGCCGGATCGGGAACAGACCATCCTGCTGACGGAGTTTGCCGCGGCACTGGACGAATTTCACCGCTAATGGGGCATAATGCTGGAAGCCTCTCCTCCGGGCCTCGCCAGAACCCAAATCCCCGTCGCTCTCAAATAAAGGATCGCCCTGATGATCAGCTTCACTGTCCGCATGACATTTTCCCCGGATGACCGCTCCGAAATCGCCGAATTGCTTCGAGCCCTGACCCTGGCTTCCCGGCTGGAGCCCGGCTGCGTCACCTACGTACCCCACTACGTCGATGGCGACCGCGATACGGTGCTTATCTATGAGCAGTACCGCGATACGGCGGCGGCCGAGGCTCACCGCCAGTCGCCGCATTTCAACCAATACGTAGTGTGCGGACTTTACCAGAAGATGAGAGACCGGGTGCGCGAAGACCTTGCCGCCATCGTCTAACGTTTTAAGGCCGTGCCGGCACCCAAGAAGCGGACCCTGGTGATGGACTCTGCACCTCCGGGTGAGATTCCCCGGAAGATGCATTGACCACGGTATCGTTGGCGGGCTACCATCCGTAAACGATTATGGCGCAGGTTCGAATCCCTGTTTCCGTTCGCTTGGGCAGCGTGACGGCGCTGGTTATGGTGTTTGTACTGGCCGGGAGCGCCGCTCAGCAGTCGTCGGGAATGCCGCGCGCCCAGCGTCACGAGAGCCGGCACGAAATCGACCAGCTGGAGCAGGTCTGGCGGGACGCGATCATTCAGCGCAACGCCTCCGCCCTGGACGGGCTGCTGGCCGACGACTACATCGCCATCACCCCCAATGGAACGCTCCAGTCAAAGGATCAAACACTGGCCAACCTGCGTTCGGGCGTCCTGCACTTGAATTCCATTGAATTATCCGACCGCAAGGTGCGCTTTTACGGGCAGACCGCCCTGGTGACCTCGCGCGCCGAGGTCAACGGCACCAATAGCGGGGAGAACTTTTCCGGGAGCTACCGCTACACGCGGGTTTACGTCCGCGACGAACAAGGAAAGTGGAAAATCGTCAGTTTCGAAGCCAGCCGCATCCGCGAGTCGGACGATCACAAGTAGTTCCGAATTGGTTTCTGCACCCAATTGGGAAATTTCGTTCTCTCATCAGCCAAACTCATCGCTGGCCTCTCCGCAATCGGAGCAACAATGGTCGTCGACCGGGGCGTGAAGGAGTCATCCAAAGCGATTGCTGCTAAAGGTAACGTGACCATGACGGCTGGACCCCGAATGACCCGAGGGCAGTTTTCAGTTACGTCGGGGTGTCAGCGCGAACCGCGTTCTTGTCGAGTGCTATGGAGTTACCGATGGCACCGCCCTATACTTCAACTTTGATACGCACCGGTGCATGCGTGTGCACCTTGATCCTCCGGTGGAATTGTCCGCAGGAGGTTTCCAGATCCGACATATCAATGGTGCGTAACTCCCCCGTGATCAATGGCGTACGGAGCTCTTGCCGGATACACCTGCGTTGGCCCCCTCCAGAGGTGCTGGCCAGGGCAAAAGCGGATGGAGCGAGTTTTTGGGGCTTTGCATGACGAAAGAGAACCTACCCAAACTCAGACTGTTCTCACTCTGCTTCTTGCTGCCGGGGCTATGCGGGTTGATTCTGGCCGCCAGCATCTCCACCCATTACATGAATACGCTCCCCAGGTATCCCGATGGGGAGCACCTGCGCATGGTGCCGCGGAATATCAGCGGCCACGTGGTGTACCAGACGGTGGACGAGGCTCGCCGGCTCGACTTCATCGAGCATGGGTCGGTGGCCATATTTTTGATCGGGCTGGTCAGTGGCCTGGTGTATTTGCAGAAGTGGGGCATCGCCCGCGCCATCGAAGCCGAGGACGATGAGTTTGCACCCGAAGAGGGCTGAGGAATCAGGGATTAGGGATCAGCGAACAGCGGGCATTTAAGATCAAAGACATGCCCGAACTGCCGGAGGTGGAGACGGTCGCCCGCGGTGTGCACGCCCGCGTTCGCGGCGACCGCATCCTCAATGCCTGGTTCGCTTCCCATCGCGAACCATTCAAAACCCCGCCCGTCCGACAAGCACGCGGCCTCGAGGGCCGGACCATCCTCGCCGTTCATCGCACGGGAAAGCACATTGTGTTCGAACTCGGCCCGTCCAACGGTCAGCCCGGTGATCCCGCGTTACAGCTGCCCGCGACACAAGTGTCCGCGGCACAGTGGATCGTTCACCTGGGCATGACGGGGCGTTTGCTGGTCACGGCGCCGGAGGCTCCGGTGGATAAGCACACCCATGCGCGGCTGGCGCTGGCCGGGGGAGGCGAGCTTCGGTTCGTGGACCCGCGCCGCTTCGGGCGTCTTGAATTCCGCGATCTGGCGCGCGCCGAGGGCTTTGCCGGCCCGGGCGCCGAGCCTCTCAGTATCGGCCCGGCGGATTTCGCCGCCCTGTTTCACCGGCGCCGCATTGCCATCAAGCCGGCCCTGCTCAACCAGAAACTGCTGTCGGGGGTGGGAAACATCTACGCGGACGAAAGCCTGTTTCGCGCCGGTATCCGGCCACGGAGGGCGGCAGGCCAGCTCACCCGTACCCAGTTGGAAAGGCTTCGGGTGGCACTTCGCCAGGTTTTAGAGCACGCCATCCGGCTGGGCGGCTCGTCGGTTTCGGACTACGTGGATGCCGACGGAGCCCGGGGCTTCTTTCAACTGGAGCATTGCGTCTACCAACGCACCGGAGAGCCCTGCCGGACTTGCCAGACGCCGATCCGGCGGATCGTTCTCGGCGGGCGGAGTACCCATTATTGCCCGCGCTGCCAGAAGTAAGATTATGGATTTTGGAAGAGGATGCCTGCGTACCCTCCCAGATTTCAAATCGTTGCCTCATCCTGATATAGGTAATTCATTGAAAAGACAGCGACAAACAAACGGCACCGCAATTGCTATCAGAAGGGCGCCAGTGATGTAACGGGCTGACAGGAATCAAGAGTCAGTCAGCCGCGAGAACGCAGGGGCCGGCAAGAGCAATCGCCACCGAAGCGAGACCGGTCGGTCAACTGCAAAAGAGCCGGTGGAAAGCTACCGGGCCACTAATTCGAGAGGCCAGTGATTGGTTGCAAGTGCCGAAGCGCCACCCCACGGGGGAGTGGCGCTTTCGGCATTTTTGGGGGCCTTTCCCGGCGGCGCTTCCGAGGCTGCGCAAAACGTGGAACATGCGGCGGGATCAACCTACGGACGCACAACAGGGGCTAAAGACTAGACTAAAAGCCCGCGACCTCATTGGCGGCAGTTACGGCACGACTCAAGCCACCCCAGCGAGGAAGACCTGTCGCTGGGGACCCCGGCAAGTCGTGCCCTGTTACAAACACTTCGCGCAGCCAGTTTTTCAAGAGCCTATTCCGCTCTGTCCCATCTGTGCAACAGAAGTAACCCAAAAGGCGACTTGCCACTTGGGGCCAGTCGCTGTAGTATCGAACTTGCCTATCGAGCGGCTGACGCGAGCCTCCGGATTTCGGATGAGCGCATGCTCGCCGCGGAACAAGGAAACTTCGCCACATCGATAATTGCATCAGTTGCAGGCGGCGAAATCTCCCCGTTTGGAAAGGCATCGCCAAAGGGAAGCTGGTCGGCACGTGGCAGGGTTTGCTGCGGCTTGATCCCTTTGCCAGGATCCTGAATGCAGGGGACACGCGGCGGCCAATGCACTTCGCGAGGGCGAGGTGCGGGCGTATGAGACCGGATGAGCAGGTTGTGGGGCATGGTCCATCGAACGGGAGGAGTCCCGGGGAAGCAACGATGGGCGCCCGGACAAGGGCCTGCTGTGGAAGGGACCGCTCCGATTCGAGATCCCGCGAAAAGGCTCTTAAGATATCGACGAGATGGAGTACGTGGACATCGTTCCGCTTTCATGCATTCTGATGGCTCATCTGTCCATGCACGGATTCTCATTCCGATCTCGATCGAAGGGTCGTAACAGTCGTCAGCCGGAGCGCGAAAACGGCTGACGTGAAATAGCTATGCATCCAACCGTAAAGTGCCAGGAAGTGCACGCATGACAACCGAATCGACGCAGCCCCAGCCCGAACTGGGGCCCAGCCCGGCCAACGGCCAGGGCCAGCAGCAGGGGCATCGGCGGCGCCGCCGCCGCCGCAAGAACAAATCGAATCGCCCGGGCGCACCCCCAGCACAAAATGGGCAAAACCAGCAGTTGCAGCCGGGCCAGATCCCGCAGGGGCAGCCTCAGGGGCAAACACCGCAACCGCAGCCCCAAGGCCAACCGCCCCGGCAGCAGCACGGTCACCAGCATGGGCAGCAGCGCCAGAACCAGGGACGGAAGAAGAAGAAGTTCTTTCAGAAAGGCTCCGGGCAGCAGCAGCAACCGGGCAACAACGCCAACGCTCAGCCCCAGGGCAAGCGGAAGCAAAAACAGCGCGGCCCGCGCGAGTTTGTAGGTCCCATGGATCACAGCTACCGCGCGGTGAACGGCAACGTTGCCGACGGCCCGGCATCCACCATCCAGATCACCAGCAACGGCCACGGCAGCTACTATCCCGAGGTCTACCAGGCGGCAGCGCCGGTTCCGGTTCGTCATGACGCGCCCATCCGGATCTTCTGCTTTATAGATGATCTGTTTTTCCAGGCCAAGATCCAGGAGACCTCGAAGAAACTGGGCATCAAGGTGGAGTTCGTCAAGGGCGCCGCCGACAAGGAGATCTTGTCGCGCATTACGGATGCGCCCGAATCGGAGCGGGCGCGTCTGCTGGTGTTCGATCTGAACAACGCCAATGCCAAGCCGTTGACGCTGATTCCGAAATTCAAGGCGAAGCTTAAGAAGTCGATTTCGATCATCGGTTTCCTGAACCATCTCCAGGGCGACCTCAAGGTCAAGGCGACGGACGCCGGATGCGATACGGTCATGCCTCGCTCCGCCTTCTCGCAGAGCCTGCCCAACCTCCTCCGCCGCTACGGCCTGGAAGAGGAAGAGGAATACGTGCAGCAGCCGATGTAAAAGCAGGGAACGAGGGAACAGGGAACAAGGGACCAAGGGACCAAGGAACCGAGAAAGGGGCGCGCTGCAGACCGGCGACTCCGAAAACACGAAGAGCGCACCAGATGATCTGGCGCGCTCTTGGTTTTCTTGGTCCCTTGTTCCCTGCCTTATCCCGGGGGCCAATGCATGGCTCTTCCGCCCAGCACATGCAGGTGCAGATGATCTACGGTCTGGCCGCCGTCGCGTCCCGTGCTGATGACGACGCGAAAGCCGTTGGCGAGGCCCTTCATGCGGGCAACTTCTGCCGCGGCCCAGAGCAGGTGTCCAAGTAAGGCCTCATCGACTTTCTGGGCGTCGGCAAGTGATGTTATGTGCTTGCGCGGAATCACCAGCACATGCACGGGCGCCTGCGGATTGATGTCGTGAAAGGCAAAGCACTGCTCGTCCTGATAGACGGTGCCTGAAGGCAGGGTCCCTTCGATAATACGGCAAAAGAGGCAAGCCATACCGGGAGTGTACAGGACCTCTCCCTACTAGGCTTTTCGCGCCAGGACGATCGGAATGTAGTATCCGGTTTCGCCCGGCATCATCCAGCGAATGTCCCCAAAGCTTCCCGTGGCAAGCGTATCTGAAAGCTCGCCGCGCTGGAGGGCCCGGTAAGTCGAAACAAAGTGATGAGAGGCCCATCCCTCGTCCTGCTGCACCGCAATGATCACGTGAAGAATGTAGCGGGCGGTCTCGACCCAATCCCATACCTGCAAAACGATTCGCCGGTGTCCCTCGGGTCCGTAGAACGCCGGTCCATGTACCACTGGCCGTTGGGTGATCGCTGCGTCGTAGTCGCGGATGCTGGCCATCATCATCCCACCCGGCCTGAGCTTTCCATGAATTGCGTGCACAGCATCGCGAAGTTCCGCCGACGACAGGTGAGGCAGCGCATTGTCCAATGTGACCACCACATCGAAGTCGCCCTCCTCGATTTCGGCCAGCGATGTCATGTCCGAGACCACGAATGAACCATCGAGCCCGCGCGATTGAAACTCGAGTCGCGCGCGCTCCACGGCGGCAGCACTCAGGTCCGACCCAACCACGCGATGACCGCGCTGCGCAAAACCGATTGATTGCGTCCCGATGCCGCATGAGCAATCGAGAATCTTGAAGCGGCAGGGACCCAGGTGCGTTTCGAGCAGCGCGTTGAGAGCCTCGCGCTGCCGCTCGATCGACCGTTCCCAATCCTCGAAGATCAGGTGGTAGTACGGCGCAAGCTCGTTGTAAAAACCAGCAATCGTATTCGTCACCATGGCCTGCCTTCAGCTGGTGTGATCGAGCACGATCTTCCAGCCCTGCGGCCCCTTGCGCCACACCAGCGAGAAGATGCCGTCGTCCTTCTTCGCCTCGCCCTTTTGCGTGCGCTCCAGGTGGAATCGCCCGGTAACGACCGCGAACTCCGTCTTGCCGCAGGATCCGGGAAGCAGGCGCACTTCCACGTCGTGGAACGTCAACGTGCCCATCTGTTCGCGGGTCGAGTAGTTCTTCTGGTAGCGCTCGAGGATTTTTTCGTAGCCCTTGCCGATGCTCGCGCCGATGAACGTGGTCTCCGGTGAATGCTCGTAGGATTCCATGAAACCCGGAATATCGGCGCGGTTCCAGGCATCGGCCTGCGCGGTGATGGCCGCACGGATCGTGGCCTCGTCTGGATTGGGTGTTTGTCCGGAAACAGATCGAGCAACGAAGAGCAACGCCATCAACAATAGAGATCTCTTCAATTTAAAACCTCCGCGAAGCAAACGACTCGCCAAGTTTACAGTCAGCACTACAATCTTTACTGCCAGTTGCGAAAGGTTTCAACTGCGGTCATCTCGCGCCTTTACAATAGCCTATAAAATGGGCATTACCATCACACAGCTTGTCGCGGTAATGGGTGGATCGACCGTGGTTCTTGTGGGAGCTATTTCCTTCATCGGTCATTTGCTTGGCGAGCGACTGTATTCTAAGTGGAGACGAGACGAACAAGCACATGGAGAAATCCTCCGAAATTCTCTGGCCAGCGAGAGGCTTCTGCTCGAAAGTGCGGCCAAAGGTTTTCAAACTGGATCCGACGCCAATCAGCCGAAGCGTCTAACTGCGATCGAGCACTTGTGGGCAGAGGCCCTCCGACTTCGGCAGGAGTTCTCGCAGCCCGTTTTTTTCTGCACAGTGTTCGTTCCCGAGGAATATGATTATTTGCTTAAGAGTCGAAAGGACTTGGTTGAACCAATATCGCAGCTAACGACGCAGGTAATAACAGACAAGAGCAAAAAGAGCGACGAACTTGAATGCGAACGGCCTTATTTAGGGGAGACCCTGTGGCTCCAATTCTACATTTATCGTGCGTTCCTGTGCCGTTTGGCGTTCATCTTGTGCGAGGGGCACGAACACTCAATCTAAGAGATTGGCGAAAGGATACTGGGATTCGGCAGATTCTTTCCAACGTCTTTCCAGATGAACTGATTGCGTCGATCTTGAGAAGTCTCAATTCATAATGGCAGTCAATCTTGCCGTCAACTCACTCGAAACAATGATGCTGAGGGAAATCAGCCTCATAGTTTCGGGGCGTCGGTCATCTTTCGAAAGCTTTGAAAATGCGAAGGAGATGCAGAAAGCGATCGCGAACCTAGGCACCCCTGGCAACCGCGCGGGCTCGCCCCTTTTTAAGTGAATCCATTTCCGCACTCAGCTTACAATGACGGTATGCCCGCGACCCCAGCCTCTTCCCCGTTCCGCATCGTGCACACGGTCTGTTCTCATGACTGCCCCGACTCCTGCGCGGTCCTGGTGACGGTGAATGAACAGGGCCGGGCGATCAAGGTGGCGGGCGATCCGAGCCAGCCGGTCACGAATGGCTTTCTATGCGGCAAAGTGGCCAAGTACCTGGACCGGGTCTATTCACCGGAGCGTGTTCTCCATCCGCTTCGCCGCAAGCCCGGCGTGGCGAAAGGGCCGCTGCAGCGCGGCCGCGAACTAGAGAGCTTCGAGCGCATTTCCTGGGACGAGGCGCTCGATGCCATCGCCGCGCGCCTCGAGAAGATCAGCGACAGGTACGGCCCCGAATCGATCCTGCCGTACAGCTATGCGGGCACTATGGGAGTGCTCGGCTACGGATCGATGGACCGCCGCTTCTTCCACCGCCTGGGTGGCAGCCAACTGGACCGCACCATCTGCGCGGAGGCGGGCGGCCAGGCGTGGAACCTCGTATACGGGAAGAAACTCGGCACACCGACCGAAGACTTCAAGCTGGCCAAGCTGATCATCGCCTGGGGCGCCAACATTCACGGCAACAACATCCACCTGTGGCCGATGGTGGAGCAGGCGCGGCGCAACGGCGCGCGCCTGATCGTGATCGATCCATATAAAACGCGCACGGCGGCGCTGGCCGACTGGCACATCGCGATTCGCCCGGGGACGGACGTTGCCCTTGCTTTGGGCATAATGCACGTCATCCTGCGAGACGGCCTCGAAGACCGCGCCTACATTGCCGAAATGACGCACGGCTTCGAACAGCTTGCCGAGCGGGTGCGCGAGTATCCGCCCGAACGCGTGGCCGCCTGGACCGGCATCAGCGCGGACGGCGTGGAGCAGTTGGCGCGAGCATACGCGACCACGCGGCCGGCGGCCATCCGTTTGAATTACGGGGTGCAGCGCTCGGAGAACGGCGGCACGGCGGTCCGCGCCATTTGCATGCTTCCCGCGCTGACCGGCGCCTGGAAATACCGCGGCGGAGGAGGGCAGCTTTCCACCTCCAGCGCTTTTGCATGGGATAAGAAAGCCATCGAGCGGCCGGATCTCGCGCTTGCCTCGCCGTTGAAGAGATTGGCGCGCACGGTAAACATGTCGGCGCTGGGGCATGCTTTGACCGAACTCGGTCAAAGCAGGGACCAAGGGACCGAGGGACCAAGGGACCAAGAAAACAGGGAGCAGGGAACAGGGAACAGGGAACAGGACGGGCCGGCGGTGCATGCGCTGTTTGTCTATAACTCCAATCCAGGGGCGATTGCGCCGAATCACAATGCGGTGGTGCGCGGGCTTGCGCGGCCCGACCTGTTCACCGTTGTCCACGAGCAGTTCTTTACCGACACCACCGATTACGCCGACTTCGTTCTACCCGCGACCACGTTCCTTGAGCACACGGATATCCAGGGCGCGTATGGGCACTATTTCGTGCAGCTCTCGAATCAGGCGATCGAGCCGCTGGGCGAAGCGCGACCCAACGTGTGGCTCTTCAGCCAGCTCGCGCAGCGCATGGGCTTCACAGAAGAGTGCTTCCGCGACACGCCCGAACAAATGATCCGGCAAGCGCTGGCCATCGGCGCCGACGGCCACTCGGACAACGCGAATATGGAGCACATCACGCTCGAGGACCTGAAGCAGGAGGGCCATATACCGCTGGCGTTTCATCGCCAGCCGGACGAGCATCCTTTCCAGCCTTACACCAGCGGAACGTTGCCTACGCCCTCGGGCAAGATTGAGTTCTACTCCGAGGTGCTGGCGGCGCAGGGCCCCGATCCCCTTCCGGCTTTCGTTCCGCCCACAGAATCTCGCTGGAACAAAGGAAAATACCCGCTGGAGCTGTTGGGCCGCAAGAACGACAACTACATGAACTCGACCTTCGCAAACCTCGAAGGTCATCGCCGTATGGAAGCGCGCACGACGCAAAGGCTCGAGCTTCACCCGGTGGACGCGCAGCCGCGCGGAATCGCCGACGGCGACACGGTGCGGATCTTCAACGACCGCGGCTCGCTCACTTTGATTGCGCTGGTCAACCCCAGCCTTCCCGCCGGGGTTGTGGCTGCGCGTCTCGACTGGGCCAAGCTGCATCCCGAAAGCAACAACGTGAACGCGCTCACCAGTGAACGGCTCACCGACCTGGGCCGGGGCGCAACCTTTTATTCCACGCTGGTGGAAGTGGCCAAGGCCTAGCGTGGCGAAGGAAGTTCATGGAAAACCGCAGTCAAAGATGCCGCGATGCAGCACCCAGAAAACATGAAAATGAAACTCGGGAAGCATCCCTCAGGGGCTAACTAAAGCCCGATGCCTTTTGGGCCCTTTTTGGCACGACTAAAGTCGTGCCCTGACACAAGGCACTGCGCGTTTGGATCCAATTTTCTGAGTCACGTGTTCGTTTGGCCTGGGGAAGGCGGTGGGACTCAGCGTCTCTGACGCGATGCGTATCATGTTGATGGTGCGCCTCCGTCTGGGCGAGGAGCACTTCCGGAAAGGGGCCTTATGAAACTGCATCGGATTTGCGTGGTGCTGGCGAGCGCTCTGGTCTGTTCGGCTCAAACCAGTACCGCTCCGCCGACGCCCGAAACATTGAACTCGGCCTACACACAGGCGATCCAGGCGAAGGACTGGCCAGCCGCTATTTCGGCAGCGCAGCAGCTCGTCGAGGCGCGTCCCTCGGCGGAGAACCTTCGCCTGCTGGCCAACGCGCAACTGAATGCCGGAGCAAAGGAAGAATCGCTGGCCACCTACGATCGGGCGCTGGCTGCAGCCAATGCAGAGAAGCCGGCTGAGGGCCAGCCGCTGGACGCATGGAAGGAGCAGAGGTCGAAGATCTACACCGGCAAGGGCAACGCGCTGCTGAAGCTTCATCAGAACGACAAGGCGATCGAAGCCTACAACGAAGCGGCGAAACTCTCCGCCACGCCGGGACTCGCTTACTTCAACATCTGCGCCGTCAGCTACAACGTCGGCAACACCGCGGATGCAGAGGCCGCCTGCCGCAAGAGCCTGCAGGCCGAGCCGGGCCGAGCCGATGCGTGGTTCATCCTTGGCTCGCTCCTCTACGTGGACGCTCACGCGGATGGCCAAGGGAAGTTCATTATCTCCGCCGAAGCGCGCCAGGCTCTGGAAAAATACCTGGAACTTGCGCCCAGCGGACCGCATGCCGCCGATGTGAAAGCCATGCTCGACATGGCGGCGAAATGATCTGGCCCCCACCTCTGCCCGGGGCAACCGTAAGTCTCCACGCCGCGACAGCCCGCTCGTGCCCACCCTCACGCGAAAGCACAAAGTCGGGCTGCTAAAATGCCGCGCATGGAAACCATCCAGTACAACCTGCCGCAAGAGCGCATTCCCCGCGCCTGGTACAACATTTTGCCCGACCTGCCCGAGCCGCTGGCGCCGCCGCTGCATCCCGGGACGCTCCAGCCCATCGGGCCGGACGACCTGGCGCCGCTCTTCCCCATCGGCCTGATCCTGCAGGAAGTTTCCACGGAGCGGGAGATCGAGATTCCCGATCCGGTGCGGCAGGTATACGCCCAGTGGCGGCCTACGCCGCTGTTTCGCGCGCGGCGGCTGGAGAAAGCGCTGGATACGCCGGCAAAGATCTACTACAAGTACGAGGGCGTAAGCCCGGCCGGGTCGCACAAGCCCAACACCGCGGTCGCCCAGGCTTATTACAACAAGGTGGAAGGCACGAAGCGCCTGGCCACGGAAACCGGCGCCGGCCAATGGGGCTCGTCGCTGGCCATGGCGTGCGCCTTCTTTGGTCTCGAGTGCAAGGTCTACATGGTGCGGGTGAGCTATAACCAGAAGCCCTACCGCCGCGCGCTGATGGAAGCCTTCGGCGCCAGCGTCACCGCCAGTCCCAGCACCGAAACTGAATCTGGCCGCGCCATTCTCGCCGCACACCCCGGCAGCCCCGGCTCGCTCGGCATTGCGATCTCCGAAGCCGTTGAAGTCGCCGCCAAGGATCCCTGCACCAAGTACGCGCTGGGCAGCGTGCTGAACCACGTACTGCTGCACCAGACGGTGATCGGCCAGGAAGCCATGGAGCAGATGGCCATGGCCGGCGACGAGCCCGACGTCATCGTCGGCTGCACCGGCGGGGGATCGAACTTTGCCGGCCTTGTACTGCCCTACCTGGGCCGCAAGATCAAGGGACAAATCAACCCGCGGGTGGTCGCCGTCGAGCCGGCGGCCTGCCCCTGCCTCACCAAGGGACCGTTTGCCTACGATTTTGGCGACACCGGCCACCTGACGCCGCTGGTCAAGATGCACACCCTGGGGTCCACCTTCGTCCCACCCGGCATCCACGCCGGCGGACTGCGCTATCACGGCATGGCGCCGCTGGTATCGCACATCCTCGAACTCGGCCTGATCGAGGCCATTAGCGTGCAGCAGCTCGATGCGTTTGCCGCCGGCGTCGAGTTCGCGCGCGCCGAAGGCATCATTCCGGCGCCGGAAGCCAATCACGCCGTCGCCGGAGCGATCCGCGAGGCGCTCAACGCCAAAGAAGAGGGCCGGCCAAAAACCATCCTCTTCAATCTCTGCGGCCACGGGCACTTCGACATGCAGGCCTACATCGACTACCACGCCGGCAAGCTGGAAAATTACGACTACCCCGCCGAGGAGATCGCCATGGCGCTGGCGGGCCTGCCGGCGGTGAGATAACGAGAATAGCGCCTGCAAAAACGAAAACAATGCTGCAAAAAGACCCTGATCGCAGAGACGGGAACGAAGGACCTGCTGCTTGCCGGGTTCCCCAGGTCTCCTTGTGAGACCTGGGAAAACTGAACCTGATCCCGACCATCGCTACTGTTTGTCGTAGACCAGCGTGACCGTCATCGGCTTTCCATCCTGGTCTGTGCCTTTCGCCGAGAGGGTCATGGTTTTGCCGTCGGGCGAGATGACGAGGCGGCCATGAGAGTGATATTTTCCATCGCTCTTTTTCGCCTCCCAGGTGAATGTGTTGGCGTTCACCTGCTTGAGGGAGACGGTGTCATAAGGCGACCCCTGTCCCGAGACGGAAGTCGGTGAACCATCGTACTTCGCCGTGTAGGTGGCATTGATGGCGGTGCCATCGGCGCGTTCGCCGGTATTGGTCACCTTGACTCCGTCGGGGACAGATTCCCGAACCGATGTAAGGCTTTTCACAGGAAGCGGCGCTGGGGTGAACTTGCTTTTGTCAACGTTCACCTTCCAGGTACCGAGGGAATTGTCAGCGGCGAATGCGGCCGCCCCTGCGGCGAACGCCGACGCGATCAGAACCAGACTCAAGATTTTCCGCATGGGGGATTCTCCTTAGAAATGCGTTAGGCATCGCATGATGCCAGGCCGTGAGGAATACATGCTGCCTGTCGATCTGAGTCGGCAAGGAAGACGTTCAGGGTCGAAGGAGACGGGACCGTCCTGGAGTGCAGAATCTAGTTTCAAGTCCCGACAGGTGTCAAGCTCAATCTGGCCGGGTGCCCCAGGTCTCGCGTCTGAGACCTGGGAGACCAACGAAAACGATTTACACTCGGACCGAAAGAATCTCGTTCTCCAGGCGCACGTAGCTGGCTTCCATCCCGTGCTCCATGCCTGTGGCCAGCATCTGCGCGCGGGTGGCCGCGTCGGGCAAGGTCATGCGCATGGTCATCAGCGTGCCGTCGCCATCCGGCTCGAACGTGGTTTCTATGTGATTGTCGGGAGTGGGGTCGGGCAGATGCATCCGTTCCACGTGCACGATCCGGCGCGGTGGGTCGATCTCAATTAACTCTCCGGTGAGATAGAAGCCCTGGCCCTTGCCATTGCTCCACTCATAGCGGCACTTGCCTCCGGGCCGCGCGTCGAGCTGGCAAACCGGCATCGTCCAGCCCTCCGGCCCGAGCATCCATCTCTGCACCAGTGCCGGATCGGTGTGCGCCCGAAACACTGCCTCGGGCGGCGCTGCAAAACGCCTGGTCACGACTACATGCGTATCACCTTCGGTCTTCAATGTTAGTCTGCTCATCGCGATTCTTCTCCTTCGGATGGTTTTGGGGATTGCATCTCTTGCAGCAGCTTGTCGAGCCGCTCGTAATTCCTCGACAGGGCCGTCCGCAACATGTCCAGCCATCGATCGACTTCATTTAGGCCGTGCTCCGCCAGCCGGCAGGGATGCTTTGCGCCCTCCACCCGGCGGACGATCAGCCCGGCGTTCTCGAGCACCCGCAGGTGTCGTGAAATGGCTGGCTGCGACATCTCGAATGGGCGCGCCAGTTCCATCACTGTGGTTTCCCCCAGCGCCAGCCGGGCCAGGATCGCCCTGCGGGTCGGATCGGAAAGAGCGGAAAAGGAGGCATCGAGATTGGGCATGGGGATCGACCTTTAATAAAAATATTGTTATATAAGCTATAAGTTATGTCAAGAGAAATTCGGAATTTTCTTCTCCACGGGACACTCTCGGAAGAAGCCAACCTTGATTCCAACTGTTTATCTCTCCGAAGAATTTATAGTGGTCTGGTGTTTCGCGTGGGGTTCTCGACCCTATTTCACGGCTTTCTATTCAGGAGGTTTGTGTGAAGCTGCTCACCAAATTCAACCTGGTCCTGATCGTGGTCTTCGGGCTGGGTATAGTTCTGATCTCCCATTTCGCTTATGACTTCCTGATGGACGACGCACGGCAGCAGGTGCTCCAGCAGGCCCAGCTGATGGCCAACAGCGCCGACGCCACCATCGCCTACACCGACGAAGAAGTGAGCCCGGTGCTGGAAAAGACCCCGCAGCACTCCAGCAATTTCCTGGCGCAGACGATCCCGTTCTACGCGGCCAATACCACCTTCAAGCGGCTGCGCGGCGGCGCCGCCGCATATAACGACTACGTGATGCGCGAGGCGGCCCTGAACCCGACCAATCTCGACGACCGCGCCACGGAGTGGGAAGTCGACCTGATCACCTGGTTCCGCAACACTCCGGGGCAGACGCAGCGGGTGGGCCAGCGCGACACGCCGGTGGGGCCGGTGCTCTACTACGCCACGCCGATCATGGCGGCGGCGGGGTGCATGAGCTGCCACAGCAATCCATCCGTGGCTCCCAGGGCGATGATCAGGCACTACGGGAGCGACCACGGATTCGGGTGGAAGAACGGCAACGTGGTGGGCGCGCAGATCGTGTCCGTGCCCATGTCAGTGGCCATCGACATGGCCAACAAGGGCTTTCGCAACCTGCTCATCAGCCTGGGAGCGGTCTTCCTGCTCACCATCGTCCTGATCGATGTGGCTATGTACCTGATCGTCATCCGGCCGCTGCGGCGCGTGTCGAGGAACGCAGACGTCATCAGCAAAGGCGAAATCGGGATGCCGCCGCTGGAGGTAAAGGGCAAGGACGAAATCGCCGCGGTCACGGCGTCGTTCAACCGCATGCATACCAGCCTGGTGAAGGCGTTTGAAATGCTGAACAGTTGAGGCGGGGAATCCCGGTTCCAAAACCGGGGACCGGGTCACCACGTCGATCTTAGACCGCGATCCGCGGCACGCGCGGGCCAATGCGGGTGAACACTTCCCAGGGAATGGTTCCGGCGGCATCGGCGTGGTCGTAGGCGGAGATGGTTTCGTCTCCCTGGGTGCCGAGAATAACCACCTCGTCGCCGGTCTGCACACCGGGGATTTCGGTGATATCGAGGACTGACTGGTCCATGCTGACACGGCCGACGAGCGGGGCGCGCTGGCCGCGGACCAGCAGGCTGAAGCGATTGCCAAGCCGGCGGTCGAGGCCATCGGCATAACCGGCCGCAATCAGCGCGAGGCGCATCGTTTCGGTGGCCACGAAGGTGCCGTTGTAGCCGATTTCGCGGCCGGCGGGGATCTCTCGCACGCTCACCACGCGGGTCTTCCACGCCAGGACGGGCTGGATGGCCTTGCACGCGGCGGTGAGCGCGGATGGTTCCTGGGGAGATCGGAACGGTGGATCAAAGCGCGGAACAACTCCGTAAAGCGCCAGCCCGGGGCGCAGCATCAGCTTGAGCCGCGAGCGCTGGACAAGGGCGGCAATGTGAGCTGCGTCGTTGCCGAGCAGAGCTGCGGAAGCGCCCACGCTGAGCCATTCGGGAGCCGAGCCGAGAGAGGCATGAGCGGCGTCGATGCGCGCCAGTGCGTCTTCCACCCGGGCGAGCTGGCAGACCGAAGCCAGGCCGTTGGTTTCGTCGGAAGCGTAAAGGTGCGTGGTGACGGCTTCGAGGCGCAGCGGCGAGCGGGCTCCGAAGTGCGGCAGCAGGGATCCGAGATCGGCCGGAGCGACGCCCTGCCGGCTCATTCCGGTATCGATTTCGAGGTGGACGGGGACGGAGGCGGGCCGGGCGTTGGTTCGGGTGGCGGCAGCCGCGATTTCGCCGATCTGGGCAGGCTCCCAGGCGACGGGCGTGAGGCTGTGTTCGAGAAGTACGCCCCCCTGGCCGGGGAAGATTCCCCCCATGACCAGAATGCGCGCTTCCGGGCAGAGCCGGCGTGCCGCTATGCCTTCCTCGACGCTGGTGACGCCGAGCCAGCGCGCACCCGCGCGGACCGCCGCCGGCGCGCAGATGGCGAGCGAGTGGCCGTAAGCATCGGCCTTCACTATGGCGAGTAGTTCCGCGTTCGGCTGGGCGAGCGTTGGGAACGAAGCAAGCTCATCGAGGCAGCGAAAATTGTTTTCGAAGGCCTGGGTGGAGATTTCCACCCAGCAGGGGCGAGTTGGCATGGGCCGATCCAAGCCCTAGTGTATCGTCCACCGCTGATCGACTGGGCAGCAGAAATGACCGTTCCCTGTGGGGCTAAACAGGCTGCCGAAGAACTCGCTCGACATTGCTTTGTAATCAGGACCTGACTTCAGTCGGGCCGATAAGGCCAATAAAATGCGTCGGGCTTCAGTCCCTGCTATGCGTCCGCAAGCGCTCAAATTCCTTCCGATTCGCTGACGGGCAGGAGCGCGAACGCCACCACGGTTTCGCGCTCATCGCCCATTTCGGCGAGCAGTTCGTTTTCCAGGTCGTGCGGCACAGGCATCTCGCAGGCGGCGATCTCCTCGTCGGTTGCGCCCACGAAGCAGAGCTCGCAACAGCCCAGCGCATCGCCCTCGCCCACGCGCACCGGCGGGCCGAAAACGCGGCAGGTCAGGGGACGCCATTCGTACAGATCGCATCGGCCGGTGGCCGGATCAAGGGCCGGGCAGGGTGCGTCGTTGGCGAATTGCTCGAAGCTTTCCCGATCTTCCGGAGACGTTCCCAGTGTGCCGGCGCACCGATCTCCGGGAAAGGCGGATCCGTTTTCGGCGATCCAGGCTCGTGCGCGGCGCGAAACTTCGGCGGCCAGCCGGGGATGGGTGGCGTGCAGCGTTTCCATGCCGTCGCGGAGACGTGCGGCGTCCAGGGCGTTGATGGCGAAGACGCCGTGGCAGCATTGTGTGCAGCCGATGCGGCAGGCCAGCCACGGGCCCGCGCGGCGTGAGGCGTCGGCCAGCGACGCATCGATGATCTGGACGAGTTCGGAATCGCGCGGGGGCATGCACGAACAGGATATCTCCGAGCAATGGTTACCGGATCGGGTGCGTCCGTGCTAAAAGGGAGGTGAGGCTGCCCCTGCTTTACCTGGAGCACACCCCGGCTCCGCCCCTGAACCGCTTTGTGCGGACGATCTGGTATGCCCGGGCGCCGCAGCCGGGTCACAGCCGGCAGCGCATTCTGCCCACCGGCAATATCCAGGTGCTGGTCAACCTGGCATGCGACTATCTGCACGATTTGTCCGACGGGGAGCCGGAACGGAAGACGCCGCCGTCGGTGGTGGCCGGAGGGCGGTCGCTCTATGAGATCATGAACACCGCCGACATGGCTGACCTGATCGGCATCGTGTTTCAGACGGGCCGTTTTCCGGTGTTTGCCTCCGACGCAGCCGACCTGTTCAGCAACCGCTTCACGGACCTCGAGGATGTATGGGGCACACAGGCGCGCACGCTGCGCGACCGGCTGCGCCAATTAGCCACACCCGAGCAGCGGTTGCTCTGCTTCGAGCGGTTTTTGGCCGAGGCCTTTGCCGCGCGCATGCTACGCTCGCGGCCCCTGCATCACTGTGCCGTGGATTACGCGCTGCGGCGATTTGCGCATGCGCCATCGGTCGTCACGGTGCGCGACGTGGCGCGCAGCACCGGTTGGAGCGAGCGGCGCTTCTCGCAGGTTTTCCGCGAACAGGTGGGCTTCTCGCCGAAGGTGTGGTGCCGCATCCGGCGTTTCCAGCGGGCGGTCGCCCAACTGCATGCGGGCGTGGATATTCCGTGGGCCGATCTGGCGCTGGATTGCGGCTTTTACGATCAATCGCACTTCGCCAACGAGTTCCGGGCGTTTTCCGGCGTGGATGTGACGACTTACTCGGCGCGCCGGACACTATGGGCAAACCACATCGTGGTGGACGCCGCCGACTAAGCAGCTGTCGGCTTTCGCCCGTCGGCCTTCAGTAAAAACCAGGGAGAATTTCCGATTTTTCCAAGAATCTAAACGGACATGCCTGTCATTCTCGACGTGTAGTTCATCGCAGGAGGTCCGATGTCCAATTCCACCATCATGCCCACGCTGCGCTATCGCGACGCGCCGGCCGCGATTGATTGGCTCTGCCAGGTTTTCGGTTTTGACCGCCACGCCATTTATGCAAATCCCGATGGTTCGATCGGCCACGCCGAGCTGACCCTGGGCGGAGGGATGATCATGCTGGGGTCGCACAAGAACGATGCGTACGGAAAGGGCTTCAAGTCGCCGGCCGAGCTGGGGTTCGAGACCCGCAGTGCCTACGTTGTGGTCGCGGATGCGGATGTGGTGTACGCGCGGGCGCAGGCCGCCGGAGCGGTGGTGGTGCGGCCGCTGCAGAATACCGATTATGGCAGCCGGGAGTTCACCGTCAAGGATCCGGAAGGCCACTCGTGGAGCGTAGGGACATACGATCCGTGGGCGGTGCATACTAGCTGAACGGCGTTGTTCCCAGGTCCCAAAACCGGGGACCTGGGGCACCCGCGGTGGTTCCCCGAGCGAGGTCGATCCCATGAAAACCACCCGTCGCGCGGCGCTTGGTTTTGTCTTCGTTACCGTTCTGCTGGATATGCTGGCGTTCGGGATCATTGCCCCGGTACTGCCGCGGCTGATTCTCGATTTCCTGCATGGAGACATGGCGCGCACCTCCGAGACCATGGGGCTTTTTGTCACCACCTGGGCGGTGATGCAGTTCTTCTTTTCGCCGGTGCTGGGCATGCTTTCGGATCGCTTCGGCCGCCGGCCGGTGATCCTGCTGTCGAATTTCGGGCTGGGCCTGGATTATGTAGTGATGGCGCTGGCGCCGACGTTGTCGTGGCTCTTTGTGGGCCGCGTATTGTCGGGAATCACCGCTTCGAGCATGCCCACGGCCAACGCCTACCTGAGCGATGTGCTGCCGCCGGAGAAACGCGCCAAGGCGTTCGGCATCTTCGGCGCGGCTTTCGGCGTGGGATTCGTGCTGGGTCCGGCGGTTGGGGGATGGCTGGGGGCCATCGGTCCGCGCCTGCCTTTCTGGGTGGCCGGCGGGTTGAGCCTGGTAAACGCGTGCTATGGATTCTTCGTGTTGCCCGAATCGCTTCCGCCGGAGAAGCGCAGCACGCGCATCCGCTGGAAGAATGCCAACCCGGTGGGCGCGTTGAAGCTGCTGCGCTCGCACCGCGAGCTGTTCGGACTGGCCGCCGTCAATTTCCTCGGCTACCTGGCGCACGAAGTCTATGCCACAGTGTGGGTGCTCTACGCCACGGAGCGCTTCGGCTGGACCAAGGAGGGCATCGGCGCGTCGCTGGCCGTGGTGGGCGTCGCCACCATTCTGACATCGGCGGTGCTGGTGGGCTGGAGCGTGCGGCGATTCGGCGAACGCGCGTCGCTGTTTGCCGGATTGGTGGCTGCGGCGGTGGGGTTTTTGATGTTCGGGCTGGCGCCGACGGGGTGGCTCTTCCTGGCCGGGATCCCGGTCAATGCGCTGTGGTCGCTGGCCGCCGCGCCTTCGCAATCGATGATGACCCGCCGCGTGTCGCCCTCCGAGCAGGGAGAACTGCAGGGCGCGCTCAGCTCGCTGCGCGGATTGGGGATGATCATCGGGCCGGGAATGTTCTCCGGCACCTTCGCGTTTTTCCTGGGGCCCGGCGTTCATTTTCCGGGCGCGCCGTGGCTACTGGCGGCGCTGCTGTTGCTCATCAGCCTGGCGATTGCCGGGGCGGTGGTGCCGCCGGCCGACGATCTGCGGCCGCGCGAGCTGGCCGAAGCGGATGTTGTGAAGTGAGGACTTGCGTGGTTCCCGGGTCCCCACATCAGGGACCCGGGGCACCTGGCGTTAGGGCAGATTCGGGGTTTCTGGTAGACCGAAATTGGGCGCGGTCCCACCCTAGCCGCAAAGACAAAGACGCGGCGAGGGTGGGGCACCCGAGTTCAGGCTATCGCTGAGAGTGCGTCAGTCGAGATCGAAAATCTTGCCCGGGTTCATGCGGTTGTCGGGGTCGAGGGTGCGCTTGAGGGCGCGCATCACGTTGAGCGCCTCGCCATGTTCGGCAACCAGGTATTTCTTTTTTCCGAAGCCCACGCCGTGCTCTCCGGTGCAGGTGCCGCCCATGGCCTGGGCGCGCTCCACCAGGCGGCCCGCAAAGGCTTCGACCTCCAGCGCCTCTTCGGGCGCAAACATGCACTGGACGTGAAAATTGCCGTCGCCCACGTGGCCGACGATGGTCGCCGGAAACGTGGCCCCGTCGAGTTCGGCGCGCGTGGCCACAATGCACTCGGCCAGGCGCGAGATGGGCACGCATACGTCGGTGGTGATGACATCGGAGCCAGGACGGACCGCCCGGGCCGCGTAATACACGTCGTGGCGCGCTTTCCACAGGCGCTCGCGGCCGGCGGGAGTCGTCTCCCAGGCGAAGCCCATCCCGCCGTGTTCGCCGGCAAGCTGCTCGGCCAGGCGCGCAGTCTCCGCGACGACCGTCTCGCTGATGCCATGGAACTCGAACAGCAGAGTGGGATGCACCGGCAGATCGAGCTTCGAGTAGCGATTGATGGCATTCACCAGGCGGTCATCCATGAATTCGATGCGTGCGACGCCCAGGCCGAGCTGGATGACTTCGATCACGGTCCGGATGGCGCCGTCGATGGTGGGGAAGGCGCAGGTGGCGACGGCCATGGCTTCCGGCAATCCGTGCAGGCGGAGGGTCACTTCAGCGATGACGCCCAGCGTCCCCTCGGCGCCCACGAAGAGTCGCGTGAGATCGTAGCCGGCGCTCGATTTTCGGGCCCGCGTGCCGGTGCGGATGACGCGGCCGTCGGCCAGCACGACGGTCAGGCCGAGCACGTTTTCGCGCATGGTGCCGTAGCGTACGGCGGTGGTGCCCGAGGCGCGCGTCGACGCCATGCCGCCCAGGGTGGCGTCCGCGCCGGGATCGATGAAGAAGGTGAGCCCGGTGTTCTCGAGAGCCTTGGCCAGTTGCACGCGGCTGATGCCGGCTTCGACGGTCGCGTCCATGTCATCGACGCTGATGCGGAGGATGCGATTCATTTGGCGCATGTCGATGGAAATGCCGCCGCGCAGCGCCTGCACGTGGCCTTCGAGCGACGTACCGGCTCCGAATGGGACGATGGGAAGCTGGTAGCGCGCGCTGACGGCGGCGATGCGGCTGACCTCTTCGGTCGATTGCGGAAAGCACACCAGGTCGGGGAGCGCGGGCGGGTGCGAGCTTTCGTCGTGACTGTGGTGCTCACGCGCGGCACGCGCGGCGGTAGCCCGGTCGCCGAGAAACGCGCGGAGCTCGGCGAGGGCGGACTCGAGGGCGGGATGAGCTTGGGTGGGCATGCGGCGGCGGCCTGTGATGGAAATGATATTGCAGCCATCGGGGATTAGGGATTAGGGATTAACGTGCGCGCTCCGTCACCGATCCCGGATGGGCGGTTTGAGTGCGGTTCAAAGCGCCGGAAGTGTGGGCGGTGCCGTATAGTTTGTGCGTGTAGCGGAGGTCGCAGCGATGGGTATTCGAGTGTGGATAGGAGTACTGGCGATGACGTTGGGTTCAGCGGGTGGATATGCGCAGCATGGGCTCTTGCTGGTGGCGCAGAAGGGCGACAAGAGCCTGGCGATCGTGGATCCCGCCACTGGAACCGTGCTGGCGAACGTGCCCGAAGGCGGCACCACGGGGCATGAGGTGACAGCCTCGCCCGATGGGCGCTTTGCGTATGTACCAATCTACGGCAACTCGGGCGTGGGCAAGCCAGGCACGGATGGAACCAACATGGCGGTGATTGACCTGGCCTCGCACAAAGTCGTGGGGAACGTGGATTTCGGCCACGGGGTGCGGCCGCATCTGCCGTTGTTCGGGCCGAAGGACGGCATGCTGTATGTAACTACGGAACTGGACAAGACCATCACCATCATCGATCCGAAGACGCTGAAGATTGTCGGCACGATTCCTACCGGGCAGCCGGAAAGCCACATGCTGGCGCTCTCGCATGACGGGCGGCGCGGTTACACGGCCAATGTGGGACCGGGCACGGTGTCGGTGCTGGACGTGCAGGGGCGCAAAACGCTGAAGGTGATTCCTATCTCCCGGAACACGCAACGCATTTCGATCTCGCCGGATGACCGGTGGGTGTTTACGGCCGACCAGACGAAGCCGCAAATGGCGGTCATCGACACATCGACCAACGAAGTCAAGCACTGGATTCCCATGGCCGCCACCGGCTACGGCAGCGCGCCGACGCCCGACGGGAAATGGCTGCTGGTCGCCCTTCCGGATGTGAACCAGGTGGCGATGATCGATGTGGGCACGATGAAGGTGGCGCGCAATATCGATGTGGCCGCTTACCCTCAGGAAGTCCTCGTGACTCCGGACGGCAAAACGGCCTACGTGAGTTGCATGCATGCGAATCAAGTTGCGGAAATCGATCTGGCGAACGGCAAGGCGACGCGCATGATCGCCACCGGGAACGAGACCGATGGGCTGGCATGGGCGGCGGGCGGCAGCGGAAGTACGCAACAAAGCCGGGCGGGCGCGGCACGATGAACCAGATCGATTTGAGAGGCCGGACGGCGGTGATCACCGGAGCCGCACAGGGGATTGGATTCGCGATCGCGTCCAGGCTGGCGGCATCGGGAGCCGCGCTTGCCTTATGGGACCGCGATCCGGACACTTTGCGGCACGCGGCAAGCCGATTGCAAGGGCTGACAGGCGTGACCACTCTCGAAGCTGACGTATCCGATGCGGAGGCCGTGCGCAGTGCGGCCGAGGCGACTCTGAATGAACACGGCAAGATCGATATCCTGGTGGCCAACGCCGGCATTGCGGGCCCGAACCACAAGCTATGGGAGTACCCGGTGGATGCATGGAAGCAGGTGGTGGAGATCAACCTGTCGGGGATCTTCTATTGCTGCCGGGCGATCGTGCCGTACATGCTCGAGCAGAATTACGGACGCATCGTGAACGTGGCGTCAATCGCCGGCAAGGAAGGCAATCCCAACGCCTCGGCGTACAGCGCGTCGAAAGCCGGCGTAATTGCGCTGACCAAGTCGCTGGGCAAGGAAACCGCGGACAAGAACATCGCCGTCAACTGCATCACGCCGGCGGCCGCGCGGACGCGGATCTTCGAGCAGATGACCCAAGAGCACATCGACTTCATGCTGTCGAAGATTCCGCGGGGGCGTTTTCTCGAGGTGCATGAAGTCGCGTCGCTGGTGGCGTGGCTTGTGTCGGAGGAGAATTCGTTCACCACGGGGGCGGTGTTCGATATCAGTGGCGGGCGGGCCACGTACTAGTCTAGGACTCCGACCGCTTGAATTCCGTTCTCAAGCATTGTGGTTCCCAGGTCTCAAAATCGAGACCTGGGGCACCCGACTTACGATTGACCTGCGCAGATGCAAATGTGAACTGTTTTCGGACACGCCCGTTACTGAGGGCCGTCTGGCGATCGCAAGCGCGTAATCTGGCGCGTATTTGGGCTCTTCGCTACTATCGGCCATGAGCGGAAAAACTTGAGCGAATTCTTTCAGTTGTTTTCGCCTGGTGGTTCCGGCCATGAAATATGTCGAGGTGCGCGCTGTGATCCACGACTCCGATTTCTCTCTCGAAGAAGGTTTTGAGATCAGTCCTCGCTTTCGCCGCACCATCGAAGAGCGCATCGCCCGGCTGGAGCGCGATGCCGCATGGGACGAATTGCAAATGACGCACCTTGAAAACAGCGATCACATCCGGCGGCAGAGACGGCTGATGGCCGCCGAGCGCGCCGAAGCCCTCCGCATGCGTATATTTCTCGATCGGTCGCGGACGCGGGACCAGTGTTCAGTGATCAGTGGTCAGTGATCAGGAACGGCCGGCAGGGACATTAGAGAACCGGCAGACATAGAAAGAAACAGAAACGGCCGCGATTCGCAAATCGGAATCACGGCCGTTTCCTTTGGTACGAATTTGGAGCACCGGGCGGGAATTGAACCAGATCGCGGTATTGGTACGGCGTAAGTTGCTGAATTGACAATCCCGGGGTTCCCGTTATTGCCAGCGTTACTGTGGCTCATCGCACGATATTGCACGATGGGACCGCCGCTTGGAAGCCGAAGCTTCGGAGTACGCGAAGAACTTCATCGCCAAAGAAACGCCCATGAGAATCCATATCGGAATTTCCAGACTTCAAGAATTGGACTCAACGCTGTTGGGCTTTCCAGAGTAATTGTGGACGAACTGAAGCGACTCGATTCAATTGTTTAATTGCCGGGCGGTGATTCCCGTAACATCGTCGCCTTGGGTTTTGACTCTCTACCCTTCGATCAGCTTCGAAACCAAAGCGGACAGTTCACGAACATTTAGCCCCAACCCAAGACCGCCGACCTTTGGGTTATGAGTCGTTAAAGCATTTAAAATAAATGATATAGCTAGGAGCGGTTGGCACTCATTTGGAGCGATTCGGAGCACGGCGGAAACGGTAGAGTGGGTTAGAGTGGGGTCGTCATTTTGACGTGATATCAAAGAAGGTGTGGACTGGGGCCCGAACTTGGCGTCGCACATCGTGTCAATCCAAAGGAGCTCTGAACCGGTGGTGTCCATAGATCAGGTTTCAATTGCTGGCTTCCCTTAACCGATAATGGTTTCCGACCTGCGCACCACACGCTGCGAGAGCGTGCCCGCCCATGCCGGCGTTTATCTAATCGAAAGACAGTCGGATGGCATGCCGACTCTTTTGGTGGCAAGTACCGGTGGCTGGTTCAAAGGCCAAGATCCCAACTGCTCGCCGGAAATGAATCCAAGCCAAATGGGTAGACGGTGCTCACATCCTCTATATCGGAAAAGCTGCAGGGAAGAGGGGACTCAAGGGCCGCTGTCTGGCGTCAATTGATCGACTTTGGCTGCGGAAAGCCAGTCGGTCGTCGGTCACCGTGGCGGAAGACTGTTGTGGCATTTGCAAGACAGTGAGGAATTACTTGTGCGCTGGCGCCAGCTGTACGACGGATGCGGCCGATCGCGCCGAGACTGCGGCGATAACTGATTTCAGAAGGTCACACCGAGGCATGCGTCCATTTGCGAATATGATCAAATAAAGGTTGTTGTAGGTAGTTACTGGACCAAAGGGATGCTGTCCTGGACTTTGTATCGTCTCCCGATACTGCAAAAGGCAAAAGAAACTCGAAAGCGGCTTGTCGCATACCTTCACGGCAGCCTGTTCGTTGGTTTTCCTCATTTTGGGAGCAGCTAAGTGGCTCTCCTCAGTTCGGCTTCGCTTCGCCTGCATTTGAAGCGTTTTCTGGAGGGTCATCGAGTGCCTTCTCGGCGTCAAAGCTAGCTGTGGTTCCGGCCGGCAAGGTTTTTAGAAGTTCCTCGAGAAACGCCTCGAATTGCTTGTCTTTAAGCGGGTTTTCAGTCGGGAAATGCACATTAAGGTTGGTAATTCTGTCAGCGGGGATGTAGAAGTTCGATCCCGGGATTTCTCTCCAGAATCCTTCTTTGTCGATTTTTTCGCCGCTTGCCTTTGCCTCTTGGCATGCAAGTTTAAAGTCATCTCGCCGAAATCGCTCAGCATCGGTCATGAACAGTCCAGAGAGCTTTCCATTTGCGTCTAGGAAGTAATCTCCGATCTTGCCGCGATAGAGTGTGTCTTGGCACAATACGTCCGCCAGCACGTCGCGCTTCGGATTTTTTGGCCACGTGAAATCGGTCAACAGCACCTGAAATTCGGAAATATGGGGCAATAGGATCTTGCGCGCCAACCAGTCGTAAGCCGCGCTCTTTCCCGTCCAGTCTCCGTACTTGCTCGCCAGAAAGCCGAATAGAAAACCCTCTATTGAACTGAAGGTGAAATACCAGGTGAGAAATCGAAGTTGCCGATGCCAGATTCTGCTGACCGCCTGTTGGTAAACGGATTTCGGCTCATGGCTAGGATCGAGGAGTTTTTCCGCATCCGAAGAAACAGCCAGAGCTAAGCCAAGACGATAATCCTGTTTGTACTGATCAATTCCGCCGAAGCTGTAAGGAAATGGATGGCGCTCAGCTACCGACACATTCCACACAAACAAGTTGGCGGCGCATAGTGGGAGCAAGGAAACAAGAACCCCGAGCGTGATTTCCTGCGTCTTGGTTAGCTGAAAGAAACGCAAAGTCACCCAAAACCAAGCGAAAACCCGGAACAGGGCTCCAGGAATAAAGACGTACGCAAGAATGAAATAGGTGGTAAGGAGGGCAATCAAAATCGCCCCCCTAGATGAGACGAGGTGCTATCGGCTGGTCCGACGAGGAGGAGAAATGCGCAGTACTCGCCCGGCCACATCACGGATTTCAAACGGTTTTCCATCCCTTAGTGTCGCAACCAACTCGCTCCGCCGCCCCTCGATTTGGCGCTGGAGCGACCTCTCCGGAGTGTCCCTGCGGAGAGAATCAGTCAGACGTTTCAAGTCGGTAGTCATGCGGAGACCTCGTATACAGAATAGACGCACAGGGTCGTTCTAAGAAGCACAAAATGAGGGAGTATTCTCTTTCGTACCTTCTCGCATCGGCTTCCCAACTGAAGATTCAGGTTCATTCTAGCCAAGTTTCAGCGCAATCTTAGCTCACCGGTAGATACAATAAAAAGTCAGACAAGGAGGGGGGAATCTAAGTCATTGATTATGCGTGGCTTGCTTCTACGAAGTGATTTGAGTTCGCGTTAAGGGGTCTTGGCCTGGGTCGCTCGACCTTATTTTGGGAACAGAGCGGTAGCCGGATTCTCGGCCGGAAGGGCGCCATTATCTTGAAGAATACGGATCACTGCTTTCACGTTCTTCTGTTCGGCAGGATTCAATTGGGCCATTGTTTGATTTATCTGATCGTGCAAATTCTTCTCGTCGACCCACCCGTAAAACGGATGGCGATATTTCTCTAGGCCGATTTTTCTGAGAGCGTGACCAGGATGACGCAGAGCCGGAGCCTCGGGATAGACCGGTCCGAGATAACTACCCGAGAGCTGCTTAGGCGGTTCTGAAATCCCGGCATGAAGAAGCACGAGTTGCCCGATGGGTGTGCCTGGGTAAAGCGCGATCGCGGTGTTTGATACATTCGCGATTTCGAGGGTGAGGCAACCACGATACAGAGGATGAATCCACGGTGCAGTTTCGATCACCATGAACATCCGCGCTACGGAAGACTTGGTCAGAATCTGACCAGAAACGTCAAATGGTAGCTTTATGTATTCGAGCGTAGCTCCCAACACAGTTTGGTGTGCGGGAAGAACGAAGTATGAGCCGAGCGGTGAGTGCAGTCGAAGGTACGACTGCACCGCAGCCTTCGGAGAATTTGGATCGATGAAGGGCTGAGGTGGGACTTGGGGCATCAAGAAGAAGGTTCCAAGGCGGAGATCGACGGACTCCTCGTCAAACGCGTCTTCCTCAAGCAGAGGAGTGATGACTAGGCTCTCCGGTTCGCTGACCGGCAGCTTCCTGCGTTCGTCGATCTCGCTCTTCGACAGAACGGCCATTCAGACAGTCCTCTTTCCTTCCAACAAACTGACATCTTCAATCGCCTTGGATGTCCAGGACTGTACCCTGCCGGCCCATCTGCTTCTAGTGTCGACATGGCTGGCCTCGGCATCCTTGATGTGCGCGATGAGCAGATCTAGAGATTCCACGTAAAACTTGTACGACGAATTGAGCAATCCGACCAAATCCGGTCGAACGAATTTCAGTTCGCCCTTCTTCTCGAGGAGACTCGACGGAACCACTCCATGCTCGAGATACGTCTCGACGTCGGTGCCGGTCTGCATCCACGCATCGAATCCCGGTGCGAGACCGACCGTTACCGCATCCAGCTCTGCGAACAATTGGGGCACCACAGTGAAAAAAGACGATAGAACTTTGTCCGGATCGACTGCGCCGTTAATCGAGTATCCAAAATCTGTGTCTTTCATCTGCTCGGCGGCCTGAAGGAGCTGCACGTAGTGCGAGTCGACCTTTACCAATTCAGGCCACCATCGGTCTTTCACGAGGACCGCAGCGTGTTGTTTCACTCGAAACAAGTCGGGTGGATATTCATCAAACTCCGTCATGCCCAACGATCGACTGGGTGAAAGTTTGCCGTTCTCATCCAGCGCCTTTGCGGTGTCAAACAGCTCCACGAACGCCAGCGAGTAACTGAACCCAATCAATCGGACCGCAAATAGGTCACAAAACAATTCTTCCGCCCATTTTGCGAGAGCATAAGTTATGTCAATTCGATCAATTGGCGCCAGCTGACTGCCTAGGTCGGTTACGAGCTGCTGCTCAATTAGCGGCCGGAACTTCGCCCCCAATCCGGCGTCGGCAAAAATGTAATGCCCCATTTCGTGAGGTATCAGGCAATTCATGAATAACGACGACGACTGCGAATACGGAATGCCGATCAGGCCGAGTTCCTCCGGGAAACTTGGGCCATGGACCAAGCTGGCAATGCGGTCTGCGTCTCTTTTGAAGACGTTTAAGCGAACGGTCAGATAGTTGAATTCGTCGGTGTGAAATATAACGAATTCAGTTTTGGAGTACTTGGGTATTTCTCGAAAGCGATTTGTGAGTCCCTGAATCAACGGCCCTGGCAGATGAAGTGTGTCGCTCTCGAGAGCGGGGCGCACAATCGCATGGAGAAACTGCCAACCAGCGCGAAGTACCGCAACATCGTCCCGCAGGTCTAAATATTCCCTGGTTTGAGTCCGTCCACCGGGAAACTGTCGGACATATTCTTTCGTGGCTCGACCGAGTTCTACGAGATAATCAAAGAAGCGTTCCGATGAACTGAGATAAGCGGCTGCAGGATTGCGGCTCTCGCACAGATCGACAATCGAGCTCACGAACTGATAGAGAGAGGCGGCATCATGGCGGACTTGCTCTTGTAATGCAGCCATACGTACTCAGCGGCCGAACGCGGATCCCGCGGAGCGGTTGTAGCGTTGCAGCGCTCGATTCTCCAAGGCGGAGAAAAACGTTATCGCCCACTCGATATTTCGGTTCTCCTCAGCAGGATCACGGTTGGCACCGACTGCGGACAACCGATCCGCCAAATGCTCGTCCTTCATCGTCAGCCGAATTTCCTGAAGCGCCCTGATCTGCTCGTAGGACTCGTAGGCAGAACCACCGTGCAACCGCGAAAAGAGGGATCCTCCGGATGTGAGGGCCCGCAAAGACTCCACGGTATCGTCGAGCGACTGTCTCAGCTCAGGACTCTCGGAACCTGTCTGCAGCAAATGTCCGAGCGCTTTGATCGTCTTGCGGGCGTCAAGAGCCAGGGAGAGGTAATTCGTACGATCTGTACTCGCGCTCACCATACAATCCTCCCTCGTTAGACTGACCAGTGTAGCTGGAGGTTCGCCCTGTATGCCGTAAATATCTTTACAGGCATATGTAAACATCTTTACAATCATTCCTCTCTAATGTCAACATGTTTTGGACATCCGGTTGAAGGCCGTCATGAATTGGCAACGCGAGCTTGGCGAACAGATCCGAAGGGCCCGGCAGGCCGCGGGATTCTCACAGGAACGACTGGCAGAGACCTTGAGTGTTTCCCGCGAGCAGCTTAGCAATTACGAAAACGGCAAATCCGCGCCTCCCGTCAATGTCGTGAGTGAGATCATCATTGCATTGCGTGTCGATTTCGTAGTCGGCGGATGTCGGATATGCCTCGATGATCTGAAGCAGCGGTCCGCCCAACCCATTCCACAACAAATGTGCTTTGCTTATGACACGGAACATCGTTTCAGTCCAGCAACCGTCACAATTAGGCCGACGGAACACTCCATTCACATTAGTGCCGTTGTACCTCGGTCGCGACTGGCTTAATCTCAATGCCAGCCAAATCGCCGACGTCACCGCCCAATCTTCCCGAGCGCTATACAATCACTAGTTCTTCGTAACGCGACCACGTGACACGGATAGGGTGGATTTACGGGCTTTGAGGATCTCAATTCGGCAGAGCTCCTCGCTGAACTGCACAGCGGCACGCCGGCGGCCTTCGACCGACTGGTCAACCGACTGTTGTCTCCTTTGTTTCGATTTCTGAATGGCAGCATGGGCATTCCCGAGGCCGATGCGGAGGAACTCGCTGCTGACGTGCTTATGGTAGTTCACGCCAAAGTCGGGGCTTTCCGATTCAGCAAGCAAGCGAAACTGACCACGTGGATCTTTCAGGTGGCGAAGAATCGAGCTATTGACTACCACCGCAAATCGAAACCTGACCTCAGCGAATTGAATGACGCAACGGCCGCAGTAACTTTCGATGGAGACCAAACGGCGGCATCGACGAGTGACAACCCTGAACTCCGCACCTGGCTCGACAAGGAACTCGCAGGTCTATCCGAACAAGACCGTCAAATCTTGAACTGGCGTGCCCTCGGCTTTGATTTCGCGCAAGTGGCGGAGTGGCTGGGGATTGCCGAAGGTACGGCGCGGGTACGCCACAAAAGGGCCATCGACAAGCTCAAGGCAGCAGCGGAACGTCAAGTTCCGCAGGAGCCTCTCAGACATGAATGAAAAAGAATTGAACGACCTTTTGTTGAAAGGTATTCGTAACGGCGAAATACCGCTGGATATAAGCGACCAGATGGTGGATCACTGGCTCACGACCGATACTGAGCGATCGGAAGCGGTCGAGTTGCGAATCAAGTCGAACCTCAAGCACCGTATACAGGATGCCGCCATCAAAGAGGCACTAGATTCTGCTGGCAAGGAAGTGCTTCCTTTCGGAAGATTCATCGAATCAGTCCGTGAACGAGCTGGGCTTAGCAGATCAGACCTGGCGGAACGATTGAGGAAGTCTGAGGAGTATGTGCAGCAGATTGAACGCGGCGATTGCATTCCCTTACAACTAAAGACGCCGGATTTCGCGGACTTAATAGAGCTGTTTCAGATCAATATTCGCGCTGCGGTCGAAATGCTGAGGGTCGCCCTTGACACTCTGAATTATAAAAGCACATTTCGTGCCTCGGCGCGGGCTTGTGCCGGTCTGCGGAATGACAAGCGCGGCGAGGACGTCGAGCGAGCGTTGGACGCTTTTGCGCGCAAGAAACAGCGCGAGCTCCCGAAAACGTCGACCTTGCCTCACGACATAGAGGTATGCGCGGCGAAGCTTCAACTCGAACTGAAGCAGCGCGGACGTATCGATCTACTTGAATAGTGCACGCATATGCTGGCTGATTGCGATCCTGACAACTTGTTCGCTGACCAGGAAGATTCTGGACAGTTCTGGAATTCCTTTTTTCACATGCACTTTCAACATCTCAAGAGGAACCAAAAGTTCGCCAGCAAACAAGTCGGCTTCTATCTCAGTAGGATCTTTTGAAGCCATCTCTTCCTCTTCCGATGGCGGACTATCAATCGTGATCAGTTCCTCGAGCTTTCCATCTTTGTGCAGGAAGTAATGCCCTAACTCGTGGGCCAACGAAAATCGGCGCCGATGCAGATGGTGCCGTGAATTCACTGCTGCGTATACGTTTGCGCCGTCCTCAATGATCAAGGCGTCTACCGTATCCGGGAAATCCTCCACCTCTTCATACTCAATTCTGTTTGCGCGAAGGATCTTTACGAGATCCACCGGAGGCACATTGATCCCGCTCTCTTTGAGGATCTTGCCGGCCATTTTTCGGACAAACGCCGTTCTCACTACTATCATCGACTGCTCCTTTGGTCCGTGTAACGCGCCTTCGTGTCATAGGTGAAAGACGACCGCCCAGCCTCAATTGCGGCCGGTACCGTTAAGCATAGGTTGTAACGCCAGTTCGTGAAATGAACTGAGAGTGTACCAGAACAAGTGGTCGTCTCTGAAGGAGGTTTTGTGTCCGAAAATAGCGCAGAAATCTACGATTCCCCTCGTCACCATGAACATCAACCCCGGGAGCTTTTTCTGGACGGCGCGCCAGTGATAACCAAGTCACACCGCCTTACCGGTTTCGCGATCCGCGAACTGGGACCAAAGGACCGGGTACAGGGCTTCAAGACAGAGATTGTCTCGGGCCATGTACGCGTCATTGGGGATGAGGAGGAAATCGAAGTCCACAACCAGGAACATTTTCGAACTGTGATCGAGGTTTACCTCGACGGCGAACTCGTCATCAGCCACTCCAAAGTATTGACCGGGCTTCAGATCCGCGAGCTTGGTCCCTCCGATCGAGTTGATGGCTTCGAAACCCATGAAGTCGATCGTCAGGGCAAGAAAATCCGCACCATCGGCGACGACGAGAAGGTCGAACTCCACGAGCATGAACGCTTCCGGACTGTTCCTAACCACGGAGGTCCAGGTGCTGCCCTCTAACGACCTCCTGAATGCGGTCGCTGATCTCCAGGAGAGATCTGGCTATGTTTTCCAGATCTCCCCTGAAGTTGTTCCAGGAACGAGTTTATTCGTGGTTCATACTGTAGATCATCCGTTTCGTCCGGAGTACACGATCAGAAGCGGCGTGCTTGGTTTTCGCGTGCCGTCGAACTTCCCGGACGCAGCGCCGGAAGACTCATTCTTCATCACACCTATCACTGTCAAACTGGTGAGTCTCGATCCGATGCGTAACTCGGCCGATCTGCATCGTGCTTCGCGCGCCGACAGTTTCGTTTTAGGATCGACTCTTGGTGCCGTTCCGGTCTTGCTGTTTTCCTGGCACCTGTGGGACCGAGCGCCTTGGAATCGAAGAACCCACACACTTTTTGATCACTACAACCATTGCATCCGCAGATTTGAACAACCGGAGCGCGACTGATGGAAAAACGCAGACCAGTTGTTGCACTTCCATCTGTTCATCGCGCAGACGAGGTTCATCTTGCGGTCGAGCGTACACGCTGGAATGAGATCTTCACGCGTTTGAACACCCAAGCTCCGAAAGAGGCATGCGCGTTTGTTCTTGCTCGTCCCAGCATTGGCACTCTGAGGACGACGGTCATTCTCGGATCAGTAGTTTGGTCTCGCGAAGGAGAAGTGAAAGCCACTCCCGAAAAGCTGGAGATCTCAGCCGATTACATCTCGCGGGCGCTGGATGTTGCAGCCGACGCCGGACCAATGGTCGGCCTCTGCCTCATTCATACTCATCCCGATACGAAGTCAGGTGAAGGAACGGCTGAATTCAGCCCTCGCGATGATTGGTACGAGCAACGCCTCTTTCCGACTGTTGTTGGATCTCGGCCGGAGGCTATATCGGCGAGCGTGGTTTTGAATCGCAAAGGAGAAGTTGATGGCCGCATCTGGTGGCGGGGTACAAAGGGCCCCGCAACGCAGTCTGCCCATGCGGTTCGCATCGTAGGCCCAGAACTGACCGTGTTAGAGACTCCCGCATCGCCGTGGAGGGATCACGCCGATCCCACAGTCATGGACCGCTCCACGCGATTGTGGGGAAGCGACGGAAGGCGACGATTGCAGAATCTGCGAGTTGGGGTCGTCGGTGGAGGTGGGACTGGCAGTTTGGTCACTTTCGCTACGTCCACCATGGGCGTCGGCAAGCTGCGAATTTGGGATAAAGACGTCGCCGGCAAGGAGAATCGGCACAGGACTGCAGGTATTACCAAGGAATTCATTGGGAAGCCGAAGGTTCGGGCGTTGAAGGCTCTTGCAGAGGCGGTAGCGACCGCAGACCCGTTCTCGATGGAGGTTTACGAGGATTGGGCTACAACGGAAATAGGTCTTCGACAACTTAAAGACTGCGATATTGTTTTCTGCTGCGTGGACAAGTTTGCGCCGCGGGTGCCCATCAATGATCTTGCATATGCGCACTTGATCCCCACTGTGGATATGGCCTCCTGGATTCATCCTGATCGCAACGGAAAGATCGACGCTTTGATGACACACGCACATGTTTGGTCACCTGGCATTCCGTGTGCATGGTGCCGCGAAACCTTGACCTCCTATCGGCTCACTCAAGAGGCTCAGGGCCGGCAGAATGGAATCGAAAAGCGGATCCCCTACGGGATACCGATTGAAGCAACGGATGGCGAGGAACCAAGCGTATTGCCACTCAACATGCTCGGCGTGAGTTTAGCGCTCATTGAGTTCATGCAAGTGGCTCTGAAGATCACCGTGCGCACACCAAATGATCTGAAATTCATCTTGCCGGAATGGGAATTGGATGAGAGCGATCGACGGGCCAAAGGCGAGTGTGACTGCATCACGACCATTGGCCTCGGCGATTCGCTTTCAATTCGGCCGGTAATCATGGAGTGAACTTCGAAAATCGGAGGTGAATGGTTGGCCACTTTTACTACCAGAGTTGAACTGCATCGGGCTTACGAGGATGACTACGAAATCCTGCACGCAGCGATGGAACAAAGGGGATTCTCGCGGAAAATCACGAGCGATGAAGGAACCACGTATCATTTGCCAACCGCGGAATATAACTACGCTGGGAGCAAGACTCGCAGCCAGGTTCTCGAGCTAGCGAAGGCTGCTGCCTCCGAGACGAATAGGAAATTCGCGGTGTTGGTGAGCGAATCCAATGCGCGGTCCTGGTTTGGGCTTGAAAAGATCTAGATCAGCGAGGTGGGGCCAAGGAGTGAAGTGATGTTACAGAAACAAGAGAGCCTGATTTGGGGCGGCATTATCCTTCTTGGGATCGGATGGTTTCTTTGCCGAAATCCCGAGTGCAATCGAGGTTGCAAAACGGTAGCTCAGCACCTCTCCTCGCATGGATTCGATGACATAATCGAAGGCCTGTTTGGAATATGAGTAGGGCCCATGGTGATTTGCTGGTCATCCGTGTGCCTCCGGGCAACGCCACTCTTTCGCGGAGTTTAATTGCGTGTTGAACTCGAAGCATGCGAGAGAACAACACGGAGTCGACGAAGCGTCATCGGAGCCAGGCTGAAGTAGAACGCCTGGTGCGTGAATTTGAGCAGAGTGGATTTTCGCGGAAGGCATTCTGCACGGCGCGTGGTGTGGCATTGCACACCTTGGACTATTACCGGCATCGGGATCGTGTTCGCCGGCAGGTCGGCGGAGCCGAGCGGCTGGTTCCTGTGGAACTGGTCGATCCCACGCCGGCGGGCGGCGGTTTGCGCGTGGAATTGGCCAACGGACGTCGTGTGGTTGTGGAATCGGGATTCGATGCGTCGCACCTGAAGCGTCTGCTCGCGATTCTCGAGGGTTGAAGCGATGTTCGCGCTGGGCGCGGCGACGCGCATCTACGTCGCCATCGGAGCCACGGATATGCGCATTGGGTTCGATGGTCTATGGGGCAAGATCCGCGATGTGCTGGAATGCGATCCCGCGAGCGGCCACATTTTTCTCTTCGCAAATGCGCGCCGGAATCGGCTTCGCTTGGTATTTTTTGATGGTTCGGGGCTTTGGGTGTGTTCCAAGCGCATGGAGGGCGGTCGTCTTTACTGGCCCGCGCCTGCGGGCAACGAGAAGCGTGTGCAGTTGAGCCGAGAGCATTTCGCGCTATTGATTGGCGGTATTGATCTGGTCCAGACGCGAGAACGGAAGTGGTATCGGAGGCCAGTGGGCGAGGAATCAACAGAGTCACGGAAGACCGCATGAACACTGGAGATTTATCATCAAATCCAGTGTGATGTCTGGTATGTATAAGACATCTTGACGCTCCCCGCACAAGAGATGCCACAGCCCGGTCCAACGCTGGCCGAGATCATCGCGCAGTTGGAGGCGCAGCTTGCCGCAAAAGATCAGCAGTTAGCACGCAAGGATCAGGCGCTTGCCCTGGCCGAAGTGAAGATCAAGCTTCTTGAGGAGCGCCTGCGTCTGGACCGCATCGCCCGGTACGGCAAGCGCAGTGAGACGCTGAGCGATCTGCAACTGCAGCTGTTAGATCTGGAGCCGGGCGTATCGAGCGAGGAGGTCGAGGCGGAGAGCGAACGCGAACCGCTCAAGGCACACAAGCCTCAGGACAAGTCTCCCAGCACGCCGCGTCGCAAGCATCCCGGCCGCCAGGAGCTGCCCGGCCATCTGGAGCGCGTCGAGCACATCATTGGATGCACGCCCGAACAGTGCAGCTGCGGCAAGTGCGGCAAGCAGACCACGGTGATCGGCTACGAAGAGACAGAAGTGCTCGACGTTCGTCCTGCCGAGTATTACGTGAAGGTGATTCGGCGGGAAAAGCGTGCCTGCCGCGATTGCGAAGAGCAGGGCGTCCGGACCGCGCCTGTGCCGGAGCGCATCGTGGCCAAGTCGGTTCTGTCCGACCAGGTGATTATCGAAGCGACAGTTAACAAGTACTGCGCATCGCTGCCACTGTATCGGCAACAGGCGATCATCAAGCGCGATGCCGGCGTGGAGATCGCGCTATCGACGCTCGACGATGGGGTTCTGCGTGTCGGAGAGTTACTGATCCCGATTTCAGCAGCCATGAAGCGCGAGGTGCTGGCCGGAACTTACATCCAGGCCGACGAAACACCGATTGGCGTGCAGACGCACGACAAGCGTGGCCGTAATCACCAGGGCTACATGTGGCAGTACGGCTCGCCCGGTAAAGGCGTGGTCTTCGACTTCAGAATGGACCGCGACGGCGAAGGCCCGAAGCAGTTCCTGGGCAATTTCAACGGGCTGTTTCAGACTGATGGGTACAAGGGCTACAACCATGTCGGCGGTCCGAAAATGGTTCACGCTTGTTGTCTCGCTCACGCCCGCCGGAAATACGTTGATGCTGTCAAGGTCAATGCCAACGATCAGGAGTCGGCGCACATCGTTGCCCTGATGGACGACTTGTTCGCCATCGACCGTCAAGCTCGCGAACAGAACCTGGACCACGCGGAACGTAACCTGCTTCGTCAGGAGCGGGCGCCCAAACTGCTGGAACAGTTGCGCCGTGCAGCGCTAGCCTTGAAGAAAACCGCGCTGCCCAAGAGTGCAGCCGGACAGGCGGCTAATTACACCCTGTCGTTCTGGAGCAAGCTGACGGTGTTCCTCAAACATCCGGAACTGGAGCTGAGTACAAACCTCGCGGAAAATTCAATGAGGCCTATCGCAATCGGAAGAAAAAACTGGCTGCATCTGGGCAGTAAGGAAGCAGGACCGAAGATCGCCGCCATCTTCTCGGTCGTCGAGAGCTGCCGCCGGCTCAACATCCCCATCCGCAAGTACCTTGCTGATGTGCTTCCGGGCCTCGCTAATCGATCCATCCAGTCCCTTGCCGAGCTGACCCCCGCCGCATACGCCGCCACACTGGCTAACTAAGATCTCTGCTCGGATCCCCAAACGTCAACCGTGTGGTTGCCCGGATGGATACGGTCATCCGGCGATGGCCTTCTCGGTGAAAGAATCCATACTTGATCTGGAGAGGCGCAACTATTGCAAAAGGAGAGCCAAGCCGCGCTTTTACGCAGATGAAGATTTCCCACGGGCGGCGATGGAACTTTTGAGGACAAGGGCAGATGTTTTGACGGACCAAGAAGCTGGACTGAGAGCTCATCCAGACGAAAATCAGTCCGCATTCGCACTCAAAGAAGGCCGGATTTTGGTGATTCGATTTTCTACTCTGCGCTTGAGTAACTCGCGCGTCTCTTCACCAATTCCCGAGTACGCAACGGAAATCACAGCCAGCTTTTCCTGCCTTGCGAGCTCCTCGCCTTCGGGCGATCTATGGAACTCTTCCCCAAGACTGCTGGATTATTTCAAAGTGCAAGAGCAGGAGAGACCGAATCCAAGGCCTTTAGATCTCAAGGGACCTGTAATGGAGGTCCTTGGCCCAAAGTGTAACGAACGTTCAAGTACACTCACTCCCCTTAGGAGATTTTGCTGTTGCTTCATCTCGTGCCTGCTCAGTTGTTCGCTGAATCAGATTTGACTTCGACACTCTCAGAGAATGGAAGTTGATTCCAAAAGTTGTTTCGCCAGCTCCCAATCTGGAATCGACCGTGTTAGGAGTCTCCAAAACTTTCTACTGTGGTTGTGAAAGCTCAAATGGCACAGCTCATGTACGATCACATAGTCGATGCACCGGATGGGAGCTTGCACTAAAGAAGTATTCAGCACAATATGGTTCCTGTTGGTGCAGCTTCCCCACCGCCGCATCATGCGTCGCACGCGAAGTGCCGGCTTGGACCGAATGCGTCCCTTGATATTGGAGTATATGGCGTCAAAACGGTTCCCAAAAACTTCCTTAGCCCTTTCCTGATACCAATTCCTAACAAGGGACTCAACCGCGCCTGCATCCTTCGGGTTGGGAAGGTGGACCCAAATAAACGGACGACTCAGGTGGACTCGTCTCTCCTTACTTTGGAAAAGTTTCAGGCGATACTGACGACCAAGATATCGGAACGTTTCGCCGCTTACGAATCGTTTGGCGACTGCGCGGGGCTGAAACTCTTCAAAGAAATGGAGCTGTTTGACAATCCACGATGCCCGCTTTCGAACCCTCATGAGGACGGCCTCAAGCGGCTTTCCGGCTGGAGCCTGAACCTCTACGGTCATATCTGGTTTGACTGTGATCTGAAAGCGGTCGTGATCCCCATAGAGAAGATTGAATGAAATGCGCTCTCGACCAAAGGCGATCGCGTAGGAGCAAGCGTCGAACTTCATGGCCTACGTACCTTCGCGATCTCTATGCACTCGTCCACGATTTGGTCGATTATAGCGAAACCCACATCGATGCTCGACCGTGATCCAAGATCGATGAGATAGTCATCAAAATCCTGACGAATGCGATTTTGGACATCAATATTAGTGGTCCAATTCACGATCCGACGATTCTCCACGATTTTGTCGAAGGCGAGTGCAGCTTCTGATCCAATCTCAGCCAGCACAGTGGGCTTCAACTGGAGAGTAGTCAGCGCATCCTTGATTGACCCGTAGTATGCTTTGGCCACCTCATTACTCGACAAAATCTTGGGGATATCGTCTCCGCTGCGGGTAATAGTGGCCTCCATGATCTCAGTCGCACGACTGAGATATTGAGCCGTCTGAAGCCGATGGGCCCGGAAATCGTCGATGACATCTTGAAGCATTCGTGAGAACTTCTTGAAGAAGGCTGGATCTTCTCTTTCCCAGCGCTCTCTGAGCACTCTCTGAGTGTTGTGCGCGATCATATCCGCCTGAGCCGCTTCTCCGTGAACTTCTGCAATCGCGGCGTTCCTTGCGTCCCTATTGAAGATGTCAATCGTGGCAGTGATTGGTTCCACTTTCTCCGACAGCAGATACGTATTAAGAAGCTTTTGAATCTTCGGTTCGTACTCCGAGAGATCAACGGTCTCTGCATACCGACGACGGACCGATTGCCGCAGTCCGTGAAAGAACTTCAGATCATTTTTGTAGCGGTCAATCCGTTCTTCTGAAGTAATTTCGAAGAACGTCTCCGAGGACATGGCAACGGACATGGACTGGGCAAACGCCGCAAACCGATCGTAAAATTCCACGCGCAGAGCATCGTCAGCCAGCAGTTGTTCGTAGGCTTCCAGATCACTCTTGTTCCGAATCGTTTTAAAGACGCCCCAGAGTGCTGAGAGTTTCTGAGGCAGTTTGTCAATTGCGACACGAATCTCCGTGACAGTATCAGCAAGGTCCTCTTCGTCAAACTCTGGCAACTCAGAGTACAGCGAAAGGGCCTCGTCCAAGTCTGGCAGCACACCGCGATAGTCAACTATGAAACCATAGTCCTTGCCGGGAAAGAGCCGGTTGACCCGCGCAATCGCCTGAAGCAAGGTGTGCTCCTTCAGTGATCTCGCGAGGTACAAGACGGTATTCGGAGGGCAATCAAATCCTGTTAGCAGCTTGCTCACGACGATGATGATCTCCGGAGCTCCTTGCTGCTCATCTCGTGGATCGCCGTATTTAAATGAATTGATAATTGTTTGCTCATATTGCCTTGCCGTTCCGTACCGGGCCATTGCTGCCTTCCAGAATCGGTTCACAAGTTCCGTATTATCGGTGTATAGATCCTCTTCCCCCTCACGCTCGTCGGGTGGAGAAATCAGAACTTCAGAGCGCACCTTACCGAACTGATCGAGGAACTGTTTGTACTGAATCGCGGTTTCCTTGCGCGGAGCCACAAGCTGGCCTTTGAAAGCAGTCCCTTTAAAGTTCTTGGAAAAATGCTCGCTGATATCCCAGGCAATAGCCTTCACCACGGGTTCTGCTCGAAACAACCTATCTGGTTTGGCAAATTTTTTCTTGAGGTCGGCTCGCTGGTCTGCGGTGAGGTCCCGAGTAGTCCTCTCGAACCACTCGTCTATCGCTGCTTGATCAACTCGTTGCTGCGCGTGACGTCCTTCGTAGAGAAGCGGGACGACGGCTTTATCGTCAACAGCATTCCGAATCGTATACGACGGCGCAATCAGGCCACCAAACTTCTCAATTGTGCTCTTGTCGCGTTTCATTACCGGAGTTCCTGTAAAGGCGATGAAGCACGCGTTCGGAAGGGCACGCCGCATCTTGGCATGCATTGAACCAAACTGTGTGCGATGGCCCTCATCGACCAGTGCAAAAATGTTTGGGCTGTCGATACGCACGCCAGTTTTACCCACCGCTGCCTCAAACTTATTGATGACGGTTGTAATCACTCGCTGCGTCGGACCGCTCAAAAGTGCCACAAGATCCTTGCCGGTACCTGCCTGTATTGGTTCAATTCCGCAGTGCATGAAGGTTCTGGTGATCTGATCATCTAGATCGACGCGATCCGTTACCATCACGATCTTATAATCGTTCCAGTCCACGCTATCGGTCTTTTGCTGCTCCAGAGCGATGGCTTTGGCAAGCATTACCATAGTCAAACTCTTGCCGCTACCTTGGGTGTGCCAGACTACGCCGCCCGTGCGCCGTCCGTCGCGGATATGGCGTATGCGCTCCAAAATGGAGCGTACGGCGAAGTATTGCTGGTACCGCGCAATCTTCTTCTCTCCCGCGTCGAAGATGACAAAGCGACGCGTGAGGTCAAGCAGCCTCTCAGGTCGACAGAGCGACCATAAAGTTTGATCTTGAGCGGTTACCTCACGCGCTCCACCTGCTTCCAACGCCTCAAAGTATGCCCGGGTTTCTGTGGACTTTCCATCAAGCAGTTGCGACTGTTGGGTCTCAGTCAATGGGTTGGTCAGGAGTTTGGCGACCTCAGCCTCGGCGGCAGGCTCATGCCATGTAGCCCAGAATTTTTCGGGAGTACCAGCGGTTGCATACCGGGCCTCTTTCCGGGAAAGCGCGAGCAGGAGTTGCGAGTAGATGAATAATTGCGGAATGCCATCATCTTTTTGATTTCGAATCTGTTGACTGATGGCTTGCTGGATAGGGCGCTTGCCGGGCGCCAGCTCGGATCGCTTGCATTCGATTACCGCCAGCGGAATGCCGTTCACAAACAAAACAATGTCGGGAACGAGAACATCTTTGCTGCCGGGACGCTCAACCTCGAATTCCTCCGTGACGTGGTAAGAATTCCCTTCCGGATGCTCCCAGTCGATGTATCGGAGCGTGAAGCTCTTGACATCGCCCTGAATTGATTGGGGCAGCGACTTCCCAAGCGACAGCAGGTCATATACCTTCTCGTTTGTTCGAACAAGACCATCGTACAGGACATCCTTTAGTGCTTGAATGGCGGTTACGATGTTTCCCTCACTAAAGGGAAGATCTCTGCCTCGATAATGGATCCGGTTAAACTTCGGTAGCTGCGTTTCCAGAACGCCATCTAAGGTTACGCACGAACGGCGTCCACCTCGTAAAGCCAGCGCCGCGTTGGGAGTCAAATACTCCCAACCGATCGATCCCAGTACTTGAAGTGCTGGAATTTTCGATTCACTAGACTCCAAATCAAGTATGGTTGGAAGCGCGTCAAGCACACTGGGCCTCCTTTAGACGAAATTGGCCAGTAATAAGCTTTGCAAGGATTACGCGCCTCCTCTGTTCCAACACATCTCGATATCTTCGGAGTAACCTGTATTCTTCTTCAAGAACAGCGAGCAGTTGGCCAATACGCCTCTGCTCCACGATCGGCGGTATTGAAAGCTTTATCTGCGAAAAAGCCTTAAATTTTAGATTCAGGGTGTCGTCGACGAGCCCCTGTGAGTGTCTATGAAAGAGATTGATGATCGGAGGGTATTTGAATAGATGCGCAGCAAAGACGCCATCAACTTCAGGCCCAGGCACGCAGACGGTATAAGCCGGGCTAATGATTCCCTCGATGTCAGACAAAGCCGAGACCCCTTGCCACATCCGCATCGTGTTGTATCCAATGTCTCCCGGCGCAATTCTCTTGTAGCTCTTTTTGTCAGCATTGGATGAGTCACGCCTTTCAATATCTGTCCTTGGGATGACGCCTCGGTCACCTGTAATTGAGAGGAGCGGTAAGTCCGACCGCCCAGTCTCCACTCTTTCTGTAAATAGGTCCTGTAGGCGCATGGTCGTCCACTTGTTTCGCCTTGCGGCATCCACGCGGTTCGCACCCGCGAGCAATGCATTACTGAGAGCACATCGTAGCCCTTGTTTCATTCCAAGGAGTTGCCGGACTAAAGAAACAGTCTCAGTCAGTGGATCTAGGCTTTCAGCTATTGCACATTGTTCCTCAAGGGGAGGGACTGGAACCGAAATGCCGGCAAATCTACTAACACCTAGATGAGCGATTGAAGTCGTCCGTAGGGCAACTCGCGAGAACACCCTGTTGTATTGCAGATATTGGAATAGATACTGTGCAAAGGAAGAGTCAGTGTCCCCATTCGGACGGAACCTGATCAACGTATTCTGAAAACAGCACTCGGCGGGATCACCTTGGTAGATCGCACTTCTCCCGACTAACTCCAGACTTTGCCCTTCATTCAACAGAACATCCCCGGGTTCTAGACGGAATACTGCGAATTCAGTATCGGTAAACTGCATTTTGTGGACTTGGGATGTATTGATAAATCCGTCGAGTACGTTAGCAACACGAAGGTAAGGTCGTAACTCCCCCGTCGTGTAGTGGGGACTTCTCTGACGACCAGCCTGAATATGACCAAGCTCCGCTAATCTGCGTATTGTCCAGCCATGAGGCCTCATAGACCGTTCTCTTTCAGTAGGTGAGAAATTCGCTTCTGCAGTGTAAAGAGGCTTGACTCAATTGTCTCGATCTCAGTTTGCAAAGCCTTAAGATCTATCGCAGGACCTTGCTCAAAAGAATCTACATATCTGGCAACACCAAGATTGAATTGATTTTCTTTGACCTCGTCAAATGTTGCGCAATGGGCATAGCGAAGTTCATCAGAGAAAGCGCGATAAGCATTAGCGATGGCCCAGATGTCTCCCTCGCGGAGCACGTTTTGACTTGTGCCGGCTTCGTATTGACGACTGGCATCAATGAAGAGAATGTCGCGGGTTTTCTTTGCTCTGTTAAACAGCAGAATTGCTGCGGGGATACCTGTTCCGTAGAACAAATTTGGCGGAAGACCAATTACCACTTCGACTAAATTATCCTCAATTAGCTGTTGACGGATCTTACCTTCACTTCCGCTTCGAAAAAGAACGCCGTTAGGTACAATTACTGCCACCTTGCCCGTTTGTTCTATTGAGGTTTCTATCATGTGGCTAATGAATGCGTAGTCGCCTCTGCCTTTGGGCGGAATGCCACGATGGAACCGGTTAAAGCGGTCCCCGGCCGCGCCCTCAGCTCCCCATTTATCCAAGCTGAATGGTGGATTCGCCACGACGACGTCAAACTTCATCAGGCCCGTGTCTTCGACGAGACGGGGATTATTTATCGTGTGGCACCATTCGATACGAGCGCCATCCATACCGTGCAAGAACATATTCATCTTGCACAGCGCCCATGTCGAACCGTTTGACTCCTGGCCAAACAGAGAAAAATTGTCCGAGCCAACCTGGCGAGCAACCTTGATCAGCAACGATCCTGATCCACACGCTGGATCGCAGATCCTGTCTCCTGGTTTAGGGTCCAAGAGCAACGCAAGCAGTGTAGAGACCTCCGGCGGAGTATAAAATTCTCCGGCTTTCTTTCCTGCCCCGGCAGCGAAACGCCCGATCAGATACTCATAAACATCACCGATCACATCGCGCCCCTCAAGGTGAGAGGGTTTTAGGTCAAGCAGGTTGAAGTCTTCAAGCAGGAGTTTCAATCTGCTGTTTCGATCCTTGGTCTGCCCAAGGGCTGGCTCTGAGTTGAAGTCAATGTTGCGAAAGACGTTCTCCAGTTTTCCTTTGTTCTCATCCTCAATCTTTTCTAAAGCCACATTGATAAGCTCGCCGATGTTTGCGGCCTCTCGCTTGAGGTAGAGATGATCGAAGTCACAGGTGGGGGGAAGTATGAAGCGCTCACGGCCCATCGCACGTTCGACGCGCGCGACGTCGCCCTTGTACTTCTGCATGAAGTTCTCGCGCGTTTCTTTGGCGAGGTCGCTGAGATACTTCAGGAAGAGCATTGTCAGAATGTAGTTCTTGTACTCCGAGGGATCGATAGCTCCGCGAAACGTGTCGCAAGCTCGCCAGACAATGTTTTCGATCTGTTCCTTCGTCATTGCTACTGACACGGTCTTCTCCTTTTGCTAGTTGCCGCTGTCTGCAAGCTTTGCGCAGACGGCGTCGATGAGAGTTTTTTTACGGTTACCAAGTTCGTTCAGAAGCTGTCGCTCGTGGTCGCAAAGACGGTTGAGGTCTGCTATCTGCGCTTGCACCGACAGTGGAGGCACGGGGACGGACAACTCCTGAAGGTCCGTTTTCGAGATGAACGAGATGTTAGTACCTCTCATGATCGACTTCAGGGCCGTCAACGCGGCGGTGCTGTTGAGAAACCACGCCAGGTAGTCCGGTCGAATACGGTCGCGATCCAGACGGAGGATGTAGAACGAACTCGGGACAATGCAAGTAAGAGGAAGCTCGCCGATGGCTACGGCCCAAGGATTCTGCCCACGGGATAGGAAGAGGACGTTGCCGCTCTCAACCTCGTAGGGGGCCACCTTGGTCTCCGGAACAATCCGCACTAAATCATCCGGGATCAGTGTCAGGTTGTCCGAGAAATCCTTGGTCTGGATCACGGCTACCTGGCCGTCGGGGTCGTTTTCAATTCGACCCCGAAAGTGGTAACCGCTGTCGATCGTGGCGATATCAGCGAGCTTCAATACACTCCTCCTACTGGTTCAGCTGCAGGGGCTCCGATTCGGTGACTGGCAAGCTCAGTGGATCGCGATCCAGATGCAGCGCTTCGAGGCCTTCAATCTGCGGCATGGTTTTGCCGAGGATGCCTTGGAGGTCGCCGTACATTCCCGCTGCTCCCAGCAAGATCAACTCGTGAGACCTCACGCGCCTCGCCCAAGCGGCAGTGACAGAACGCTTCTCGCGGTCCAGGTCCTCCTGCAGTTTCACGTAGGCTTCAACAATTGCAGAGACGCGATGCTTGAAGTCCTGGCCGGTGACGTAACTGTACATCCGATCGGTCTTCCCGCTACGGTCCTGCCCCACCAATTGAGCGAGATCGGTTTGAATCAACGTCGCCCGTAATGCCTTCGCAAGGGGAACCACGCATTCGAAGCCAGTTACCCAGACATCTTCAACGCGGTCGAAACTGGTGATGTCTTTTGGCAACGCGGTTGTGGCAATAACACTGACACTGGCGTGTGAATTACGCTGATTTTCCCGTGCTTTGGGCAGCCATCCATCCTGCCATCCCTTGGTACGCTTCGATTCCCAGAGAATTGTTCCACAGACAGTGCCACCAGCCCCGATCACCTTCTGAAGAATGTCACCACCGGCACGACCGACAGCAACGGCCTCGAACTCGTCTTTGGGGAACTGGCTGCGCAGGATCGCTTCAAGTTCCAACTCCTGTACTTCACCCTGGAGTTGCTGTGACCCCTGCTCGCTTTTCCGACGAAGCTCTTCGACCTGCTTGCGCATATCGTCGATGACCTTATCCTTGTCCGCCAGCTTCAGACGATTCCGATCCTCCTCCTGCTTGATTGTTGTGGCACGGACGCGGTCGCGCTCCTCATCAAGGCGACGCATCACTTCCAGCTCGAGAGATTTCTTCTCACCCTCCAGCGCTTCACGCTGCTTGCGCACTTCGAGTTCAACGCGCCGTGATTCCGCAAGCTGCGCACCGAGATCAGCCAACGACTCGTCCTTTGCAGCCAGTGCCGCTTCGCTGCGCTCTCTTTCGATAGCCGCCGCGGCCTGGCGAATTCCTTCCCGTTCAGTGTCAAGCTGCCGCGCAATCGTAAGTTCAAGCTGGCGCTTCTCCTCGTCCAGCGCCGTGGTCCTTTTGCGGAACTCCAGTTCCGCCCCTTCCAGCTGGGCGATCTTGGCCTTCTGCGTTTCTTGTTCGAGCCGGGCCGAGTTCAGTCGGTTCTGAAACTCACCTTCAATCCGCTTCGCTTCGGAGGCAGAAATGGCTGCACGTTCGGCTTCGAGACGGTTCTGAACCAGCTTCTCCAGTTCAGCAGCTTCTGTCTTCAGCTTCTTCTGCTGGGCCTCGAGTCGTTCACGCTCACCCTTCAACTGCGCTTCTTGAGTTGAGAGAGCTGTCGAGCGCTCACGCATTTCGAGCTGCAGGCGGTTGCGCTCGGCCTCCACAATGGGACCGGCCAAGGCTTGGTTAATGGGGAACTCATTGCCACACTTCGGGCACTCTATCGTTTGATTTTGCATCGTAAGCTCCTGGTTCCAAAACGGTTCGGACTGACATTGCCCCGGAGCCTCCCTGAGGTACAATAGAGGGAGTCGAAGTCGCTGGGTGGCATTGCCGCCTAGTTGATGGTTACCGGTGCCTACGTTAGCGCGTAGGCGCCGGGCAATTAAAAACGCAGTAGAAGAAAAACTGAGTTCTGGATTCGACTGGACCCAACAATATCTCCGTATAAACGCTCTGTCAACAATTATTTTTTGCAGTACGTTATCTACTCTGTAGATTTTTGCAGAATTGAGAAGCTTAGTTCTCCTCAACCACGAGATCGGCATTATCGATGTGTTGCCGTATCACGCTGGTTCTGAGCACTTTAGGCTCAGACCCTCCTTTCGACCATCTCGTCGACGTTCAACAGGGCTATTTCAACCGCAAACCTTCTGTCTTATGGGACGAACGCTTGGATGAGCTCTTGCGGAGCGAAAACTTCCGGCTTCCAAACAAGCGTTTGGGAACCTGCCCTCATTTTCAAAACGTCATTCGAGTCCCCTGGATGATAGAAGGGACATGATTGATTTCAATCGCGGTCGTTTTGGTGATCTCAACTCCGATTTGCCGGCTCAACTTCTCGACATCATCGGTGAAGAGTGTGGCCTCATGGCTGGCGCGCGAGATGGAGACGTATCCGAATCGTGAATTGAGGAGATCCGGATGGACGCCGGTATCGGCATTGACCAGGACGCGTTCAGCCGTGAGTCCCTGCGCACTATGACTCGTCACTGCGTATCCGTGATCGAAATGCCGATGTGTTGCCGGGTCGAACTCGATTCGACGACCGTTGTCGAGGTGGGCAAAAATCCTTCCATCGGCTCTGATTGAATCAATGATCGCGAGATCTCGATTCGCGACGCCCAACGATTTGTCGGGCGCGGTGAATTGAATCCGATCTCCGACGGCAAACTCCCGGTCGGTTGCGCGATAAACGTTGATCCCGGCGAGACGGCGTGCATCGTAAGTAGCGGTCGCTCCGGAATGCACTTGCACAGACAGATGGTTGGCGAGCGGATCTACACCGACAACCGTAGCGTAGCTCCCCGGCTCAATCCCCATGGCCTTGCTTCCGCGCGAATATCGGATCACGTCTCCAGCTTCGTACTGGCTTGCCCAAGCTCGCTCGGCACCTGTCATCTCCTGACGTTGGATGAGGACTTTGAAAGAGTAGTCAGCGGGGGAAAGACTTCCTTTTGCTTTCAGTTCTTCGCGGACGGCCGTGTTCAGCTCGCGCCGAGAGGCATTATCGGGAGAGACAATGAGTGTCCTGTCGGGAGCATCGACGTAGCTTCGCGCGATTTCACGGACGCGCTCGCTAGCATCGGAAACTTCACGAATTCGACCCTGCTTCTGGAGCGAATCAAGCGCACCGGAGATATCACCCTTCGCTAGAGACTCTACGGCGGATTTTAGTGCAGGATCTTTCTGACGCACGATTTCGTCCAGATGCGCGGTGCGCATGCCAGCCTGTTGCAGCTGCTGGAAAGGCCGTCCAGCCTCGACACCCTGATGCTGGCGTGTGTCACCGATTAGTAGTACTCGGTCATGCGGACCGAGCCGGGTAAGGAACTCGCGCATCTGGTTTGTGCTCGCAAGACTGGATTCGTCGACAAAATAGAAGTGTTTCTTCATCGGCTCGTCACGATGATTTCCGCGTGCCAAAAACCCTTGCAACGTTCCACCTTCGACTCCAGCTTCGGCCAGCTGGCGCGCGGCGCGTGATGTGGGCGCGAATCCTTCGACTGCGAATCCCTGAGTTTCAGCGGCTGCGCGGACGACGGAGAGCGTAGTCGTTTTGCCGGTGCCTGCGTATCCCTGAATGCCTTGTATGCGGTCAGGGGAGCTCAGCACGTCTTCTACAACGCTCTTCTGAGAGCGGTTCAGATGCGGTTGTTGATCGGCCGCGGCAATCGCCAGGGCGCGCGAGAGGATTGGCTCTATCTGACCTTTCCCCTGGGCCACTCTTTGCAGGATTTCGTGCTCAGCCTGAATCGTCTTTGCGGTCGTGAACTGGCGTGCCGGTGTCCCGACGGAATTCTGGACAACTTGAAATTCGCCGCTGGCGAGTCGGGTGTCAAGGTTGGCTCGTATTTGGATGTAGGTTGCGTCGCCCATACTGCGTCGAAGGCCATCACGGATGAGTGCACGCTCATCCACAACCGCTTCGCGTTCAAAGTTCTTATCCCGTGAAAACGTGAGCGACTCGCGAACTCGGTCTACGCTCTGTATCGATTTTTCCAAGTGTTGTTGCCGATCCCGCGCCGCACGAACGACCGCCTCGGCCTGATACCCAAACTCCGCCGCCAATCGGCGGTGGGCAGCCATTACCACGGCCGGCGAGTGTATCTCTTTGCTGTCTCTCGTGGAGTGCGCGGCGATCTGGGCGGCCGCAGCTCCTGCCCACCCGGTGCGCTCAAGATAAGCTCGAATCTGCTGGCTGCGCGGACTCGATGCATCGAGATATTCCTGGGTATATCCCTTGATCTCCGGAGCGTTGTTCTTCCCCATTGTGATCTCGTAGCCAAGATCCCGCAAGCGGTATGCGAGCTCCGACTGGTAAACGGCTGTGGCAAACTGCTGGGAAGCAAACAGGCTCTGAGGTTGTAGCGCCCGATACTGGCCGTTTTCTCGCTCAGTCATATTGAAGATGACGGCATGCGTATGAAGTTGCGGTGCAACGTAACCATCGACGGGCCGGGCGGTGTCATGATCGAACTTCGCAACAGGATCAACTCCATTGTTGTGCGGCAATCGCACGTACTAAGGGCCACTTTCGCCTGTTCTTTTTTAATTACCAGATACGGCAATAATCCCAGAAGCAAGTGTTCGCTATTGGTTCGCCCCTTAGGACGCCACCCGTATGCGATACAATGCTTGGGACTAGAACGGCGGTGACTATAGTATTGTCCGCCAAAGTGTTGTACAAGCCACTCCATCAACTCGATTTTCGTATTCGTAATCTCGATACGAATCGCCGTTGATTCATGCTGTCTTTGGTGATAAATACTAAAAGTACCTTCTCCATCAAACAATCCGGCCAGATACGACCAATCAACCTTTTCAGGGTTTTTCATACGCTCTTTCCTCGATATTGTCTACCATACTTAATATAGCAGATGTCCATCGATTTCTTACAAGATTTTTAATTGACGCCATTTAGTTAACGCCAATGAACATCCCCTTGTCGAAGGGCTTCACAGA
>CAVREL010000004.1:0-74144 GCA_963720105.1 uncultured Acidobacteriota bacterium | reverse complement strand
CCAGGTGCGACTTGAGCAATGCGAACACGCGCGGCACCGCGGCCAAAACGGAGATGCGCTCGCGATGGATGGTTTCGATCAGGCGCGGAGCGACGAGGCGGCTTTCGAAGTGGACCTCGGCGCGGAAGATGGGAGGCATCCACAGGCCCATGGTCTGGCCGAAGACGTGGCTCAGCGGCAGCGTGTGCAGGAAGCGCAGCGGGTGCACATATTTCTCATAGCGCATGTAGCCCTGCGCTGCCTGTTCGATTGGACCTACGCTGGCGAGCACATTGCCGTGCGTGTGCACGATGCCCTTGGGATCGCCGGTGGTGCCGGAGGTGAAGAGGATTTGCAGAGGCGTTTCGCGGTTGAGACCGGACAAGGGCCCCGACTCTTCGGCCGGCAGTTGTGCCCGCCATTCTTCAAACGCAATACGAGGAAGGTCAGCATCGACCTTAAGTTCTCGAAGCAGTTGCAAATCGCCCACTGCGAGCTTCGGCTTGACGTCGGCGGTGACGCGGGCGGCAAAGCCGGCGCTGCCGTAAGCATCGAGGGGAACGACGAGCACGCCGCGGAGAATGCAGCCGTAGAACGCGGCGATCCATTCGGCGCTGTTCTCGGCCCACAGGACCACGCGATCGGCGGGACCGATGGACTTTTGTGCGAGGAGGGATGCGAAGCGGCCGGCGAGGCGAGCAATGTCACCGTAGGTGGAAACGCGGCGCCGGTTGCCCTGGTAGCGAACCACCGCGATCTCGCGATCGTAGCGGCGGAAATCTTCGATGAGTGTGGCCAGGTTGTCGCGCATCGTGCCGCCAATGTTTATGGTAGCAGCGAGGAATGCGCGCTTTCAGTGCATTGGGACAGTTGAGAGAGTGCACATGGCTATCCCAACGGCCTCGCTGGTCTCCCACCTTCGCGCCAGAAAAAAGGCGCGAAGATGGGGCACGGTCATATTTCAAGCGCAAAACAAAATCACGCGTGGCCGATGACGGAATTTTCGCCGGATAAGGTTTCGCGGGTTGCGGGCGACGCGTAATTTTCGTTGGTCTCGCTGGCGGCGGCCTGCGCTTCTTCGAGCATCTCCGCGTCGGCAAATCGATAGCCGACATAGATATCCGTCAAAAGGTAGACGGGGCGCGCGGGATCGTCTTCGATTTTCTTTCGCAGCTGGCGGACGAAGGTCCGCAGGTACTCGACTTCCTCGCGGCAGTCGGCGCCCCACACCGCGGTGAGGAGGCGCGCGTAGGTGACGACCCGGCCGGCGCGGCTCATCAGGCAATGGAGAATGTCGAATTCCTTGCGCGTGAGATGGATGGCCTGGCCTCGCCTGGTGACGCTGCGGCGAGCAGGGACAAGGCGGATCTCGCCGATCTCGAGGGGCGATTCCTCGGTGCGCACCGGGGCATGGACGCGGCGCACCGCTGCGCGGATGCGCGCGATAAGCTCGCGGATGCCGAAGGGCTTGGTGACATAATCGTCGGCGCCCATCTCGAGCGCGCGCACCTTTTCGTCTTCGCCGTTGCGCACGGTGAGCATGAGAACCGGCAGGCGGGGCGCGAAAACGCGGATGCGGCGCAGCGTCTCGAGGCCGCCGATGCCGGGCATATTCACGTCCAGCAACACGCAGTCGAAGGTTTCCGTACGCAGCACCTGCAGGGCCTTTTCGCCGCGCGAGACTTCGGCGACATCAAAACCCAGAGCGACGAGCGGGGGGTGGAGGGCTCTGCGGATGGCGGGTTCGTCGTCGACAACCAGAACGCGGATGACCGGCGGTGTCATGGGAGGCTCCTTTCGGAAGCGGAAATATCTGCAGGATGCGGCGATCCACCAGGGCGGGAGGGAAGAGCCGCGAAGAAGGTGTTGCCTTCCGTTTCGTCACTCGATACCCACACGGACCCGCCGTGGGCGAGGGCGGCGCGCTTGGCGATGGAGAGGCCGATGCCTGTGCCGGCGGCCTGGCTCGACGAAGCCGACGAGCGGTAGTAGCGATCGAAGATGCGCTCGCGATCGGCCATGGGAATGATGGGCCCGAAGCTGTGAACGGAGAGCAAGACTTCATCCGCGGATTTTTCCGCGCGCACGGTGATGATGCTGTCGAATTCGGCGTACTTGCAGGCGTTGTCAAGGTACTGGAGGAGGAGCATGCCGACGAGGCGCCGGTCGCAGTCGAGCAACAAGGGCGCTTCCGGCACTTCGACCTGGACGCGTTCGCCGGCGGAGCGGTCGGCAAGGCTCTCGACGGCTTCTTCAATCAACGAATCGACCGGTTCGGGAGCGAGCTGGAGCACCACGCCGGCGGAGCGGTCGGCGGCCTCGTCCGATTCGGGGCGCGCGGTGGTGAGCAGGCGCGTGGTCAGGTCGGCCAGCAGGGTGGCCTGCTCGTCGATCAGGCTCACGAGGTCAGCTTGTGCGGTGGAGAGGCGGCCCATTTCAGTGAGGCCGGAGCTGGCGGCGCGAATGGCCGTAAGCGGCGTCTTGAAATCGTGCGCCAGGCTGTCGAGCACGGTGGCGCGCAACTGCTCGGTTTCGCGCTCCGCTTCGATGCGGCTCTCGTTGGCCAGCGAGCGATAGCGATCGAAGGTGATGGCGATGAGCGCGGCTAACGCGCTGTTGGCGAGCGGGGTGGTTTCGCCGCGAATCACCAGGGCGCCAATGGGGACAGACCCGAGGCGAATGACCCGGCGGCTGATGCCGGTGGAACGATCGTCGTCGGACCTGCCGAAGTGGTAGACGTTCTGCACCAGCTCCAGCGGATCGACGTTCCAGCGCCCCGCGGTGTACACCTCGTGCAGGTCGGCATCGAAAACGGCCACCGCATCGAGATCGAAGATCTCCTGTACCAGCGCGGCCAGGCGCGCGCCGGGCTCTTCGTGGAGATCCATTTCGAGCGTGCGATGAGTCAGTTCGTAGATGCGGCGCATGCGCAGAGTGGCGGACTCGGCTTGGCGGGAAAGGCGAACGACGCGCAGCGCCAGGCGATACACGACCAGCGCCGAAACAGTCACCAGGAGGGTTGCGGAGATCGCCTTGGTCCAGCGCCACTCGAGCCCATAGGAGAGCGCGAGAGCGAGAGGCGCTACGACCATCGCGGCCAGGCATTCAGGCACAAATTGCCTCAGCGCCTCGGTGACCGTGCGCCTGGGGATTCGCCATGAAGCAGGAAATGCCAATCTTGTGTGGTTCTCCTCAGTGAATGTGCTCGGCCTATTCACGCTGCGGACACCAATCCCGGTTGCGCGATTGCAGCGAACGTATTCTCTTGGGTTTCAACTGTTTATTGCGGCGACAAAGTGGCAGCGGCCGTCGAAATATGTGGCGGCGCCTGGTAGGGAAACATCGCCCGCGCTCGATTTTCAGCTTTGACAATCGCTCGAGCTTCTTAGAAAACACCACACCGGCGAACGTTCCCTGAGTGCAATGAGCTTGTCAGGATTCTACCAGTTCTTTACGTGATCCTTATTCAAATCGTAACGGCATGGGGCGCGCGCGATGGGGAAAATTCGTCTCCGGCCACTCTGGGACCGGTGATAAGTTGTGGAAATTCAGGTACAAAACCGATTTTGTTGAGAATCTTCATTGTTTCTTTATGTGGCGGTTGATCAACTTTCTGCAAGCAACACTCCCGGTGTGACAATCCGAGGCACACGTCCCAGGTGACCTCAAGCCAGGAGTGCACCTTCCAAATGGCCGCAGCGCGCGGCGCCTGAGGAAGACCTGCAGAGCTTGCGGCCGATGCGGCGGCGAGCCTGCGATCACGGTTTTGTCCGGCCCTGAATTTCGCCTGTCACCAACCTGTCATTCAGGCAACGGGAGGTCTTTGCCTGAAATGAGATCCATCACTTCAACCGACCACCTTTGCAGATCGGTGGAGAAAGCTGGTGAGACGGAATGACTCCTCGTACATCTTTCATCTTGCATATGACCCTGGTCGGCGCGATGTCCGCGACTCTGATAGCGGCAACGCATGCGCAAACCGGTGCTCCGGCCTCGGAGGCGGCTCCGGCCGCAGCTCCTGCGGGCGGACAGGCGCTTACATCGGCCCAGCCACCGGAGCCGCCCAAGGCAGATCCCCCTGCCCCGCTTACAACTCCGGCTGTCACTGGCCCGCTGCAATGGCTGCCGCCGGCGATGTTCGATGCCGGACCGCTGGGCAAGATCGCGGCGAACGGCATCATTACCGGCTCCGGCCTGGTGCAAAACAATCACGTTCCCGGAGACGACGTACAGCAAGCTGCCCTGAGCAACGGCCAAATCTTCATTCAGAAGGCCGATGGAAAGTATCAATACTTCATCGAGGTGGGCGCTTACACTCTTCCGGCTCTTGCCACTCCATTCCTTGCGGCCGACAAGACGGTGAGCGATTTTTACGGGCCTGTTCCGGTGGCCTTCCTGAAGATACCGGCAGGAAAGACCACCCAGTTTTTGATCGGCTCTCTGCCCACGCTGGTCGGCGCGGAGTACACGTTCACGTTTGAAAACATGAACATCGAGCGCGGGATCTTGTGGAACCAGGAGAACGCGGTGAATCGCGGCATCCAGGTGAATCAAGCACTGGGCAAATACTTGACCGCTTCGCTGAGCTGGAACGACGGATTCTATTCCAACCGCTATTCGTGGCTGAGCGGCTCGCTCACCTACACGAAGGGACCCCATGCCCTGGCGTTTATTGGAATGGGGAACTACGGTCAAACCGCGTTTCAGACCCTGGCGACGCCGGTGCAGAACAACAGCTCCATTTACAATGTGATCTACACCTACACCAAGGGAGCCTGGATCATCCAGCCGTATTACCAATTCACCAACGTCCCGACCAACGCGAAGATCGGGGTGGTGAAGGGCGCATCGACCAATGGCGGCGCGTTATTGATCAGCCGGGCGTTCAAGCATGGTTTCGCGCTTCCGGCCCGCGTGGAATACATCACCAGCTCAGGGAGCACTGCCAACAACGCGGTCAACCTGATGTTCGGACCGGGCAGCGCCGGAACCGCGGTGACGGTAACGCCGACCATCCAGAAAGGCGGCCTGTTCTTCCGCGGCGATATTTCGTGGGTGCACGCCAGCAGCTATACGCCGGGAGATGTGTTTGGCAAGGCGGGAAACAATGCCAACCAGGCGCGGGCGATTGCCGAGGTCGGATTTATCTTCGGCAGCAACGTGACGGAGAAATAGCTTTGCCTCGCCGGTGTCCCAGGTCCCAAAACCGGGGACCTGGGACACCCGGCTACAAGCCCACGTCTCGTTTCTTCATTTCATCTTTATTTCGCGAAAACTAGGATTCATTGCAAGCGCACGCAATTGCAGCCGGGTAAGAACCGATCGAATCCCGATCGCACGCTCGACCCACAACCCAATCCCAGCCGGGGGACAGCCGCCGGAGACCAACGTTCCAGCCATATCAAACACCCACCAGGAGAATGCTTCATGGCAGATCAAAAAGCACCGCAGATGCAGGCCACTCTGGGACTTACCGGCCTCACCAGCAACGCAATGGCGCTGATTGCCCCCGGCGCGTTTCTATGGCTCACGTTCTTCATCCAGGCAACCACCGGCACGGCGGGCCAGCCTTCTACCGCTCCGGCCATGTGGATGGGCATCTTCGTCGCCTTGCTGCTGTGCCTGGCGACGGCCGTGGCCTACGCCGAGATTTCCAAGCTGTATCCCGGCACCGGCTCCAGCTACTACTACGCCGAACAGGCCATGCTGTCGCAGAAGACATGCGTTCAAGTATGCGCGCATCGCGAAGTTCATCGTGGGCTGGGGCTCGCACCTCTACTACTGGGTGTATCCCGGCGTGATGGTGGCCACCACCGGCATCTTCGTCGGTTACGTGGTTGGCTTCCTGTTCCCCAGCTTCCTCAGCGGGTCGAACCCGGGGCCGATCTTCATGGGCCTGGTGGCGATCGCGTTCTCGTTCTTCGTGGCCTGGATCGCGCAGAAGGGCGCGGGGGCTTCCACGGCCGTCAATCTCGCCATCAACGTGGTGCAGATCTCTGCGCTGCTGGTGTTCAGCGTTCTGGCCCTTGGCTACCGCATCGAATCATCCCGACCGGCAAAGCGGCGTTCAACTACGACGGACAGACGCTGCAGACCTATTCTATCAGTTCGCCACCAATCCCAAGGACGGATCGATCATTCGCGACGCCAGCGGCGTGCCGCAGGCGCATACTCGATGCGGCCGGCAAGCCGGTTCCCTTCACCATCGACTATCCGGCAACCGACGCGAGCGGCAACATGCTGGCGCACAGCACGGCGCAGTCGGTGATCGCGCCGCACAGGTGGAGCTGGGTGTTCATCCAGGCAACGGTCGCCATCCTGATTCTGGTCGGATTTGAATCGGTGACGGCGATGGGAGGCGAGGCCAAGAATCCGACCAAGCACATTCCCATTGCGGTGCATTGCCTCCCTGCTGATCCAGGGCTTGTTCTGTTACCTAATCGAGTATTTCTGCGCCAATTACTTCCTGAACTCGGGTTACACCATGCAGAGCGCGGCAGGCTCAGCGGCGCCGATCGGCGACATGATGATCATCGTCGGCGATGCGCTGCTGGGCGCGGGCCATGGCAAGTACTTCATGCTGGTCGAGGCTTTCACGGTGTTCCTGGCGCTCATCGGCACCACCCTGAGCTGCATGAACACCGGCGCACGCGTAACCTATGCGATGGGCAAGGACGACGAGGCTCCGGAGCACTTCGGCATTCTGCACGCCAAATCGCTGTCCCCGCGGAGCGCCATCTGGACGCTGGCTGCGATCTCGGCGGTTCTCGGATGCATCGCGGTTTCGTTCGTATTCGCCGATGCCAGCGCGCCGACCGATGCGACCATCGCTGCATTGCCGCATAACATCTTTTCGAACTTCGGCTACAGCACGCATGACAAGCTGGCGGCAATGCCCAACTCGCTGCTGACCATCACCCTCACATCCAACTTCGGCACGTTCATTCTCTACGGGCTGAGCTGCCTGCTGTGCATCGTGGCGTTCCGCGGGCGGCCGGATTACAAACCGCTCGTGCACCTGTTCATTCCTGGGTTCGGGCTGCTGGCGAATCTTGCCTGTATGGCGGTGTATGTAGCCGGGCCGTTCTTCAACCTGGGCACCAAGATGGAACCACTGAGCGCGCTGGGCATCGCTGGCGTGTGGGGCTTGTACGGGGCGTGGTACTTCATGAAGTCCTCAAAGAAGAAGGGCAAGGCGATCCTGATCGAGAGCAAGCAGACCTCCTCGATTGCGTCATAACCTGGGGGCACGGCGAATATTGGGTGGGACCCTCGCCTGGGGAAATTTGGAGGTGGAGGGTTCCACCCGTTCGTGCTTTTATTGAAACAGGCAGATCAGGGATCGTCCCCGGTGGCGATCGCGAAATCTCCCGGCAGTGGGCGCGATATGTTGGATGTTCAATTCGGCCAGTCATCGGATCCCGGAAGAGTTCGAAGCAATAATGAAGACGCGATGGGCTCGTTCATCCCCGCTTCGCGAAGCCAGAAGCGCTCCCATGGGTTTCTGTTCGCCGTGGCCGACGGGGTGGGCGGCATGGACCTGGGCGAAGTGGCGTCGGCGACAGCGATCTCAGTGGTGACGCAAGAATTCGAAAAGGCGCAGGCCGGGGCCATGCTGCTGGGCCTGATGCCGCGCCTGATTGAACGCGCCAATGCCGCGGTGCACGACTGCCGGCTGACTCCCCAATATCGTGGAAAAAACATGGCGACTACCCTGGTGGCGTGCGCGCTGCGTCACGACCAGGCGGTGGTGTCGCACGTAGGCGATTCGCGCTGCTACCTGGTGCGCGGCGGGCGGGCGCGGCAGGTGACGCAGGATCATACCTGGGTGAACGAGCAGCGCAAGATGGGATTGATGTCGGCCGGCGAGGTCGCCGAGTCGGAGGCGCGGCACATGCTGATCCGGTCGCTGGGGCCGGAGATGTTTGTCTCCCCGGATACGACCGCGATTACGATTCAGCCCGGCGATGTGCTGGTGTTGTGCACAGACGGGCTGCACGATGAGATGCCCGAGGAAGTGATCGCAGACATGGCCTCTCAGCATAAGCCGGCGGAAGAGATTGCGCGGGAACTGGTGGCGCGGGCCGTGGAGATGGACGGCAACGACAATACGACGGCGCTGGTGGCTCGCGTGCGCGCGGTGGAGCAGGTGGGGATGTATCGCGGGCGGCCGTACCGGCTGCCAACGCACGTTGGATGACGATCGGGTTTGTGGTTTCCCACCTTCGCGCCAGAAAAAAGGCGCGAAGATGGGGCACGGAAGTTTGTTATTACAGGTTGAACTCTTAAGCAAGTTGAATGCGGAAGCGGCAGTGAAGGCCGCCGCGGCGGGGCGATTCGAGCACTCTCACGCTGACCGGCTTGCCGGCGACGGTTTCGAACAGAGTCTGATTATTGGCCGCCGAGCACTCGCAGTAGGGATCGTCGGGAAACGGGGCTCGCTGCGGACTCCAGCCGCAGACGCATTTGTTCACCGGATAGGTGAGTTCGATGGTGTTTCCGGAACGGGTGCAGTTCACGGGGCCGACGATCTTGCCCATGAGTTCGACGAGCTTGTCTACGCTGCCGCCGCTCTGGTCGATGAGGTCCTGACGGAATTTCAGGTTGCGGCAGCAGGCGCGGCCGCGCTGCTGCATGAGCTTGACGAGCGTGGCGCGGTCGAGGTTCTTCTCTTCTTTGGCGAGGAAATCGGAGAGGAACTGGCGGACGGCGCCGGCGTCGGACATGCACGGTGCATCTTCGCATTTGCCGGTTTTGGGCGCTTCGGCCAACGCTCCGCACGGGACAGCCGCGCCCAGGACGACCAGGCCCTTCAGGAATGTCTTGCGATCCATGGGAACCTCAAATGTGATGGATGTTTGGTTTGAAGTTATCTCCGCGGATGGATTGCGTCATCGGTTTTGGTTCCATCCGGTCCGCCGAGGGGCCCAGGAGGATCGACTGCTGTGCCAACCCGGGCGCGTATCGCAGATACTGGACGCGCGTTGAGATCCGGGAGGATACTAGTTGCTATGGCGACACAGCCCGTCTCCGATCGCTTCGTCCCGGTGGAGGAGTACCTGTCCACTTCGTACGACCCTGACTGCGAGTACGACGACGGCGTGGTGGTGGAGCGGAACTTGGGAGAGATCGAGCATTCGTTTCTACAGGGACTTTTGACCACGCTGTTTAACGTCAACTCCGAGACATGGGGTGTATATTGCCTCCCTGAACAGCGTGTCCAGATCGGGCCGCGGCGTTTTCTTGTGCCAGACATATGCGCGCTGCCGATCGGAGGGCCATGGGAAAAGATACTGACACATCCTCCCCTTGTGGCCATCGAGATTCTTTCGCCTGAAGACACGCTCCGCAATGCGGAGAAGAAGGCGGTCGAATACCTGCAGTTCGGGGTGGAGAATGTGTGGGTGATCGATCCATACGCGCGGGTTGCGTACCGGGCCGGCGCGAACGGGCTTGTGCTGCAGGCCGATGGCGAATTGAAGGTTGTGGGAACGCCGATCATCGTGCGCATTGCCGAGTTGTTTGAGAAGCTGGATCGGGTGAGGGAGCGGGCGGGGGAGAAGTGATCTTCATGGTCAGGCTCAAGGAACTCTTCGCTTTTATCTACTTGCCAGAAATATAATCTGATTTAGAAGCGCCGCACGACAAGCATGGAAAAGACCATCCGCAAATTCTCGAGTCACGAGGAACAGAAGGCCGAGGTTTACCGGTATTGGCGAAGCCGGCCCGCGGCGGAACGGTTCCTCGCGGTTTGGGATGCCACGGCCACGGCCTATGCCTTCAAAGGGATCAAGTATGACCCTACCCGAAGATCTGAAGCAACTCTTACTCGCGTTGAACGCACACGGGGTTGAGTATCTGGTCGTCGGCGGATGGGCGGTGGGGTTTTATTCCGAGCCGCGATCGACGAAGGATATTGATCTCTTTATCCGATCCGGGGTCAAGAACAGCGAAGCGGTGTTCCGCGCTCTCGCGGATTTCGGCGCTCCTCTAGCAGGTCTTACTCCAGCCGATTTCAGGGATAGCCCAACGTCTGTTTTCCAGCTTGGAGTCACGCCCGCTCGCGCGGATATCCTGCAATCGATCGATGGAGTCAGGTTCGACGAAGCATGGGCGCATCGGGTTGAGCTTTCGCTGGAGGGAGTAGCCGTTCACGTGATCTCCGCCGAACATCTCGTCCAGAACAAGCTAAAGTCGGGAAGACTGAGCGATCTGGCTGATGTGGAGGCGATCCGAGAGGCGGATCGGGCGAACGAGGGGAAACATGAGTGAGTTGGAATCCCAGGTCTCAGAATCGAGACCTGGGGCACCCGGCTCATTTGTCCACGCGCAGTCCTACTGCAGCAGCGTCCCCTGCTCCTCGTCCTTCCCGTTGCCGTTGACTTCATCGGGCGGAATGACGACGGCGGCGGCTACTTTGTCGTCGGCGTCCATGTTGAGCAACCGCACACCCTGGGTGGCGCGGCCGGCGGCGCGGATGGTCTTGGTGTCGACGCGGATGATCTTGCCGTACTGGCTGATGACCATCAGCTCCGAAGTGTCGTCGACGAGCTGGATGGTTGTGACCTTGCCAATGCGATCGGTGACCGCCATGTTCTTAACGCCCTTGCCGCCACGGGACTGGAGCCGGTACTCATCCACATCGGTGCGCTTGCCGAAGCCGTTCTCGCTGACCGAAAGGATGCGGTAGGCGCCGGGCTCGTGTTCCTTGGGCGTGATGGCGACGCCGACCACGTAATCGTTCTTGCCGAGTTCGATGCCGCGTACGCCGTACGCCGGTCGGCCCATGGAGCGGACGTCGGCTTCGTCGAAGCGGATGGCCATGCCGAGATGCGTGGCGAGAAAGACGATCTGGTTTCCATCCGTGATGCGCGCCCTGACCAGTTCGTCATCGTTGTCGACGCCGATGGCGATGATGCCGCGCGACTGCACGTTCGAGAAATCCTTCAGCGGGGTCTTCTTCACCGTGCCGTTGCGGGTGGTGAAGAAGATGTACTTCCCTTCCTCTTCAAGGTCGCGCACCGGCAGGATGGCGCGGACGTTTTCGCCCGCCTGGAGACTGAGCAGGCTTTGCATCGACTTGCCTTTGCCGGCGGCGCCCACGTCGGGAATCTCGTAGACCTTGAGCCAGTAGACGCGGCCGGTGTTGGTGAAGCAGAGCAGGTAAGCGTGGGTGGAATCGATGATGAGCTGGGCTACGAAATCCTCTTCGCGGGTCTTCATACCCATCCGGCCGGTGCCGCCGCGGCGCTGCTGGCGGTACACGGAGATGGGCGTGCGCTTGAGGTAGCCCTGGTGGGAGACGGTGACGGCCACCTGCTCGTCGGCGATGAGGTCTTCAAGCTGGATCTCGGCGGACTCGTCGACGATGGCGGTGCGGCGCTGGTCGCCGTAGCGGTCGCGGACGTCTTCGAGTTCCTTGACGATGACCTTGCGGAGCTTTTTGTCGCTGCCGAGGATCTCTTCATAGTCGGCTATTTTTTTGCGGATTTCGGCGAGCTCGTTGAGGATTTCATCCACTGAGAGCTGGGTGAGGCGATAGAGCTGCAACTCGAGGATGGCATCCACTTGGCGCAGCGTCAGGCCGCGCTCTTCGCCCGCCAGGCGCTCGCGGTTGAGGTTGATGACGATATCCGTCCCTTTACCCCAGGCATAGAGGCTTTCGCGGGCATCAGCGCGGGAACTGGAGGCGCGAATGATCCTGATGACCGTGTCGAGGTTGTCGAGGGCGATTTTGTAGCCTTCGAGGATGTGCTCGCGCTCGCGCGCCTTGCGCAGCAGGTAGACGGTGCGGCGCTGCACGACGTCGACGCGGTGATCGATGAAGGCGCGGATGGCCTGGTCGAGGCCGAGCTCGCGCGGCTGGCCGTTGAGCACGGCCAGGAAGATCATGGAGAAGCTTTCCTGGAGCTGGGTGTGCTTGTAGAGCTGGTTGAGGATGATCTCCGGCTGGGCGCCGCGCTTGAGTTCGATGACGATCCTCATGCCGTCGCGGTCGGACTCGTCGCGCACGTCGCCGATGTCGTCGACGATCTTCTCGTTGGCCAGCTCGGCGATGCGCTCGATGAGCTTGGACTTGTTGACCTGATAGGGGATCTCGGTGATGATGATCGCCTGCTTTTCCTTGGTCAGGTTTTCGAGGCCGGTCTTAGCGCGGATAAGGAAGCGGCCGCGGCCGGTCTTGTAGGCCTGGGCGATGCCGGCGCGCCCGTAGAGATAGGCTCCGGTGGGGAAATCGGGGCCCTGGACGTGCTTGAGAACTTCAGCCAAACCGGCCTTGGGATTGTTGACCAGTTCGATTGCGGCGTTGATGACCTCGGTGAGGTTGTGCGGCGGGATGTTGGTCGCCATGCCCACCGCGATTCCGTTCGACCCGTTGACGATGAGGTTGGGAATGCGGGTGGGCAGGACGGTGGGCTCGAGGGTGGACTCGTCGTAGTTGGGGGTGAAGTCGACGGTCTCCATGTCGATGTCGGCCAGCAACTCGCCGGCGATGCGCTCCATGCGGCATTCGGTGTAGCGCATGGCGGCGGGCGGGTCGCCGTCGACGGAGCCGAAGTTGCCCTGGCCGTCGACCAGCGGATAGCGCAGCGAGAAGGGCTGCGCCATGCGGACCAGCGTGTCGTAAATGGCGGAGTCGCCGTGGGGATGGTAGACACCCATGCACTGGCCGACGACCTTGGCGCACTTGGTGTACTTTTTGTTGTACTCGAGCCCCATCTCGGACATGGTGTAGAGCACGCGGCGATGGACGGGCTTAAGGCCGTCGCGAGCGTCGGGGAGGGCGCGCCCGATGATGACCGACATGGAGTAGTCGAGGTAGGAGCGGCGCATCTCCTCTTCGATATTGATGGGGATGAGGTTGGTGCCGCCGCCGGGAGGCGTACCGCCATCGAGAGGGAGCTGGGGGTTCTTATCGTCTGCCATAGAGGTTTTTCAGGCGCGCAGAAGGGCGGCAAAACATTCCGGAAAGAAGAAGGGCCGGGCTCCGCGGACTGTAGTTCTATTTTACGCGGCGGAGGGGGGTGGGGGCAAGGCGGGCTCAACTTGGTAAGTGCTTATTTTGGTGCAATTTAGATGTCCAAGGCAGGATAACTGTCGAAGCCGGTGGAGGCTCAGGCGGCGCGGCGGGTTTTGGAGCCGGATTTCGGGGTCCTGCGGGCCTTCTTTTTGGCCGGTTTTGCGGGTTCTGCAACGGCTGGTTCCCCCAGTCCCGCGAGCCGGATGGGGGGCCGGTCGGGGAATTCGACGACCAGGGAAAGCCTGCCGCCCAAACCCTCGACGTAACTGCGCAGCGTGGAAAGATAGAGGTCGCTGCGTTTTTCGATGCGGGAGACGCCTTCCTGGCCGATTTTGAGCTTGCGCGAAAGGCGGGCCTGGGTGAGTTTACGGAGGCGGCGCATTTCGCGGAGGTTGAGTTCCTCGGCGATCAGCTCGGCGGCGTGCTGTTTCACCCACGCTTGGGTCTCTTCTGACTCCCGGGCAAGAACCTCCTCAAACGGAATGCCCATCACGTCCTCTTTTCCAACGCAATTCTCTTCTGGTGCTGCTCTAATCGGGCGTCCGCGATTTCGATCAGGTTGCGATAGAACTTCTGTTGCGAGACTCCGGATTTGTCGCCGCCAACCAGGAGGACTGCCCTTCGCTCTGTATCGAATGCAAAAGCGATCCTCCAAGCACCATTATCAGCGTTGAATCGGAGCTCCTTCATGTTGGCATGCTTCGATGCTCTCAACGTGTCTGCGTGCGGACGGCCCAGCCGCGGGCCGAAGCTAGCAAGCAGCTCAATGAGCGTATAAGCATGCCGGCGAACACTATGGGAAAACTGCCGAAACTCCGGCAGGAACTCCTCGTGGAACTCGACAATCCACCGCTCCGGATGATTATGCTCCTTAGTGCCTAATGTCTTCAAGGGCATATTCTCTCGCGATTCTTCGTTCCTCTGTACATCGGTTGCTCTCCGAAGTGGGTGATCGTAGCACTGGCGCATGCGGAGATACTGCGATCCGCGTCACAGCAGTCCCGGCAGGCTGATGATGCAGAACATCGCCTGCAGGATGAGGATGGCAAGGGCCGAGGTCATGGCCATCAGGCGGCGCGGCGAGTCGTAGGCGTCAGCGAAGACGCCGGCAATGAAGGTGAGCAGGAAGGGCATTGCCCAAAGCCACGGTGAGGAGTGGACGCCGGGAGTGACGAGCGCAACCAGGATGAGGAAGCAGAGCAACGGAGCCGTGTTGCCGAAATAGCGCGAGGGGCGCATGGCGAGGTAGAGGAGGGCGGCGGCGCCGGAGGCGATGGTGAGGCCGGCGTTGCCGAGGGAAAAGAAAAAGCGCTTGGCTGGGTCGAGCGAGAACCAGAGGAAGCCGGCGGCGGAGCGGAACACATAACTGAAGGCGTCGGGGGAGAAGTTGTAACAGGCAAAGAGGAGCAGGAGCGCTCCCGCGGTTGCCAGGAGAATGATGGGCAGGACCTGGGCGCGGCGGGCTTCGGCGATCCAGAGCATGAAGGCGAGGCCGAGCAGGGCGACCACGGGCAGGGCGGCGATGTGGGATGCGGCGACCACGCCGAAGATGAGCGTGAGAAGGATGATGCGGGGGCGCCATTTGCGGCGCGGGCCCTGCAGGGCGTGGGCAACGCCAAGACAAGTGTAGGCACCGCCGAAGAAAGCGACGGCGGCGAGGATTTCCGGCCCGGGTGTGACCGAGGCTTTCAGGATCGAAGGAGAAAAGCAGTATAGAGCCAGCGCGGTGTAGCCGCCCAGGTTGCCATAGAGCCGGCGGGTGACCCACCAGAGCGAGGCGCCAAGCACAAAACCGGCAAACAGAAACGGAAGGCGCAGCAGAAGCGAGATGTGGGTGAGCTGGTGGCGGAGTTCCCAGGTGCTCAATTCGGAGCCGGCTTGCCCAAGCGGCTGCACGACGCGGTCTTCGGGTTTGCGGAACAGGTCCAGGCCGCGCTGCAGAAGGAGATTCATAGTGAGCGGAAGGCCGGAAACGCGATAGGCGAGGACCCCATCGTGGATGTTGCCGCAGGTGGTGAAGTAGCCGGCCAGCAGCGAGGGCTTTTCCCACATTTCGCGCCCGCAGCGCGCGTATTGGTAGTCGCTGTCGGTCAGGTCCTGGTGGGCGATGAGCCAGAAGCCCTGGATGAGGAAGATGGCGAGCAGGCCGGCCGCGATGCGCTGCGGCAGATTGAAATGGAAGCGGCGGAGGCGGGCGAACCGGTGGGTCATCACAATCGGGGGCGCAAGATTCAGTCTAAATGGCGGACGGGGAGGAAGATGAAGCGGGGATGATGTGAGCATTCTGCGCTCATCCCACCCTGGCGGCAAAAACAAAGGCGTCGCGAGGGTGGGGCGCCCATTCCGAACGAGGTCCGTGTTTCCGTCATGAGCTGCGGTGCTCCCGCGGTGGTATGCTGGGCTTCTGATTCCGACATGGGCAACGTCTACACCATTGGGCATTCGTCGCATTCCATCGATTTGTTCACGGAATTGCTGCGGAAGCACGGCATCCAGGTGCTGGTGGACGTGCGCTCGGCGCCCTATTCGCGTTATGCGCCGCAGTTCGATCACGACCTTCTGCCTCACTCACTGAACCAGGCGGGGATCAAGTACCTGTTTCTGGGCAAAGAGTTAGGCGGGCGGCCGGACAGGCAGGACTACTACGACGCGGATGGACACGTGCTCTACAGCCGGATCACCGCCGATGCGGCGTTCGTGGCCGGAATCGAGCGGTTGGAGCGGGGCATGCCGGATTTTCGCATTGCGCTCATGTGCGGAGAAGAAGATCCGGCGCACTGCCATCGGCGGTTGCTGGTGACGCGCGTGCTGATGGAGCGCGGGCATGAAGTTTTGCACATCCGCGGCGACGGACGGATCATGCCGGATGAGGAAGTCGCCAGAGAATCGGGAAAATCACTCGTGAACGAGCAGCCCGCGTTATTTGCGGAGCTGGACGAGGACCAATGGAGATCTACAGCATCGGTTTCACCCAAAAAAGCGCCAGCGAGTTTTTCGAAGCATTAAAGGCCCACGGGATCGAGCGGCTGCTGGATGTGCGGCTGAATAACACGTCACAACTGGCGGGATTCGCGAAGCAGGCGGACCTGGCGTATTTCCTGAAAGAGATTTGCGGAGCCGAGTACGAACATGAACCGTTGCTGGCGCCGACACAGGAGATGCTGGATACGTACAAGAAGAAGAAGGGCGACTGGGGCGTGTACACCGATGAGTATTTAAGTCTGATCCGGTCGCGGAAGGTGGAGTCGGCGCTGTCGAGAGAGAGCTTTGAAAAGAAAACGGTGCTGCTTTGCAGCGAGGCGACAGCGGAACATTGTCATCGGCGGCTGGCGCTGGAATATTTGCAGCAACATTGGGGCGGAGTTACAATCATCCATCTTTAATTACAGGATGATGCTTTGCGCGATATACGGTTTTTGTGCCTTGCCGTTTCGAGACGCGATGGCGGAAACTGCATTGCGGGAATCGACTTAGATTCTCGCGCTTGGATTCGTCCCATCAACTCCAAATCGACAGGTGCTTTTGCCGATCATGAGTTGATCGTGCTCGAAACGCGCTCGGGAAAAACGCGCTTTCTATCACCGCTGGACGTACTCACGCTGAAATTAGAGAAGTACGCAGGCTCGAACGCACAACCTGAAAATTGGGAACTTCAGCCCTCATCGTACGAAGAGCCGTTTTCAGTTGAGACGCGATTTGACCGAGAAGCATGCCTGAGGGAATTCCCTTCATATCTTGATAAGACCGACCGGCTACTTCATTCATCCGGAGACTCCGTTCGCGAGTCGGATACGAGGAGTAGACCGCTGTCCCATTCTTTATCGCTCGTAAGTCCAAAGGAACTGTTTTGGAAGATTGTTGAAAGCGGATATCAAGGAAAACTCAGACTTCAGGTCCGAGCGGAGTTTCAGTTCGATCAGATACCTTACTCGCTGGTGGTCACCGATGTAGATTGGGAAGCCAAGGTTCGGCCTCTCGGGCCGGGCAGGTATGCCCATTCAAGCATCGCTCGATCAACAACCGATGTCTTCTTAACGATCAGCCTCGCGGCGGTACCAATGCATGGCTGTCATTACAAGCTGGTCGCCGGCGTGATTAACTTGCCGGCATGAACTTTTGTTCCACGCGCACGAGGTGGTCATGACAGAAAGCAACCGCAGATCCTTCGACTGGGTTGATCGCGCGTGGCGCGATCAACTCCGCTCAGGATGACAATTCAGAGGGTGGAGTGCGAGCGGATAGGGTGGTGAATCTCACTTCGTTTGTCATTTTGCCCCGCCCTGGCGTAGCCATGATAGCCAGGACGGGGCCCCCAGGTTTCTTTTATCTATCAGTAGAATATTGCGCCGATCGACGTATTGCCGGTCAGCGTGACGGTGCAGGTGGTGGAGGTGAGCAGGTTGGCCTCCTGGCATTGCACGCCAGGCGTGCCGTCGCCCGAGGACCAGCCGCCGAACGAACTGCTTCCGGACGGGAAGTTTTCTGTGAGAACGATGGTGGAACCCACTTCATACGTCCCCGTGCACACCTGGCCGCCGGCCCCGGTCCAGCCCGGTCCGCAATGGATCAGGTCCGGGGTACCGGTATCGGATGGAGCGGTGACGTAACCCGGTATGGTGTTTTCTCCCTCGATGAAAACGGTGATGGTGGCGAACTGCGGGTGGGGAACGGTTTGGATGCAGATCTGCGCGATTGCATCCTTGCATGTGAACGTCACGGGATTCGACAGAACGACCGTTCCATCGGGATTGGTTTTGGTATCCAGGGCATAGATCACGGAATTGCCGGTGTAGCCCATCGAGGTGGCCAGGCCGGCGCTCTCCCCGGATACGCCGCCGATGCCCACAGAGGCGATTTCCGGAAGCGTCGAGACCCACGTCACGGAGTTGGTGATGTCGCGCACGGTGGGACTGGTGGAGTATGTTCCGAACGCCAGGTACTGGGCGGTCATGCCCTTGTTGGACACGGTCACGTCTCCGGGCACGATGTTGATGGAGAGGAGCGGCTCCTGCGATTGGCCGAGGGCGGCGGAAAAGCTGGCCGTGGCGACGACTTCGCTGGAGTCCGCGTTGGTGTACGTGGCGGTGATGGTGGACGTGCCCGCGCCCACCGCGGTGGCCAGGCCGGGCGAGCCGTTGCCTCGCGTGCCGATGGTGACCACCGAGGTGTTGCTGGAGTTCCACGTCACCGCGGCGGTTTCGTCAAACTGCAAGCCGGAGGAGCCCTGGGTTCCCAAAACGAAGAACTGGGTTTGCTGGTCGAGCGCGGTGGTGGACTGCGAACCGGGATAGATGGTGAGCGCCGTGATCTGCTCGGTGGTGCCGCCGATGATTTGGAAGCTGGCGGTGCCGGTTACCACGGACTGGTCGGAGGCGTTGGTGTAAAGGGCGGTGATGGTGGCCGTGCCCTGGCTGACGCCGGTGGCGATGCCCGTGCCGGCGCCCACGGTAGCGATCTGGGTGGAGCTGGAACTCCAGGAAACCTGGCTGGTGAGATCGAGCGTAGCGCCGGCCGCAGTGGTTCCGATGGCGATGAACTGGGCGGTTTGTTTCGGTGAAGCCACGGATTGCGAGCCGGGAATGACGGTGAGGGTGACAATATTGCTGCTGGCTTTGCCGGGAGTGCCGCCGGTGACGGTGACGGCGGCGGTGGCGGCGGGCGCTCCGGGGAGGCTGGCGGTGATGGTGGCGGTGCCCGCCGAGACGGCCGAAACCAGCCCGGTGGAGCTGATGCTTGCGATGGAGGGCGCGTTCGAGGACCACGCCACCAGCGTGGTCACGTCCTGGGTGGTGGCGGGATGCTGGCCGTGGCTGATGATGCCGATGGCGGAGAATTGCGCCGTCTGCCCGGCGTTAAGCGACTGGGTGGAGGGCGTGATCTGGATGGTGCCGACCTGGGTATTCGAGCCGCAGCCGGCGATGAAAACGCCACAGCCTGCGGCGATGACGGCAAACATGCGAAAACGGTTCAACACACACGCCTCCTGGCGGCGGGATGGCAGGACCCCGCTCCGGCTTCCCCTCATATGACACCCTTGTTGTTGCTGTAGATCAAGCAACTGGATTGCCATTTGCGCGCGTTTGTTTTCTGGGGGATAGGCGCGATTTGCCGCATGGAGGAGGAGGTCAAGTAGTCTGCCGTATACGCGGCGAATTTGGGGCTGTGTATTTTCGTTTGCATTTTTCATCAGGCGGTAGCCGGCACTTCCGAGCGTGGATGGCAGAAATGCGAGGATGGGGCCTCTTCTCACCGTTCCGGCCCGCCCCGGCTGAGCCAGGACGGGGCACCCCAATCCATGATTTTGCCTCGCCGGGGAGCAGCGGCTACACTTCTGGTCAGCATGGCGATCGCGCGCGACAACTCTCCGGACAGGCTGGTCAGCGCCTCGCGCGCTGAGGAAGAGCAGAATTTCGAATTGAAACTGCGGCCGCGATGGCTGCGGGAGTTTATCGGACAGGCCAAGGCCAAGGAGCAATTGTCGATCGCGCTGGAAGCGGCAAAATCGCGCGGCGAGGCGCTGGATCACGTGCTGCTGTTCGGGCCGCCGGGGCTGGGCAAGACGACGCTGGCCACCATTATTGCCAATGAGCTGGATGTGGGGTTCCAGCAGACGTCGGGGCCGGCGCTGCAGATCCAGGGCGACCTGACGGCCATCCTGACCAACCTGCGGGATCGGCAGGTGCTGTTTCTCGACGAAATTCACCGCATGCAGCCGGTGCTGGAAGAGAAGCTCTACACCGCGCTCGAAGACTACAAGCTGGACATCATCATCGGGCAGGGTCCGGCGGCGCGAACCCACGTCATGGACATCAAGCCGTTCACGTTTATCGGGGCGACGACAAGGCCGGGGCTGCTGAGCTCGCCGCTGCGGTCGCGGTTCGGGATTCTGCTGCGGCTGGAGTTTTATACCGAAGACGAATTGCGGGTGATCGTGGAGCGCTCGGCGGAGGTGCTGGGCGTGCCCATCGATGCCGATGGCGCGGCGGAGATTGCGCTGCGCTCGCGGGGAACGCCGCGCATTGCCAACCGGCTGCTGCGGCGAGTGCGCGATTATGCGCAGGTGCGGGGGACGGGGACAATCGACCGGCCCACGGCCAATGCGGCGTTGACCATGCTGGAAGTGGATGCGCACGGGTTTGATGAGATCGATCGGCGGCTGCTGTTGACCATCATGCAGAAGTACGATGGCGGGCCGGTGGGGCTGGGCACGCTGGCGGCTACGCTGGCCGAGGAGGAAGATGCGCTCGAGGAGGTGTACGAGCCATTTTTGATTCAGATCGGGTTTCTGGATCGCACGCCGCGCGGAAGAGTGGCGACACGGCTGGCGTATGAGCACTTTGGGCTGAGCGTGCCGGGAAGGCAGCCGGGATTGTTTTGAAGGCAGTGGTTAGTGATTAGTGATTAGTGGTTAGTGATTAGTGGTTAGTGATTCGGAGATGAGTGATGGCATTGACGGAATCGACGATGGAGTTGGAGTTGGGGGCACAGTCGCCGGACTTTGCGCTGCGCGATGTGGTGACGGGCAAGACGGTGCGCCGCGATGATTTTCGCGGGCAGAAGGGACTGCTGGTGATGTTCATCTGCACGCATTGCCCCTATGTGAAGCATGTGGAGAAGGGATTGGCCGCGCTGGGTGCGGATTACGAGGGCCAGGGGATCGGCATCGTGGGTATCAGCAGCAACGACGCGGAGATGTATCCCGACGACTCGCCGGCGGGATTGAAGCAACAGGCCCAGCGGCTGGGATTTCGGTTTCCTTACTTGTTTGACGAGACGCAGGACGTGGCGCGGGCGTATCACGCGGCGTGCACTCCCGATCTGTTTTTGTTCGATGGCGATATGAAGCTGGCGTATTGCGGGCAGTTTGACGGGAGCCGGCCGAACAGCGGAATTCCCGTCACCGGGCAGGATCTGCGCGCGGCGATGGATGCGGTGCTTGCGGGAAAGGCGGTGCCGAGGGATCAGAAGCCGTCGATCGGGTGCAACATCAAGTGGAAGGGGAGTTACTAAGCGGAGCTTGCGTGGCTAGCGGAGTTAGCGGAGCTAATAGACGTCCGACTAGCTCCGCTAGCACCGCTAACTGCGCTCGCTCCGCTCAGAGTGTGGGCGAGTTGTTGCCGAGCATGGCTTCGCGGACGATCTTGATGGGCGGGAAGCCCTGCTTTAGAAACTCGTTGTGGAACTTTTCGAGCGAGAAGGCAGCGCCCTCTTTGGCTTTCAGATCTTCGCGAAGCTTCATGATCTCGAGCTTGCCCAACGTGTAATAGAGATAAGTGGGGTCGCCGGTGCCGCGCTTGGTTTCGACCAGCGCGGTCTCCTTTGATTGGTAGCCTTCCTTCTGGAAGAAGTCGACGGCGTCGTCGAAGGTCATTTTGCCGGTGTGCATCTGGATGCCGACGATGAAGCGGGCGTTGCGCAGGAGCGCGTCCTGCAACTGGCCGAGGCGCAGGAATTTCGCTTCGCGCTCATCTTTGGCGCCCACACCGGGTTGGCCGTAGCCTTCGTCGAGCATCATCTGCTCGCAGTAGTGAGCCCAGCCCTCGACATCGGTGTTGGCGCCGAGCAGCTTGCGGACGCGGCTGGGCGCCTGCGGCACCCACAGGAACTGGATGTAGTGGCCGGGATACGCTTCGTGGACGGCAGTGGAGATGATGGTGCCCTTGTTGAACGAATGCATGAAGCCTTCCACTTCTTTCGGGGTCATGGATGGCTCGGGAAGGGTGACGTTGAAATAGGCTTCGGTGGCGTGCTTTTCGTAGGGGCCGGGCGTGTCCATGCTGGCGAAGGTGGTGGCGCGCATGAAGGGCGGCGTCTCCTCCACGATGGGGCGCACCTCCGACGGGATGGTCACGATATGGTGCGAATTGATGAAGGAGATGAGGCTGTCGAAGGTGGAGCGGAATGCGTTGAGGAGTTGGCCGGGTGCGGGGTGATCGGCGCCAAGCTCTTCGAGCACCGCGCGCGGATCCTTGCCGGGTTCCAGTTCCTTCGCGATTTGGTTGAAGTGCTGCTGATTTTTGTGCAGGTCGGCCCAGCCGATCTCGAGCAGCTTGTCGAGCGGAAGATCGACCATCTCATCGTACTGAAGTTTCTTTGCGAACGTGTCGGCGCCGATGCGGAAATTGCCTTGCGATTTGGGCAGCAGATCGCTCTTGAGCCAGTCCAAATAGCTTTTGAGCGCGGCGATGACCGCGGCGTTGGTCTGCTTGAACTCGGCGTTGAGGGCGGGATCTTTGGCGTCGGTGAAGGCGGAGGGGACGTCCTTCTCGAAGAAGCTGATGATGCCGGGCAACTGCTCGATGGCGATCTCGGTATAGACGTGGGGCGGGTTCTTGAGATTCTCGCGGGCCTGGTCGAGGCGCGAAGGCATGAGCTTTTCGCGCGCGATGAGCGAGCGCAGCCGGTCGTCGGGCGGGGCGAATTTGCGCTCCATGAGCGAGAAGGCGCCGTTGGAAATGCCGCCGGAATACATGTCGGGGTTCTTTTCCCAGGGCCGGATGGTTTCCAGCATGAGCAGCGTGGAGCGGATGTTGGCCAGCACCATGTCGCGGTCCCCGCGGGTGGTGAGGTCGAGGCCGTCGGGAGGTATGGCTTCGACGCGCTTCTCGAACGAGTGCAGCGCCGCGACATAGTCGTCGATGTTTTTGCGGGCGTAGTTTTCAAGCTGCGGATCGTATTGATGGTAGCCGGTGAGCGTGCCGGTGGTGGGCTGGTTGGGAAAGTAGACCGTGTCGAAGTATTCGTCGGAGACGCGCTGGAATTGCTGCTGCGCGGCGTCGCTTGCGGAGAAGGCGGGCATGGCAACCGACATGCTGACTCCAAACACAAAAAGGGCGAATTTGATTTTCATGCGTTCTGTCTCAGGAAATCGATTGACGCGGAGTCGATGGGCGTAAGTATGCCCGGGATGCGGGAATGGTCAACTCGACCTCCGTACCCGAATCGAGTTTACTCCAGACAGCCAACTTGCCCCCGGCAAGCTTGGCGCGCTCCTTCATGCCGGGCAGGCCAAAGTGTCCCTGACGCCCGCCTCCATCCAGAACCTTCGCATCAATACCCTTTCCGTTGTCCCGGACACGGAGTCGAAGCTGCCGGTCGCCATAATGGATTTCGACCTCAATCCGCCGCGCGCCCGAGTGCCGGAAGGCATTGGATATGGCCTCGCCGGCGATGCGATTGGGAACGTCAGCAGGCGCGTTCCGCGCTCCGGGTGTGGTCATAACAATCCGAGGCTGCCGGCCACAGACTGTTTATTAGAGCGTGTTTCATAAACCTGACAAGACGGAATGCACACCATCCCTTAGCGGCTGAAGCCGCGTAGATTAAGAGGGCCCCGTGCGGCACGGCTGAAGTTCACCCCAGCGACGAAGACCTGTCGCTGGGGACCCCGAAAGCCGTGCCCTTTCAAAGCCATTTATCAAACAAGCTGTAGCATCATTGGCCGGCGTCGGCAGAACTCAGGGTAGCGTCAACCATGCTCTGCGCTTCGCGGACGATGGCAGCGAGGTGTTTCTCGCTTTCAAAGCTCTCCGCGTAGATCTTGTAAATATTCTCGGTTCCGGATGGACGCGCCGCGAACCAGCCGCTGCGGGCCACAACTTTCAATCCGCCGATGGGCGCGCCGTTCCCGGGAGCCGAGGTCAGTTTGGCGAGAATGGGTTCGCCTGCCAGGTCAGAAGCCTTTACTGCATCGGGAGAGAGCTTTTGCAGTCTTGCCTTCTGCTCCGGAGTGGCGGGCGCGTCAATGCGAGTGTAGCTGGGGGCTCCGAACTCCCGGGTCAGATCCAGGTAGTGTTCTCCGGGATCGCGCCCGGTGCGGGCGGTGATTTCAGCCGCGAGCAGGTCCATGATGGGGCCATCCTTATCGGTGGTCCAGACGACGCCGTCCTGGCGCAGAAAGCTCGCTCCGGCGCTCTCCTCTCCGCCAAAGCAGTACGAGCCATCAAAGAGGCCGGAAACAAACCACTTGAAACCGACCGGCACTTCGCGCAGTTGGCGGCCGAGTTTGCGCGCGACATTATCAATCATGCTGCTACTGACAAGAGTTTTGCCGACGGCGGCATCGCGGCGCCACCGGGGACGGTTGGTGAGCAGATACTGAATGGCCACGGCGAGATAGTGATTGGGATTCATGAGGCCGGCCGAGGGAGTGACGATCCCGTGGCGGTCCGAATCGGGATCGTTTGCGAATGCCACGCGGTAGCGGTCTTTTAGTCCGACGAGACTGGCCATGGCATAGGGGCTTGAGCAATCCATGCGGATCTTGCCGTCGTGATCGACGGTCATGAAGGAAAAAGTGGGATCCAGGACAGGATTGACGACGTCGATTTCCAATCCGTAAACGGAGTTGATTGGCTCCCAATAGGGCAGCGTGGCTCCGCCGAGCGGGTCGACGCCCAGTTTTAAACCCGCGCCGCGAATCGCATCCATGTCGATAACATTCCGGAGATCGCGAACGTACGGGAGGATGAAGTCTTCCTGATGAGTTGTTGGCGCCTGGATAGCCCTGGTGAAGGGAATTCGGTTGACGTCGGCATTGCCGGCCAGCAAAAGCTCGTTGGCGCGTTGTTCCACCCAGCGGGTCACGTCGGTGTCGGCGGGGCCGCCGTTGGTGGGGTTGTATTTGAACCCTCCATCTTCGGGCGGATTGTGAGATGGAGTAATGACAATGCCGTCGGCGAGGTGTTGGTTGCGGCCGCGGTTATAGACAAGAATCGCGCGGGAGATCACCGGCGTGGGAGTGACGCCGTCGTCCTGCTGGATGATGGTTTCCACGCTGTTCGCCGCCAGCACCTCGAGCGCGGTGCGCTGGGCAGGACTGGACAAGGCATGGGTGTCCTTGCCCATGTAGAGCAGTCCGTCAGTGCCGTGGCGGCGCCGATAGTCACAGATGGCCTGGGTAATGGCCAGGATATGCGCTTCAGTGAACGTGCCGCGCAACGGCGTGCCGCGATGCCCGCTGGTGCCAAAAGCGACCAGCTGATTGCGATCTTCAAGATTGGGGCGAGATTCGAAATAAGCCGCTTCAAGGCGAACCGGATCAAGCAGCATTTCCCGAGGGGCCGGCTTGCCTGCCAGGGGCGAGAGGCCGGTTTCGCTTCCCGAAAGAGCTTCGAGGTTGCTGGGCATGGTTTCACCTTCCAGGGATTCAGATGCGCGTTCGGTAGTAGTGCGGCCGGTTGGGGATTTGCCCGGAGGGGGCAACGCTGCCATCGCCCTTTACGCCTACGCCTGCGGATCAATATACAACTCGCCGAGGATTTCGGAAATGTTCATAACTGCCGGAGACTGATGAGGACAAACTTACCCATATTCGCATGGGTAGGAACTGGAAGATCAAAGAAACGTAAAGAATTCACAAGAAAGAAATGCGAACTGAGTGGTTTCTTCAGGTGGGATCGGTTGAGCCGTTGGCCACGGCGAGCTTGTAATTCGTCTTCGCCTCTCTGAGGTGGCAGTATCAAGTTCCCCCAGTCCAGTCCAGAGTAAGTTGCACACTGTCCTTACCCACAACCCGATATCTCCGATAAGAGACGCTTGACAACTTCAGTCCTTATGCCTCCCTTACGGGTTATTCATGCCTTCGTCAGCATAAGGGTGGCTTACTGAGAATGTGGCGCATCTTATGTGCACGCGTGCTTGTGCGCCGTTGAGGAGCATCCTTGAAAGTCCCATTTGTCTTGCTATTCATCAGCTTGATCCCAGGATTTGCGTTCGGACAGGCATCAAACATGATCTCGATTTCTTCTCTTCGTCAGGAATCAGACGTAGCATCAACTTACCGCCGCGGAGATATCGAGCATTTGAAGAAGACGGCTCACACGGCAGAAGACTTTGGCCCCCTGGCCGACTATTCAGAGCACCAGGCCGAGGTGTACGCCGCGAAATGTGATTCGGAAGAAAAGGAACTCGACCGTCTTCTTGCCCTTCGCTACCACGCGCGTTCCTATCCGGCACAGCTGGAAAATACCCGAAATCGCATTGAACATTTCAAGGCTCTTTCCCACAAATACTCCGAGCAAGCAGCTCTGTATCGTGAGCGCGAGAAGCCGGAAGGAGCGACGGGCGCTGTCGCACTTCCACCCGCCAATTGACGCCCATAAACCGCGGCAGCACCTATTGGTCAACCGCGGATGACAACCGCTCCTTACAGAATCTTTAAGGAATCCAGAGCAGTTCATTATCGATGTGGAGTTAATTTACTCAGTAAAGGAGCCAATAGGTGTTGAGATCAGATTCGAAGCGGAGGCCGAATGAGCATTTCAGGACGTTGTGAGATGACCGGAGATCGAAGACTTGGCTCTGCGATCGCCCGCAAACGGCGGATCAAACAGCGACTTTCAGTGGCAAGTGCGTGCCAGCCTGAGCAGGCCCCCTCCGTCGCCGGGTGGGCAGTCTACGTGGCTTCTGCCGCGGCCTTTGTGACCTTGTGCCTGGCAGCAATGTTCAAATAGCAGTTCCCCGTCGTGCCGATCTGAGTTCACGAGATTCGTTACCCGGGTCCTTACATTTTCTTAGATATAGTTCATGGGCCGCGGCCAAGAGAGTTTCCTGGAAATCGCTCTAAATGATTGAAAAATGGTGGCCAGGGACGGGATTGAACCGCCGACGCCGGCCTTTTCAGGGCCGCGCTCTACCACTGAGCTACCTGGCCTCAGTGAAGATCTCGTTGCAATCTCCTGTGCGGGAGCCGGGCTGTGCCGGCAAGGCAGGTGTTTCCGCAAACAGTGGGCTGCAACAACTTAGCCAGTATATCAAGCCTTTAGAGGTGGGCCAAACCCGGCGGGGCATCGGGATCGCGATCAGTCCCGGTTGGCTTGCGACCCGTTTGCGCGGGCAAGAAATTCCTGTGCCCCGGGCGGGAACGTACACTGGAAGGCAATCATGTTACGCCTGATTTTTCGCCAAGCTTGTCTTGCGGTGGCTGCGGTTGCGGCCGTATTTGGGGTCCAGAGAGGCGCGCTAGTTCGAGCGCAGTCGCTTGCCGCCGGCGGCGCTCCAGCCATAGGGCAGGCGTCGGCGCAGCCGGCCGAGACGCGTGCTGCCCGTGCCTATGACACCGCCGTGCGCCAGGGACCGCTGGGGTTGCAGGCGTTTCTCGCTCAGTTTCCCAAAGGCGCGGACCTGCATGTGCACCTGGGCGGCGCGGTGTATGCCGAGACATTTATTCGCGACGCGGGCGAAGACGGCCTGTGCATTGACCCGGCTGCGCTGAAGTTCGTCAAGGGCACGTGCGGCGAACCGCTGATTCCGGCCGCGCGGCTGGCGGACGTGCGCACCCCGGCCGACCAGGATCTGTATGACCGGCTGATCGACTCGTTTTCGTTGCGCAGCTTTGTGCCTACTCCGGGATTTAGCGGCCACGATCAGTTCTTTGCCACATTCGGGCGTTTCGGCGGGCTCGACAAGCGGCACACGGACGAGTGGGTTGACGAGGTGGCCACGCGCGCCGCCGCTCAAAACCAGCAATATCTCGAACTGATGGAGACTCCGGCTTTCGCGCACGCGGCGACGATTGCGCGCGAAATCGGGTGGCCGGCGGGCTCGGATGGGGTCGATTTCGCCCGCATGCGTCAGGCTCTGCTCGATAGCGGGCTGCGTGACGAAATCGCGGCCGATCGCCAACATGTGCGCGAGGCCGAAGCGCGGCGGCGGGAACTGGAGCACTGCGGAACGCCGCAGGAGGCGCCCGCCTGCCGCGTCGAGATTCGTTATGTCTACCAGGTGCTGCGCGGCAATGCGCCCGAGCAGGTGTTTGCGCAGGCGCTGCTGGGATTCGAAACCGTCGAGCAGAGCATCAACGAGCATGACGCCGGATTCGTGGGGCTCAATTTCGTCATGCCGGAAGACGGCTTCCTTTCCATGCGCGACTATACGCTGCACATGAAGATGGTCGAGTACCTGCACGGCGTCTATCCCAAGGTGCACATCACGCTGCATGCCGGAGAACTGGCGCCCGGGCTGGTGCCGCCCGAGGGCCTGCGATTCCACATCCGGCAGGCCGTGGAGATGGGCCATGCCGAGCGCATCGGGCACGGCGTGGACGTGATGTACGAGGACGACGCTCCGGCGCTGCTGAAAGAGATGGCGCGCGGGCACGTAATGGTGGAGATCAATCTCACCTCCAACGATGGAATCCTGGGCATCAAGGGCGACGAGCATCCCTTCCCGCTCTACCGCGCGGCGCACGTTCCGGTGGCGCTCTCCACCGATGATGAAGGGGTAAGCCGGACCGACATCACGCATGAATACGTGCGTGCCGCGCGCGACTATCACCTGACGTATGCGGATGTGAAAGAACTGGCGCGCACGGGGATGGAACACAACTTCCTTTCCGGCGCGAGCCTGTGGGCGCGGCCCGATGTGTTCACGGTTGCGGCCACGGCCTGCAAAGGCGAACCGCTGGGCGCGGAGAAACCTTCTGCCGGCTGCAAGGCTTTTCTTGATGGCAACGAAAAGGCCGCCGCGCAGTGGGAGCTGGAACGCCGCTTCCGGGAGTTCGAAGGCAAATTCTGATGCGAGTTGTGGCGCCGATCGGGAAGTCTCAATAGTCGCGCGGCTTCGAAACGCGTTTCCCAGTGGTCTGCCGGCACCTGGCCACGATGAGGGTGATGTCGTCGCGTTGCTCTTGGGGGCTGAACCGGCGGACATCGTCAACGATGGCAGCCAGGATCTCGCGGGGAGAGCGACCGCGATTGCGCTCGAGGACCTCGATCAGGCGGAGCTCCCCATACTCCTCTTCTGCGTCGTTGAAGGCTTCGGAGATTCCGTCGGTGTAGATCACCAGGATATCGCCGGGGGAGAGCCGGGTTTCCCGGACGCTCGATTCCCACTCCCGAAAAAGACCGAGCACCGTGCAGGTGGAGTCGAGGCGTTCGAGAGTGCCGTCGCGGCGCAGAAGAAGAGCGGGCTGGTGCCCGCAATTGGCGTAGCGCAGGCGCCGGGTGCGGTCATCGTAGGCGGCGAAAAACAGGGTGGCATAGGCGCTGTCAGTGGTGTTGGAATAAAAGAGCTGGTTCACAGAGCGCAGGAATTGCTCGGGGCGGCTCATGGCGATGGCGCTCTGGCTGCGCAGGTTGGCTTGCAGGTTGGCCATCAGGAGAGCGGCCCCGATGCCTTTTCCCGAGGTATCGCCGACGACCAGGCCGAGGCGGGTGCGACCGAAGTCGAGGAAATCGTAATAGTCGCCGCCCACTTCGCGGGCCTGGATGCAGACCCCGGCATAATCGAGCGTTTTGAGCGGCGGGAGGCATTGCGGAAAGAGCCGGGCCTGGACCCGCTTGGCGATATCGAGTTCCTGGGCCACGCGCCGCTCGGCCTCCAGCTTCTGGGCGGCAGCGCGGCGCTGGGCTTCGATCTCGCGCACAAAGTCATCGCGGCCCACGAGCGCAAAGCTGTTTCCATCCACGTCGTCGAAGCGGGTGAAGATTCCTCCCCACAGCGTGGTCTGGGGCGGATGGTGGAAGCGAACGCCCCGTTGCTGCCATTCCTGGAATTTGGCCATCACGTCTTCGGTCACCAGCACGGCATGGCGGGAGCGGCCGATAAGCTTGTAGTCTTCAGAATTGCGCCGGGGCCGGACCAGGGCGAGCACGGTGCTGCCGTCAGGCGGGGCCACCGCCAGCCAGCGGCCGCCGGATTCGTAGTGCTCGTCGACCACCACGCCGAACCCGAGCTGATCGACGAAGAAGCGCAGGCTCTTCTCCAGATCGCGGACGAAGAGGTTGATACACAGGAGGCGAAGATAGGGGCCCTCGTGATTCAGGGGAGAGCCGGGCTGCGGAGGGGTGGAACTGCCCATCGCAGCCGATTATAGGAGATGTGGAGAGGGGAGGGTTTGTGGTCTCCCGCCTGGGCGACAGAAAGAAGTCGCGAAGACGGGGCACGGATGCCTTGTACGAAGATGGGACACGGAGCGCGGAGGTCAGAGACCGTAGTGGGCAAATGGGATGTCGACGTTGAAGTAGAACGTCTCTTCGGCGCCAGTGTCCCTGTTTTTCACTTTCATCACGTCGTAGGAATGGCCGTCCTGATGGATGACGCTCTGTTGCCCCGGCGCGAAGCCGAGGACGCGGAGCAACACGTACTCCTCGTGCACGCCGATCACGGTCCAAGCGGTGGCCGGGGTCTTTCCGTCGCCGGAGTTGCGGATGGAGTTGATGAGCCCGCGGAACACGGTTTTGTGAAATTCGGCTTTCTCGGGTGCGCCCGACTCGCGATTGGCGATGTAGGCGACGAAATGGGCATCCAGGTTGACGTATTCGTTGTCGAGCACGGCCTGGGCGTTGTGAAGGGCCTTGGAGTAGTCCTTGGCATCCAGGGCGTCGAACATAGCTTTTTCAGCAGCCGATGTGTCTTTGGCGTTTTTGCGTTCGGGGGAATCGGGGTAGCTGAGGCGGAGGCGGGTGTAGTCGATATCTGTGTTGCCGGCCTTGAGAGAAGCGAGCAAAGTGGCGTATTCGGAGGGCGAAGCTTGTGCGGAGGCGAGGAAGGGCAGAACAAGGCAGGCAAGCAGGACCAACCCAATATGTCGTACCGGCATGATGGGCAATGCTACGCCGAACCCGCGGTTCGTGACTAGTGGTTAGTGGTTCGAGATGCTGACTACTGCTTTAGACTGGTGTGCCATGGATAACGAGCGCATTCGGGCGATTTGCATGGCGTTGCCGCACGTGGCGGAGACCGTGAACTGGGGACATCACCTGGTGTACTGGGCCGGCGACCGGGATATCGGGGGAAAGATGTTCACCATGACCGATCTCGACGCCACGGGCTTTGGCGTGCTCTGGTTTCACTGCGGCGCGGAGCGGTTTCACGAACTGCTGGAGATCGAAGGGATGTCGGCCTCCCCTTACCTGGCCAAGGCGCACTGGGTCACCATGGAACGCTGGGATGTGTTGAACCCGCGCCAGATCGAGGATGAGTTGCGCCGGGCCCATGCGCTGATTTTGGAAAAGCTTCCCAAGCGAACCAAGGCGGTGCTGGCCATGCCGGAGAAGGAACGGAAGCGCGTGATCCGGGAGAGGAAAAAGGTGCTGGCGGAAAGAGCAAAGAAGAGCGGAGGGAGCGGGAAAACAAAGGTGAAGAGGTCATGAAGAGGTTTCCCAGGTCCCAAAAGCGGGGACCTGGGGGCACCCGGCTGGGAACGATTCGGCCTGGGTATTCGTAATTCAAAGACGAGGCGATACGTGACGCGATGGTGAAATTCCTGTTGTTCTGCATTCTGCTGGTGTTGTGCTGGCCGCTGGCGCTGGCGGCGCTGGTGCTGTACCCGCTGGTGTGGCTGCTGCTGCTTCCGTTCCGGCTGGTGGGAATCGCCGTGGGCGGTGCGCTGGAGCTGGTGCGGGCCATCATTTTCCTGCCTGGCCGCATGCTCCGAGCGCTTTAGCGATGTCCGGGCAGTTCGGGTTGTCGATTACCACGGTGGAGTTCTCTGACCGGAGCCAAACCGGCGGCCGGCCCGTCGTTCCATTGCCCTTGTACGTAAACGTGTAGAGTCCGTTTTCTCTGCCTTGCTGGATCTTCGAGCAGACGTCGGCGCGGCAGATGAAATCCTGCCGGCGGCTAACCACGGCCTGGAACGGTGTCTCGAAGCCGAGTGGGATGAGCGCGCGAACCGGCCTGCGGCCGTAGGCCGAGAGCGTCCCGTCAAAGCGTTGCGCGGTGAAGTTAAGGCTGATTTCCGTTGTGGTGTTCAGGTTCACGGTCCCGGCTGACCCGGAGTAATCGGCGATGTAGCTGTTGACATCGATTCTCCCGGAGCTATTGAGAATTGTGGTTCGCCCGTTTGCAGCCGAGACGCGGACGGGGCCGTTCACATCGCGTACCCTGACGGCCCCGAGCGTGTGCACGACGACTGGAGCATCGGCGGGAGCGTCGACCCACAGGTCGGCCCGGGCATCATGGAAGGGTCCTCCGCTCCGTCCGTCCATGGAGAAAGTGCTGCCCACACGGGTCATGGAGACGGTCTGCATGCGGGCGAGCGCATCGGGTTCGGTGTCGCCTTCGCCCCGGGCGCAGAGGCGCATCACCCAGTTGTCGCGATGTTCGCCCGAGATCTCGATCGCCGAGCCGAGGTCAGCCGCCAGCGTGAGAGATGGAATCTCCGCGCGCGAAAACGCCAGGTGCTCAAGCCGGGTGCGTGCGTACGGCGCCTGCGGGCTGATGGTGACGGTCATGTACGTTTTTCCGGGCTGCAGAGGCACCCTTAAGGGCCGATCGACGCACAGCGGCGGAAGAGCCCTGTCCTGAAACAGGAACCACGGGGCGGGCTGTTCTTCGTATTTGCGGTCGGGATCGGAACCGGCGCCCAGCACCAGAAGCGGGCACATGGAAATCAGGAATAGCGGCCAATGATAGCGCATCGCTCCTCCTCTTAACTTGCGGAGCGGGACACCTGCATTGTAGCGCTGACCGCAGCTGTCCCAGGTCTCAAACGCCAGTCCTGCGGCACCCGGCCATCCCTCGGCTGCTTAAAGCCGTGCCCCTCTCTCGACACGCCTGATGGCGATCTTTTACGGTGGCCATATGGGTGTTTGTCTGGCTTTGGATAGGCGAGTGGTCCTGGTCACGGGCGGCTCGCGCGGCATCGGCGCGGAGATCGTGCGGTTGTTTGTGGAGGCAGGAGCCCGGGTGGCATTCAGCTACCGGCAGGCGCGCGACCGCGCCGAGGCGCTGGTGAACACGTGCGGCGGGGCGGAGCGGTGTGTGGCGCTGGAGCAGGATCTCAGTACTCCGGCGGAGGGGCGCGCGCTGGTGGTGGCGGCGGTGAAGGCGTTCGGGCGGCTGGATGTGCTGGTGGTGAATCACGGGGTGTGGCCGGCGGAGGACGCGCCCATCGCGCAAATGGCGGAGGAGCAATGGCGGCGTACGCTGGCGGTAAACCTGGACTCAGTGTTCGGGCTGGCGCAGGCCGCCGTGGCGCAGATAGAACGCCAGGCTGCGCCGGCGGAGGGCGCAGATGCGAAAGGGCATATTGTCCTGATCAGCTCCACGGCGGGCCAGCGGGGCGAGGCCTTCCATGCCGACTATGCCGTGACCAAAGGAGCGTTGATCAGTCTCACAAAAAGCCTGTCCAGTGAGTTGGCGCCGCGGGGGATTCGGGTAAACTGCGTAGCGCCGGGATGGGTGACGACAGAGATGTCTGCGCCGGCGCTGGCCGATCCGGAACTGGGGCCGAGGATCGCCGCGGGGATTCCCGTGGGCCGGCCGGGTACGCCACGGGAAATTGCGGGGCCGGTGCTGTTTTTGTGCACGCCCCTGGCGGGGTTCATCTCCGGCGAGGTGGTGAACGTGAATGGCGGGGCGGTGCTTGTTGGGTGAAGCAGGGATTAGGGAATAGGGATTAGGGAATAGGCCTTAGGAGCACTGGCGGGCGAAGTCATGGACAGAACACCTGGCTCTAATCCCTAATCCCTAATCCCTAATCCCTGTAGTTGGAAGGAGCGAAGTTGATATTCAGGATTTTGGCGATATTTGCGCTGCTGTGCGGGGGGCCGTTCGCCGGAACGGCGCAGACGCCGCAGCCGGCGAGCCCGGCGACCGACGATGCCACGAGGAATGCGGCGCAGGCGCGGGCGGTGCTGGACGCGATGGTGAAGGCGCTGGGCGGCGATGCCTGGCTCAACTTGAAAAACCAGGTGCGCGAAGGACACTTCGCGGTGTTTTTCCATGGGAATCCTGACCTCGGCACCGTGAAGTTCTACGAAGTTCATGCCTGGCCGGACCACGACCGCACGGAGTTCACCACCCATCGCGACGTAGTGCAGTTCTTCATCGGGCGCCAGGGATGGGAAGTGACGTACCGCGGGAAGAAGCCGCTGCCGGCCGACATTGTGGAGGACTACTTGCGCCGCCGCGACCACTCCATCGAAACCGCCGCGAAGGTGTGGATGAAAGATCCGAACACGATCCTGATCTACGAGGGCCAGCAACTGGCGGAGCGGCACCTGGCCGACACCGTCACCCTGATCTCGCCCCAGAACGAGGCCATTACCATTCAGCTGGACGCGCAAACGCATCTTCCTCTGCGGCGCGTGTTCCAGTGGCGCGACCCTACCTACCACGACAAAAACACGGAAGCTGAAGAGTACGACGGATATCGCACGGTGAACGGCCTTCCCACCCCCTACACCATCACGCGGTTTAAGAACGACGAGATGACCAGGCAGATCTTCATCGACAAAGTGTCGTTCAACCAGGATCTTTCGGCAGACTTCTGGAATGTGGACTCGGTGGAGCGGCGGATCAAGAAATAATTCTGAACCTCGAATTCACTGAAGCGAGAGCGTCGGCTCGCATTCGCATCTTCGCGGCAAGATGCCCGAAGTAAGGGGACCAGACGTGTCCAGGCGGCCGTATTTACAACATTTACAGGGACATAGCACAGAGGTGGTAGAGGGTAATGACTCGCTTCTGGGTTGTGTTTGTCTGCGCTCCAGGGTAGAAACGAGAAGCAGCATTTGGGGAGTGCGGTGCAGGACCCCGCCCTCTGTTTGTCGTGAACACGCAAGTTGCCTTGGTTTTCTCTTTCTGACGAGTTATGGATGATAACGAAATCGAGCGCAGAGAAAGCCGCGCCAAGCTTGTAACCCACCCGGGCCACACGTTGCAGAACGCCGCGCAGGCTCTGCTGGAAAGCGTGGACAACGACTTGCGGCGGCAGATCATCGCGTATGCCAACCGGCACGATGTGCAGACGGGTCTGCTGAACTTCCATTCTTTTCTCGCCGAACTGGATACGGTCCTCCGGGATTTGCCTCCGGACCAGGAGATGGCGACCGCCTGGTTCGACATTCTGAATGTGCGCCGCGAGTTCGCGCTCTGGGGAGCCGACGCATCGGAACAGCTGGTGCGCAATGTGGCGGACACCATGCGGACAGCCATGGGCGCAGGCGCGCTTCTGGGGCGTTTTGGAGCGCGGTGCTTCGTGCTGGCAATGCCGGCCGCCAAATCGGACCCGGCCGCGCGGCACCAGCTGCAAGGAGTGCTGAACGCGCTGCTGGAATTAGGAGCCGGTGGGCTGGAATCGGCTGCCGAGGTGGCGGCGGGGGTTTCGTTTTATCCTTCCGATGCCACCCGTGCGGAAGACCTGATGCGCTATGCCAGCCTGGCGGCGGCGCGGGCGCGCTACACGCGCAGTTCCTCGGTGCTCAGCTTTCAGCCGGGCATGAAGAAGCTTTTGTTGCGCAGCCATCTGCTGGAAGTGGAGATGGGGAAGTCGCTGGACCGCGACGAATTCTCCATGCTCTACCAGCCGAAGATCGACCTGAAGACCGGCGACGTGCTGGGCGCTGAGGCGCTGATGCGCTGGCAGCATCCGGAGTGGGGCGCGGTGCCGCCCTCGGAATTCATTCCCATTGCGGAGCGCTCCAACCTGATCCAGCGGGTTTTCGATTTCAGCTTGAAGTCGGCGCTCGTCAACACGCGGCGCTGGATCGAGTTGGGGATCGCGCCGGCCATCATATCGGTCAACGTTTCGGCTGCCAATCTTCGCCGGGACGACTTCGCGCGCCGGGTGCGCCGCCTGATGACCGAATTTCCCATCGATCCGGTGGAGCTGGAACTGGAAGTCACGGAGACGCTGTTACTGGACGATGAGGAGCTGTTTACCGCCCGCATCCGGCAGTTGAAGACGGTGGGCGTGCGCCTGGCGATCGACGATTTCGGAACCAGGTACACGGGGTTCAATTTGCTGAGCCGGCTGCCCCTGGATGCGATGAAGATCGACCGCTGCTTCATCCGGGGCATTCACCAGTCGTCCGACATGCGCACGCTGTGCGCCACCATCATGGCCATGGCGCGGCACCTGAAACTACGCACGGTGGCCGAAGGCATCGAGGAACCGGAAGAACTGGACGTGATGCAGCAGATCGGCTGCGACGCCGGCCAGGGATATCTATTCGAGCGTCCGATTTCTCCCGAGAACTTCACGATGTTTCTGCGGGAGTGGCCCCAGCGGCGCGCCCGATTCGGATTTGGCGCCCCTCGCGCGAACCGCATCGAGCCTCTTTACGGCGCCCGGTAGAAGGGCGCGTCATGCAGATTGCCGATTATGTTTTGTCGGTGGCGGCAATTGTATGTGTTTCTTGCGCCCCCTGCATGGGCTGGACCTATTCCATTGAACCGCATTACGCAGGCTTTGCGCCTGGGGCTATCATCTGGTGCCGCTTTGCGGGCTCTGCGCCGTAGTGGCACAACCCTCGAAATTCAAGACGCCAACACGAGAAGGCCGGGCGGGCACCTCGCGTGCATTCGCTATAATCCAGACGAGCGCGCCGCAGTGTTTTGCGCATCCTTCTCGGGAGCCAGAGATGACCTTCGACATCCAGGAGATCATGGGGTTTCTTCCCCACCGTTACCCGTTTCTGTTGATCGACAGGATAGTCGAATTCGTGCCCACCAAGCGCCTCGTCGCCATCAAAAACGTGACCATCAACGAGCCGTATTTTCAGGGCCATTTCCCCGGCCATCCGATTATGCCGGGTGTGCTGGTGGTGGAAGCGATGGCGCAGGCCGGCGGCATCATTATGACCCATGAACTGCCCGACCGGGACCAAAGGCTGGTGGTCTTCACCGGCATCGAGCGGGCCAAGTTCCGGCGGCCGGTGGTTCCCGGCGATCAACTGCGGATCGAGGTGGATGTGCTGTCGTTCCGGACTCGTGCCGGGCGCATCGAGGGAAGGGCGTCTGTGGACGGCAAGCTGGCGTGCGAGGCGACACTGACATGCCAGGTGGTTCCGCGCCAGGCCCAGGCGCGTGGCAGCTCCGGCGAGGCGCCGGAGAGCGCGATTCAAAATGCGGAGGCGCAGCCGGTGGGGACCCGGGAGTGAGCATTCACCCCAGCGCGATCGTTGCGCCCGGCGCTCGAGTTCCGGAATCCTGCACCATCGGCCCTTATTCGACCATCGGCCCCGACGTCACTCTCGGCGAGGAGTGCACGCTGATCTCTCATGTAGTCGTGGATGGGCGCACGCGCGTCGGGGCGCGCAATCGCATTTACCCGTTCACATCGATCGGGGTCGCGCCCCAGGACCTGAAGTACGGCGGCGAGCCGACAGAGACCGAGATCGGCGACAGCAATACCATTCGCGAGTGCGTGACCATCAGCCGCGGCACGGTGAAGGGTGGCGGGATTACGCGCATCGGTTCTGACAACCTGCTGATGGCCTATGTGCATATCGGGCACGACAGCCAGGTGGGCAGCCACTGCATCCTGGCCAACGCCGCGACGCTCGCCGGGCACGTGATCATCGAGGACCACGCCAGCCTGGGCGCGTTCAGCCCTGTGCATCAATTCTGTACAGTGGGCCAGTATGCATTTATCGGCGGCGGCACTATCGTGACCCAGGATGTGCTGCCTTTTTCGCTGACTTCTTCGAAGCGCGAAAACAGGGCGTTCGGGATTAACAAGGTCGGCCTGTCGCGCCGCGGTTTCTCCGCGGAGAGGCTGGGGACGCTGCAGAAGGCGTTCCGGCTGCTGCTGTCGTCGCGATTGAACACATCGCAGGCTGTGGAAAAGATCCGTGAACTCGAGAGCGAGGATGCGCGCATCGTGGCGGATTTCATCGAGCGCAGCCAGCGTGGAATCATCAAATAGCACAATCTGCGGGAATTGCATTCGCGGAAGAGTACATCAACTCGGGATGGGGTCCCGAATTGGCCTGCGCGTCCGTCAGGCTCTGACGTAAGGTTTACAAGAATTTACTTGGCCTGAATGGGAGGCGCGATGCGGAAGAACCTGCGTGAAGATGCCCCAATTCGTCATCGTTAAACCGTTACTTGCGGCACCGACCGGACAGGCGGCAGTGCATCTCGCCGCCAAGCGCTCCGCATCGTATGACGCTGGAGTGTGAATCATGCCCAATATAATCAACAGGGTTCCCCCCAAGCGGCCGGAAAAGGAAACGCCTACCGTGGTGGACGAGCATGGCGAGCGCCACCCTACGGCCGAGCAAAAGATGCAGCGTTCAGCCAACCGGGCGGCCCACAAGGCGGCCAAGACGGAACAGAAATACGACACCGACCAAAACAGCTTTTCAAACATCGGCACTCAATAGTTACCAACGATACTTGACGTTGACGTGAATCAAATTTGAAGTTTGCCGCGCGAGTTACAAAGAATTAACGCGGGGCGAAACGTTTTTGCGCTCTGGTTCACCATTGAACAGATAGCAATTTGCGAGACTCGTTCATGTGAAATCTGGCGAAAGAAAAAACAACTTTTCGCCTAATTTTTGCATCTACTCCTCAGGTGCGGGCCGGGTTGGGTCGGGAGTTTGCCTGGTTCGTGGCCGCTGACAGGTGATCCTCATGCTTTCCCTCACGTCGAAGAGATCGGGTGAACGTATGCCAACACCGCTGCTACTGCACATTCCGCTCAGTTCCGCCTATCTCTGCCAGGATTGCAACTCCATTGGCAATTGCGCCCGGCAGTGCCCGGCGTGCGCATCCGAAGTGCTGATGAGCCTGTCGGGCGTGCTCAATCGCGAGGTTGAACCGCTGCCCCACGTCGTCCAGCAGCCGAGTTTCGGCTACGGGCCGGCGCTGGTGGCCTGAGCGGAGAGATCCAGCTGCAGAAATCGGAAACTCGATAGATCTGTGCATATGTCGGAAATCGTGTGCGCGCCGCTGGTTCGACTGCGGCCCCGGATTGCCGCGACACTCACGGCCGTAGTTCCGGCGCCTTGGGCACTCCCGCATCAGTCGAGTCCTTTGTAGCCGATGGGATCAACGTGCCGTGAATCGGCGGCGGATTCAACGCCAGACATGCGCTTGCGCCGTATAATGAAAATTGGACGATTGCGCTCTAAACCTCCCCAAGAGGACAGTGCGGAGTCGGCCGAATTTGATTAAGCCATTTTCCCGATTTCATGCTCCTTCCACCATCAGGTGACATCACGGAAACGCGGTTGGCAACGAACGCGGGCGACGGGCAGAAGGCTGTTTCCGGTGCGTTCTCGTTGAGCTCTGCAAACGAAGCAATCGTGATCCGCGGCGCGCGGACGCATAATCTGAAGAACATCTCCTGCGAGATCCCGCACGGCAAGCTGACCGTGGTGAGCGGCGTGTCGGGCTCGGGCAAGAGCTCGCTGGCGTTCGACACCATTTATGCCGAAGGACAGCGGCGCTACGTCGAGTCGCTCTCGGCCTATGCGCGCCAATTCCTGGAGCGCATTGAAAAGCCCGACGTGGACGAGATCGACGGGCTGGCGCCGGCCATCGCTATCAAGCAGAAAAACACCACGCGCAATCCGCGCTCGACGGTGGCCACCGCAACGGAGATCTACGACTACATGCGCCTGCTGTATGCGCGCTGCGGCACGGTGCACTGCATCTACTGCGATGGGCTGGTGCGGCGCGACTCGATCGATGAGATTGCAGAGCGCGTGCTGGCGCTGGGAGAGGGAACGAGGCTGCATGCGCTGTTCCCGGTGAAGCACCAGGTGGAAGAGAAAGAGGCCGCCAAGCCGGGGAAGCGGGGCAGGGCTGGCGCCAAGGCCTCGGCGGTGCTCGACTCGCCTTTGACCGATGCGCTGAAGGCGCGGCTGGCGGATTTGCGCAGCGCGGGCTTCAACCGCCTGTATCAGCGCGGTCAGATCTTTGAATTCTCTACGCCCGAGTCGCTGCTCGACTTGGATTTCACTCTGCCGGTTTTCGTGCTGGTAGACCGCATCGTGGTTGATGGCGAGAATCGTGCGCGCATCGTCGATGCGGCGGAGATTGCGTATCGCGAAGCGGGCGAAGTGATCTTCGAAGTGGTCCCGCGAGAGGAAGTTACCGAGCGGCCGCGCTACCGGTTCTCCGCGGCCTATGAATGCGCCAACTGCCATCGGCCCGGCCGCGAGCCGGAGCCCCGCCTGTTCAGCTTCAACAATCCGTTCGGCGCGTGCCCGCGTTGCCAGGGGTTCGGCAACACCGTCGACTTCGACATGAACCTGGTGATTCCCGACAAGAGCCTGTCGCTGAACCAGGGCGCCATCGATCCGTGGAACCGGCCGAAGTACCGCAGCTGGTCCACCGATCTGAAGAAGCAGGCGGCATCGCTGGGTGTGCCGATGGATGTGCCCTGGCGGGAAATGCCGGAGCAGGCGCGCGAAATTGTGTTGCGCGGAAAAGGCAGCTTTGAGGGTATCTACGGCTTCTTCGCGCAGATGGAAAGAAAGAAGTACAAGCTGCACGTGCGCGTGATGCTGAGCAAGTATCGCGGCTACGCCGAGTGTCCTGACTGCCGCGGACAGCGCCTGAGGGCAGAGGCGCGCGCGGTGCGGATCAATGCGCTGAACATCTGCCAGGCTTCAGCGCTGACCATAGAGCGGGCGAAGGTTTTTTTTGATACTCTCGAGCTCTCGCCGATGCAGGAAGAAATCGCCGGGCCGATTCTCGATGAGGTGCGGCAACGGCTGAAGTTCCTGGACGCGGTGGGCCTCGAGTACCTGACGCTGGACCGTCTTGCTTCGACGCTTTCCGGCGGCGAAGCGCAGCGCATTCAACTGGCCACGTCGCTTGGGTCGCGGCTGGTGGGCGCGCTTTACGTGCTCGATGAGCCGTCGATCGGGCTGCACACGCGCGACACTGCGCGGCTGATCCGGATTCTCGAAGAACTGCGCGACCTGGGCAACACCATTCTTGTGGTGGAGCATGATTCCGATGTGCTGCGCTCGGCGGACCATCTGATCGACCTGGGGCCGGGCGCGGGCGAGTTCGGCGGCAAGGTGCTGGCGGACGGCGTGCTGGCCGAAATCGAGGCCAATCCAAATTCGTTAACCGGGCGCTATCTTTCCGGCCAGATTTCGATTCCGGTGCCGAAGCGGCGGCGCGTGCCGGGACGCGAGAAACTGGTGCTGCGCGGCGCCGAGGCGAATAATCTGCGCGGCATCGACGTGGAGATCCCGCTGGGGCTGCTGGTCGCCGTCACCGGCGTTTCGGGATCGGGCAAATCGACGCTCGTGCACCAGGTGCTGTATCGCGCGGTGGCGCGGGCGCTGGGGCAGAGCGACGGGGCCGATCCTACTGGACTGTTCAAATCGTTGAGCGGAGTGGAGCGGCTGAATGACGTGGTGCTCGTGGACCAGACGCCGATCGGCCGCACGCCGCGCTCGAATCCCATCACCTACATCAAAGGCTTCGACCTGATCCGCGATTTGTTTGCCGCGCAGCCCGAAGCGAAACGGCTCTCGCTCACGCCGGGACATTTCTCATTCAACGTGCCGGGCGGCCGATGCAATACATGCGAAGGCGACGGCACCGTCACCGTGGAAATGCAATTCCTGGCCGACGTCGAGTTGCCCTGCGAAGACTGCAACGGCACGCGCTACCAGCCGCGGATTCTCGAAGTGCAGTACAAGGGCAAGAACATTCATGAAGTGCTGCAGATGACGGTGAAGGAAGCGCTGCGCTTCTTCGCCGGGCAGACGCGGCTGCTGGAAAAGCTGGCGGTGCTGGATGAAGTGGGGCTGGGGTATTTGCGGCTGGGCCAGTCGGCGACCACGCTGTCAGGCGGCGAGGCGCAACGCGTGAAGCTGGCGGCGCACCTGGCGCAGGTGCGGTCGGCGAACGCCAACGCCAAGCCGTCGCAGGCCAGCCGCGTGCTGTACATTCTCGACGAGCCGACCACCGGCCTGCACTTCGACGACGTCTCGAAGCTGCTTACCGCATTTCGCAAGCTCATTGATGGCGGCGGATCGCTGGTGGTGATCGAGCACAACCTGGATATCATCAAGTCGGCCGACTGGGTGATCGATCTGGGGCCGGAGGGTGGCGAGGGCGGCGGTCTGGTTGTGGCCGTCGGAACACCGGAAGAGATCGCGTCAAATCTGCATTCCCATACGGGGAAGTGGCTGGCGAGAGTGTTATAGAGCCTCCGGCCTGCCATCGCGCAGCCGCCGGATGCCGAGTGGATTGGCATCCTGCAACTCCGGCGGCAGCACCGACTGCGGAAAACCCTGGAAGCAGACCGGGCGCGCGAAGCGGTAGATGGCGAGGCTGCCCACCGAGGTAAAGCGCGAATCCGAGGTCGCCGGATACGGGCCGCCGTGAACCATGGCATGGGTGACCTCAACTCCAGTGGGGAAGCCATTGAAGATGAGGCGGCCGGCCTTTTGTTCAAGGATGCGGATCAGCTCGCGGTTGGCGGCGAGATCGTCATCGTCGCCGAGAATCGTGGCGGTGAGGTGGCCGTCGAGAGCGTTGGCCGCGCGGATGTAATCTGCCGTGCTGTCGCACTGGACCAGCAGGGTATCGGGACCGAAGATCTCGTCGGCCAGTTCGGGTTTCGCAATGAGCTGATCGAGCGCGACGCTGAAGAGCTTTGACTGCGCATGAAAAGCCTCGCCCGGTTCAAGAACGGCGGCTGCCGCGGCCAGCGGAGCCTCCTTGGCGCGCGCCTCTGTGGCGCGACTGTACTCGCGCGCGATGCCCGCCGTCAGCAGCGTAAAGGGTTTCGCTTCTTCGACGAGCGACTTGAGCTGAGCGATGAATGGCTGCGCCTCGGGCGTCTGGGGAACCATGACGATGCCCGGCTTGGTGCAGAACTGGCCGGCTCCCAGCGTGACTGAACCGAAGAGGTTTTGCGCGAGCTGGTTGGGGCCTTTGCGCAGCGCGCCGGGCAGTACGAACACGGGATTCCCGCTCGACATTTCGGTAAAGCAGGGAATGGGGACGGGGCGGGCCGCGCACAAGTCCATCAGCGTTCGACCGGCATTCAGTGAGCCTGTGAACGCCATCGCGCACACCAGCGGATGCTTGACCAGCGCCGATCCAACCTCACCGCCCGAGCCGTACAGCACGCTGAACACGCCGGGATGCAGACCTTCTGCCGCCACGGCGCTGGTGACGATTTGCGCGGCAATTTCGCTCGTTCCCGGATGCGCGGAGTGCGCTTTGACGATCACCGGGCACCCCGCCGCAAGCGCCGAAGCCGTATCACCGCCGGCAACGGAAAACGCGATTGGGAAGTTGCTGGCGCCAAAGACGACGACGGGCCCCAAGGGCCGCAGCATCGCGCGCAGGTCGGGACGGGGAAGCGGCTGGCGATCGGGCAGGGCGGGATCGATGCGCGCCTGCACCCACGAGCCGTCTTCCACCACTCCGGCGAAGAGCCGCAACTGATTCGCGGTGCGCCCGATCTCGCCCAGGAGCCGCGGCATGGGCAGCGCGGTCTCCAGATGCGCCCGCTCGGCGAGTGCCTGCTTGTGATGGTCGAAGCCGTCCGCAGCCCGTCGCAGAAAGGCGGCCTTGGCCTTCCGGGATGCCTGCGAATAGCTCGCGTATGCTTCGCGAGCCAGAGTGGCTGCCGCTTCGACCTCTTGTGGGGTCGCGGAGTGGTAGGCAGGCGGTAGAGTCCCGCCGCTCTGCGGATTGAAGGCCTGAAACGTTGCGCTGCTGCGGGAGCCGCGCCGATTGCCGAGGAAGGAGACGCCTGTGAGTTCCATATGCAGTTCTCGGTTGTCAGTTTTCAGTGATCAGGTTTTCGATTTTATTCGGCAACCACAGGGTTGGTCAGCGAGCCCAGGCCTTCGACGGTAACGGTCACGGTTTCTCCGGCACGCAGCCAGCGCTTGGGATTTCGGCCCAGGCCCACCCCGGGCGGAGTGCCCGTGGAAACGATGTCGCCCGGCAGCAAGGGTGTGATCGAGGAAAGATACTCGACCAGATCGGGAATCTTGAACACCAGTTCGCGCGTGTTGGAGTTCTGGAGTTGGACGTCGTCGATCTCGAGGCTGATGGCGAGCTGATGCGGATCGGCGATCTCGTCTGCGGTCACAATCGCCGGTCCCAGGGGGCAGAACGTGGGAAAGCTCTTGCTCATGGACCATTGAGTCGAGGCGAACTGCACGTCGCGCGCGCTGACGTCGTTGACGATGGTATAGCCGTAGACGTGCTCGCGCCAGGCCGACGCCGGAATCCGGTAACCGCCCTTGCCGATGACGAACGCAAACTCGGCTTCGTAGTCAGGCTCGGTGGAGTTTTTGGGCAAGACAATCGCCTCGCCCGGCCCGATCACCGACGTGGTCAGCTTGAAGAAGACCACGGGCGTGGTGGGAATCGCCATGCCCGACTCGATGGCGTGATCCCGGTAGTTGAGCCCGATGGCGAAGACGCGCGGAGGATTGGGCAGCGGCGCGCGCAGCTTTACCTCGCCGAGCGGAATCTTTTTGGCTGCTGTCGCCTGGTTGAGGCCTTTGCCGATCACCTCCAGGGCGCTCGAAAATCCGCTGGGCGTCAGGTCGAGAATCGTGGCCGTGTCTTCAAACAGAAACCCGGGCCGAACGGCGCCGTCGGATGCAGAGAACGAAACCAGTCTCATTTGTTGCCCTCCCAGGCTCGTTGTTTGGAAGGTTGCTCAACATGATGGCAAGATCAACATGTCGAGAAGACATCCCTCGGCGGCTAAAGCCGACATCCATTGAGGCTGTCCGCGGCACGACTAAAGAGGGTGCGGAAAAACGGGGAATGTGCAGCGAAATTGCGCGGGCGAGCATAGCAGGGGCTAAAGCCCGCGTTGATTTTGGGCCACTTGCGGCACGACTGAAGTCGTGCCCTGCTACAAAGCACATCCCGTAACGAGTTTTTCCGCAGCCTCTAAAGTCGTGCCCTTTCAAAACCAGACTCCCGAACCAGACTCTCATGCAGCCGTCCACCCGCCGTCGATGGCGAAGCATGCGCCGGTGATGAAGGCGGCTTCGTCGGACGCGAGATAGCGCACCATTGAGGCTATCTCATCCGGCTGGCCGAGGCGGCCGATGGGCTGGCGAGCGCGAAGTTCGGCGCGCGTCTCTTCCTTTGTCTCCTTGTGGAATTTTTCGAGATAGCCCTCGACGAACGGCGTCTCCACGGTGCCCGGACAGATGGCGTTCACGCGCAATGTCTTGGGGTATTCGACGGCCAGCTGACGGGTCATCGCGATGACCGCGCCCTTGGTGGTGCAATAGGCAAAACGCTGCCGGATGCCCACCTGGCCGGCTACCGACGCCATGTTGACGAGCGTGCCTACGTGGTGGTCGTCGCGCGCTGCGAGCAGCAAAGGCAGAAAGGCGCGAGTCACCAGGTACACGCCGCGCACGTTTACGTTGAGCAGGCGGTCGAAGTCCGCGGGCTCGGTGGTTTCGATCGATCCCACGTGGCCGATGCCGGCGTTGTTGATCAGGATGTCGAGCTTCTTCACCAGCGAAACGGCCCGAGCGGTGGAATCGGGACTGGTGACGTCAAGATGAATGGCTCTGGCCGATCCCGTCGCATCGGCGAGGCGTTCGGCCGCCTCCAGGTTGATGTCGGCTACCCAGACGAACGCGCCGGCGCGGACCAGTTCTTTCACCGTGGACTCGCCGATGCCGCTGGCGCCGCCGGTGACCAGGGCGTGCCGGCCGGCAAGGCCGAATGCAGGCCCGGATTGCTTTTTAGTGCTCATGCGTTTCCTTGCGGCCGGTTGCTGGCCGCATCTCCAAGCATAAAGCGCCGGAACGCGGCGGTCCGGCACCGCGGCGCCGATGATGCATCATAGAGAGATGACCACGCTGGCACCAAAACGAGCGGCTCTGCTGCATGAAGACCGGCTGTTTCCGGCTGATGAGAGGACACGCGCCATTGCGCGGCGGCTGTACGACGGGATCAAGGGGCTGCCCATTATGAGCCCGCACGGGCACACGCAGGCCGGCTGGTTCGCGCGCAACGATCCGTTTCCTGACCCGGTCAAGCTGTTCGTGCAGCCTGATCACTATGTGTTCCGCATGCTCTACAGCCAGGGGATTTCGCTTGAGGAACTGGAGATCGGGCATGCGCGAATCGAGAATCCGCGCGGCGTGTGGGGGATTTTCGCCAGCCACTACCACCTGTTTCGCGGCACGCCAACCCGGCTGTGGCTGGACTACGCGTTCCAGGAGCTGTTCGGGCTGACGGAACGGCTGAGCGAGGCCACTGCGGACCTGTATTACGACACCATCGAGGCCAAGCTGGCCGCGCCGGAATTTCTGCCGCGCGCGCTGTATGAGCGCTTCAACATCGAAGTGCTGGCGACGACGGACTCGGCGCTCGATTCTCTTGCCGATCACGCTGCGGTTCGCGATTCGGGATGGAAAGGGCGCATCGTGCCCACGTTCCGGCCGGATGCGGTGGTTGATCCGGAGTTTCCCGGCTTCCTTGACAATCTGCGCAAGCTGGAGGCGCTCACCGGCGAGAACACGATGACGTGGCGCGGATACCTGCGCGCCCTGGAGCAGCGCCGGGACTTCTTCAAATCGATGGGCGCGACGGCAACCGACCATGGGCATCCCACGGCGCTGACGATGGACCTGAGCGAGACCAGCGCGGCAACATTGTTCGAGCAGGTGGTCAGCGGGACGGCCTACGCGGCCGATCGGGAGATCTTCCGCGGCCAGATGCTCACCGAGATGGCGCGCATGAGCGTGGATGACGGGCTGGTGATGCAGATTCATCCCGGATCGGTGCGCAACCACAACGCGCAGATTCTGGCCAGATACGGGCGCGACATGGGGGCCGATATTCCCCAGGCGACCAATTACGTCGAGGCCCTGCGCCCGCTGCTGAACCGTTTCGGCAACGAGGCAGACCTGACCATCATCCTGTTCACGCTCGACGAGACGACATATAGCCGCGAACTGGCGCCGCTGGCCGGCCACTATCCGTGCCTGAAGCTGGGGCCGCCGTGGTGGTTCAACGACAGCCCCGAAGGCATGCGCCGCTTCCGCGAACAGGCCACCGAGACGGCCGGCTTCTACAACACCGTTGGATTCAACGATGACACACGGGCGTTCCTGTCCATCCCCGCGCGGCATGATGTGGCGCGGCGCATCGATGCGGGATTCCTGGCGGGGCTGGTGGCCGAGCATCGCATGGATGAAGATGAGGCGGTGGAATTGGCGCAGGAACTGACCGTCGGGCTGGTGAGGAAGGCGTATCGGCTGTAGGACCCGTGGATCGATCGTGTATTCCCTTCCTCGCTCAGCAGCAGGTTGTCATCCTTGCTGAGCGAAGTTGGACGCGCGGTACGCGCGTTCAACGCAGTCGAAGGATCTGCATCTCCGGTGCTTTCAGCTCCCCCGCACCTTGGCCAGCACCTGCAAATACGCCTTTGCCGTCTGAGTGATGATCTCCGGTTTGCCTTCGTCGATCGCCGCCAGGTTCACCAGGTCGCTGCCCACGCCGAGAGCGCGGGCGCCGGCACGAATGAATTCCTCCGCCGTCTTGACGGTAACGCCGCCCGTCGGAATCAGCTTCAGATGCGGAAAAGGCGCGAGGATCGATTTCAGGTAACTGGCTCCGCCCATGGCCGAGCAGGGAAATACTTTGACGTAATCCGCGCCGGCGCGTTGCGCGGTGATGATTTCGGTGGGCGTAAGCGCGCCCGGGATCGACAGCTTCTTGTGAGCTTTTGTTAAAGCAATCACCTCGGGATGGAGGCTGGGGCTCACCACAAACTCCGCGCCCGCCTCGATGGTTTCTTCGGCTTCTGTCGCCGTGGTCACGGTGCCGGAGCCGAGAAGCAGCGCAGGGTGTTCCTTCTTCAATTCGCGCAGCAGATCGACGGCGCCGGGGACGGTCATGGTGACTTCGACCACCGTGACGCCGCCCGCGATCATGGCTTCGACGACGGCATGCGCCTGCTTTGGATTTTTTGCGCGCAGGACGGGAATGAGTCCGACGCGTTCAATGATTTGTGCGGTGGTTTCGGGCATAACGAATTCCTTCTTGCAGCACCGCTTCTTACGTCCCTGCGGGGCTGGGCATTCACAATTTGCCAGGTTTCCCCAGGCTCGCGCCTGGGGCTACCGTCTCACGCCCGCTTTGCGGGCTACCGCCTCAACGGAAGATGGTACATAAACATGCGGGTAGAGACCTAGCTGGGTGCCCCAGGTCTCGATTTTGAGACCTGGGATCAACCCCTCACCGCGCAATTCTGGCCGAGCCGCCTTTCATGGCGCGCTCCACTTCGGCCAGCGTGGCCATGCTGGTGTCTCCCGGCGTGGTCATGGCCAGCGCCCCGTGCGCCACTCCGCATTGCACGGCCCACTCGACCGGCTTGCCGGCCAGGAATCCATAGATCAGGCCGGAGGCAAAGCTGTCGCCGCCGCCCACGCGGTCGAGAATGTCGATGTCGCGCTGGGGCACGTGCACCACCTGGTCCTGATAGAGGGCGATGGCGCCCCACGCGTTGCGGCTGGCGGTGTGCGCCGTGCGCAGCGTGCTGGCCACCAGTTTTAGATTGGGATACGCGGCGGCCACCTCGCGCAGCATCTCTTCATAGCCGGCGATCGGCAATTCGCCGAAGTCCTCGCTCACGCCCTTGATCGCGACGCCCAGCATGGCGCTGAAATCCTCTTCATTGCCGAGCAGCAGATCGACTTTGCGCACCAGTTCGCGGTTCACTTCCTGCGCCTTGGCTTTGCCGCCGATCGATTTCCAGAGGGAATCGCGATAATTGAGGTCGTAGGAGATGGGTGTACCCGCGGCGCGCGCGGCGTCCATCGATTCGGCGGCTACCTCGGCCGTCGAGGCCGAAAGAGCGGCAAAGATGCCGCCGGTATGAAACCAGCGCCCGCCATTTTCCGGCCCGAAGATCGAAGCCCAGTCGAAATCGCCGTGTTTAACCTGGGAGATCGCCGTATGGCCGCGATCGGAACAGCCCGCCGCCGCGCGCACGCCGAAGCCGCGCTCGGTGAAGTTGAGCCCGTTGCGTACCATGCGCCCCACGCCGTCGTAAGGCGCCCACTTGATCAGCGAGGTGTCAACGCCGCCCTGCAGGATGAGGTCCTCGACCAGGCGGCCCACCGGGTTATCGGCCAGTGCGGTGGCAACCGCCGTCCGCAGGCCGAAGCAGCGCCGCAGACCGCGTGCCACGTTGTATTCACCGCCTCCTTCCCATACCGCGAACTGGCGCGTGGTGTGGATGCGGCCTTCGCCGGGATCGAGACGAAGCATCACTTCGCCCAGGCTCAAACAATCCCAGCGGCGATTGTTTTCTGGAATATGGATCGGATCCATGGAATTTCGCTCACTGACACTTTAGCGTATTGCACGCGCGGGGCTCATCGGTTTTCGTCGCCGCCCCACCCAAGCAAAGCTTGGATGGGGAACCCGAGTGCGCGCGAGTAAATCGCCTTACATGATAGATTCTTCTGTTTGGGTGGGACGCGTGCATGACCGCGGCCCCGCCGGTCTTGTAAAGTGGCGACGTTGGCCCGAATAAGGCGAGGGGAGCGGTCTGTGAATCTCTTTGATTTGAGCGGCAGGGTTGCGGTGGTGACCGGCGGAACGACAGGTTTGGGGCACGGCATCGCCCTGGGATTGGCGGACGCCGGCGCCGGCGTGGTTGCCACTTCGCGCCGCCGGGAGCAGGTGGATAAGGTTGCGGCGGAAATCGAACAGCGCGGCCAGCGCACCATGCGCATTACCAGCGATGTGCTCGACCGCGGGTCAGTGCAGGCATTGCACGATGCGGTGGTGAAGGAATTCGGCAAAGTCGACATCCTGGTCAACGCCGCCGGCATTACCCACAAGGTGCCTACGCTGGAAGAGAGCGAGGAAGGGTGGTCGAGTGTAATCGACACCAACCTGACGGGGACCCTGCGCTCCTGCCAGATCTTCGGCAAGACCATGGTGAAGGCGGGCTATGGACGCATCATCAACATCGCGTCGCTGACCAGCTTCCGGGGCTTCTTCCAGGTGGCGGCGTATTGCGCCAGCAAGGCCGCGGTCGCATCGCTGACCCAGGTGCTGGCGGTAGAACTGGCGCAGACCGGCGTAAACGTGAATGCCATTGCGCCGGGCATGTTTCCTACCGAGCTGAACGCCAAGCTGATCACCGGCACGCCGCGTGGCGAGGAGTTGCACATGCGCGTGCCGATGGGGCGGTTCGGCAAGGCGGAGGAGTTGCAGGGCGCGGCCATCTTCCTGGCTTCGGAGGCTTCGGCGTATGTGACCGGCGAGATTGTCGCGGTGGATGGGGGGTTCTTGGCCAGCGGAGTGAACAGATGAGGGCAGGGACTAGGGATTAGGAATTAGGAGCGCGAACTGGCGTGAAGATTACGAATGCGTACGTGAACGTGACATCGCCGGGACGGAACTTCGTCACCCTTAAAGTGGAGACGGACGAAGGCATTTACGGGCTGGGGGATGCGACGCTCAACGGCCGCGAACTGGCCGTGGCAAGCTACCTCACCGATCACGTGATTCCATGCATCCTCGGCCGCGATCCATTCAATACCGAGGACACGTGGCAGTACCTCTATCGCGGGGCATACTGGCGGCGCGGTCCGGTAACCATGGCGTCGATCGCCGCGGTAGACGTGGCGCTCTGGGACATCAAGGGCAAGGCGCTGAACACCCCGCTCTATAACCTGCTTGGCGGCCAAAGCCGCGAAGGCGTCCTGGTGTACTGTCACGCCTTCGGCCAGGACATCGATCATGCGCTCGAGGACGTGGCGAGGCACCGAGACCTGGGCTACAAGGCTATTCGTGTGCAGAGCGGAGTCACCGGGCTGAAAAGCACGTATGGCGTGGCGCACGGGCCGGGGCGTTACGAGCCGGCGGAGCGCGGCCTGCCTTCTGAATACGAGTGGGCCACCGAGCCTTATCTGCGCGACGTGCCGGAATTGTTTGCGCGCGTGCGCGAAGTGTTCGGCGAAGAACTGCACCTGCTGCACGACTGCCATCATCGCCTGACGCCGATCGAAGCCGGCAGGCTGGGCAAGGAATTGGAGGCTTTTCACCTGTTCTGGATGGAGGACCCCACGCCCGCGGAATTGCAGGAAGGTTTCAAAATCATTCGGCAGCACACCACCACGCCGATTGCGGTGGGCGAGGTGTTCAACTCCATCTGGGATGCGCACGACCTGATCCGGAACCAATGGATCGACTACATCCGCGCGGCGGTGACCCATTGCGGCGGCCTGACACATTTGAAAAAACTGGCCGATTTTGCCGAGCTCTACCATGTGCGCACCGGCTGCCATGGCGCCACAGACCTTTCGCCGGTGTGCATGGCGGCTGCGCTGCACTTTGACACCGCTGTTCACAACTTCGGCATCCAGGAGCACATGCCGCACTCCGAGGAGATGGAGGCCGTGTTCCCACACCGCTATTTCTACAGGGATGGGATGATGTATCCGGGAGACGCGCCGGGATTGGGCGTCGACCTGGATGAGGAACGGGCGAAGAAGTACCCTTATCAGCGCGCCTATCTGCCCGTGAACCGCAAGCTCGACGGGACGCTGACGGATTGGTAGAGCCTGGCAGGCTGCATGATCGAGACTAAAGAACGCTCCGAACACGCCGCCGAGCCGCCCGCGTTGCGCGGGCGATGGACGATCTGCGCCATGCTGTTTGTGGCCACCACCATCAACTACATGGACCGCCAGGTGCTCTCCATCCTGCGGCCGTTCCTGAACGGACAGGCGCACGTGATCCAGCCCTTCATTCATGGCTGGCCCACCAGCGAGCAGACCATCAACCTGAACGAGATCCAGTACGGCAACATTGTCTGGGCCTTTCAGATTGCCTACGCACTGGGTGTGATCTTCGCCGGGCGGCTGGTGGACCGACTGGGTTGCCGGCGCGGTTATCCCATCGTGACGGGAATCTGGAGCCTGTCGGCGATGAGCCACGCGCTGGTGAAGTCTGTGGCCGGGTTCGGCGTGGCGCGCTTCTTTCTTGGTCTGGGAGAAAGCGGTAATTTTCCGGCAGCGATCAAGGCCACGGCCGAATGGTTTTCGCCCCGGGAGCGGGCGCTGGCCACGGGAGTGTTTAACTCCGGCGCGGGCGTGGGCGCTATTCTGGCGCCCTTCATCGTGCCCAGGGTGATGGCGCACTTCGGGTGGCGCGCCTGCTTCCTGGTGACGGGCGCGTTCAGCGCGGCGTGGATCGTGTGGTGGTCGATTCGCTACCGCAAGCCGGACGTGTCGTCTGACTTGAGTTGTGAAGCCGTTACCCCGCCGGCCGTCACCATTGCATGGTGGAAACTGCTGCGCTATCCCCAGGCCTGGGGCTTCGTGCTAGGCAAATTTCTCACCGACCCGGTGTGGTGGTTCTACCTGTTCTGGCTACCCGGCTACTTCAATTCGCGATTCAAGCTGGATCTTTCCCACATCGGACTCCCGCTCATTGTGGTCTATGTTGTTTCGACCATCGGAAGCGTCACCGGCGGCTGGCTGCCCAAGGGATACATGCGGCTGGGTATGCCCCTGAAGAGCGCGCGCCAGGCGGCGATGCTCACCTGCGCTTGCCTGGTGGTGCCCATCGCGTTTGCCGGCGGCCTGCATTCCATGTGGACGGCAGTGGCGCTGCTCTGTCTCGCCACCAGCGCGCACCAGGGCTGGTCGGCGAATATCTTTACCACCGCTTCGGACATGTTTCCGGCCGAGTACGTGGGCACCGTGGTCAGCTTCGGGCAGGTGGGCGGCGCGGTCGGCGGCGCCATCTTCGCGCTGGTGGCCGGGCATATTCTCCAGTTCACCCACAGCTATGTCTGGTTATTCATTTTTTCGGGATCGGCTTACCTGGTCGCACTGGCGCTGCTGCGCATCCTGGCCCCGGGATTGCAGCGAGCGGCGCTGGAGCAATAAGCGATGAAGGATCTGCATCGCAAGGCGGTGATCGGCACCCTCCAAACCTTTGCCATGCTGTGCGCTGCCATCTTCCTTCCGGTGTGGACGCTGCGGTGGTGGCAGGGATGGGCCTGCCTGGCGGCTTTCTTCGTCCCCGCATGCATGATCAGCGTATGGCTTGCGAAGTACGATCCTGCATTGCTCGAACGGAGGATAAAGGCCGGCCCACAGGCCGAGAAGGAGAAGGGACAGAAGATCGTGCAGGCGATTACCGTCATTGTGTTCCCGGCGGATTTTCTGGTTCCGGCATTCGATCACCGGTTCGGGTGGTCGCATGTTCCGGCGTGGGCTGCGATTGCAGGCTACCTGATGATGGTGACCGGCTTCGTGATCGTGTTCTACGTGGCCAGAGCCAACTCCTATGCCTCGGGCATTATCGAGGTCGCGGAAGACCAGAAAGTGATCTCGACAGGACCGTACGCGGTAGTGCGCCATCCTCTCTACTCGGGCGCATTGATTATGCTGTTTGGGATTCCGCTAGCGCTCGGCTCGTGGTGGGGAATGCTGGTCAACATCCCGATGCTGGCTGCGGTGATCTGGCGGCTGCTCGATGAGGAGAGATTCCTTGTGGGAAAACTGCCCGGATACGCGGAGTATCTTGAATCGGTGCGATACCGGCTGGCTCCGTTTGTCTGGTAGCGAATCAAACGCGGGAAGGAATTTGAATGGCAGAAAATCGGAAATTGAGAATGGGTTTGGCAGGCGGCGGCCCGGGGGCTTTCATCGGCGCCGTGCATCGCATGGCCGCGGAACTGGACGGCCGCATTGAAATGGTGGCGGGCGCATTTTCGTCTTCGCCGGAGAAGTCGCGGGCCGCGGGCGCGTCGTATCGCATCGACCCGGCGCGGGCCTACGCGGGCTACGGGGAGATGCTGGGGGCGGAGAAGGAGCGCCCCGACGGCATCGACTTCGTAGTCATCGCCACGCCCAACAATCTGCACTTGCCCATGGCGAAGGCGGCGCTGGAAGCGGGCGTTCCGGTGGTCAGCGATAAACCTGCCACGGCGACGTATGCCGAAGTCCTGGAGTTGGAGAAGTCTGTAGCCAAAGCGGGCATTCCCTATGCACTGACCCACACCTATGCCGGCTATGCACTGGTGCGCGACGCGCGTGCCCTCTGCGCCAGCGGCGAGCTGGGCGAGATTCGCAAAGTTGCCGTCGAATACTTCCAGGGATGGCTCTCGCAGCCGATCGAGAAAACCGGGCAGAAGCAGGCCGGCTGGCGCGTCGATCCGGCGCTGAGCGGCCCCGGCGGTTGCATCGGCGACATCGGCACGCACGCCTTTCACCTGATCGAGTACGTCACCGGCCTGCAGACGACCGCGATTCATGGCACCCTGCGCTCGGTGGTGGAAGGCCGCCGCGTCGACGACGATTGCACAGCGCTACTGAAACTGAACAACGGCGCCTACGCGACGCTGCTGGCTTCGCAGATCGCCACCGGTGAGCGCAATTCGGTTCGCATTCGCATCTACGGAACGAAAGCCTCGCTCTCCTGGGTGCAGGAGGATCCCAACTACCTGCACCTTCTCCACGCCGATGGCCGCGAGGAGATTCGCCACGCCGCCGGCCCGTACCTGACCGCCGATGCGCGCGCCGTCACGCGCGTGCCTGGCGGCCATCCCGAGGGATACCTCGAAGCCTTTGCGGTTCTCTATCGCGAGTTCGCCGATGCATTCGAGGCGTGGCGCGCGGGCAGCAAGAATCCGCTCCCTGCCACTTTGCCCGGCATCGTGGCGGGCGTGCGCGGCATGCGCTTCATCGAGCGCACCATCGAGAGCAACCAGACGGGTAAGTGGGTCGACTTTTAACTCTACCTCCGCTTGTCATCCTGAGCGGAGGTCGCCGCAGGCGACCGGAGTCGAAGGATCTGCGGTTGTTTTTTGGGAACTGAACCACCTTCGAGAGGCAATCATGAAGACGATTAAAGGACCGGGAATTTTCCTGGCGCAGTTTGCGGGCGATACGGCGCCGTTCAATACGCTGGAGAACATGGCGCGGTGGGCCGCCGAATTGGGGTTCATCGGCGTGCAGATCCCCACCTGGGATGGGCGCCTGTTCGACCTGAAGCGGGCCGCGGAGAGCCATGCCTATTGCGATGACATCCTGGGCGTGGTGAACGAGGCGGGCCTGAGAGTGACGGAGCTGTCGACCCATCTGCAGGGACAGCTGGTGGCGGCCCATCCGGCTTACGATGCGATGTTCGCGGGGTTCGCGCCCGCGGGCCTCGATGCCCAAGCGCGGCAGGAGTGGGCGGTCCAGCAACTGAAGTGGGGCGCCATGGCGAGCCAGAATCTGGGCCTTGCTGCGCACGCCACCTTCTCCGGGGCGCTGGCGTGGCCGTACTTCTATCCGTGGCCGCAAAGGCCGGCCGGGCTGATCGATGAAGCCTTCGCGGAGCTTGCGCGGCGCTGGCTGCCGATCCTCAACGCCTTCGACGAGGCGGGCGTGGACGCGTGCTTTGAACTGCATCCCGGCGAGGACCTGCACGACGGGGCGACGTTCGAGCGTTTCCTGGCTGCGGTCAACAATCATCCGCGCGCCAACATCCTGTTCGATCCCAGCCACATGGTCCTGCAGCAGCTCGACTACCTCCAGTTCCTCGACCTTTATCACGAGCGGGTGCGCGCGTTCCACGTGAAGGATGCGGAGTTTCGGCCCACCGGGCGCGGCGGCGTGTACGGAGGCTACCAGGACTGGATCGATCGCCCGGGGCGCTTCCGCTCGCTCGGCGATGGCCAGGTTGACTTTCGGGCCATCTTCAGCAAGCTGGCGCAATACGATTATCCCGGCTGGGCGGTGCTGGAATGGGAGTGCTGCCTCAAGCATCCCGAGCAGGGGGCCGCTGAAGGCGCGCCGTTCATCCGCGATCACATCATTCGCGTCACGGAGAGGGCGTTCGACGACTTCGCTGGCTCCGGCACCGACAAGGCGCGCAACCGCCGCATCCTGGGACTGGTGTAATCGGTCGCGTTCCAAGCTCGACGCCGGTGTGCATCCACCCCAGGTCTCAAAATCGAGACCTGGGCCACCCAGAGCGCTAAACTTCTTGTAATGAATCCAGTAGTTCTCAATGGCGAATCGCTGACACTGGCGGAGATCGAATCGGTATCGCTCGCCCACGCCCGCGTGGACCTCGCCCCCCAAGCCCAGGCGCGCATGGCCGCGAGCCGGGCAACCATCGAGCAAATCCTCGACGCCGGACAAACCGTCTACGGCGTAAACACCGGCTTCGGCAAGCTCTCTGACGTGCGCATTCCGCACCAAAGCCTGGCGCAACTGCAGACCAACCTGGTGCGCAGCCATTCGGCGGGAGTGGGCAATCCGCTGTCCGAGGCCGAGTCGCGCGCCATGCTGCTGTTGCGCGCCAACGTGCTGGCCAAGGGATTCAGCGGCAACCGGCCGGAGCTGGTCGATCTGCTGGTGGCCATGCTCAATGGGGGCGTGCACCCGGTCATTCCGGAGAAGGGCTCGGTGGGCGCAAGCGGCGACCTGGCTCCGTTGGCCCACCTGGCCCTGGTGGTCATCGGCGAAGGCGAAGCGTTCTATCGCGGCGATCGGATACCGGGCGCCGAGGCGATGAAGCGTGCCGGGCTCGACCCACTGCCGCTGGCTGCGAAAGAAGGCCTGGCTTTGCTCAACGGTACGCAGGCCATGACCGCGGTGGGCGCGTTGGCCATAGCGCGTGCGCAAAGACTGGTGCAACTGGCCGATGTGGCCGGCGCCATGTCGCTGGATGCGTTGAAGGGCACTCCGGCGGCATTTGACGCGCGCATCCACGAGGCGCGTCCCCACGTGGGCCAGATCGCGGCGGCGGCGCATCTGGTCCGCTTGATGGAAGGCTCGGAGATTCGCGAGTCGCATCGGGAGCACTGTTCGCGCGTGCAGGACGCCTACTGCCTGCGCTGTATGCCGCAGGTGCACGGCGCGGTGAGGGACGTGCTGGGGCACGTCACCAGGGTGCTCGAAACCGAGGCGGGATCGGCCACCGACAATCCCCTTGTATTTCCGCCGCTGTGCGCCGCGGATGCGTACTCTTCGCACGTCTTGTCCGGAGGGAATTTCCATGGCGCGCCGCTGGCGTACGCGTTCGATTACGCGGCCATCGCGCTCACGGATCTGGCCGGAATCACCGAGCGCCGCATCGATCGTCTCCTGAATCCGGATATCAACGAGGGCCTGCCCGCATTTCTCTCCACCGATCCGGGCCTGTCGTCGGGATTCATGATTGCGCAGATCGTGGCCGCGGCGCTGATCAACGAGTGCCAGGTGCTTTCCGCGCCCTCGTCCACAGGCACCATTCCCACCGATGGCGGCAAGGAGGATCACGTATCAATGGGCATGACGGGCGCGCTCAAGCTGCGCGGCATTGTCGACAACGTCGAGCGCATCGTGGCCATCGAGCTGATGTGCGGCGCGCAGGCCATCGAGTTCCGGCGGCCGCTCAAATCGAGCCCTCGCCTGGAGCGCGTGCATGACGCGGTGCGCGCCGTGGCGCCGCGGCTCGAGCAGGACCGGGTGCTGGCGAAGGATATTGACGCACTTTCCGCGGCACTCAGGGCAGGCGCGTTCAACGAGTGGCGGGACAACGACTGATCTGTGGTCTCCCGGGATCGCGCCCTGGCAGAGCCAGGACGGGGCGCCCAGCGTTCGCCGCGTCAGCATTTACCATGGGGACATTCGCGGGAGGCGCAACGGCAAGTGAAGCTTTTTCGGACGGCGACAGGCAGGTTGGTGGAAGAGGATGGGCATCAGTACCGCATCGGCGCATTGACGTGGGACGAATTGATTACCCATGAAGACCTGGAAGGCTGCCTGGAGGCGATCGTGGAGAGCGAGGCGCCCACCCACGAGTTTCATGGGGCGCCGCTGCTGCCGCCGATCGACGGGCAGGAAGTGTGGGCCGCGGGCGTGACCTACTACCGCAGCCGCGGCGCGCGGATGGAAGAGGCCCACGATGCCGGCGGAGGCAGTTTCTACGACCGCGTCTACACGGCGGAGCGCCCGGAGCTGTTCTTCAAGTCCACCGCCAGCCGCACCGTTGGACATGGCGGCCAGGTGCGGATTCGCAAGGATGCGCATTGGTCGGTTCCAGAGCCGGAGTTGACGCTGGTGGTGAGCCCGCGCGGCAAGATCATCGGCTACACCATCGGCAACGACATGAGCTCGCGTGATATTGAGGGCGAGAATCCGCTCTATCTTCCCCAGGCCAAGGTGTACGACGGCAGCTGCGCGCTGGGACCGGGTATCCTGGTCACGTCGAGCCCGCTGGCGCACTCCACCCAGATCCTGCTGGAGATCGTGCGCAAAGAGAGGATCGAGTTTGAGGGTTCCGTCGCGCTGTCAGAACTTAAGCGCGATCCGCAGACGCTGGTTGAATTTCTTTTCCGCGACAACTCGTTCCCCAATGGATGTTTTCTGATGACGGGCACAGGGATTGTGCCGCCAAGCTCGTTCACCCTGGCCAAGGGCGACACGATCCGCATCACGATTGATCCCATTGGGACGCTGGAGAATGAAGTGGCGTGAAAAGACATGCATCAGGGATCAGGGTTCAGGGATTAGAAAAGCAGGTCCTTCGACTGCCCGCTAATAGCTAATAGCTATTAGCTACTCCGCATCCTTTACGCACCGGAATCCCACCCCGCCCGACCGGTCATAGCCGGGCGCCATCAGCAGCACCTTGCTGTGCTCGTCATTGCGATAAGCCTGGGGGAAATACCAGATGGAGCCTTGCGGCTGGTAGTAGCTGCCGCCGCGTACGATCGCCGCGCGGGTGTGCTCGTCAGTGAACTCGTCAGCCCATTGCCAGACGTTGCCCACCATGTCCATGACGCCGTACGGACTGGCCCCCAGCGGGTGTGCATTCACCGGGTCGGGCCCGCGCATGGTGCGTCCCTGGTCGGGTGCAGGCATCTGGACGTTCAGGGAAGGCGGCGTGTTGCCCCAGGGATACGCGCGGCCGTCGGTCCCCTCTGCGGCTACCTGCCACTCCCACTCGTGCGGCAGGCGTTTGCCGGCCCATCGGGCGTACGCGCGCGCATCTTCCATTGAAACCCAGGTCACAGGCCGGCTGTCCCATCCCTGCGGATAGGTTCCGTTCGTCCAGTCGCGCAGAAAGTCGATCGTGTCCCGCGGCGCGTAGTGCGTCGCGTCGAGAAACTCCTTGAACTGAGCATTGGTCACGGGATACGTGTCGATGAAGAATGGCTTGATCTGCACGGTGTGTTCGTGAAAGCGCCGCGGCGAATCCTCCCATGGATACTGCACGTCCACGCCGTCGTCGGCGCCTCCCTCGATCTCCGTTCCGTGCACTCTGAACACGAAGTCGCCGCCGGGAATGCGCACCATGCCCGCGGGCGCTTCGGCTGCCGGCCTGGTGGCAGGGATTTCCACCATCTGCTGCGGCAGAACCGTCCATTCGTGGGCAAAACTCGCCAGCGGTTTCCTGGTCATCTCTGCCATGCGCTGCAGCAGCGCCCGGATTTTCTCGTTCGGCTCCCCGGGCGTGGCCAGGATCGCGCCATATCCGTACGCTTCAAGATCAAAACTCAACACCGCGAGCGGGCCCTCGATCTGCGGCTTCAGCTCGACGCCGTGATAAAGATCGAAATAGCGCATGCCCGGGTTCACGAACACATCCATCTGCGGGCCGCCGATGTCGTAGGGATTGCGATTGACAATGGTCCAGACAGTCTCGTTGCCCAGCGGCCACTTGCTGGCGTAGACGCCGAAGTTGTGCATGGGAAACAGCGGCTCCCACTGCGGGCTGACCAGGAACGGCGCCACCGCGCGCTCCATGGCCGCCATGCGCCGCGTGGCTTCGGCATCGCGCGGCGTGATGCCGTTCCAGATGCCCCAGATGTTCTCCCAGCTTTCCCAGCCCACGCCGTTGAAGAACGCGAACTGCAGGTCGGCGGTCTTGTCGTGGTTCCAGCGGTCGCTGATGTTGACCATGTGGCGCGTCTCCAGCCACTTGAACCGGTCGACCATGGGAATAAATGGAAAGCTGTACTGGCCCCAGTTCATCACGTTCCACGCGATTGCCTCATCGCTGGGGCTGCCTTCTGGCTCGAACGCCAGTGGGTGCCCGGCTTTCTCCGCCGCCAGCGAGAAGCCGAGCGGAACGCCGTCCTGCGTGTCGCCGTTAATGCCGTCCGCGCCGATCGCCTTCATCAACGCGGCGATCGCGTCGGGCCACGGTTGCGCCGGCTGGTGCGTGCCTTCGTCCCACATCATCATGGGGAAAAGCACGCGTACGCCGCGGCGATGGAAATCGGCGACCATCTGCTTCAGGCCGTCGATGCCGCCGGGCATCGACTGCACCATCTCGAGCTGGTTGCGGTCGTCGATGCCCATATTCGGATAGGTGGACCAGATGAGCACCGCATCGATCCCGCCGTAGCGCTTCGCGAGATCGTCGAGGTAGCGGTCGACGGTGTAGCGGCCCGCCACCGGATCGTAGAAGTAGCGGTCGTGCACCATCATCTGCGGCTGGATGAAGCTGGATTGCGTCCAGCGCAATTCCGGCAGGTCGTAGCGCGAGGGATCGTAGGCGATGCGGATCTTGCGTTCATCGCGCCAGTGCTTGAGATCGAGCAGCCAGCGATCATGGACGAAAGGCGGGCAGGGAGCCTGCGGGCCCTCCCAGGCGAAGTGCAGGTTCATGCACGCCGGGGGAGGGAATTGTTGCTCGCGAGGAGGATAGAGCGTGTCCTGCGCGTAACAGGCAGGCGCGAACGCGACGGCAACGACAGCGGCACAAAGAAGGCGGCGCATGTTTTGCTGGGTTCCCCCGACGGTTTGATCCCCACCATCATACGGGGTGCACGTCGAGGTTCGTTGCATCCCACCTTCGCGACAGAAAGAAGTCGCGAAGATGGGGCACGGAGATTTGTTGCCCGGGCGCAGTTAGTCGCGGTTGGCTTGGAGGTCGATGCCGAGCTGCTGGCATTTCTTGTAGAGATGGCTGCGCTCCAGGCCGAGAGCGCGCGCCGTCTGGGTCACGTTGTGATGATTGCGTTCGAGTTCGGCCAGGACGGTCGCGCGTTCGAAATCCTGTACGCGGTGGGCGAGGGGGCCGGTGCAGGCCGCGGCGCCGTCCGGGCCGAGCGGCCGGTTGGCCGGCTCTGGCGATCGCTGCAGGGCGGGCAAAGCCCGGGCCACCGCCTCGCGATCGATCTCGCCGTCGGCGAGAAGCAGCAGCCGCTCCACCACGTTGCGCAGTTCGCGAATATTGCCGGGCCACGGGTATTCCTTCAGCGCGTCGATCGCCGAGGGAGCGAAGGCCGCCGGCTTCCATCCGTTCTGCGCGCTCACCTGGCGAACGAAGTGAACCACCAGCGCCGGCAGGTCTTCGCATCGCCGGCGCAGCGGCGGCAGCTCCACCGGAAACACGACCACGCGATGATAGAGGTCGCGGCGGAATGTGCCCGCCTCGATGAGCTGTTCGAGGTTGCGATGGGTGGCCACGATCACGCGCACGTCCACGGTGGTGGGCTTGTCGGCGCCGATGCGCTCCACCTCGCCTTCTTCCAGCACGCGCAGCAGCTTGGCCTGCATGGCGGTGGGCATATCGCCGATCTCGTCCAGAAACAGCGTGCCGCGATGCGCCTGTTCGAACTTGCCCGTGTGCCGCTGGGCCGCGCCGGTGAAGGAGCCCTTCTCGTGGCCGAAAAGCTCGCTCTCGATCAACTCGGCGGGCACCGCGGCGCAGTTCAGCGTCACGAACGGCCCTCCGGCGCGATGGCTCTGTTCATGCAGCGTGCGGGCCACAAGTTCCTTGCCCGTGCCGGTCTCGCCGTAGATGCAGACACGCGACTCGCTGGCCGCCACCCGCTCGATCTGCGCCATCACGCGGCGCATGGTCTCGCCCGTCCACACCAGCGTGTGCCTGCCTACGCGCGTGCGCAGGTCGCGGTTTTCGGCTTCCAGGCGTGTGAGCTTCAGCGCGTTTTCGAGGGTGACGAGGAGTTTTTCTGTCGAAAGCGGCTTTTCGAGGAAATCGAGCGCCCCGAGCCGCGTTGCCCGCACCGCCATCTCGATATGCGCCTGCCCGCTCATCATCACCACGGGCGCGGTCACGCCTGCGGTCTTCAAATCCTCGAGCAGCGCGAGCCCATCGCGGCGCGGCATCACCACGTCGCTCAGGATCAGGTCGAACGGCTGGCTCTGCGCCACTTCCAATCCGCGCGCCGCGTTGTCGCACACCACGGCTTCGTGCCCGGCAAGGCGAAAGGCGCGCGACAGCGATGCCAGCGTGTTGGCCTCGTCGTCGACGATAAGAATCTTCGCTTTTGCGGTCATGACTGTGCGGATTTCGGTAGCGTGATGATAAACGTGGCGCCCTCGCCGGCGCGGCTCTCCACTGCAATCTTACCCTTGTGGTCGGCAATGACCGATTGCACGATAGCCAGGCCCAGCCCGGTGCCATGCTGCTTGGTGGTGTAGTAGGGCGTGAACAGCCGCTCGCATTCCTCGGGCGTGAGGCCCTGGCCGGTATCGGAGACACGAATCTCCACCTGGTCCCCGGCAGGACGCGCCGAGAGCATGATCGTGCCGCCGTCGGGCATGGCATCGCGAGCGTTCAGAACCAGGTTCGACAGCGCGCGATGCAGCAGTTCCGGATCGGCGTCCAGAGGCATGGGTTCGCCCGCTACGCGGATCTCGAAATGGATCCCGTTCGGCGCGCCCGCGCCATACAGCGCCCGCACTCTCTCGATGACATCTTTGGCGTCGATGCGCTCCAGTTCCGGTCGGGGCATTTTGCTGAAGTCGCTGAAGCGGCCGATGATCGTCTTCAGGTTGGCGATCTCCATTCCCAGTGTCTGCGTGCTCTCGCGAAAGACTTCCTCGAACTCCTCGGGGGGCAGTTGGCGGGAACGCGCCAGGTTCTCCACCGTGAGCTGCAAGGGGAACAGCGGGTTCTTGAGTTCGTGCGCCAGGCGCCGGGCAAGCTCGCGCCACGCGGCGACGCGTTCGGTCTGGACAAGGCGGTCGCGCTGGCTGGTCAACTCGCCGGTCATATGATTGAAGCTGCGCGCCAGCACACTGAGCTCATCGCGGCCCTGTTCGGGAACCTGCACATCCCAGTGGCCGGAGGCCACGTCCCCGGCGGCGCGAGCCAGCCGCTCGATGGGCCGCGATACCCGCGCCGCGATCCACAGGCTCAAGCCGATGGAGAGCAGAATTCCGATGGTTGCAACGCTATATGAAATGGCCCGGATGTGTTGCTGGGCCTGTACCATGTCCGCGCGCGGAAGCGCCACGGTAAGTACAGCCAGTACGTTGCCCGCGTCATTTTTCAGGGGAATCGCGGTGGCGCTCACGCTGTCCTCGCGGCGGCCTGTCAGGTAGAGGATGTTGCTGGTTTGTTGCCCGGTTTTGAGCGCGGACGTGATGAGCGCCAGGTATTTGGCGGCGGCCGGCACCTCGCCGTTCGCGCCTATAACGTATTTGGGATCGAATGCATCGGGCGGTGCCGTTGCTCCGGTTGCCGACGGGGCGGAGTCGTTATACAGAAACACCTGCAGTCCCGGTGCGACCGGCAAATCGGCGAGAAAGCTCTGATCGAGCCGCCGCCCGCCGATGAGGCGCACCGCGGGCTCGGCGCCACGCACCGCGCGCATGGCAAACAGCCCCAGCGCCGTGTTGTTGTCGGGAAGATCCTCCCGCTTCAGAAACGCGGCCTCTTCCGATTGCTTTGCCGCTGGTTCGGGGTAGCCGAAGCGCGCCGGCCATTGCGCGGAACTGATCACGTTGCCGTCCGGCCCCACGATCTCGAGAAAGTCCAACTGCGCCTGCGTGGCCAGCGTCTGCGCCTCGGTGAGGTAGGGAGCGGTGTCGCCCGACTGCACAATCTCGAACGCCATCGCGCGCACGTGCTCGCCGCGGGCCAGCCGGTCGACCGCCGCGGCTACCTGTTCGGAATGGTGTTGAAATTCACGCTGGAACTGGCTGATGACCAGCGCCGTGTCCTGCTGATCGCGTTGATTGAAGACCTGCTTGATGCGCACCAGCACGGTCCACGACACGGCCGTGACGGTGGCCGCCACCGTGACCGAAACCAGTAATAGGAGCTTCTGGCGCAGGCTCATGGCGCGTCCCCAAGCGAGGCGTCGGCCAGGCCGGGCGTGCCCGCTGCATCCAGACGCAGATCGCGCACCCGCCCGGAAGCGGCATAGGCGCGCGGCAGGTAGAGAAGCGGAATCAGAGTGTGGCGATCGAGGAACTCGCGCTCCGCTTTGTAGAGAGCCGCCGGCGCAGCGTCATCCACGGGAGTGGCCTGTCCCGCGGCGCGCAGCAGCGATTCCAGCGCCGACTGCGGGTCGCGACCCTCCAGCGCAAACGCCTGCAGGTTCAGGTCGCCATGTTGGGTTCCCGCGATCACCTGGACATTGAATCCCGCTTCGCGAAGGTTGAGCGCGATGCGCTGGGCGGCGAGCTGCATCGTTGGGCCGGCCCCGGAGGCGAGCGTGAGTTGCGGCGGCGCGAGCCCTCCGCGCAGTTCGTTCGCCTTGTTCAGATCGCGCTCCGTGGGAAAGAGGAAGGAGTATCCGCTGACGCCCTCCGGCAGAAGGCTTCCCGTCACTTCACCTTGTTTCTGATAGATCACGTTGGAAAGAGCGCTGCGGTCAATGGCCAGCGAAATGGCCGCGCGCAGCATGGGATTGGCCAGTGCGCCCGCATCGCTGACCTCGAGTGCCAGCAGCGTGGCCGGGGCCGACGTGAGCAGCCGCAGATGATTCTGCTGCGCCTGGCGCAACTGCTCGGCGGGAACCTCCACAACGTCGGCGCGGCCCACGCTCAGATCGAGCCACTGATCGCGGATGGCGCGTTGCACCTGAATCTCAATGGCGTCGGCAAACGGCCGCCCCTGCCAGCAATTCTCATTGGCCGTGAGCTTGAGAACGTTATTGGCGAAACCCGCGGTTTGAAAGGCGCCGGTGCCGAGAAGACGGTCATCGCTGCCGGGGTTCGGATTGGGGAGCGCGATGAGAAACGCATCGCCGCCGAGCAGCGCCGGCAGGACCGGCATCGGTGAGTCACTGGTGAATACGACTGAAGCGCCCAAGGCGCGAACCGCTCCCCACGGGCAATTGCTTGCGCAGGAAGCATTCAGCGAACTGACCACGTTGACCGAGGTGAGCGCCGTGCCGTCGCTGAAATGCACCCCGGGACGCAGGCGGAATTGCCAGCGATGGTAGTCGTTGTCCGCTTTCCACTCCACCGCCAGCGCGGGCGCCACGAATCCGCCGGAGTCCATGCGCGTGAGGCCGTCATAAACCAGGCGGCGGGCAATCCCGTTGGGCTGCTGCCAGGGGTCGCCTTCAATCTCCACGCGCAATCTGCCGCCGTAGTGCGGGCGGGTCCGCGCTGCGGCGAGGACGCTGACCGAGACCAATAAAAAACTAATTGCAAAGCGCCGTAACACGATCCACCTCGTAATCGCCCGACGCTTGCCGCACCGCGGCCAGCAGGCTTTTGCCGTCGGTCGCGGGCCACAATGCCGTGACAGCGCCATTCATGGTCAGCGGCGCGCTGGCCGGTACGGCTTCCTGCGCGGGAAGTTCGTAGGCCCGCAGGCTGTCGCCGGCGGCCTCGCCCGAGCCGGAGGCGATCACCTGCGCGCCCGATCCGCAGCCGGATTTGAGAACCGCGAAATCGCTGCCCCAGTCGCGCGCGCCGCTCACCGGCTTCAGAGCGCCGTTATCAACAATCTGCACCTTGCCGTCGACGCCGCCGATGAGCAGCGCCGGCCCGTTTGGCCGCGTCAGCAGCGCGGCGGAGTAAAACGGCGGAAGATCGACTCCCAGGCTGGGCGTGATCACGCCGGTGAAGTAGTTGCGGGCTGAATTGTAGAACGCCTTGATGGTGACAGGATTGGCTGGGTCGTAGTTGCGGATCATCGGCCAGGGCTCGTCGCTGGCGTGGCAACGAATGGTCCAGTTGTCGGCCGGATGAGCGGCTGTGGTTGAGGCGGGGGCGTAAGCGCCGGAGCATTCCGAGGATCCAATGAAGGATGTAAAGCTGTCGCGATCGGAGCTGGGGATGAGGACGCCGTGCGGGTCGCGTGAGAACTGGCGACGGTCATCGAGAGAAATTGTCTTTTGATGCAGCCATCCGCCGTTGCCGAAGGCGAGTATTTCGATACCGTAAGAGCGAAGGATCAGGAAGGAATCCTGGTTCTCGAGTGCGCCGAGAACCGGGTCTTCCGGAAGCCGGCCCGAGCCGGACTCTGTCAGGATGGGCAGCCGCTCCCGGCGCAGTGTCATGTAGTCGGCGACGGCACTGATTAGCGCGCCACCCGAGCCGGCCGGAACCATCACCACGCGCGCCTCATTGCCCTGGATGATTTCGCCTACCCAGAGCCGTTCGCGATCATTCTGGCTGAGGGTGATGCGGATAGTGTTGGCGCTATCGCCGCTCGCAATGACGACGCCATGAGCTTTCAGATCTTTCTCAATTAAGGCGCGGATAAGGGGAACGTCGGAGTCGGCGATCGAAGTGAGATTGCGAATGGTCAGCGTCGCCTGACCGGGGCCGAGGACGGCGGCGATCTGGTCGGCGAGAGCGGTGGCGGGCTGGTTCCATTGGATCGCCGTTTGCGCAGTCAAAAGCGCGCACCCCATCAGCAGCGCACATGCCCATCCTGTCACTCGGAACAGCTTCATGGCCCCACTGCTTTCTGCGATTGGTTCTGCGCGGATTATATCGTGGAGAGTTATCAGTTTTCAGGGAGTAACCCCGCCCTAGCAGAGCCAGGACGGGGCACCCAACGATGAACAGGCTTTGTTTGCGGATGTCAGCGATCGTGGTCTCCCACCTTCGCGACAGAAAGAAGTCGCGAAGATGGGGCACGGAATGGTGTGGAACCTGACACCGACACCTCAATGTCCGGGCTTGGCGGGCGGAGGATCGTCCTGGCCGTCCATTTCCTGCTTGATGACCGGGTTTGTCATCGACGCTTTGAAGACGTCGTTGGCGAAGAAGAATTTGCCGTCGGACGGAACCATCACCACCTGGATCTTGTCCGAGAGCCGCTCCGCGATGATCTTGTTGATCAGCAGCGGAGATTTGTTCAGCAGTTCGGCCTCGCTGGTCATGCGCTCGGCGTTGGCCGCGGCCACCACCTTGATGCGGTTGGCTTCCGAATCGGCCAGCAGGTTGCGGCGCTGCACCTCGGCCTTGGCGTCAATCACCTTGGCCTCGGCATCGGCTTGGGCGTTCTGGATGGTGGCTTCCTTGCGCGCTTCGGCTTCCAGCTTCGACTGCTCGATCTGCTTCTGCTTCAGCGGCAGGGTGTACTGCATGGCGTCGGCTTCGCCCTTGGCCTCGAGCACCTTGGACTGCGCATCGCCTTCCGCCTCCTTGATCTTCTGGCGCTCCTGGGCTTCGGCCTCAAGCTCGGCGATCCTCACCTGCTTCTGCTGGATTTCGGTCTGGATGTTGAGCTGGTCGTCCTCCTGCTCCTTCAGCAGCAAGCCCTCCAGGCCCTTGGCGTACTCCTCCGGCAACTGGATGTCGGCCAGCATCACTTCTTCCACCACGATGCCGTCGGCGGCCAGCTTCTTGGTGATGATGCCGTCGGCTTTGGCGCGCACCTCTTCGCGCTTGCTGGAGAAGATTTCGCGCACCGTGTACTGGGGGGCCAGCTCGCGCCACGCGCTGGCCACCACCGGCGGCACCAGCTCTTTGTCCGCGGGCTGCGGCAGGCGCGACTGCACGCTGGAGAGCTTGCTGGGATCGAGCCGGTAGCGCACCGTGATGGCCAGCCCGATGTTGAGTCCTTCGCGCGACTGCACGCTGAGGCTACCCTTCTGCGCCGTCTTGTTTGCGCCTTCCACGATGCCGGCGGTGAAGAGATGATCGCGCAGATCGAATGTTTCGACGGATTCGACCAACGGCATAATGAAATGCATCCCCGGGTAGAGCGTGCCGGGTAGCGTGCCGCTGATCTGGCTGATGCGCACCGCGCCCATTCCTGCCGGGACCACAACGATGCTCGAGGCAATCAGCAGTGGCAGGCAGGCCACCAGCGCCAGCGCCAAAGGGCCGCGCCAGGGGATTTCTCCCGGCTCGATTTCGGTTTCCGAAGTTCCTTCCGCGGCGGCTTTCCGCATCCGGCGGATGCGGTTAACGATGGTCATCAGCGGAATGGCCAGAGCCGCTGCGAGCAACAGCGCCCCAGCCACGGCGAGCAACATCTTCAGTGCGAGCATTTTCTTTCTCCGTTTCTTACTGCAGGGTGATTGCGCTCTGAAGTTTTGTGGGTCGCCGGCCGTGGAGCGATCAGCAGCCGGACCAGTCCTCCGAATGTGAGTTCCTCAAACAGCAATCCCGCGACAACCGGCAGGAGCACCGTTCCCAATCCATTGGCGGCTTCATCAAGCAGTGGCATAGGCATCCTCCTTTCGCGCGGTTTCGGGGTTCGTGGTTTCCCGCCTTCGCGACTAAAAGCTGTCGCGAAGACGGGGCACGGGGCATTCTCCTTTAGCGCGTTCCCAGGGAGGCCGCCGGCGTTGCCGGCGCCGGATCGGCAGCGGCAGGAGCGGCCGGGGTGGCGTCAGAATTGGCCGTCTGCGCAGGCTGAACCGCCGGGGCTGTCACGTCATCCGGGCCGAAGAGGCGCGCCGTTTCTTCATCGCGGCGACCGATCAGGCGGACCGTGTCGCCCACCGCCACCAACTCGTAGAACTCTTCGAGATCGGCCCTGGCCATGCGGATGCAGCCGTGTGAAGCAGCCTTGCCGATCGACTTCGGCTCGTTGGTTCCATGGATTCCGTATCCCGACTTGGACAGGCCCATCCAGCGCGTGCCCACCGGATTGCCCGGCCCCGGAAGCACTGTTTTTCCGTCGTGGTGATACGTGGGATTCTTGACCCGGCGCCCAATGGTGTAGGTGCCCTCGGGGCTCGGGGTGGATGGCTTGCCGACGGCCACGGTGTAGATCTTCTTGACTTCGCCGTTTTCCACCAGGGCCAGCTTGTGATCCTCGAGGCTCACGACGATTTCGCGCTGAACCGGCGCCGGCTGCTGAACCGCCTGTTGGGCTGCGGCCGTGGTGGTAAACATTGCGGCCGCCTTCACCACCAGAATCACTGCCAGCCTGCTGTGTGTCTTCATCGCGTCCCCCTTGGCCCTTCCGCCTGCGCTGGGAAGAAGTGCACGGGGTTTGCCAAGCAGGAAACGCTGAAAACAGTGTACTTATCAGGCTTGATAGGGCACGGAAACGTGTCAGCACAGACGCGGCGTGTCAGGGGTGACGCGGATGAGGGACTGGGACTAGGAGAGCAGATTCACCGCACGATCAGGCGCACGCCGAAGTTAGGGAAGATGGGTGTTTGCCACAGGGTGCCCACCGGGTTGCGGGGCTCGCCTACTTGCGAGCGCGGCATCCACGCATAAGACAGGAAATTCGACTGGTTGGGGTCCAGCACGCGGGGGACGGTCTCCTCGGTGGGCACGGTGGCCTCCGGGTCGGGCAGCAACGCCACGATCCCGGTGACGGTGAAGCTCACCCGCCCGGCGGCGGCCGGGACCCTGGATCAGGCGCCGGTGACGGTGGAGATCACCACCGCCAGCAGCCCCGGCCCGGTGCTGGCGGTGCCGGTGGACGCGCTGCTGGCCCGGTCCTCGGGCGGGTACGCGGTCGAGGTGGCCGGCGCGGGCAGCACCCGGCGCCTGGTGCCCGTTTCGGTCGGGCTGTTCGACGATACCTCCGGCATGGTGCAGGTGACCGGGTCGCTGACCACCGGGCAGCTCGTCGTGGTGCCGGCGACGTGAGCGCCTATGCGGAGGCGGCCGCCGCCGGGACCGCCGCGGTCTGGCGCGCGGCGCCGGTGCTGGAGCTGGACCGGGTGACCAAGGAGTACCCGGGGTCGCGGCCGGTGCGGGCGCTGGATCAGGTGAGCCTGGCGGTGACCGCCGGGGAGCTGGCCGGCATCGTCGGCCCGTCGGGCTCGGGCAAGACCACGCTGCTGCACCTGATGGGCACGCTGGACCGGCCCACCGCCGGGACGGTGCGGGTCACCGGCCTGGACATCGCCGCGGATGAACGACCGGGAGCTGTCCGCGCTGCGGGCGACGCGGATCGGGTTCGTGTTCCAGCAGTTCTTCCTGGCCGAGCACGAGAACGTGCATCGACAACGTCGCCGACGGACTGCTGTACGCCGGGGTGCCCCGCGCCCGGCGCCGCCAGCTCGCGCTGGCCGCGCTGGACCGGGTCGGGCTGGCGCACCGCGCTGGTGCGCGGCCGACCCAGCTGTCGGGCGGGGAGCGACAGCGGGTCGCGATCGCCCGGGCGATCGCGGGCCGCCCGCCGATCGTGCTGGCCGACGAGCCGACCGGGAACCTCGACTCCGGCACCGGCGCGGCGCTCCTCGCCCTGCTGGAAGAGCTCAACACCGCCGGTACCACGATCATCGTGATCACCCACGACCACGCCATCGCCGCCCGGATGCGGCGGCGCATCGAGATGCTCGACGGGCACATCGTCACCGACACCGGCCCGGTCCCCGCCGGGCGAGCTCACCCGGCCCGCGCAGCGAAGGAAGCTCATGACCATCGCAGCCGGACCGGCCGCCCGTCGGCCGTCCGCGCGGCTCGGCTGCGGCCGCGGGATCTGGCCCGGCTGGCCAGCGTCGGGCTGCGCACCCGCAAGCTGCGGGCCGGCGCTGTCCGCGCTGGGCATCGCCATCGGGGTCGCCGCCATCGTGGCCGTCCTCGGCCTGTCCTCGTCCTCGCCGGCCGGGCTGCTCGCCGAGATCGCCAGCTCTGGGCACCAACCTGCTCACCGTCACCAACGGGCAGACCTTCGTCGGCCAGACCGCCGAGCTGCCCGACGCCGCGCCCGGCATGATCGGCCGGATCGGCCCGGTCACCGCAGTGCAGTACACCGGCACGGTCAGCAACGCCGACGTCTACCGCAGCCCGCTCATCCCCGCCATCGACACCAACGCCCTGAGCGTCGACGCCGCCAGCCTCGGCCTGCCCGCCGTCGTCGGCACCAGCATCGCCCAGGGCAGCTACCTCAACGCCGCCACCGCCCGAGAGCCGGTCGCCGTGCTCGGCGCCGAGGCCGCCCAGCGGCTCGGCATCGACCGGATCTTCCCCGGCGAGCGGATCTGGGTCGGCGACCAGTGGTTCTACGTGGTCGGCATCCTCAACCCCGCCGCGCTCGCCCCCGAGCTCGACACCTCGGTCCTGGTCGGCTTCCCCGCCGCCGCAGAACTACCTCGGCTTCGACGGGCACCCCTCCGACGATCTACCTGCGGGCCCGGACACAGCCAGGTCGACCACCGTCGACAACCTGCTCGCCGCCCCGGCCAACCCCGAGAACCCCAGCGAGGTCGACGTCTCCCAGCCCTCCGCCGCGCTCATCGCCCAGGCCGACGCCGCGAGCGCGTTCGACACCCTGTTCCTCGGCCTGGGCGCGGTCGCGCTGCTCGTCGGCGCGGTCGGCGTCGCCAACATCATGGTCATCTCGGTGCTCGAACGGCGCTAGGAGATCGGGCTGCGCCGGGCCCTGGGCGCCACCAGGGGCCAGATCCGCATCCAGTTCCTCTCCGAGGCGATCCTGCTCGCGCTGATCGGCGGCGTCGCCGGGGTCATCGCTCGGCGCCGTCTCCACCGCCGTCTACGCCCACACCAAGGGCTGGGCCATCGTCATCCCGGCCGAGGCCTGGGCCGGCGGGCTGGCTGCCGCCCTCGCTCATCGGCGCCGTCGCCGGGCTGCTGCCCGCCATCCGCGCCGCCCGCCTGTCACCGACCGAAGCCCTCTGGTCCCTGTGATGCGGACCCTATGGGCGCGGACCTCCGCGGGCGCGAGCTCTGCAAGCCGGGGTATACGCCAGCGCCAGCCGGGACGCGGCAGGCAGGCCGAGCCGCGAAGCGCTCATCTCCGTCCCGGCAGTGCACATGGCTGCTGCTGCCGCGAAGCGACGAAGCCGCCCTGGCAAGCAATGCCATTTCTGGGCTCGTCTTCCCGGCACCGTAGGCATGCGTCAACGTCGCTAGTCCGCCCTGGCTCGCGGCCACGCCATTCACATGCCGTCTGCAGCTTTCTTCCGGTGCGTGCCAAAGGGGCCCGCACAGGATTGTGCCACGCCGCCACGCCGCCACCCCGGTGCCGGGCGCCCGGGGAGGACGCGTGTTCCTGACATACATGGCGCGGGAGTTGCGGGGCCGCATCCGGCAGGCCGCTGCCACCGCGCTGGGCCTCGCGGTGGGAGCAGGACTGCTGATCACGGCGACTGCCGCATCAGACGGGGCGACCAGCGCCTACGCCGCAGTCCTGCACGCGCTCTCCGGACAGCATGACCAGGCCAGCGCGGCGGCCCGGTCGCTGCGCCTGGACCTTAACCTGACCCGGTTCCTCGGCACCGTGGTGCCGGTCGCGGTGCTGATCGCCGCGTCCGGCCAGGCTGTCGTCTTCACGATGATCGCGGTGATCCGGCGCGTGCGGGAGTTCGGCACGCTGAAGGCGCTCGGCTGGCGCAGCAGCCGGATCGCCGGCCAGGTCATGGCCGAATCGGCAGTGACCGCCGTCATCGGCGCGGTGGCAGGCGCTGCGCTCGGGTATGCGGGCGCGGCGCTGATCGACGTGGCTGCGCCGAGGCTGTCCGCACCCGCGGGATCGCGCATCGTATCGGCAGCCGTCCGCGCGCCAGTCACCACCGGCGTGCTCATGACCGCCGTCACCGTCGCCGTTGCCGGCGGGGTCCTGGCAGGCGCGCTCGGAGGCTGGCGGGCCGCCCGGCTGCGCCCCGCTGCCGCGATGACCCGCCCAGATTGAGGCAGCCGCATCCACGCAGAAGAAATGCCTTATCCCAGGCTCCGCCTTGCCGGCGTAGGCATCCGCCCGCTCACCCGCCATTCCAGCCGGCCAGCCCATGCTGCCCTGGTTACGGGAGGTCGCGCCAGCGCAGCAATTCGGTTACCGGCAGGCGGCCGACTGGTATCCCCGCGCGGCCCGGAATCTGAGGGCGTACTGGCCAGCCGATGGCGGTGGCGTGCCGCACGGCCCATCAGGAGTCATCTCCGCATGTCTTTCCAAAATTTGAGCGATGATCACCCGTGTATCTGGCGTTATACGGCCCAAGGGCTTGGTGATCTTCGATCACCCGTACAACGACTCTGAGCCAGCGACCATTGTCTTGGCTGAGTTTGGGCGGTGCGCATATTACTCAGATCTGCACTGCTTAACTGGCGAGGGCCGAGGATAACAAAGCCGCGCATAACGGCGGATCTTGCGCCTGGCTCGCAGCCAGAGCTAGTCAGGCATCGTGGTCTGGTCAGGCTCGCGGGGACTGCCGGATCCAGGCATGAGCCTCGGCCTGCTGAGATCGCCGGGCTGGCGCTGTCCGCCGGCGGCTTCTTCTACCAGGATGACCCGGCCAGGCGGCTGGTCAGCGTCCGGTCGTCCGGGCTGCAGCCGAGCGGCAGTGCCGCCCGGGGCGCGCACTGACGCCATGGCCCGGGCCCGCAGACTGGCAATGGCAGGTGCGGGTTGCCGATCTGCGCACGCCGTGGTACAAACCGGGCTGCATCGGGCCGACGTCGCGGAAGAGGCAGCGCATGCATCAGCGATTCAGCGGCCAGGCACGCCAGGTGGTGATCCTGGCCCAGCAGGAAGCCAGCCGACGCGGCCATGACCGCGTCGGCACCGAGCACCTGCTGCTCGGCCTCACCGGCGCCGGAGGCGCCGCCGCCACCGCCCTGGAATCGGCAGGACTGGACCTGGAGGCCATACGCCAGCAGGCCGGGCAGCTCACCCGCCCCAGCCCGCACCCCCCGAAGCACGGGCGCGCACCGTGGACAGCCCGGGCCAGGAACGTCCTGGAACTGTCGCTGCGCGCCGCGCTCCGGCGCGGCGATAACTACATCGGCCCCGAGCACATCCTGCTGGCCCTGATAGATGAGCCCGGCGCCGCCGGCGCCGCCGTCCTCATCCGGCTCGGCGCCGATCCTGGGCGCATACGCCAGCACATCACCCTGCTGACGGCCGCATCCCGACCGGCCACGCAGGCTGCAGACAGAAGCGGAGGCGGTCGCGGCTGAGAACGGCTGGCCGCCCGCGGCCGCGCAGCACGGCAGGCACAGCGCGGTAATCGCACCAGCCGGCGCGAAGGCATTTCCCGCGCGGGATGGCACCCTGTCTCGCTCGCCTTAATGATGCTCACCCGAGAATTGTGCGTGCGGCCACCGCGGCTGTGACGACGCTCGTGGTGGTGTCGGTGCACGCTGGGCACTCCGGATCGCCGTCAGCTATCGGGGCAGGGTGGTGGCGGCTGATCGAAGGAGCCTGCCTGGCGTCGTCTGCCCGCCGCGGCGGGTTTGACTGGCGGCTGCGGGCGGCGGCTCAGTCGAAATGTTTTTGTGCGGGCCAGATGGCCTGCCAGGTCCGGGTGAGGTGCTGGCAGATCCAGACCGGGGCGCCTTGCTCGTCGTCGCTGACGCCGACGTGGTTGTTCAGGTGCGCGGCGAGGCGGGCTGAGCCGCAGAAGGTGAGCTGGCTGCGCGGGTAG
>CAVREL010000003.1:0-18877 GCA_963720105.1 uncultured Acidobacteriota bacterium | reverse complement strand
AAACGCCCGCCAGGTCAGCGCCCTGTGCCGCCGGCACCGGATTCCGCTTTATTTCGACGCCTGCCGCTTCGCCGAAAATGCCTGGTTCATCAAGATCCGCGAGAAAGGCTATGAAAACAAGTCGCCGAAGGAGATTGCGCAGGAGATGTTCCGCCTGGGCGACGGCTGCACCATGTCCGCCAAAAAAGACGGCATGGCCAACATCGGCGGCTTCCTGTGCACCAACGACGACCTGCTCGCCCAGCAGGAAAAGGACCTCCTGATCCTCACCGAAGGCTATCCCACCTACGGCGGGCTGGCCGGTCGCGACCTGGAAGCCATCGCCGTGGGCATTCAGGAGGCGTTGGAGGAGGACTATCTTCGCTATCGCATCGCGTCCACCGCGTACCTGGGCAATCACATTGCGTCTGAAGGCGTGCCCATTGTGCAGCCGCCCGGCGGCCATGCCATCTACCTCGATGCCCGCGCGTTTTTGCCCCACATTCCGGCGGACGAATTTCCCGGCGTTGCGCTGGCCTGCGAGCTCTACCTCGAAGGCGGCGTGCGCTCGGTGGAGATCGGAAGCCTGATGTTCGGCGCCGCCGCCCAGATGGACCTGGTGCGGCTGGCCATTCCCCGTCGTGTCTACACCCAGAGCCATATCGACTACGTCGTCGAGGTCATCCTGGACGTCTGGGCCAATCGCGAAAACATCCGCGGCCTGCGCCTCTCTTACCAGGCCCCGTTCCTGCGCCATTTCACCGCGCATCTGGAGCCGGTGGGTTAAATGAACGGCGCAAAGCGCCCAATAAAACCTCCGATGAGATTGCTCCTGGAATTGCTGCCTCTGCACTTCGTACGCACACGTAGCGGCGGCAGTGCGTGGGATGCCCTGAAGTTTGCTCGCCGTTGTTTTGTGTTCAATATCCGACGTTCGGCTATTTTCGCGAGTTCTGAGTTGCGGCGGGGGCGGAGCGGGGCCGCAGCGCGGCCAGGAGTTCTTCCGGCCCGCGGGTGTTCAGCACATCGTCCGGGGTCAGCCAGGCGCGGCGTAACTGCCTCACTCCATAGGTCATGAAACCCAGCTCGCGGGTGTCATGGGAGTCCGTATTGATCAAGATCTTGCAGCCCAGTTCCTTGGCCAGGCGCAGGTTGCGGTCGCACAGGTCTAACCGCGCCGGGGCGGCGTTATGCTCCATGGCCACATCCAGCTCGGCGGCGCGCTTGAAGATCGCGGCGAGGTCGATGAAGAATGGCTCGCGGCGCAGGATCTGCCGTCCCGTCGGATGGCCGAGGATGCGGACATGCGGGTTTTCGATGGCCCGCAGAACCCTTGCCGTCATCTCCTCGCGCGGCTGGTCAAAACGGCTGTGGACGCTGGCGATCACCACGTCCATCTGGGCCAGGACTTCATCGTCGAGGTCGAGCGCGCCGTCGGCCAGGATATCCACCTCGATGCCGGTGAAGATCCGGATACGGCCTTCCATCGCTCGGTCGGCTGCGCGGATACGCCCCAGGTGCTCGAGCGCCCGCTTCTCGTCCAGGCCGCGGGCCATGGCCAGGTTCTTGGAGTGCTCGGTGATGGCGATATATTGCAGGCCCCGCGCATGGGCGGCCTCGGCCATTTCCTGGATGCTGTTATGCCCGTCTGTTTCCACGGTATGCATGTGCACGTCGCCGCGGATGTCGTCTTCTTCAATCAGCCGGGGAAGGGAGTGGTTGACGGCCGCCTCGATCTCGCCCAGGTTTTCGCGCAGCTCCGGCGGGATCCACTCCATGTGCAGGGCAGAATAGATCTCCTCTTCGGTTGCCGCCGCGACGACGGAATCATCATCCAGCCGGGCCAGCGACCATTCGCTCAGCGTATAGCCCATCTTGAGAGCCCGCTGGCGCAGGGTCACGTTGTGCGCCTTGGACCCGGTAAAGTACTGCAACGCCGCTCCGTAGGACTCCGAAGGCAGCAGCCGAACGTCCACCTGCATGCCGTCGGCCAGGTGGAAGCTGACCTTGTTTTCACCCTTGGCGATCAGGTCGGCTATGCCCGGAAACGCGGCCACGTATTCCACCGCCGCGGAGGTGTTTTCGGGCGCGCACACGGGACCGGTCACCAGCAGATCCAGATCGCCGGCAGTCTCGCGCCCGCGGCGCAGCGAGCCCGCCGGGGTGACTTTTTCGAATCCCGCAAACGCCAGCAGGTAAAGCTCAATCCTCCTGGCCGCCTCAGCCGCCTGGTCGATGCGGAACCGCCCGGCGCTGCGCCGGTAATCGTCAATGCCCTTGCGGATTTTTTCTAGCTGCTTTGATCCCATTCGGGGCAACTCGGCCAAACGGCCGCTGTCGATAGCGTCCGCCAGTTGGTCGATGCTGCTGATCTTCGCCGCCGCCCAGACCAGCGCGATTGTCTTCGGCCCCATGCTGGGAAGTTTGAGCAGCTCTAACAAATCAGCGCCGCCGTACTTGGCCAGCAGTTCTTCGCGCAGCGGCATCGTCCCGGTATGGACGATGGCCTGGATGGCTGTGGCCATGCTTTTGCCAATTCCGGGAATGGCCAGCAATCGCGCGCTATCGCCGGCCACTGCCACAAGATCGACCGTCGTCTGATCGACGGCCTCGGCGGCCCGGCGATAGCCGCCCACGCGAAACCGGTCCGCCCCGTCGACCTCCAGCAGGTCCGCGGTCTGCTCCAGCATGCGGGCGATAGTGGCGTTGTCCATGGCGAATGGGCTCCGCGATCCAGTATGCGAACCCGGGCGGGGCAAACGCAACAAGGCCCAAAGGGTTCAACCTTAACCCTTTGGGCCTTATGTGACAACTAAAGTTGTCAGGGGCGCAAAACCAGCCCACCACCAGGAAAGTAGCTTTGCGGCGCTTCCAAACCTTTCGCGTACTGCCTGCCGGCGGTACTGCCTAGGCCGCGTTATGGGCGGCGTCCCTGAGCCGTACGACTGCATCGGCTTGTGGACCCTTCTGACCTTGAACGATGTCAAATTCCACGTCATCGCCCTCTTTCAGAGTTTTGTACCCGTCCAGCTGAATTGCCGAATAGTGAACGAATACGTCTGGCCCGTCTTCACGCCCGATGAATCCGTAGCCCTTGGCGTTGTTAAACCACTTGACCTTACCTTTGTACTGAGCCACAGGCTCCCGCCTTCCTTGCACTTGGGTTAAGAGCGAACGGGGGTCCGAAGCATCGGAAGCATGGGGAATCGTTCGCTTCTACCTGCTATGACGATTAAAGCCCGTGAAAGGTTTTTCACGATTCGGCGCTGGCCTTCCACAACATGAGACATTCTGCGGAATACTTGTAAACTTTTGTAATCTTGCCGGGTGAACGAGCCGCGGCTTATTTGCGCCCTTTCTTTCCCAGCCGACGCGCATAGAGCAGCACGCTGGAGAGCGTTTTCCCGTCCATGATGTCGCCTTTCTCAATCGCCTTGACCAATTCCGAAAGTTTCACCAGCCGCATCTCGATGACTTCGTCCTCCTCCGGACGCGAATCGCCGGGGATCAAACCCTCAGCCACAAACACCTGCATCCATTCAGCCAGAAATCCGGGGCTGGCCCAGTACCTGGTAAGCTCGCTCCACTTCTTTGCCCGGTATCCGGTTTCCTCTTCCAGCTCACGCTTGGCTCCCTCCAGCGGTTCTTCGCCCGGCTCGAGCTTGCCGGCCGGCACCTCCCACAGAAAGCGGTTGGCCGCGTGACGATACTGGCGCTCCATCACGATCCACGGATCTTTTTTGTTCTTTGAATTGTCGACGGCGAGAACGACGGCGCTGCCGTTGTGGCGCACCACGTCGCGAATGGCGTCCTTGCCGCCGGGCTCGATCAGCTTGTCGCGCGAAACCCTGAACAGCGGTCCTTCAAACACCGTCTCGGAGCTGAGCACCTGGGCCTCGCCGCTGACCTTGCCGGCCTGGCTCTTTTTCCCCCTCAGGCCCTTCTTCTTGTTCTTGCCGGCGATGACAGCTTTGGAGTTTGCTCCGCTATCGGACCGCTTCTTCGCTTTCTTGGCCATCGTGCGTATGTCTCTCCTATCCCTAATGCCTGATGCCTTGTTCCCTGCTCCCGAGTATATCCGTACGATCCGTCACACATGGTGCATCGATTCCGCCGGGCATGGCATCCTTTACTCAGCCGTTGCTCCGTCTTATTGCGCCCTGTTGCAGTCACGATTTCGAAACGGAAGGTACGACTTGCCCACCGCAGACTGTTATCCGATCACCGCGGCGCCCGGCCTCAGCCGGCTGTTTCTCGACTATTGCGCGGGAGCCGATTCGATCCGGCCGTTTTACGCGCCTTCCTCGGCTGCGGATTGGCAACCCCGCCCCGCCCCGCCCGCGCATTGGCCGGAATTGGTGGAAGAGCTGGCAGCTCAGAACCCAGGGCCCGCCACATCCGCGCCACTGGATGCATTGCGGCGCCGCGCGGGGGTGGTGGTTACAGGACAGCAGGTAGGCCTCTTTGGAGGTCCGCTTTATACGCCATTCAAGGCCTCCACGGCAATTGCCCGTGCACGCCAGGCCACGGCCGCCGGGCATCCTCATGCAGCCATCTTCTGGCTGGCCGGCGAGGATCACGATTTCGCCGAGATCAATCACGTGACGTTTCCCGCCCGGCGCGAGCTTCGCAAGCTCGTCTACGGCGCCATGCCGGAAACAGCCCGGCCGGTGGGCGCCATCGTCTTGGACGAGGCGGTCAATCCGCTGATCGAACAGGCATGGGAACTTCTAGGCTCTTCGGAAGCCATGGATGCCCTGGCCGAGGCCTACAAGCCGGGCCGGACGTTCGCCCAGGCGTTCCGGGATTTTTATTCCCGGGTGTTTGCGGCGCAGGGGCTGCTGATCCTGGATGCCGGATCGCGCGCGATCCATCGCATGGGCGCGCCGGTGCTGCGCGCCGCGCTGGAGCAAGCCGACGAGTTGCACGCCGCGCTGGTGGCGCGCAATCGCGAACTGGAAACCGCCGGATATCACGCGCAGGTTGCGGTTGCCCCTCAGTCCAGCCTGTTGTTCCTTATCGACGCGCAAAGCGGCGCGCGCACCGCGCTCAGGCGAGTCGCGCCCAACGGGGCGGAGCCTTCCGGGCTGTGGCAGGCGGGCAAGCAGAAATACTCGACCGATGACCTGGTGGGAATTCTCGCCGCGGAGCCGGAGCGCATCTCGCCGGCGGCGCTTCTGCGTCCGGTGTTCCAGGATTATCTGCTTTCCTCATCGCTCACCATCGGCGGCCCGGCGGAGACTGCGTATTTTGCCCAGTCGGCGGTGCTGTTCGAGCGCATCCTGGGACGCCGGACCCCGGTGCATCCGCGCTTGTCCGCAACTCTTGTCGAGCCGGCGATCGCCGAGCTTCTTCGCAAGCACGACCTGGATCCCGAGCGGGTATTTCAGGAAACGCAGCAATCGCTGACGCAGTTGCTGGCTGCCCGGACGATACCCATCGAGGGTAAGCGCAAGCTGGCGGCAGCCGGTAATGCGCTCGATAGCGAACTGGATGAAGTGCTCCACTGGATGCGCAGCCTCGACGCGGGGCTGGGGCGGTCCTCCGAGACCGCGGCCAGCAAAATGCGTTACCAGATGAACCGGCTGCGGCGCCTGGCGGCCAACTTCCAATTACATCGCGAAGCTTCGCTGGCACGGCACGCGGAAGCCATCACCCAAGCGCTCTACCCCGAGGGCAATCTGCAGGAAAGGCTCCACGGCGCGGCATACTATTTCGCGCGGCATGGCTTCGATCTGGCTGCCGAACTTATCAACCTCGCTGGTGACACCTGCCCGGGCCACAAGATCCTGTGGCTGTAAACCGAGGCCTCAGTCCGGCCGACCTCCCGAACACGTGCCGACGAGTCTAAGTCGCGTGTCCGCAACTTAGCACCGAGATAAGTATGCGGCCTTTTTTATGTAACTGGAGGCAACCCCACGCTAAGTCATGCCTGGTGAGCTACCTGGACGCCATGCAGCAGAAACTTATCGGCCTTAACTTTGAGGGCGCCGCCCACTCTGTCCTCTGAACAACTGAGCGTACGGGGAGCAGCATCCATCAGCGTGGCAAATGAGCGGTCTTCATCGCCGGTTTGCTCGACGTGAGAAAGATGGCGCCGGCGGCAAGAAGATGCCGCTGACGTAACCACGCGAGGTGAACGAGATGATAAATCGCCGAACATACGTTGTCCTGGTTCTGCTCCTGGCCGCATCCGGTTGGTTGAGCGCGCAGGAGGCGAATCCTACCGAGAGGCCGCAGCCACCCGAGGCGCAGCAGACCCCGATTCAACTGAATAACGGAGAACCGCTCTACAAAATCGAGGTTGTCGCGCGGGACATTCCGGCCGTCAACTATTTCCATCGCAGCAAGGAGACAAAGATCGGCTTCCTGGGAACCCAGCTGCTGCCCGAAGCCCACGGCTGGGCTGAAGTGAAAGCCGAAGGCGGAAGGACGAAGATTGAAATGCATCTTGCCGGGCTGTCTCCGGCCAACGGCTTCGGTCCCGAATACATGACCTACGTGGTGTGGGCCATTACGCCCGAGGGACGCCCGGTTAATCTCGGCGAGGTTCTTCCCACCGGCAGCAAGGACCGCAGTGATATGGCGGTGACAACTAACCTGCAGTCGTTCGGGCTCATGGTTACGGCCGAACCCTACTTCGCCGTGACCATGCCCAGCGACGTGGTCATTGCGCAGAACGTTGTGGAAGATCGGACCCAGGGCGTAATCGAGCAAGTCAATGCGCATTACGCGCTGCTTCCGCGCGGAGCTTATACCGAGACGGCAGGCCGGCACACCGTGATTCATCCCATCACGCGGGATGAGCGTTCGCCGCTCGAACTCTACGAGGCGGTGAACGCCGTGAATATCGCCGATGCGGGCGGAGCCAGCAAATATGCGCCGGATACCATGGCGACTGCTCGAACGGACTTGCAGAACGCCGAGGACATGGACCAGCACAAGGGCGACCGGAAGCAGGAAATTACCTACGCGCGCGAGGCAGTGCAGTCCGCTGAGGATGCGCGCATCATCACCATCGGCAAGCTGAAGGAAGAAGACGAAGCGGCCCAGCGCAAGGCTCGCGAGGACGCCGAGTTAGCCGCTCAGCAGGCCCAGGATACTGCGCAGCAAGAGGCCCAGCAGCGCGCCCGGGCCGAAGAACAACAACGCGAGGCGCAGGAGCAGGCCGAGCACGCCCAGCAAGCGCAGCAGCAGGCCGACCTCCAGCGCCAGGAGGCTGACCGGCAGCGCCAGCAAGCCGAGTTATCGAGGCGACAGGCTGAAGTGGAGCGCGAGCGGGCCCAGCAGCAGGCACAGCAAGCCTCGCAACAGACCGAACAATTGCGCGAACAGCTCAAGCAGCAGTTGAGCGCGGTGCTGCAAACCCGCGAAACCGCGCGCGGCCTGATCGTGAACATGTCTGACGTGCTGTTCGGTTTCAACAGGTACAACCTGAAGCCGGAAGCGCGCGAGAAACTGGCCAAGGTCTCCGGCATACTGCTCGCCTATCCGAATTTGAAGCTGCAGGTAGAAGGCTATACCGACAACATCGGATCGGATGAGTACAACCAGAAGCTTTCAGAAGAGCGGGCTGACAGCGTGCGCGACTACCTGGTATCGCAGAGTGTTCAGCCCACGAACATCACCGCTGAAGGTTACGGAAAGACGCATCCTATCGCCGATAACTCCGATGCTTCGGGGCGCGCTGAGAACCGGCGCGTGCAACTGGTAGTGTCGGGTAGTGCGATCGGCGTGCCGGAACAGCAGCCCGCGCCGGGAGCCAGCTTGCAGAACCAGCCGGCTCCGGGGGGCCAGCCTGCACCGGCAAGCGGGCAGGGGTTCGTGGGGAACGTCCCTCAGAGCCCGGTCACGGCTTCCAATCCCCACTGACGTTAAGAACGTTGTTAACCACCGCATCAAGGGCTGCCCTGAAGGGCGGCCCTTGATGTAGTCCAGTTCTGGTCCCGGAGGTCTCTCACTCTCGCGGCAGAAGAAAGCCGCGAGGATGGGGCACGGGAGCGAAGTCGAACTATCCGAGTAGGTCTGCGACGATCCCGGGCGCCGCTTTCAGAGCGGCCTCGATCTGCGCCTGGTGTTTGCCGCCGGCTTCGGCCATGTCCGGCCTGCCGCCGCCGGAGCCGCCGACCAGCTTCGCTACTGCGCCCACCAGCTTGCCCGCCGGGATTCGCTTGATAAGTCCGGGAGTGACGCCGGCGATGAGCGCTACCTTGCCTTCGGGCTGGGCCGAAGCCAGCACAACCACGCCTTCGCCGGCCTTCATTTTCAAATTGTCGACCAGGGTGCGCAATTGTCCGCGCTCGAGGTTGTCGGCGCGATGTAGAACCACCTTTACGCCTTTTACCTCGGTGGCCCGCGCGATGGCCTCGTCGAGGGCGCCGGCGGCGGACTTCATGCGCATCTCTTCCAGCTCGCGGCGCAGCCGCTTCAGTTCATCCTCGCGGGCATTGATTTGCGCGCGCAGGCTTTCCGTCAGACTGCCGTCTCCCGGGGTCCCGGCGATTTGCGCCGCGAACTGCGCCAGCTCGAAATCGCGGCGGAACGTATCGAGCGAGCCGAGGCCGCTGATGGCTTCCACCCGCCGCACGCCCGAGGAAACCGAGGTCTCGCCGGTCAGTTTGAACAGGCCGATCTCGCCCGTGGCCGCGGTGTGCGTGCCGCCGCACAGCTCCGTCGAGAAGCCGTCTGACAGTTTCACCACCCGCACCTTGTCGCCGTACTTCTCGCCGAACAGCGCCATGGCGTGGTACTCATTCACGGCCACGTCGATGGGCACATCCTCGAGCGTTTCCACCTTCGCGTTCGACAGCACCTCGCGATTGACGATGCTTTCGATTTCCTGGAGATCCTCGTCGGCAACCTGGGCGAAGTGAGAGAAGTCGAAGCGCAGGCGATCCGGGTGCACCGCTGAGCCGGCCTGCTTCACGTGGGGTCCCAGAACCTGGCGCAAAGCGGCGTGGAGCAGATGGGTTCCGGTGTGGTTGCGCTTGATGGCGTCGCGGCGCTCGCCGTCAACTACCGTGCGCACCAGGTCGCCGATGGCGAGATCCTGCTTGAGGGTCGCCTGATGGGCGCGCACGCCCTGCACGGGAAGCACGCAGCCTGTAATCTCGGCTATCGTCTCATTGCCGTCGGTCGATGTGAAGACGCCCGTGTCGCCGATCTGCCCGCCCGAGTCGCCGTAAAAACTGGTGTGGTCGAGCACGACATCGACTTGCTCGCCGGCCTTTGCTGCGGGCACGCCCTGGCCGTCCTTCACGATGGCGAGTACTTCGGCGTTGTTGGCGGTGAGGCTGCGATAGCCTTCGAAGATGGTCTTGGGCAGATCGCGGAAGGCGGGGCTGGCGGTTTTCTGGCTGCCGCCTTTCCAGGAGGCGCGGGCGCGGGCCTGCTCTTCGGCCTTGGCTCTGTCGAAGCCAACGCGATCAAACTCAAAGCCTGCGTCCCGAGCGGCATCCACCAGGAAGTCTTCCGGTAAGCCGAACGTCTCGTAATACCGGAATGCGGTTTCCCCTTTGAGTATTTGTTGTGAATGACGGGATGCGGTCTTCGCGAAATCTACGAACTGCTCCACCCTTTTCTTATCTCTATTGTGCAGAAAGTCATCGTTGGCCGTAGCAAGTTTGCCAACAAACTCTTCAACCAGCGACTGCGTGGCCTCCCACGGCTTTACTGAGGAATCTCCGAGAAAGCCGACAAAACCCGATGCAAGCTCCCCATACATACGCCCGGGAGAAGTCGCAGGGAGGGAATTGACGAAATCATTCACGAGATTGTCATTTATCAGGTCCTCCTTGGAGAGAAGAAGGGATTCCCTGAAGTACGTATCAAGTTTTTCAGCACCGATGCCGATTACGCGCGCGAACTGTCTCTCTTCTCCTTCGACAACTTTGGCGACGCGATCGGCGGAGTCCTTGAGTTCAGGGTAAGCGCCTTGCATCAGGTCGCGGACGGCGTAGACCACCTGATGGAGGAAGAGCTTCTCTTGGCCAAGCAGGCGACCGTGGCGGATCGCGCGGCGCATGATTTTGCGCAGCACGTATCCGCGGCCCTCGTTGGAAGGTAGAACGCCATCGCTAATGAGGAACGTTGCGGCACGCGAGTGGTCCGCGATGATGCGCAGGCTGGCGTTGTTCAAAAGGGCGGAGAGTCCCTCAGGGGCTAAAGCCCGGGATTGTTTTGTACCGCTATCGGCACGACTAAAGTCGTGCCCTTTCAAAGCGTCAGTACCAGGAGCTAAAGCCCCGGGTTGTTGAGCAGCGTTTTCGGCACGACTGAAGTCGTGCCCTGACACAGACCTTGAGGAGTCGTGCCCCGTTACAGAGCCGCTCGGTGAGACGCCGGTCAACTCGGCGGCGCGCTCGATCAGCGGCGTGAACAAATCCGTCTCGAAGTTCGACAGCTTGCCCTGCAGCACCGCGGCCACGCGCTCCAGCCCCATGCCCGTGTCGATGGAAGGCTTGGGTAGCGGCGTCAGCTTGTAGCTGGTCGTCTTGCCCAGCGGATCAACCACGGCCGAGCGGTCGAACTGCATGAAGACCAGGTTCCAGATTTCGACATAGCGGGCGTCGTCCTCGCCGAAGGGCAGGTGCTTGCCGCTTTCTGATGCCTCGATCCCCATGTCGTAGAAAATCTCCGAGCATGGACCACACGGCCCGGTCTCGCCCATCTGCCAGAAGTTGTCCTTGACGCCATACTGGAAAATGCGCTCACGGGGCACGCCGACTTCGAGCCAGTACTGCTCGGCCTCGTCGTCGCGCGGTACGTCGCTGGTCCCCTCGAAGATGGTCACGTAGAGGCGGTCCTTAGGAATGCCCATCCACTCCTCGCTGGTCACCAGCTCCCACGCGTACTGGACGGCTTCGCGCTTGAAGTAGTCGCCGAAGCTGAAGTTGCCCAGCATCTCGAAGAACGTGTGGTGGCGGCGGGTGAAGCCGACGTTTTCGAGGTCGTTGTGCTTGCCGCCGGCGCGCACGCATTTCTGCGAGGTGGTGGCGCGGGAGTAGTCGCGGCGCTCCGCGCCCAGAAAAACGTCCTTGAACTGGTTCATGCCCGCGTTGGTGAACAGCAGGGTGGGATCGTTGGCAGGCACCAGCGAGGACGAGTGCACGCGGCGGTGCCCCTTCGTCTCAAAAAAGCGCAGAAAAAGCTCGCGAATTTCGTTTCCGGACCGGTATTGCATGGCAATTTCAGTGTAACTGGCGGTGGAGGGCGGGAAGCCGGCGTTCAGGTTCGTGGTTTCCCACCCTCGCGACAGAAAGAAGTCGCGAGGATGGGGCACGGAAGTTATGGATGGGATCAGCATCCCGCCCAAGCAGAGCTTGGACGGGGCACCCGCGCTATTCTGGTCTCGTTTGAGAGTCATCTATGAAAATCACCGAAGTACGCACGCGCGTCGTTCAGTGGGAGGGCGAAACCGTTCCCCTGCCGCCTCATTTCTGCACCAATCCCATGGACCTGGTGTCGTTTCGGCAGGCATCGATGGGAAATTTCACCTTTCACGGCTGGGTGCTGGTGGAGATTTTTTCGGATTCAGGATTGGTAGGACTGGGGAATGCGGCGCTTTCCCCGATCGTGACCAAGACGCTGATCGACACCTACCTGAAGCCGATCCTCCTCGGCGCCGATCCGTGGGATACGGAGTTGCTGTGGCAGCAGATGTATCGCCGCACCATGGCCTTTGGCCGCAAGGGCGTAGCCATGACCGCCATCTCAGCGGTCGATATCGCGCTGTGGGACCTGATCGGCAAGGATGCGAAACAGGCGGTCTTTCGCCTACTCGGCGGCCGGACCAAGGAAAAGATTCCGGTGTATGCGAGCCGGCTCTATGCGATGCCGATCCCGGAGCTGCAAGCCGAGGCGCAACGCTACAAGGACGCCGGCTACACCGCCATGAAGCTGCGCTTCGGATGGGGGCCGATGGATGGCGCCGCGGGCATGCAGAAGAACATCGAGCTGGTGCGTGCGGTTCGCGAGGTGATCGGCGACAGCATCGACCTGATGGCCGATGCATACATGGGCTGGACGCTCGATTATGCCCGGCGCATGCTGCCGCTGATGGAGCCGTGTCACCTTCGCTGGCTCGAAGAGCCGGTGATCCCCGACGACACGCGCGGCTATGCGGAACTGAAAAAGATGGGACGGGTGCCCATCGCCGGCGGAGAGCACGAGTTCACCATCTTCGGTTTTCGCGATCTGCTGGAAAACAACGCGCTCAACGTGATTCAGTTCGACACCAACCGGGTGGGCGGCGTCACCCAGGCGCGCAAGATTTCCGCGCTGGCCGAGTCGTTCCAGGTGCCCGTGATTCCGCATGCCGGCCAGATGCACAACTATCACGTAGTGATGGCCAGCCTGAATTCGCCCATCGCGGAGTTCTTCCCCAAGGTCGATATCGAGGTGGGCAATGAGCTGTTCTGGTATATCTTCGACGGCGAGCCGGAGCCGGTGGGCGGGTTCATCGATCTGGATGAATCGAAGCCGGGCCTCGGCCTCACGGTGAACGAAGATTCATTGAAGCGGTTCAGAGTGATCGGATAATGAGTAGCGCGGGGCGTACAATGGCTGGTCGTAACGGACCAGGAGATTCATAGATGAGTTCTTTCTCGGGCAGCCCATTCAATCGCAGGCAATTTCTTGCCGCGGCGGGGGCCGCGGCGGTGACGCTTCCACGCACGGGTTGGGCCTGGGGCGGTCGTCCGCCTGCCTCCGAGCGCATTACCATCGGCGTGATCGGATGGGGCATGATGGGTCCGGCCAATACCCATGCGTTTCTCCAGCAGCCCGATTGCCAGGTGGTGGCAGCCTGCGATCTGGACAAGCAACACCTGCAGGCCGCGCTGGACACCATCAATCAGAAGTACGGCAACACTGACTGCAAGGCGTACCACGATTACCGCGAACTGCTGACGCGTGACGACATCGACGCGGTAATGATTGCCATTCCCGACCAGTGGCACGCGATTGTCGCCACCGAGGCGGCGAATCGCAAGAAAGACATCTACGGCGAGAAGCCCCTGGCCCGCACCATTGCCGAACAGCAGGCCATTGTGAAAGCGGTCGAGAAGAACCAGGTCATCTGGCAGACCGGCTCATGGCAGCGCTCGGTGCCTGACTTTCACAAGGCCGCGGAGATCGCGCGCAACGGGCTTATCGGCACGGTAACCCACGTGGAAGTGGGCCTGCCGGGCGGTCATCACGATTTTCCCGGCACCGTGCCCGAGTTGCTCAAGCGGCTTGCATTGGCGAGTCTTCCCGAAAAGATCACCGACCCCTCCCAGATCGTGCCGGGCACGAAGGCATGGGACCTGGCTGTCACCGAGCCTCCGCCGGAATTCGACTACAACCTGTGGATCGGCCCATCCAAAATGGAGCCATACATCTATCAACGCGTGTTCCAGAATTGGCGCTGGAACTACAACACCGGGGGCGGCCAGTTGCTGGACTGGATCGGCCACCATGGCGACATCGCCCACTGGGGCCTGGGCTTCGACCTTTGCGGCCCGTCGGAGGTGGAGGGCTTTGGCGAGTTCCCGCCGCACGACGCAGTATGGAACACAGCCACGAAGTACACCGTCAACTGCGTGTACAGGAAGGAAGTGACACGGTACGCGGCGGACGTGAAGATGACCATCGCCGGCGGCAGTGGCGCCATTCCCATGGGAACCAAATGGATTGGCACCGACGGCTGGGTGTGGGTCGATCGCAGCGGCTTCGACGGCTCCAATCCCGAGTGGTGCAAATGGACTTCGGTCCCGGAAAACCTGCTCAAGGCGCCGCTGATTGTATCGGCAGAGCACCGGCGGAATTTCCTCGACAGCGTGAAGTCGCGCAAGCCGACCATTACGCCGGTTGAGGTGGCGCATCACTCGACCATTCCCGGGCACCTCGGGCTTATCTCCATGCTCGTTGGGCGTAAGTTGCAGTGGGATGTGGCCAAACAGGAGATTCTGAACGATCCGCAGGCGACGGAGCTGCTTTCGCGGCCGTATCGGCCGCCATACAAGCTGGGCTGAAAGCAGGGGTCGGGGATCAGGGCCTGCGCCAGCCGCTATCATTGAGCCAGTGGCAGGCACCATCTTCATTTCGGCCGGTGAAGCCAGCGGCGAACGCTATGGCGCCCTGCTGATCGAAGCCCTGAAGAAGCGCCTGGCGCAGGACGGCCGCGTCGCCCACTTTTTCGGCATGGGCGGGCCCATGATGGCTGCCGCCGGCCTGGAGCGCGTGGTCCGCGCGGAAGACATGGCCGTTATGGGCATCACGGAAGTCGTCCGCCACCTGCCGCGCATCTATCGCGAATTCCGCAAGCTCAAGCATTCGTTCCATGACCGCCAGCCCAACGTGGCCGTGCTCATCGATTTTCCCGATATCCACTTCAAGCTGGCTAAGGAACTGCGTCGTCTGGGCGTGCCGGTCATCTTTTTTGTGAGCCCCCAGCTCTGGGCGTGGAAGAAACACCGCATCAGGCTGGTTCAGAAATACGTGGACCGCATGCTGGTGATCTTTCCCTTCGAAGAGCCTTTTTATCGCAGCCATGGCGTCAAAGTTGAATTCGTGGGACACCCGCTGGCCGACCTGGCGCTGCCGGCCCTTACCCGCGTCCAGTTCGCAACCGAAAACCAATTGGATCCGGTGAAGACCTGGATCGGCCTGCTCCCCGGCAGCCGGGCCAAGGAGATTCGCGACAATCTGCCGGAAATGCTGAAGGCGGCGCGGCGACTGGCCGGGCGCCACGACCGCGGAAGGCTGGAATTCGTGCTGCCTCTCGCCGCGACCTTGAATTCCGCGCAACGCGAATTCGTGCGCCGGATGGTGAACGAGCATGGCGCCGGTCTGACGGTCCGGCTTGTCGAGGATGCCAGAGCGGCTCTTCTTCACGCTCGCGCCTCGGTGGTGGCCAGCGGAACGGCGACCGTCGAGGCGGCTCTCATCGCCAATCCCTTTATCGTCGTCTACCGCGTGTCGCCGGTCACGTACGCCATTGCGCGCAGAGTGGTTAAGGTGCCTCACGTGGCGATGGCCAACCTGATCGCCGGCCAACGCATGGTCCCGGAACTGATTCAGAAGGAATTCACTGCATCCAATATCGTCAGGCATCTGGAGCCGTTGCTACCCGACGGGCCTCGTCGGCAGTCCATGATGAAGGAGTTGGCTGCCATACGGGGCGCGCTTTTGAGCCGGAAGGACGATGCAGGATCCGGTGGCGGAGCCATCGGCCGCGTAGCCGCGATCACGTTGGAACTGCTGGGTACGGGTATTGGGGCGAATATGGAAGAGACGGTGCATTCCTGAAGTCAACCCGCCCCGGGCGACCGAGCCGAAGCAGCTAAACTGGTGCAGACAGGAATGATGGGAATACAGAAAATGATGGGATTGGAATCGACCCGGCGCGGATTGCGGACCGCGCTCGGCGCTTTGACAACGGCCCTCCTGATGGCCGTGACCGCCCCGGCACAGCGGCCCGAACGGCCTGCGCTGAATATCACCGGCTATTTGATCGATGCAGAGCTTGATACCCAGGCGCATCACATCGCCGCCAAAGCACTGGTGACCTTTACTGCGCCCGAAAACGCGGAGATGGTGAGCTTTGGCTTCCATCCCGCTCTCAAGGTCACCAAGATCACCGATGACGCGGGCAAACTCCTTACCGGGGAACGCTCGGCGGACGGCACCATTCGCGTTGCCCCCTCCACGCCTTTCGCCAAAGGTCAGAGCTATCACTGGACGTTTGAATACGAGGGCATCATCACCGGGAATGAGGATGGCCCGGTGGAGGGCCTGAAACTGGCGGCGATCCAGGAGCCGATCACGTACCTGCTCTATGCGGCGCGATGGTTTCCGACCGCCGGCTACATGACGGACCGCTTCACGGCGGAGATGCACATCAAGGTGCCGCAGGGAATGCGGGTATTCGCCAGCGGGAGCACGGGGCCGTCGAAGCCGGCAACGCTGGCAGGCGGCAAGCCGGGTGACGAGTACGACTTCAACTGGACCAAGCCCGGATTCCCGGGCACCGTGATCGCAGGCCGCTACGTGAATCCCGCCGTGGCCGGACCGGGCAACGTGAAGGTTTACCTGACGGTCGCCCACCAGGCTTCTGCCAACGAACTGGCGCAGACCGCGACCAAAGAATTCGACTTCTTCACGGACGACTTCGGCGGGGTCGAGTCGGCGCATTTGAACGTGGTGGAGATCCCCGATGACACGCTCCCGGCGGTGTGGGCGCCGGAACTGGCCGGGATCATGGGGGCGCGCGCGGGCGACAAATCCGGCGTCAGGCTGCTGGCCAATACGATTGCCCATCAATGGTGGGGTTCCGAAGTAAGCCCCAAGACGCTCAACGATGCCTGGATCACCAACGGCATGTCGCGTTACGGCGAACTGATGTACGTGGAGGAAGAGAACGGCAAGAATGCCATGCGCGCCGGATTGCAGGACGTTGCAGCCGGGGCGTTGGCTTACGACACGATCCCGCTGTCGAGCGCGACCCGATTGAGCCCCTTCTCGCCCGAGTTCCAGTCGATGACCCTGGAGAAGGGCGCCATGATCTTTCACATGCTGCGCTGGGAGATCGGCGACAAAGCGTTTCTCGCCACGCTCAAGGGTGCGCTGAGCCAATTCACCGACCAGGGCATGCGCGCGGCCGACTTCGAGAAGGTGGGCGAGGCGCAGAGCCAGCAGCAATTGACGCCCTTCTTTGCGCAGTGGGTCGACGGCACCGGGGCGCCCCAATTCACCAACAAGTACGCCGTATACCGGCTGGGCAACAACAAGGGTTTCCGCACCATCGGCGAAATCAATCAGGACCTCGACCTGTTCCGGATGCCGGTGGATCTGCGGGTGGAAACGGACGGCAAGACTGTCGACCAAAAGGTCGACGTTGTAGGCATGAACTCGCAGTACGTGGTGGACACGTTCGGACGCCCCCGACATATCACCATCGATCCGCAGAACTGGGTGCTGAAGTCGTCTCCCGATCTGCAGGTGCGCATCGCCATCCTGAAAGGGCAGCAACTGGTTGCCCAGGGCGATCTGACCGGCGCACTCACCGAGTACCAGAAAGCGCTGGAAGCCAATTCGCAGAGTTCGCTGGCCAGTTACCGGATCGCCGAGGTGCTGTTCACGCAGCGCAACTACCAGGCAGCGGTGAACGCATACCGCGACGCGCTGCGCGGCGACGACGACCCGCGCTGGACCGAGGTCTGGAGCCATATCCGGCTGGGCAACATCTTCGACATCACCGGGCAGCGCGATCGCGCGGTGAACGAGTACCGGCTTTGCATCCAGACCAACGACAACACCCAGGGCGCTCTGAACGAATGCCGGCAGGATCTGCAGAAGCCCTATACGCGGCCGGCGGACCAATAAAAGCAGGGATTAGGGATTAGGGATTAGGTTGAAGCGGTTCTCGGGAAGGCCGGGAACGCCGGCGTCGAGGGCGAACAGGCTGCCGGCGAGGGGATCGCCGTCCAAGCCCAGGCCGATCGAGGTCACAAACAGGGTCTCCAGGTTTCCGCCGCCGAAGGTGCAACTGGTCGGTTTCGGGGTGGGAAATTCGAGCACTTCATCGATGGCGCCATCGGGAGCGACGCGCACGATGCAACCGCCGCCGGACCTGCAATTCCACAGGTACCCCTCGGCATCCACGGCCGATCCGTCGGGCAGGCCGCGGGGAAAGCCGGCCAGAAAGGGGCGCTTGTTCGTGATCGCGCCCGTCGACCGGTCGTAGTCGTAGGCGTTTATTTCGTTGGCCAGCGTGTCGCCAAAGTAAAACTTCGATCCGCCGGGGCTCCAGGCCACGGTGTTGGAGATTCCGATCCCGCGCTCCCAGACGCTGATGTCCCCATTCGAATCGAAACGGTAGAGCACGCCGTCGTGTCCGCCGACCTTTCCGTCGCGCCCGTCGGGAAGCACGTTGTTCCACATGGTTCCGACCCAGAATGAGCCGCGCGGATCGGCGCGCCCGTCGTTGAATCGCAGCCGCGGCCAGCCCTCCAGCCGGAAGCCGCTATCGGTATGCGAATGGGTGTCGAGATTCCAGTAAACGATTCTGGAAGCCAGCGCGACCAGAAGCACGTTTTCCCGCGGAGTGAGCGCCAGCGCGGCGACCGGCTCCTCGAATTCCCAGGTGCTGAGGTTGGCGCCATCCGCTTCGGATCGATGGATGAGGCGGCGATTGATGTCCACCCAGAAGAGCGCTTCGTGCGTGGAACTCCAGACGGGGCTTTCGCCACACCAGTCGCGGGCGGGAACGATGCAGCGGAAACTGCCGGCTTGATCAGCGGTTTTCGTGGACTGAGTGGACCACCCCATCTTCTTGTAGACCATAGGAGCCGGCGCCCATGCATTGCAAATCGAGTGGCTCCGGGGAGATTGTTCGGGTGGGCGCCGGAGGCGCCATGAATCGCAATGCTCCAGGGGTGCGGAGGGGGCAGCCTGGAACGGCACAGTCTTCACATGAGAGCGTTGCACGACCGATGTCCATGGCAGTGTCAGGAATGTCCCCGGTATGTTCTGTCAGGGATGTGCCCGGTCCGGACCCTATCCCCTCTCCCCCCCTCTCCCCCGGGTGTTTTCGGCAAGTTGGCGCTGGAAAAGCGGTTGCCGGCACGGTTCACCCGTAAAGACCGCCTTTTCAATAATTTAAATCTCAAAGTCCTCCATCGACGGTACTTAGAAGAAGGACGAGCCGCCCGGGGCGGCGGAAGAGCCTTTTTTTTTCGAGATTGCGAATTCAGGATAGCGAAATTACGAGAATTGATCTGCAAAAGGGCGTTGGTGCAAATCGCTGAAGAAAAACACTTACAGAACTATTTCAGGGAATTGGGCTTGACCGGCATCAGGTGAACCCCTGGGCGACCCCGAATCGTAAATAACGGTGATCCAGATCAGGGTTGGG
>CAVREL010000002.1:0-6136 GCA_963720105.1 uncultured Acidobacteriota bacterium | reverse complement strand
GGAGGTGCTGTGGGGATTGCCGAGAGAATTCGCGACAGTGCTGTGTCATCTATCAATAAGGATCTCCCTGCGCTGCGCGAACTGATTGAGAAGCGCTCCGATACCCAATTCTGGAAAGCGAGTGAGGAAAAGCAGGTTGAGTTCCTGACGAAGATGCTGGAGTGCGATCTGGAGCTTGCCGCTGAACTGGCCGATGCGCTTGGCTGGGAGCAACCGCTAGAGGACAGTCCGCGACTGGCGGCGGCAGCGCTACTCGCGGCGCGACAGGAAAACGGACTGGCCGATCCCGATCTGGTCAAGAAGCTCAATTGGACGGAGTGGAAGCTGAAGCCCGATCTGCCAAAGCTTCAGAAGAGGTTCGAAGAAAGCGGGCAGTTGCGGACGAAATTCGCAGAACTGGTTGGCTTGCGGCCCGGGCGGCTACATCTACGCGAGGTGGCGAGGCAGGCAATCGTTCACAACGCGAACAACGGCAGGCGTACTTTGGTTTCACCGCAGGACCAGAATGCATCCACAATCGAGGAAAGACGGAATGCAGTGCGGAAGTGCCTGGAGAGTCACCTGCTGAGCTGGAATGCACTTAAAAATAATGTGCAGCTTCCGGCCTTCCTGCGGGCCCTGAAGGAGGACTTTGCTTTTCGGCAGGAGGTTGCGAGAATCACCGTCTATGAGGGAGAGGAAGCAGAGAATCTTGCGCGCTTGGCGATCGAAATGTTACGCGCCATGCCCGCGCACCTGGCCATCGACGCGGCGATCGAAAAAGCAGAGAATGCCGTCAACTTTGTAGTGCAGAAACTGAGTCTGATTCGATTGACGGTCGAAACACCGGCATCCTTGGCGAAGCCGCCGCGGGAGTGGTTCGGACTTTCCCGCAGGCGTCTCGTCGAGGAGCTTGCGAGGGGCGGTGATCTGGGGACGGAACTCGCAACGCGGCTAGATCCCGTGAAAGGCGATCTCGCCGAACATCAGTGGCAGGCCACTCAGAAGCAACTGGCGCAAGAGTTCGCCAAACACCCTGCTCTGCCGCTACTGCTTTGGAGAGAAGCGGGGTGGCCATATCCTTTTGCACTCGTCCTGCGCGAAGAGCTCAGGCAGATCGAGGCCCGGCGCAAAATGATGCAGCCGACCAAGGCGGCCGTGGGAGCGTTGGCGCAGGGCGAAGGCGGCAAACAACCCGAGCAAGGTGCGGCGGACGCTAAGCCCGGCGCCGCGCCGGCGGGCGATGGCGGGCCCAAGGCCGCCGGATCCACCGCACCCGCTGGAACATCGACGGCTCTGGTGGAAAAGCCAGTCCAATCGGCTGCCGAGGGCAATGGAGCCAAGGCGGCCACAACGGCGACGATTGCTACGCACTCCGAGGCGAGTGTGGTCGAGGTAGATCAACTAGCCGCACAGCCGAAGATTGCCAGCGAACCGCAAACCGCAAGCGCCATCGATGTCTCCGATCTCGCGGCGGCCATGGAGTTGACCGGGATAGCGTTTTCCGGAGGCGGAATTCGCAGCGCCACCTTCAACTTGGGCGTGCTGCAGAAGCTCGCGGAAATGGGATTGCTGCGCAAGATCGATTACCTCTCCACGGTATCCGGCGGTGGCTATATCGGGTCGTGGCTGGCAGGCTGGATCCGCGACAAGAAACTTGCGCATGTGGAGGAGTCTCTGTCGCCGAAGACGTCGCCGGATCCACGGGACGGCGCGGTGAGGCCGATCGGTTTCCTCAGAGAGTTCAGCAATTATCTGACTCCCATGCTGGGCGCGTTCAGCTTCGATACATGGACAATGGTTGCGGTGTATTTCCGCAACGTGCTGCTCAACCAGGCAACGCTGCTTGGTGTGCTGGGCACACTCCTGCTGATTCCGCGGTTCGTTGGGCTGCCCATGTATGTCCGAGCCGCGGGTGACAACTTGATCCTCTACACCGCCATCATTCTCATGATCGTCGCCATTATCGGCATAGCCTGCAATATGCGGCGGGCGACCGCCCTTTCGGGTGCGGATGCTCAAAGGTCAGATCGTGCGGAAGATATGTCGCAGGAAAGAGGCGCCGAGGCTCGCCAGAACGATGCAGAGCGGAGCTGGTTTTATGGCCCTGTGGCCATCCACCTGATTGTGGTCAGCTCCATGCTCTTGGCGGTCTATTTCGGCTCGCTGTGGTTCTGGAGCAATACCAGGGATACGATTTACGCCCTTGACCGTTGGCGATTCGGATCCTGGATCGCCGTCTTAATCTTCGTAGTGCTTGCGGCTCTGCTTGCGTTGGTGGGCGGCTTCTGGCAGTCGTTTGGAAAGCGCCTCGAGGGCGATCCGGAGAAGCTCTCCCCAATAAGGTTCCTGGTGACGCTCCTAGTGGTTGGGGGGACCGCAGGAGCGAACTTGGGATTGCTTCGGGTGTACGCAGGAATTATGCACTGGCTGCACGGAATGAAGAACGACGCCGGGTTGTGGAATGCGGAAATCTGGGGGCCGATCCTTCTGCTCATCGTGTTCATTGTTCCCGGCATCTTACAGACAGGCCTGATGGGCGTCGACTTCCCTGACTCGGGGCGTGAATGGATGAGCCGTTTTCGCGCCGTATGTATCGTATACACGCTGATGTGGATTGGGGTGATGAGCGCAACGATCTATGGCCCGCGGTTGGTCTTCAGGTCTGCCGCAGCCGCGAAGGCGTGGCTCGCGGGAGTGACCTTTACATGGATTGTTACGACGGTCGGCAGCTTCCTGGCCGGCAAGAGCGAGAAGACGGGCCGCGACAAGGAAGGCAAACCGAAGATCTCCTCCATGCAGGTACTGGCCAGGGTCGGTCCGCCAGTGTTTGTTGCGGGCCTGCTGGTCCTCATTGCCACAGGCGAGCAAAGCCTACTTGTCCGTCTGAGTTGGCCGCATCCTTTAAGTCTCGCCGAGTTAAGCGGCCATCACTGGCTGATGCTGAATCCATGGATGATGGCCGGCTGGGGGGGAATACTGATGAAGGTGGCCGTGGCGCATGCTATTGTCGCCTTCATTCTGGCCTGGAGGGTCGATATCAATGAGTTCTCGATGCACAATTTCTACAAGAACCGGCTGGTTCGGTGCTATCTGGGAGCCTCGCATCAGGAACGGAAAGCCAATGCGTTTACCGGATTTGATGATACGGATGATTTTCCGCTGAGCGAACTAACCATTAAGGAACCGGATCAAATCGAAGGCTCTTACCAGGGTCCTTACCCGATCATCAATACCACACTCAATCTTTCGGCTGGAGAGCAATTGGCTTGGCAGGAGCGGAAAGCGGCATCGTTTATCTTCAGTCCGTGCTTCTGCGGCTTCGACCTGGCGGCCATGAATGGACCAGGAAGCCAGGTTACGGACTCCCCTCGCGAGAACCGAATGAAGCCATGCGCGTATCGACGCACGGCTATTTACTCGAGGCAGAAGGGACCGAGCCTTGGAACGGCGTTTTCCATCTCCGGGGCGGCAGCCAATCCGAACCAGGGCTACAACACATCCCCGGCGGTGGCGTTCCTTATGACCGTGTTCAACGTGCGCCTGGGTGGGTGGGTAGGCAATCCGCGGCGCGACAAGGAATCGCAGCGGCCAAGCCCTCGCTTTGGACTGGCATCAATGGTCAGCGATCTGCTGGGGAGAACGGATGATCGAACACATTTCGTAAACCTCTCCGACGGCGGGCACTTCGACAACATGGGAATCTACGAATTGGTGCGGCGCCGCTGCAGGTACATCATTTTGTGCGATGCGGAGCAGGACGCCACCTACAAATTCGGCGGCCTCGGGATGGTGATACGGAAGTGCCGCATTGATTTCGGCGCGCACATCGACATCGATCCCAGCCGCATCGTGCCCAATGTTGACACGAAGCGAAGCGATGTGCACTGCGCGGTGGGAACCATCCGCTATCTCGATGGCAGCCGCGGAACCCTCGTATACATCAAATCCTCGGTTACAGGAGATGAACCAGAAGACGTCCTAGAGTACCGGGCTAGCCAGGCCCAGTTTCCGCATCAATCGACGGGGGATCAGTGGTTCGACGAATCGCAGTTTGAAAGTTATCGCGCGCTGGGGTATCACGCGGCAGACCAGGCGCTGTCACCATCCGATTCATGGCGTCCATGGGATCGGACCATGGATTCCGTCAAGCCTCTGTTCACCGCGCTCGAACAGCACTGGTATCGCCTGAACCCCAATTTGCGCGGGACGGCTTCCAAACATACGGCCACGCTTGCGCAATTGCTGAACAACCTGCGCCAGAGCCCCGGCCTGCAGCAACTTGGGGCAGAACTATTCCCCAACAGCGGGGTTATTCCGTCTGGGAATTTGCGCAATCCTGCGGAGGAATTCTTCTTCTGTATGGCGCTTATCCAACTCGTCGAAGACGTATATTTCGAATTCGAACTGGATAAGAAGGAGTGGCTGGAGGATCCGCGGATCGGCGGGTGGTGTAACCTGTTCCGCACGTGGAAGAATGTGCCGATGGTGTCTTCGACGTGGGCGGCGGAGTGCCAAACTTTCCGCGAAGATTTTCAGCGGTTCTGGAACAACAGGATATAGATGGGAATGATCGGGTTAGTTTGCGGTTTAACGCCTTAGAATGGAAACAACCATGAGGGCAGGGATGGGTGATTACCACGGATGAAACTGGAAAGGATCTTTAGAATCGGCCATCGCGGAGCGGCTGGCCATGCACCGGAAAACACGTTAGCTGCTGTCGAGAAAGGCATCGCACTCGGGGTGGATTTCGTTGAAATGGATATACAGCGCACTCGCGACGGCAACCTGGTCTGCATCCATGATAAGTTTGTCGATCGCACCACGAATGGAACTGGAGCCGTTCGAGATCTTTGTCTTGATGACCTGCGCATGCTCGATGCCGGTGACGGCCAGCGTGTCCCTACTTTGACCGAAGTGCTTGCAGTGGTGAGCGGACGCGCCGGCGTGCTGCTGGAAACCATCTCCCCGGGAACAGGCCCGGAGCTTCTCCGGGCTGTTACAAGGTTCGGCATTCGCAGCCCGGTGATCTTTTCATCGTTCATTCATAGCGAGCTTGCGGCAATACGCCAGATCGATTCAACCGCGAAGACGATGGCGCTTCTAGAGGGTATTCCACTGAATATGACTGGTTTCGCCCTGGAAGCTAACGTCACGCACGTGGGCCTGTCGATCGATTCAATCAGCCAAGAGTATGTCGATGCCTTACATGACACAGGCGTTCAGGTGTTTGTCTATACCGTGAACGAGCCTTATTCGATTCAGATGGCCATGAGCCTCGGTGTGGATGGGTTGATCTCCGATTACCCCGATCGCTTTTGAGGAAAGTAGGAATGCAGTAACGGCAACACGATGTCCCGCTGGCCCCCATATTTGGAGCAAACGCAAGCAATCGAAGTATTCGAAATCTGCAGCGCGGGCGCAACTCAGCGCTGTACTGCCTTCGTACCTTCGTTTCTCTGCTGAGAATGCTGGTGGGCCCACCAGGACTTGAACCTGGAGCCAACGAATTATGAGTTCGCTGCTCTAACCGATTGAGCTATGGGCCCTTAAGCAGTGCCGGCACCGCTGTACCGGAATTTATCGTAGAGGACCCTAGCCAACCGTATTCGAGCGTAATTTGGAGATTATGAGTCCGGTCCCATCGCTGTAAGTTATTGATAATTAACCCATGATGCTCCGTAATTGAGCGGAGGCCTAAATCATCTGTTTACCGTAGTTTAGCGCAAGGTTCCGTTAAATTCCGGTGTTAATGAATGTACCGCTACTGTACCGCAGCGGAACCTTCTGCCGAACTCGCCTGATCGATGCTGTAGCCGATCGAGTTGTAACCCTTCAGTCTGCGCTCATACATTCTCGCCAGCATCAGTACGCCGTCATCGACGTAGTCGTAGACCTGGACGACTCGCTTATTGTCGTGGAGGCGATGCAGGCGCCCAGCGTACTGCTGCAACGTTCCTTTCCATGAGATCGGCATGGCAAGGAATAGTGTATCCAAGCGCGCATCGTCGAATCCCTCGCCGATATAGCTGCCAGTCGCTAGAATGAGCCGCGATTCATCTTCAGGCACAGCCGCGATCGCTTCCGCGGTCTTCCGGCGCTGCTTCGTTCCCATTCCACCCTTTAGAACGAACACGTGCTTGGCGGCGGAGCTCAA
>CAVREL010000001.1:0-33768 GCA_963720105.1 uncultured Acidobacteriota bacterium | reverse complement strand
GACCTCTTCGACGAACACATGTCGCGGCCACCCACAACCGGGCGACTTTCTGGGGGCTGTTTACGAACCCGGCGTTCCTGACTGGGACTCTTGGCATGGCGGCATTGACCTTTGCCATCGGCGGAATCTCCACCTGGGTGCCAACCTTCCTCCATCGTTTTGCCGGGCTTTCGGTGGGCGCCGCAGGCCAGACCGTCGGCGCCATTACCGTGGTGGATGGCATTGCGGGAACGGCTGTAGGCGGATGGCTCGCCCAGCGCTGGCTGCGCACCGATCATCGCGCGCTCTACCTGGTGTCGTTCTGGAGCGTGGCGCTGACCCTACCCTGCGGCGCGCTGGTGTTTTTCGGACCGCCGCACTGGGCCATTCCCGCGCTGTTCGCCGCGGAGTTCTTTCTCTTCTTGAATACCGGTCCGTTGAATGCGGCCATTGTGAATTCTGTGTCGGCTCCGGTGCGCGCCACCGCCGTGTCCCTGAACCTTTTCTGCATTCACTGCTTCGGCGACGCGTTCTCCCCGCAGATCATCGGCGCGATTTCCGTCCGCACCGGGAGCCTCCGCGTGGGGCTGGGAGCGACGCTGGTGATGCTGATCGTTTCCTGCGTCATCCTGTGGAATGGGGCGCGGTATGCGCCGCTGCTGGAGGACGGGCGGACACCATCGAATTGACCGCTTTGAGCGCGAAGAGCTACGTCAATGAGAGCAGAACGATTTTTATAACAAAAGCAGCGAGTTCGCGCCGCTGCGCGGCATCGCGAGATGGCAAGTTGGCGCGAAAACCCGGTTCTCACACAGACCCTGAAGCCCGACGCACCCACCCTAGCCCGCATTTCTCACAGGGACCAGCATTCGGCGATTGATGCAGATTTCGGGCTGCAAACGTGTGTGGCGGGGGTCAGGAGACCCCCGCTACAGCCGGTCAGGAGACCGGCGCTACACATTTGGCGGGCGTGTGAGAAATGCGCACTAGGCGCAAAAACAAAGGCGCGCCGAGGGTGGGGCACCCAGTTTCATGGGTCGCGGGCGGCGAAAAGTTTTGCCGGCATTAGCGGGCTTTTAGCTACCCTGTTTCATCAGCGCCCGCTTGAGCACGGTCTCCAGCGCCGCCTTCTGCTCTTTGTACTGATTGAGAGAGATGGTGCCGGAGAGCTTCTCGCTCTCGATGGCGAACATCTCTTCCTTCAGTACGGCCAGCAGGGTGGCGTTGTGCGAGCCGTGGTCGACGGGCACAGCGGGCGGGGCAGCGTACGCAGCCGCGACGGGAGGAGACGACGTAGCAAAAGGAGCGGGAGGACGGCGGTTGGCCTTGGGCGGGGGCGCCGGCGCGGGAGCAGGCACGCTCGCTCCGCCAGCTACCACCGCGGCGCCTGCCGGACGGCGGAGCAGGAATCCGGCCACCGCCGAGAGTCCCAGGAACATGGCCAACAGAATCCACCATTTGTACTTGCTCAGCGGATCGGGGGTGTTGATGGGCTGGCCGATGCCGCCGCCGGGACCTGTGGGCGTCGCGTCCTGCGCGCCGGCGCCTCCGCCGGAAGGCTGGCCCTGGTCCTCGCGGGGAAGAGACCCGTTCCCGGAGATGGTCAGCGTGAGTTCCTGCCCCGGCTGGACATTGCGCAGCAGCAGGGTCTGGAGATTCGGGTCCTGGGGAACGGACTGGAATCCCGGGTCTTTCGTCACCGAAATGCTCTTGGGCACGAGGAAGGCGACGTTATCGGTCTTCATCAGCAATTGCGGCTTGAAGGTATAGGACCCGGAGGAATAGGGCAGGTGATAGCTGATGGTGAATTCGGTGTCCTTGTCGCCGTCGTCCGGCTGGATGGGAAAGTCGAAAGTGAAGTGGTTCTTTTCTCCGGCGGGCTTGACGGGCGTGGAGGTGAACATGCCTGTGGGCCGCTTTGCCTGGGAGCCTTCGATGACCGCGTCGGGGGGCAGCACAATTTCGAATCCGTGCGCGGGATTGTACTGCGTTGTCGGCGGGGAGCTGGTGTTGTGAACCAGGTAGCGCTCCAGGACCCGGAGCTGGCCGTTTTCCGCCTCGCACTCGAAGACATCGGCCTCGATGGAGAGGGCGTTGACGTTGGGGGCCGCGTCATAGACGGGAATGTCGCCGGGGCCGCTGTCGGGAGCGGCGATGAAGTAGGGACTGCCCTGGTGGGTGACGCGCACCAGCATGGGGCCGTTGCCCGTCTTGTTGAGCTTGTAATGGCCGCTGGCGTCGGTCTTGGTCGAATCGGCCACGCTCATGCCGGCCTGGACGTCGACCAGTTCCACCTTATCGCCCGCCGAGGGTTTGCCGATGGTCTTGTCGGTGACGGTGCCGGAGACGGTGGCGGCCTGCGCCAGGGCGGACAGAGAGAAAAGGACTGCAGTTAGGACAGCGAATTTAATCGATCTCATTGTGTTCCTATAGCCGGTAGCCGGTAGCCGGTAGCCTGTAGCTTAAGTGTCTTTAGCTACCGGCTACGAGCTACTAGGTACAGGCTTCACGCTTGTTGCAAATGGTCGATCTCCGCCATGAGCAACGCGGTTTCGTTTTCCAGTTGGGCGCGCTGGGCGAGGAAATCCTCCTCGGGATACTTGCCGGCGCGGTATTCGAAGTTGAGGTCGCGAAGGTTCTCGTAGAGTTGGTCCTTGCGCTCCAGGAGATAGTCGAGGCGGGTTTTCTGGCGCTGGCTGGCAAAGGCGTTCTCCGGCCAGAAGGTGTAGATCAGCGCTCCGAAGGCCAGCAGCATGCCGGCCATAAGGCCCATGGTCGGGGACATAGCTCAGTACCCTCCTTCTTGGCCGGTCTCGCGGCGGACACGGGCACGGAGAGCGTTCATCTCCGGATCGGCGGTCTCGGTGGCCGGTTCGGACTTGCCGGCCGACCAGTGGCGGACCAGCAGGATGGTGCCCAGCAGGGCTGCGGCGAAGACGGCGAACGGGGCGATCCAGGCCACCAGGTTGAAGCCCGAGGCGGGCGGCGCGGCCAAGACCGTGGCGCCGTACTTGGCGGCAAACGTGTCGAAGATCTTCTCGTCGCTGTCGCCGGCGGCTATGCCGGCGCGCAGCTCGTTGAGCTCACCGTCAGAGTTGGGGCAGCCCACGTGATTGCATTCGCCCAGGATCTCGGCGCATCCGCAGGTGCACATCAGGCGATGATTGAGGTCGGTATAGCGCTTGCCGGCATCCGTCGCGCCCAGCGAGAAACACACCGCCACGGCGAGGGCAAGTGCTTGCCCCGTTTTGAGCCAGAAGGTCAGGCGGGAAGGTCTTTGGGACCGAACCGCAGATCCTTCGACCGCGCCTGGCTCCGCCAGGCTCCGCTCAGGATGACAAATCATGTTTGCAGTGCGCCGGGGAAAATGATGCTGTGTGCCCATCAGTCGCCTCCGTGAAGAACCGGCTCGGCGGGCACGGTGCGTACGGCCGGAACGCGCAAAGCTGCGGTCATTGGAGTGACGCTCGGAACCAGTGCAATGAACGTGCCGAACACGACAAAGGCGACGCCGAACCAGATCCAGCCCACCAGCGGATTGATGATGGCCTTGATGATCGGCTGGCCGGTGGAGGGGTTGGTGCCCTCATAAATCACGTACAGGTCCCACCACGGCAGGGAGTGGATCGCAACCATGGTCTGAGGCTGATTGGTGGAGTGGAATAACCGCTTTTCGGGCAACATCTGGAATTTTTTCTGGCCGTCCTTGTAGACGTCGAGGATGGCCCACTCGGACTGGTAGTTGGCGTTGTCGTCCTGGGTGGCGCCCACCTGCTCAAGCGTGTACGGCCCGATGGTCAGCCGGTCGTGGAGCGTCATTTCGCTTTCTTTGCTGCTGTTGAACGCCGAGCCGGCCAGGCCGATCACCACGATCACCACGCCGATGTGGATCAGATAGCCGCCATACCTTCGTGTGTTGCGGCGCGTGAGCAAATATGTGGCCGCGAACAGGTTCTTGCCCGTCTGGCGCGAGATCACCGCCGCGCCGCGGACGAATTCAGAGATGATTGCGGTCAGCACGGCGGCGCACACCGCAAACGCGACCAGGGCATAGAAATTGCCACTGTCGAACTGGTTATCCTTGAGCGGATTCACGCCCGCCGCCAGGCACGCAATCACCGTCACCCATAGGGCAATGACAGGAGGGACGAAGTTGCGCCGGACGCTTTTGAGCGATGTCGCCCGCCAAGGAAGAAGCGGGCCCACGCCGGTCAGGAACAGCAGGAACAGCCCGATGGGCACGGCCACGCGGTTATACCAGGGCGCTCCCATGGTGACCTTGTTGCCGACGACGTATTCGCTGATGACCGGGAAGAGCGTCCCCCACAGGATCACAAAGCAGGCCGTGAGCAGCACCAGGTTGTTGAACAGGAAGCTCGACTCGCGGCTCACCAGCGACTCGATCTTGTGCTCGGCGTGCAGATGATCGCGCTGCAGGACGAAGGTGAAGATGCACACCGCCAGCACGATGCCCATGAATACCACGAACCACGTGCCGATGGACGATTGCGCGAACGCGTGCACCGAGCTGACCAGGCCGGCGCGCGTCAGCAGCGTGCCCAGCATGGTGAGCAGGAAGGTGGAGAAGATCAGCCACACATTCCAGCTCTTCATCATGCCTTTCTTCTCCTGCATCATGACCGAGTGGAGGAAGGCGGTGCCGGTAAGCCAGGGCATAAAGCTGGCGTTTTCGACCGGGTCCCATCCCCAGTAGCCGCCCCAGCCCAGCACCGCGTAAGCCCAGTGCATTCCCAGAAAGATGCCGCAGGTGAGAAACAGCCAGGTGACCATGGTCCAGACGCGCGTTGTCTTGATCCACTTCTCGCCCGGGTAGCGCATCATCAGCGCCCCCAGTCCGAAGCAGAACGGCACCGCGAATCCCACGTAGCCCAGGTAAAGCATGGGCGGGTGGATCACCATCTCGGGGTACTGGAGCAGGGGATTGAGGCCGTTGCCGTCGGCGCGGGGTTCGCCGGTGTAAAGCGCAAAGGGCGGCGCGGCAAAGCACAAGATCGACAGAAAGAACAATTGGATGGCGGCCAGGATGGTGCCCGCGTACGCGTAGAGCTTGACGTCGGTCTTGTGGGTGAGGCGGAGCACGAACCCGTAGGTTCCCAGCAGCCAGGCCCATAGCAGCAGGGAGCCTTCCTGCCCGCTCCACATAGCGGAAAACTTATAGGCGCCGGGGAGAGCGCGGTTGGAGTGTTCGAGGATATAAGCTATCGAGAAATCGTTTGTAAATACCGACCAGATCAGTGCAAATGCAGCCGCACTGGTGGCCACAAAACCCGCAATACCGGCGCGGCGCGCCGTATCGGCCAGGCGCTCAGGGGAGATGCGAGCCATAAGCCAACGCGCAAATGCAGACGGCGTGGGCTGTTCGGCCAGCACCCGCAAGGCCAGCGCTCCTGCCAGGAGGTTATAGGCAGCCAGCGCCAGGGCGATGAGGAGAGCAAAACTTCCGAGAGTTGCCATAGATCTCCAAACTCATTGTCGCACGCTGTTATTCCGACACTTTGGAACCGGCGCAGCGTTGCGCAATCGCGCTTTAATGTACCAGGCAAGGAAGACCCACTGGGGCCATGAAGTTGGTCGCATCGACCGGGCGTGCCGCTTACATTGCTCAACCGCGGTCCCTGGGGAACCCTGGCTGCACCCTCAACTCAGGAATGTGAACGGGGCGAGGGGAGCCTGCCAGCAAGCCCATTTTCAGTCATTTTAGACTGCGGCGGAGTGATTTGGCTCACACCTTAGATGGAGGAAGGAGAAGGATGTGCGAGCAGAGGATGGGCCAAGGCGGCCTAGGAGCCTGCGGAAAACACCGGACTCATGCGGGTCCAGACATCCCTCGGGGGCTAAAGCCCTCAGTCATTTGGGCGTTAACGGCACGACTGAAGTCGTGCCCTGATCAAGGCATGGGTTCGATTGAGCTTTCCGCACGGGGGCGAAGCCGGCTCAGGCCACGCGGTCTTTGTACTCCCCCACCATCTGGCGGCTGAGGGCCAGGATTTGCTCGGAGGGTGCGGTGCGGGGCAGGAAGCGTACGTTAGGTCCGTCAAAATAGGCAGCTTCCTCGCGTCCCCGGCCAAGCACCAGGACCGGTACGGATGGCAGGCGCGACGTGAGCTCGGCGACAAAGACGGGACTGCTGAGGCCCGGCCGGTGGAGTCCGACGACCACCAGGCGCAGGCGTTCTACGAACCGCGGATCTTCTACCAGGATAAAGGCTTCTGCGGCGTCGGCGGCGCGCTCGATGTGGGGAAAATAGCGCCCCAGAACCGATCTGCGCACACGAGCCTGCAATGGGTCGTCATCGACCAATAAGACCGTTGTCATCCAATGAAACCTGCGCAGTCCACACCTGGGGGAAGACGTAGACAGAAAATGTCTGCACCATTTTCGATGCGTTGGGGAATAGCCTGGGTTGTCTGATTGTCAAGAATTTGTAAAGAATCTTATACAACCGTCACGGCTGTCATAGTTTGGTTGCGGACATTAAATTTGGTCAGAATTTTGCTAGCGTCGTGCGGCCGGGATGTGCTTCTTCCGCCCCCCTGCGGGGGCTGGACGTCCTCCTTACCGGCTATTCCCCAGGCTCGCGCCTGGGGCTACAATCTTGCGCCCGCTCCGCGGGCTTTGCGGCAAATTCATCGCCGAATCCGCTCTAGGTGAACAGGAATTCTTTGCCGCGGAGCTCTTTGATGGTGTCGCGGAGTTTGGCCGCCTTCTCGAATTCGAACTTGCGGGCGGCTTCGCGCATTTCGGTCTCGAGCTTGGCGATGTACTCGTCGACGTCGGCCTGGGAGGCGAATTCCGGCATGCCGGCGGCCTCTTCTTCCATCACGTCGCCGTATTCGGCTTTGAGGATATGAGCCAGGCCCATTTCGATGGCGCTGATGACCGATTGAGGGGTGATGCCGTGCTCCTCGTTATAGGCGGTCTGGATCTCGCGGCGGCGGTTGGTTTCGTCGATGGCGCGGCGCATCGACTCGGTGAGGGTGTCGGCGTAGAGGATGGCTCTGCCTTCGATATGACGCGCGGCCCGGCCCATGGTCTGGATGAGTGAGCCGGAGGAGCGCAGGAAGCCTTCTTTGTCGGCGTCGAGGATGGCGACCAGCGAGACCTCGGGCAGGTCGAGGCCCTCGCGCAGCAGGTTGATGCCGATGAGCACGTCGAACTCGCCTTTGCGCAGGCCGGCGAGGAGTTTGACCCGTTCCAGGGTCTCGATCTCCGAGTGCATGTAGCGGCAGCGCACGGCCACCTCGGTATAGTAGCCGGCGAGGTCTTCGGCCATGCGCTTGGTGAGGGTGGTGACGAGCACGCGCTCGTTGCGATGGGCGCGGTCGCGGATCTCGGCCAGCAGGTCATCGATCTGGCCTTTCACGGGCCGGATTTCCACCTGCGGATCGACGAGGCCGGTGGGCCGGATGACCTGCTCGACCACCACGCCGGCCGAGCGCGTGAGCTCGTAGGGGCCGGGCGTGGCGGAGACATAGATGGCCTGGTGAACGCGGGTCTCGAATTCCTCGAATTTGAGGGGGCGGTTGTCGACGGCCGAGGGCAGGCGGAAGCCGTAGTCCACCAGGTTCTGTTTGCGGCTGCGGTCGCCATGCCACATGCCGTGGACCTGGGGAATGGTGGCGTGGCTCTCGTCAACGAAGAGCAGGAAATCGCGGGGAAAGTAGTCCAGCAGCGTGGGCGGGGGTTCGCCCGGTAGCCGGCCGGAGAAGTGGCGCGAGTAGTTCTCGATGCCGTGGCAATAGCCCATGGACTTGATCATTTCCAGGTCGAAGCGGGTGCGCTGATTGACCCGCTGCGCCTCCACCATGCGGCCCTGCGACTCGAGCACCGCGGTCCATTCCTCCAGTTCCTGAAGGATGGAATCGATGGCCAGCGCCTTGCGTTCGGGCTGGACCACGTAATGGCTTTTGGGATAGATGGGAAGCCGGGCGTACTTCTGCTTGACCGTGCCGAAGAGAGGATCGATCTGCGCCAGCGAATCGATCTCGTCGCCGAAGAGCTCGATGCGGTAGGCCATTTCGTCGTAGGTGGGAAACACTTCGATCACGTCCCCTCTAACACGAAATGTCCCGCGCTTGAAGTCGGCGTCGTTGCGCTCGTAGAGGATGTCGACCAGGCGGCGGGTGATGTCCTTGCGGGCGATGCGCTGGCCTTTTTCGAGGAGCAGGAGCATGCCGTAGTAGGCCTCCGGCGAACCGAGGCCGTAGATGCAGCTCACCGAACTGACAATGATGCAGTCGCGGCGCTCGAAGAGGGAGCGCGTGGCCGAGAGCCGCAGCTTGTCGAGCTCCTCATTGATGGTGGCTTCCTTTTCGATATAGAGGTCGCCGGCGGGGATATAGGCCTCGGGCTGGTAGTAGTCGTAATAGCTGACGAAGTACTCGACGGCGTTGCCGGGAAAGAACTGCTTGAACTCGTGGTAGAGCTGGGCGGCGAGGGTTTTGTTGTGGGCCAGGATGAGCGCCGGGCGGTTGGACTGCTCGATCACCTTGGCCATGGTGAAGGTCTTGCCGGACCCGGTCACGCCGAGGAGCACCTGGTGCTTGTCGCCGGCGGCGAGGCCTCCCATCAGTTCGTCGATGGCGCGGGGCTGATCGCCGCGGGGCTTGTAGGAGGTGACCAGTTGGAAGTCCATCGGGAGGATTATACAGGAGCGAAGAGGCGGCGAAAATGGTATGCTATGGGCATCGTGCCTACCCAAGCGGAAGAGCTTTTCGAGAGGCTTCAAAGTGCCCCAGCGATCACGGACCTGATCGGCCAATGCGAGCATGCGCAACTCGATTGCAAGGAGTGGCCTTCCAGAGACGAAGACGCTCAAAAGATGATCGCGAAGGCGGCATGTGGCCTCGCAAACGCAGGGGGCGGGGTATTGGTCATTGGCATGAGGGCCGAGTCGAAGCCTAAGGATGAGCCGGATGTGATTTCGTCGGCGGCTCCAGTCGCAGACACAACTCTGGTCATGTCGCGGGTACTTAACTTGCTCGGGAGCTTAGTGGAACCCGGGATTCTCGGGGCGCTGGCCCGTGAGGTCAGCGATTCAGACGTTCGATCCGAGAAGAGGAATTTTTCGAATAGGCCACACAATTGTTCCGAATTCTTTCGTTTGAAAGGTAGTCTCGATATGTCTTCGATTCAAAAAGACAAGCTTGCCTTTCTTACGGAACAGCTTCGCCGAGAGGACATGCGGCACATCCGTCAACTTTGGGCCGTAGGAAAGGCTAGCGGCGTTGCAGAACCGATAGAGTTTGAGAGAGTCCTTCTGGAGGCGCGGAAACGATTGCCGTTGGGGGGGACGAAACGCAAGGCACGCATAAAGTCCTCTGGACCAGCAGCCCCGCGAAGATGATCCCGTCAAAACCATGATGCGCAAAGCAAAAGCGGTTGCAAACGTTTATGCAGAACTGGATTTTCCGGACGCGGACGCAATGCTCATAAAGGCGCAGTTGGTGCTTAAGATTGCTGAGACGCTTCGCGAACGCGGATGGACCCAGGAGCACGCAGCCAAGGTGCTGGGAATGACCCAACCAAAGCTCTCGAAGATGCTGCGCGGACAATTTCGCGGGATCAGCGAGACGAAGCTTATGGATTGCCTGGTGCGATTGGGGCGCGAGGTTAAGATCCTCGTCGGACCCGAAGGAACCGCTTCGAGTGGGCGTGTGGAAGTGGTGCGGCCTGATATAAGCTGGCGGGAACCCACGAGAGTCGGAAGACCCACCTCGCCCTAGCGGAGCTAGGACGGGGCACCCTGACATTCAAAACGTTTCCCAGCTTCGGAGCGCGTGTTCGAACCGTTCCATGTCGACCCGGTCGCCGCGGAACTTCACGCCTTCCAGGCGCAGCCTTCGGCGCTGTTCGAGCGCCGCGTCGTGGCGGAGTTTGATTCGGCCTCCGGCGCCCAGGACGCGATGCCAGGGAAGAGAGTCCGGCGTGTCGGTGCGAAGCAGGCGCGCGACGGCACGGTGGTACAAAGGGTATCCGGCCGCGGCGGCGATCTTGCCGTAGGTGCTGACCTTGCCCGCAGGGATGGAAAGAATGATGCGGCGGAATGCCGCGTCGCGGTCTGCATTCGGACGCATACCGTCGCGAAGGATTCCCCGCCTGATCCTGGACGTCGGGACCAGGCGCGGATTCCACATCGTGGTAGAGCGATCGCTCGGGATGGTGTTCTTCGGCCTGGTCATATCTGAGATTGTCGCAACTGGATTCCCACCCTGGCAAAGCCGGCACGGGGCAGCCCACATCCGGTATCTGGCAGATCGTTTGCCCGGCGTATAACGAGAATTAACCGCGGAGTAACTTTGCCGTAACCAATCCCGCAATCCGGCTCCCTATAGTTCTCTGCGGATAGGAATCTCCCCATTCCCTTGCATTAAGCGATTCTTGATCCATTGGCCCGGGACACCGGGTGATCCAGTCAACCTGAGGCGATCCAATGCGGGCGCGTAGTCCGGCACTGCTCCCTCGATGTGTGTCCGTGTCTCGCAGCGACAACTTTGTCCCCACCTGGAGAGGTCGATCGACATGAATCTGAAGAATGCAGCACTCCTGCTCGCCACCGGCGCTTTGTGCGCCAGCTTCGCCATGGCTCAGAGCGATGACGACCAACGCCCCATTCCGCACCTGGATCACGTGTTCGTGATCATGATGGAGAACCACTACATCAGCCAGGTGCTCGGCGTGCCCAATGCGCCGTTCACCACCAGCTACGCGGCCTCTGCCAGGCTGGCCAATAATTATTGGGCCGTGGGCCACCCGAGCCTGACCAACTACCTGGAAATCGCGGGCGGCTCGAACTTCGGCATCGTCAATGACAACCCCCCCGATTGGCACGTGGCGAATTGCGTCTCCACTCTGGCCACGCCTGTCGATGAGTCGACCACTCCGGCGATCACTTGCCCGATCGCGGGAAGCGGGACGGATGCCGCGACGCCGGCAGTCGACACCACCAACGAAGGCACGCCTCAGGAGCCGATTTACAACGATCCGATTCCCGCGGCGAAGGCGGAGGGAATCACCATCGCCAACCAGCTGGTTAACCATGGAATGAGCTGGAAGTCCTACCAGGAGGACCTGCCTCCCTCCGGCGCAGATGGGGTAAACGCCAGCGATGGCCTGGTATCGAACAAGACGCAGTCGGAACCGGGCATGCCGCAACTCTACGCGGTGAAGCACAACCCGTTTGCCTATTTCGCCGATGTGGAGGAAGGTACCGATCCGCGCCTGAGCATGAATCAGACGGTGGACTTCCATCAGTTGTACGCCGACCTGAAGAGCGGCCATGTGCCCAATTACTCTTTCATCGTTCCCAACCAGTGCCATGACCAGCACGGGCGGGGCGCGAGCGAAATGGGCACCGGCTGCAACGTCGATGCCAACGCCATCGCCCAGGGCGATGCCGCGCTCAGCATCCTCATCCCCGCCATCAAGAACTCGCCGGCATGGAAAGAGGGAAACAACGTGATCATCACGGTGTGGGACGAAAACGACTACAGCTCGCTGCCCAACCAGGTGGTGGCGATCGTGGATACCAGCTACGGGCCGGGCGGCAAGAAAAGCAACGTGAAATACAACCACTTCTCGCTGTTGAAGACCGTGGAAGCCGGATTCGGTCTCGGGTACATCAATCACGCCGCGGACAAGAACGTGAAGCTGATGTCGGATCTATTCGCGAAGTAGGCGATCCCTGCACGAGCAGTGAATTGGGTGCCCACCCTCGCCGCGTCTTTGTTTTTGCGGCTGGGGTGGGAAACAGCGAATGGCGGAAATCGTGCGGGCTCCGCTCCCTTTTCTGTGAGTCGCGCAGAAATCAAACCAGTCACGCGAAAGCTGACTGTTCATTTCCCCCTCAGGAGGAACTATGCATCCCCGATTTTTCTTCATTGCAATTGCTGCTGCCGGTTTGGCGCTGGGCGCTTCGGCCCAGGATGGCGGCCTCGACTCGAGCTCCATCAAGCATGTCTTGCTGATCAGCATCGACGGCATGCACGCTGTGGATTTCAAGAACTGCGCTCATGGCGTTGCCGGCGTCAACAACGGCGAGCCGTACTGCCCGAATCTTGCCAGGCTGGGCAGGACCGGCGTGAGCTACGTCAACGCCAGCACCTCAAAAACCTCCGACTCGTTTCCCGGATTGATGACCATCGTGACGGGCGCAACTCCGCGGACGATGGGCGTGTACTACGACGTGGCGTATGACCGCTCGCTTGACGGCCCAGCGGTGGCGACATGGTATGGAAATGGCCCTGGACCGTGTACGCCGGGAAAAGCCCCCATCGGTTTCACCACCGAGTATGAAGAAGCCATCGACATGGACTACACCAAGCTGAACGGCGGAGCGCCGGGAGCGAGCCTGACCGACGGTACGGAGAAATCGCTGGATACGACGAGGATGGATCGCGATCCCGCCAGGGGCTGCGCTCCGGTGTTGCCGACGGACTTTGTTCGCGTCAACAGCATCTTCGGATTGATTCACGCTGCCGGCGGCTACGTGGCGTGGTCTGACAAGCACCCGTCCTACTCGTCGGTTGCCGGTCACGGCGGCACGCTCGACGATTTCTATGGGCCGGAGATCAACTCGCTGGTGGTCGCGCTTCCCGGAGTGACGACGCCGGACGGCGTGAACTGCTCCTCGATCCCGGATACGGCGGCTGATCTGACCGCCTGGACCAACAGCTTTACCAACATCAAGTGCTACGACACGCTGAAGGTGAACGCGGTCCTCAACTGGATCAACGGCAAGCAGCACCTGGGGGGGCCGGCGCCGAAGACACCGACCATCTTCGGCATGAACTTCCAGGCGGTCAGCGTGGGTCAGAAGTACATTGAGAATGGGCTGAAGGGCGGCTACACGGATGCGGCGGGAACGCCGACCGCAAGCCTTCTCAGCGACATCGTGTTTACAGACGACTCCATCGGTGAAATGATCCGGGGACTCAAAAGCCGCGGTCTTTTCGAATCGACACTGATCATCATCACCGCGAAGCACGGCCAGTCGCCGATCGATCCCAACCAATACAATGCGGTGCCCGGAAAGACGCACAACGGCTTATCGCCGGCCACGCTGATCTCCAATGACCTTCACGCCGCGATGCCGGCCTCTGAAGATCCGAACGGAACCGGCGTCGGCGCCACCGAAGACGACGTCTCGCTCCTCTGGCTGACCAACTCCTCCTACACCGACGCGGCCGTATCGCTGCTCGAAGCCAACCGCACCACCTGGGGCGGCGGGCAGATCTACTTTGGTGCAAGTCTCGCCCTCAACTACAACGACCCGACCAAGGATTCCCGCACCCCGGACATCATCGTCACTCCGACGCCGGGCGTCACTTACACAGGCAGCAACACCAAGCAGATGGAGCACGGCGGCTTCGCGCACGACGACACCAACGTGATGCTGCTGATTTCGCATCCCTCGTACAAGGCACGCACGGTGTACACCGAAGTGGGAACGCTGCAGGTAGCGCCTTCGATCATGACAGCGCTAGGGCTGAATCCGGCGGCGCTGGATGGCGTGCGCCTGGAAGGCACCAGCGCATTGCCGGATGTGAACCTGAACTTCAGCCACTGAGCTTCTCTCCCAGGTCTCAAAATCGAGACTGGGGCACCCATTTGATGCGCGGGCGCAGTGCATGCCGCCCGCGCATTTTGTTTTTTGGGCTACTTGAACATCGCGCCGAGATTGGCGCGAATTTGCGGGCTCTCGGCGGTTCCGGTGATGGTCACCGGAATCCCACGATTTGCAGCGGTGGTGGCGGCCGGCGCGGCGGTTTTCTTCTTTCCCAGGAATCCGCCCACCAGGTTACCCACGGCATTCTGAGCCGCGCTGGTCGCGCTGTTGACGGCGGAGCCGACAAAGTTGCTGGAGCTGAATTTCGCGACCAGGTTGAAATTGAGCGCGCCGGACGGGGAAACGGTGCCCGAGCCGGTGGCGGTTCCGATGGCGGGCACATTTCCGTAGATGTCGTTGATCTGGGTGGTTTGCGGAGAGGAATTCAGAGAGGCTTTCACCTGCTGGATCTGGGTGCCCTTGCCGGTGCCGCCAAAGGGATTGATCCCCTGGATTTTGGAGCCAAGGTCGAAACCGGCGAGGCTGGTGTTGTCGATCTCGACGGGACCGCTGATGGTGGATTCCGTGGCCGGGCCGGTGACGGCCAGGTTGGCGGTGAGTGTGCCGCCGTGGAGCGACGAGCCGGTGGGCAGCTTGATGCCGACGACGGGGAGTAATTGCTCGAGCTGGTCTACAGCAAGATTCGGCGCGGAGAGGTGCAGATCGAGCACGACGGCATCGGTGGTGAAGCGGTAGGCGCCGGTCACGTGGGCGGCCACGGAGCCCGTATGGACGGCGATATCGGATACTTTTCCGGTGCGCGCGTCCAGATCGTCGGAAACCTGGTAGTCGATGTCGACCGGCTGGGCAGCCGGAGAGCCGGTGCGCGCCAACTGCAGTTTGGCGGCCTTGATCTTGCCGGTGCTGGTCGCCGTAGTTCCATTAGAGGTTGCCTGGGCGTCGATGTCGGCAACCATTCCGATGCCTTTACCTGGATCGACGAGGCCAGCGGCTACAGGATCGAGATGGCGGATCTGGAGGTTTGCCTGAAAGGGCGTATCGGCGGCGTCGTTTTCTGAGAGCGGACCGGCGTTTCCATTCAGTTTGAGCGTTCCTCCCGCGGGCAGGTTTGCCGAGAGTTGGAACGGAAACGACTTGGCCAACGAAAACTGCTTCACGCCCACGGCGACATCGGAGTACACGAAAGGTCTGCTGGTGGCGGGAACCGAGGACACGGTCACACTGCCGTTGTCGATGGTGAGGCGGTTCACAGTAAGGTCGGGGATGGAGGCGGGTTTTTGCGCTGACGAGGGTTTTGCCGCCGTGCCGCCGATGCTGGAGAAATTCCATTTCCCAGCGCGGTTCTGGATGAGCTGAATCGCGGGAGAAACGATGCTGAAGTTGGTGATGTGCACCTGGCGGGAGAACAGGAGCGGCATAACCTCAACGCCGATGTTGAGCTTGCGCGCCTTGATGAAGGGGCCGGTGCTGAATGCGGGATCGTCGGCGATGGCGATGTTTTCCGCCACCAGGCTGCCGCCGAACAAAGAGAAGGACATATGGTCGAACGTCACCTTGCGGCCGAGCAGGCTGGAGAGCTGGTCCTCTACCGTGGGCCGGAACGTATCCGCATTGACGAACAGCGGAACGATGATCAGGATGAGGATGATGGCGGCGACGATCCCGATTACAACCTTCACCCAGCGTCTGTGCATGGCGGGTTCCTTTCTGCGCACCGGGCAATTGTATCGTTCCGCAGATACATCTCCGGCCAGGCTGCGGAGGAAGCAGTTGCGGTTGCCTGGGTGCGGTGGAAGTGAGTTTCTCGTTCATAGGTGAGGCAAGTCACGTCTCGGTTTCTTGAAATAGCAGAAAAGAGGAAAGTTAGTTGTGAAATATGTAACTTTCGTGTCATTGACCCTGCGGTACTTTGCCGATAGGGTTGGTTACTTGCCTGTGCAAATGTGGAAAAGCTAATTCATTGATTCAAATTCCGAATGAAGCGCGAATGGTTGTTTACAGCTTACCGGCGGGTTTGAATTTCTTGCGAATCACTTATTGAGCTTGCTTTGGGGGAATGATGTTATCTATAGGGGACGAACCGGCAGTTCTTACACGGTATATTCGTAAAGTCCGTGGCGGATCGCAAGCAATTCTCGCACAAGCAAGCGACGGAAAATTGTATGTAACAAAGCTATATCACTCGCTCCAGGGTCCGAAGGTACTCTTCAACGAGTGCATGGGAACGGAGTTGTACCACGCTGCAGGGCTAACGGTGCCCTCCTGGCGCCCGTTGGTAGTGACCAGGGAATTCGCACATCGCAATCCCGGATGTTGGTTTGATACGCCACACGGACTGCTTCGTCCACACGCCGGACTGTGCTTTGGCTCGCATTTCCTGGGTGGAGAAGACACTCGCTTGTACGAGATTCTTCCCGGCAACAGCTTTAAGCGCGTTCGGAATCGGACCGACTTCTGGCTCGCTTGGCTTCTCGATGTGTGCGCCAATCATGCTGACAATCGGCAGGCCCTCTTCCGCCAGCACGGCGACGGTTATCTGGATGCGGTGTTCATTGACCATGGGCATATGTTTTCGAGTATTAAAGGCAACCGGAAGCGTCTGGTTCTGGCCTCCCAGTATTACCTTGATCCCCGCATCTATCCAAATGTATGCTCGGAACTCGTCAAAGATCTGGAGAGAAGGGCGGCCCGTCTGGACTGTGAACGGCTATGGTCGCGGGTTCTGGCTCTGCCGGATGAATGGATCACCCATTCGGCGGTGTGCAATTTCACTGAGTGCCTGGAAACTCTGTCGAACTCGGGTTCGATCGCAAGAATCATCGATGCAATCATCCGTTTCCAGCGTCGAGACTGCGAAGTTGGGCAGGATGAAGTTAGCCATGGACGAAAGCCCGGTGACTCGCTTCTGCGCCCTGGAGTACAGGGCGGAGGAGTCGAGTGGTCCATCTGTGCTTGAGCGCGTGATCATACTTTTCCTCCGCACCGAGAGCGGCACTCTCAGAGTGTTTTCGCATCAGGATTGGCGCACCATCGTTCACTTCAAGGACCACAACTACGTCCGCGATCTTCTCGATGATTTCAAAGAGCGAGCCAGGTCTTCCCCCGACGCGCTGTTCCAGCAGGTAGCCTCGCTGTCGGTGGGGCCGCTGGTGACATATGCGGTTGGTTCCGCGACCGATTTGAAAGCTATGATCGAAGTGCTTGACGTATGGGGGAACATGGCGGATCTCTCATAAAGCCACCCGCAGCGGGAAAGAGAATGCCCGAGTTCACAACTTCCCACACTGTCCTACCTTAAAACACTTCCCTATTCTATCTTAGGACACTTATCGCGTTCTTCCCAGAACTATGATGTGTAAAAGTCCACACGCGCATCGCGTATGCAGGGCTGGACGGCTGCGATCTTAAGCCGGAGATGGTGCCGTGCGGCGTTCATCGTTGATGAGAAGCGCAACATATCGGGGTAGGGCACGTGATTGAAATCGATGGCAGTACACCTGGATCGGAAGCGCAACATGAGTCCCATTCCTTCATATATGACCTTCGGATCGATGAGGGTCCGGCGGATGGCTACTTCATTGAAGTTGTCCGGTTCTCTAAGACGGTTGTCGATGAGATCGAAAAACGCGCAGGGACGATCCTAGACCGATATGTTGTGCATGCGGTGAACGTTGTTCGCGAGCCGCCCGCCAGCCGCGGCGAGGCCGCAATCGACCTGCTCTCGGTCGGCGCGGTGATTGCCCTGTATGGAAGTACAGCGGCGCGCGTGCCGAACTGGGTACTGAGGCAACTGGAAAGACTAAGCTGGAAATGCGGGCGGCCCGCGGCGACGGCGGACATTCTTCGCGACGCCCTGTTTCGAACCTTCATGAAGGTTCCCCACCGCGAAGCTGCCCCCCGTTCTCCGGAAGAACTGGAATCCGTACTCAATGAATTACCCCACCTGATCGAGTGGCTTCTATGCACGGGCGATTTAGCCGAGGATTCCCGCTGCGTGGCAAATTGGGCGAGCTTGCTTCGCACTCTGCCCACAAAGAGCGCTTGCCAATGGCTCGAAGCTGCTCAGGAACTTTTCGAGTGGTTCGAGCCTGCGGCCCACGAAGCTCTGGGGAAATACACCGCCGGCGTGTCCAAATTTATCGCCAATCGAAGCTCCAGCTCCCGCGAAGACCGATTCCTGCGGAGCAAAAGCCCTGTGGAATACCATCTGGCAATGGTCGCGGCCGAAATTGCAAACGAGGATATGGGGCGCGGATTTGTCCGGTGTCTCAGGAAAGTGGTTCTCTTGCCGGCATGCATGCGCGGCGTGAATGCGCGGACTTGTCCGGGTGGCCAATCCGGGGGGCTCGATGTCCGTTGCGCCGGATGTGATCGTATGTGCGGTGTCAACAGGATCACCAAGGTTCTGTCCGACTCGGGAGCGGATGTTTATCTTCAGAACTGTTTAAGAAAGTCTCTTCCTCTGATCGCGCGCTGGGGGCGCGAGCCACGTACCGGATTTGTGGTCGTCTCGTGCCTCGCAAATATGCGATCCATTCAACTGGCGACACGCTGGGCCCGGATGACTTGCCAGTTTCTGCCGTTGGACTTTCCCGGTTGTCAGTCCCATTGGCGCAAGGAGGGAATTCCTACCCGGTTGGATGAGATGGAACTGATACGGATGGTGACCGGAGCCATCCCTGGTCGCATCTGAACGTCCGACCTTCCGCCATGTTTGGAACGGCCTCACGTCGCCACGTAAAGGCCGTATCCCGGAGAGTCGATCTCATTCCTATTCCGCCACCGCAAACTGTCTGCAGAAGGGTTTACCAGGGGAGAGATTTGCCGAGATGGAAATAGCCGCCGGTGGGACCGTTGTCGGGGAGGGTGGCAAGGGCAACGCTGGTCTGGGCTCCTTGGCTCAGTTCCATGGGGGCCTGATCTCCGCCCATTTCGGTTTTGACCCAGCCGGGGTGGGCGGAATTCACTTTGATTGCGGTGTCGCGCAGTTCGTAGGCGAGGTGGACGGTAAAGGCATTCAGCGCAGTCTTCGAAGCGTCATAGGCGAATGACTTGGCATTGTAGATGGGCGATTTGGGATCGGCGTGCATGGTGAGGGAACCGAGAATGCTGGAAAGGTTCACGATGCGGCCCGCCGGGCTCTTCTTGAGCAGCGGCAGCAGCGTCTTGGTCAGCGCCACCGGAGCAAAGAAATTGGTTTCGAAGACCTTGTGCAGCAGGTCGAGCGGAACGTCGGAGGCGCGGTGTTCCGGCCCGTTGCCGGGGAAGCTTCCGCCCGCGATGCCGGCGTTGTTGACCAGGATGTCGAGGCGGCCGTACTTCGAGTTGAAATAGTCGTACGCGGACTGGTGGTCGGCCGGATTGGTGATGTCGAATGGAATCACGTCGGCATCCACGCCTGCGGCACGCAGTTTCTCCACGGCCTGCTGACCCTGTTTCAGATCGCGTGAGCCGATGACAACCTTGGCGCCCGAGTCCTTAAGATCGAGGGCTGTCTGGAATCCGAGGCCGCGATTTCCGCCGGTAATGAAGGCAATTTTCTGAGCCATATTGTGGGACTTCTCCTTGTCGGTTTTTTGGATTCATGCGGCACGCCGAAAGGTGCAGAATTGCGGTTCGAATTCGAGGGATTAGAACAACTTGCAACCCCAAGACAAAAAGCGCTATTGTGTCGGCTAAGGAACCGAAGATGCAATCCTCCGATTCCCCGGGATGGGATGCTCCGGCTTCGCCGAAGGAAGGTCAAGCCGAATTCGCGGACGTGGCGCCGGAGAATCTATTCGAATTTTCTCCCGACGCCATTTTTGTCACGGATGCCGATGGGAAAATCCGTGACGCGAACCCGCGGGCGACGGAACTGTTCGGCTACACGCGCACCGAGTTTGCGGCGATGAATGTCGACGATCTTGTCCCCGAGCGCTTCCGCGGACGTCATCCCAGCCATCGCGAGAACTACAATGCGCATCCGCGAGCCCGGCAGATGGGCGCGGCGCTGAACCTCTACGGGCTGCGCAAGGACGGCGCCGAGTTTCCAGTCGACATCATGCTGAAGCCGATGCACACCATGCAGGGGGTGGTGACGGTGAGCTTCGTGCGCGATGCGACCGAGCAGAAAGCGGCCATCGAAGAGGCCCGCAGACGGGACCTCTATTTGCGTTCCGTCGTGGAGAGTGTCCGCGATTACGCCATCTATCTGCTCGACAAAGACGGCAACGTCATGACCTGGAATCCGGGCGCGGAGCGCACCAAAGGTTACTCGGCCGACGAGATCATCGGCAAGCATTTCTCGCGCTTCTTCACCGAGGAGGATCGTGAACGCGGCCGCCCCGTCCATCTGATGCGTGCGGCCACGGAGAAAGGCCGGATTGAAGAGGAGGCCTGGCGGGTCCGCAAGGACGGCTCGCGTTTCTGGGCCGACATTGTGCTCACCGCTATTCGCGACTCCAACAACGAAGTGATCGGGTTCTCGAAGGTGACGCGCGATTTCACCGATCGCAAGCGCGCCGAAGAGGCGGTGATGCTGCAGTTGAGCAGCGCATTGCTGGCGAACATGGATGTGCGCAAGCTTCTGGGCGCCATCTCGGCAAGCATCAGCGAGGTGATTCCGCACGATGCCGCAACTTTGGGACTGTATGACGCGTCCACGGGCAGCCTGCTGGTGCAGTTCCTGGCGCCGGACGAGAGCGGCACTCATCGCGGCGAGGTCCGTCTGCCGCTCGAAGGCACTCCGGCCGGTGAAGCGTTTCGCACTCGCCAGCCCATCATTCTCGACCACATCCGGAATTCCGGCTTTTCTTCGGAGGGCATTCGTCACCACACAAACATCGGCATGCAAGCCGGTCTGTGGGTTCCGCTCATTCATCGCGGAGAACCGATCGGCGCGTTGGCGGTGGCCAGCCGAAAAGAAGCAGCATTTTCGCAGCGCGACGCAGACATGCTGGTCGAGATTGGGGGCCAGGTGGCGATGGCGGTGAGCAACGCGCTCGCCTTCCGGCAGATTTCAGAGTTGCGGGAACGGCTCAGCCAGGAAAAGCAGTATCTCGAAGAGGAGATCAACCTCGAAAATCGCTTTGAAGACATCGTGGGCGAAAGCACAGGACTGCGGCAGGTGCTGAAAGATATTGAGACGGTGGCGCCGACCGACGCTACTGTCCTTATCCAGGGAGAGACCGGGACGGGAAAGGAATTGCTGGCGCGCGCCATTCACCGGCTGAGCCCGCGCCGGGATCGCACGTTCGTCAAGCTGAATTGCGCGGCCATTCCCGCAGGCCTTCTGGAAAGCGAGCTGTTCGGTCACGAGAAAGGCGCATTTACAGGCGCTATTGCGCGCAAGCTGGGCCGGCTGGAGCTGGCCAATGAAGGCACGCTGTTCCTGGACGAAATCGGCGAGATGCCGCTCGACCTGCAACCGAAGGTGCTGCGCGCGCTGCAGGAGCGCGAATTCGAGCGGCTGGGCGGAACGCGGCCCATACAGGTAAATGTGCGGCTGATTGCCGCCACCAATCGCGACCTGGGCAAGATGGTGGCGGAAAAGCAATTCCGGGCAGACCTGTATTACCGGCTCAAGGTGTTTCCCATCTTCTCGCCGCCGCTGCGCGACCGCGCCGATGATATTCCCGTGCTGGTGCGGCACTTTGTCGCCACGCACAGCCGGCGGATGGGCAAGAATATTGAAAGGATTTCCGAAGAGACGATGGAGGCGCTGAAGCGCTGGAAGTGGCCGGGCAATATCCGCGAGCTCGAAAATCTTCTGGAGCGCGCCGTGATCCTGACCCGCGGCGCCGTGCTCTACGTTCCTCTTGCCGAGTTGGAAGAGATGGAAGAGGAAGAAGAGCAGGGGGAGGCGGACGAGGCGGAGAATCCCAATCTCCGCGCCGCCGAACGCGAACATATATTACGAGTGCTGCGCGAAGCCAAGGGCCAGATCGGCGGGCCCGAGGGCGCGGCCGCGCGGCTGGGGCTGAAGCGGACGACGCTCAATTCAAAGCTCAAGAAACTGGGAATCGAACGCGGCGAATATACCTAAGTTCTGAGTTCACAGTTGTCAGTCGCCGGGAGCGGCGACCGGCCCTGCGCCAGTGAGGTCCATGATGGACAACTATGAACTGTGAATTGTGAACTGCCCTTGTGACGATGCGCCGTCGCCGCGACGATATTTCGTCATCGTCACTTCGTCACATGGGTCATCGTCGGCTCCGCTCCGCGCCGAACGATTGCCAGATAAATCGTTTATTCTCAGCGACTCCATCGCCTCATGTGATCTGGCACACACTTTGGCATGCTCCATGCATAAGGTAAGGCGTGGCTTGAGGCGGGCCAGGATACGTTAAAGATCACGATTCAGGACGGTGACAAGGAGATCGGTATCACGCTGGAAGGACGCGTGGCCGGACCTTGGGTTGCGGAACTCAGCCGGATTTGGGTTGAAACAGCTCCGCGGCTTGCCAACCGGACTCTGTCGATCGATTTGCGGAACGTAATCTATGCCGACGCCCAGGGCAAACAGGTGCTGAGAGAAATCTATGCTCAGACGCACGCCAAACTGATCGCCAGTTCCCCTTGGGCCCAATATCTGGCAGCAGAAATCATGCACACTGAAACACCAGCACGCTGAACGAGGAGGTTGTCGATGGAAAGCACATATGCGGCATCGAGCAGTTGCAGGAGCCAGGCCGCGCTGGCCGGCGAGTTCTCTAGAAAATTGACCCCTGCGGCATTGCAGGATTTGCAGTCGATGCAGTTTGCCTCTTCGTATGCAGCCGGGGTGGTGATCTTCTCGGAGAAGGATTCAGCACACGGTATATATATCGTTCTCGAAGGAGAAGTACGACTCTCGCTGAACTCCAGCGAGGGCCGCCGGCTGAGCCTGGCGATTGCCCGCCAGGGCGAGATCCTGGGCATGGCGTCAACCCTCGCCGGAAGCCCATATGACGTGACGGCGGAGACGCTCTACCCGGCGAAGGTGGCTCACATCGGACGCCGCGATTTCCTTAACTTTCTCACCCGCCATCCCGAAGCGTACCAGGTGGTGATTGAAGAACTGAGCCGCAGCGTCACCAAGGCCTGCGACCAGTTGCGTACCGTAGGGCTCTCTGCCACAGCGCCCGAAAAGCTCGCCCGTCTGCTGCTTGATTGGAGCGACAGCGGGCAAGCCACGGAATGCGGCGGACGGCGTTTCCGCTTCTCCATGACCCATGAAGAGATCGGCGAATTCATCGGCACATCGCGGGAAACCGTCACCCGCACGCTGAGCAACTTCAAGCATCGGCGGCTGGTGGATTTCAAAGGCTCGATGATGACCATTCCCAACCCGCCGGCGCTTGCCAATTACGCCCACGCTTAAAGACAGTGGTCAGTGGTCAGTGATCAGCACTGACCGACAACCATCAACCACTTTTGCACTCGATCGACTTGCTCCCCGAGAAACCGACAACGAATCACCTCAACCGATTTTGCTCTGCCCAACAAAGACAAAGAACCGATTTTGCTCTGCCAACAGATTTGAACGACCGATTTTGCTCTCCCCGAACTGCTAACAAAACGCAACGCTGAGAATGACAACGAAAGACTCTCCTCCGCCTGACTCCTGCGCACAGGGCCTCCACGATTTATAGTTGCTATTCGTTAATTCTTCGTGGAGGCTCTATGCGCAGATTTTTTCTGTCTGCTGTTGCGGTTTTCGTAACCGCGCTCGGTTCGCTGCCGCTTGCGGCCCAGGGCGCGCCGCCCCAGGCCGGCGCCGACCAGCCCTACATCATCGAGTACTACTACAAGGTGCAATGGGGCCATCAGAAAGAATTCCTCGATCTCTTCCTCAAGAATCACTACCCGCTGCTGCAGAAGATTGTGAGTACGGGGCGCATGCTGTCGGTGAAAATCGAAGCGCCCGCGTACCACACCACCGAAGACGGCCGCTGGGATTATCGGGTGACCATTCGCTTCAAAAATTCGACGGCGGCGACCACGGCCAATCCCGATGAAGAGGCGATGATCAAGGAACTTTGGCCGGACCAGGAGACGTATCGCAAGGAAGAGCAGCGACGGTTTGAGATCCTTGTCAGTCACTGGGATCTTCCGGTCACCGACATCACGCCCAAAGGCAAATGATGGCCGGGCGGCGGGTGCCCCGTCCTAGCTTTGCCAGGGCGGGGTGGCGAGCCGCTGCACCGCCTTGCGGCGGAAGCAGCCGGGCGCGTGATCGTTCACCATGCCGACGGCCTGCATCCACGCATAGACGATGGTGGGGCCGACGAATTTGAATCCGCGTTTCTTTAGATTCTTTGAAATCTCTTCGGCCAGGGGAGTCTTGGCCGGAACCGGCCCTGGGTTCTGGATGGGTTTTCCATCGACGAAGGCCCACGCGAATTGGGAAAAGTCGTTTCCGGCGGATTGCATGGCGAAATAGATGCGCGCGCCCTCGATGGTGGCTTCGATCTTGGCGCGGGAGCGGACGATGCCTGGATCCTGGAGCAGGCGCTGGACGTCGGCCTCGGCAAAGCGGGCGACCTTTTTCGGATCGAAGCTTTTGAAGGCCTTGCGGAAGGCTTCGCGCTTGCGCAGGATGGTGATCCAGGAGAGCCCGGCCTGAAAGCCTTCCAGCATCAGCATCTCCCAGAGCATGCGGCTGTCGAATTGAGGCACGCCCCACTCGGTGTCGTGGTAGGCGATGTAGAGAGGATCGTTGCCGGGCCAGGAACAGCGGCGGGCATTGTTGCTCATTCCGAAACTCCTGTCCAAATCCCACCCTAGCGACAAAAACAAAGACGTCGCGAGGGTGGGGCACCCAGTTTCATCGATATGCGCGTGAGGTTCTACAGCCGCTTGATGAAGGCCAAGGCCTCTTTCAAGTGGGGGAATTGCTGTTCTTCGGCCTTGAATTCGCGGGAGTGCACGCAGCGCCGCAGGCCGCGCATGCGCACCGGGTGCTTGAGGTGGAGCATCTCGTGAAAGAGCAGGTATTCGATGGCATAGCGGGGGCTGGAGGGACGGTCGAATACCCGGCTGACAACGATGGTGTTGTGGGCGGCGTCGTAGTGGCCCAGCAGGCGCCTGGCGTGGTGCTCGCTCCAGGTGAGCTCGGGACGGCCCATGAGACCTCCGAAGAAGCGAATATTGAGCGAGTCGAACACCTCTTCGAGATGATAGAAGCGGCCTTCGGGGCCGAAGTAGCGCTTGCTGCCGCGCGAACTGCGGATCAGTTCGGTCTGGCGGGTGACGGCAGAGCTGGAGGCGAATCGCTTGTAGCGGACGTTGTGCGCCGCATCGACCGGCTTGCGGTAAAGCTTGGCCAGCAGGATGTGTGCGATGGCGCGGATCACGCTTTCCGGCGCGCCTTCCAGGAGATCGGAAAGACTGACGAAGATCTGGCCTTCGCGCAGGCGGATGGTGGTGTTGAGCGAAGTGAAGCGCCGGAAACGGATGTGGATGGGCGGCATGGGCGCACGCGGGCGGAGTGCGCGGTACTCCTGCTGAAAAACTGGAATGAACTCGGGGGCCACCAATTTTCGAGCGTAGCACAACCGGGGATCTGGGTGAGAACTCGCCTGGTGGGCTCTGAACACGAGTTGGCCCAGGGGTATGCGTGAGTGGTTCGTTATACCGGGATTCGGAGTTGGGAAGAGCCCGCCCTGGCTGAGCCAGGACGGGGCACCCCGGCACCCGGCACCCCGGTATTTCCTGAGCTGACGCTATTTCGGCTCGGCGCGTTCCTGGCCGCGTTCTTCTTTATGTTGGTTGAAATAGTCGGTTTGCTCGGTGAGCAGGCGCTTGGATTGGTCGGCGAGATCTTCTCCGGCCTCGATGGCCTCCTTGCGGGAGAGCTCGAATCCGGGTTCGCCGGCCAGGGTGCGCAGTATGCCCAACCAGCGCGGAGCGGCGTCACTCAGGTTCTTGAGAGACTTGCGCATGTCGGCCTTGCGGTCGGAATACTCGTCGAGATTGGCACCGATCTCATCGATCAGGGCGGTCAGGTCCTGCAGTTCGTCATCGAGCCGGCGAGCGCGGCCGGGCGATTTGCCGCGCGGGGTGAGGCCCCTGATGGTCTCGGCGTGCTCGTTGATGAACTTGGTGTAGAGACCGATGCGGTCGTCGGGGCTGATTCCCGCCTCGCGAATCTCCTCGATTTGCGGCCCTGTCAAAGGCTCCCGCTTTTCCTTCTGCGCGGAGCAGGTTGCCGCGCAAACCAGGGCGAAACCGAAAATCACCAAACGATGGAACCAGCGCAATGGATGCCCCCAACGGGTCCCATTCAATCACAGGCGGGAGCGGAGTGGAAAGGGGGAAGGCGGGGGTCAGGGGTCAGGGATCAGGCTACAGCACCCAAAGTCTTTGCTGATGTCTGTTCTCTGTTCTCGGAAAGGGCGGGGCTACTTTTTGAAGACCTGCATCATGGCTTCGGTCTGGGCCTGGTTGACTTCGGCCAGGGTCTGCTGCACGAGCTGACGATCTTCGAACGAACTGGAATGCAGCAACTCGGTGAGGCGGAACGCCGTGTGGCGGAGGAGGATCTGGGCGTTCTTGAGGCGCTTGTCATTGTCGGAGAGCGCCAGATGGATCTTGTGGGCGAAGTCCTGGGCGCGCTTGAGAAGGCCGCTGGCCTTTTCCGTTTCACCGGCCGCGTACTGGCGGGCGCTGTACTCGATCATCTGGTGAACCAGCTCGGCATACAGGAAGCACTGCTCGCGGGGTTGGGCCTGGCTGGCGCGGAGTTCCAGGGCATTGATGGTTTGCTGATCGGGGATCTTGTCATCCATAGAGGACGCACACGCGGGGATGGCGAGTGCAGCGAAAACCACCAGGAAGGCCGACTTTATCTGAGACCGCATGACGAACCTCCGCAATCTGCGGGTAATTCGACGTTAGGGTCCCAACCAGGGAGGCCGATTTCAGTGACAACGGGGCACTTTATTTGCAACAATGCTCCGGCCGCTGAAGGGCCGACGCTAATTGGAATCGTTATCCTCTGTGCCGTGACTATAGGATCAATCTCCGGTGCGCGCAAGTGAAAAACTGGCCGCAGAGACAATTCTCCGTCCACGGTACATTACTTCAGTGTGAGGTATGTCACCGCCCTGTCATTGCTTCTTCTCAAGCAGAAGGAGACGCTGCCGGGCTTGCCATTCCTGATTGGGGTACTTGCCAGCGGCCGCCTCCAGAAAGTGGTGATAGTACGTGATCGCCGCTGCCTTGTCGTGCAATGTATCGTAAGATGTCGCCCAGAGAAAGTATGTCGATGGAATATCTGGAAGGTACTTTGATCTCATGGTAAGAGCGTGCAGTGTCACTTCAGGTTTTCCCGTTTTGGAAGCGGCAAACGCCAGGCCGCTCCACCCGTCGGCATTGGCCGGGTCCGCCTCGGTCGCCCGGCTGAACACCGTAAATGCCTCAGCAAACTTCAGTTGACGAATCAGGTTCTGGCCGTGCGCCACCAGCAGGCCGGGGTCGTTGGGATGAGCGGAAAGCAGGGCGTCGTAGAGGCGGTCTGAGCCCTCCGCGTCGCCGGCCTCCGACAGCACCTCAGCCAGCATGCGGGTGATGGCCGGATCATCGGGATGAGCCTCATGCAGCTTCTGGAGCAGCGGCACGGCTTCGGCCTTATCCTGTGCAGCGAGGACGGTGGCGAGCTGGGCGGTCAGGGCCGGGTCGTCGGGCGACTTCTCGAGCGCGGCCCTCAGGAGCTTTTCCGCATCCGGGAACTGCTTGCGGGCGATGAGCAGGTGGGCCAGGCCGGCGTTGGCCTGGGCGTTGGCCGGATGGGCGGCGAGCAGGCGGCGGTAGGCTGCCTCGGCGGCGTCAGTCTGCCCGGACTTTTCCGCCAGCTCCGCGGCCAGGAGCGTATCTTCGGGGGTTTCGGGAGTGAGTTTCAGCGCTTCGAGAAGGTCGTTGGAGGCTTCAGCGGGGTTCTGGTCCCGATCGATGCCGGCCAGGGCCCGCCAGGCGCGCGCCTTGGCTGGCGGTCCTGCGTCGCCGGGATCCAGTTGGGTCGCAGCCTTAAGCTCGGGGCGGGCTTCGTCGAGTTTCCCTTGCCGCGCCAGCAGCAATCCCAGCAGGAGGTGCGCCTCGAACCGCGTGGGGCCGGCTTCGACGGCGCGACGGTAGAAGCCGGCGGCGTCATCGAGCTTGTTCTGGGCGTCGGCCACATAGCCGGCGTCAAAGAGCGCCCGGGCGTCGGTGGGATGTTCGGCGACCCAGGGCGTCAGTTTTGCTTCGGCGCCTTTCCAGTCGGATTTGACGATGAGGGCTTCGGCGTCGAGGACGGGCGGGGCGGGAACCTCCGCCGGAGATGCGGAGGCGGGCGCTGGGGCTTTGGGGGGAGCGGTCTGGGCGCAGAGAGGGCCGGCGGCAAGAGCCAGAACGAAGACAGCAGGGACAATACGACACACGAAAAAAACCTCAAGCTCTTAGTGTATTGGACGGAGATTGCAAGGGGGGAATGCTGGAACGAACGAGGTACGCGAAGGGCGGTCTTTCAGTTTGTTGGTAATGGACCTGCTTCGAATTCCCCTTGTGCGCTGTCATGCTGAGCGTAGCGAAGCATCTGCGGTTGTCTTTGTAGTTTCCGCACAGGCGGTAATTGGCTCGCTTCGACCTTGATTGAACGCCTGTCATGCTGAGCGAAGCGAAGGATCTGCGGTTGTCGTTCGAAACTTCCTGATAGGCGGTGATACACCCGCAACGAATGTTTCGCTTCGGTGAGCGCGTTGGCGATTTGTCATTTAATACGGCGCAACGAACATGAGTCGCCGGCAAGTCACCGAAATGCTTTTTGTTGGGCGCGGCGGCGGTCGCTTCGGGCGCTGACCTCATGATCGATTTCGGAACGTCGGGTCGCGCTAGACTGGAAACGCCTCAAAAACTGCGAATTGAGCGTCAGTCGGGAACACCTGGTTGAGTCGGAAGCCCGCGCTCGCTAAAAGTTTGCGGTATTCGTCTGTAGATCGTTCACGCCCTCCCGTCAGCACAAGCATGACGAGGTCAATGAATTTGCCGTTGGAAGGGACGTTCTCGGCAGCCAGATCCCATTCCGCGAGCAGCAGCACACCATTGTCCGGAATCGTTTTACGGCAATGGGCGAGAATGATTCTCGCCTGCTCGTCGTCCCAGTCGTGGATCACACTTTTCATCAGGTAGGCCCTGCAGCCTCCTGGGATCTGCTCAAAGAAATTGCAGGGCTCCATGGAGACCCGTCCCTCGAGATCGCCATCCAGGTATCTGCGTTCGCGCGCGCGGGCGATTACGTGCTGCTGGTCCGCGAGCACGCCACGCAGACCGCGATGGGCGCGAAGAATTTGCGAGAGCAGGATACCGTTTCCACCGCCCACATCCATCAGGCTCTCCCACGCTCCAAAGTCGTAGGCACCCGCAATTGAGGGAGCCACAAGCTCGGACATCGTGGTCATGGCATCGTCGAAGAGGCGGGCCTGCTCGGGATTCTGGCGAAGATGTTCAAATCCATCGGTGCCCGAAAGCATCGTCCGAGACGACTCACCGGTCTCAATACAGTGCAGGACCTTGCCAAAACAGGGGTAGTAGAAGTCGCTTCCCCAATAAAGAAACAGAGGGCGAAGGGAACCCGGGACTCCCGTCCTCAGGAAGTTAGACACCTGATTATTCCTGAAGCTGCGAGTCTCATTCTCTTCGAAGATTCCCTGGCTCGCTAACAAGCGAAGGGCGCGGTAAAGCGCATTTTCGTGCACCTTCAACTGTTCCGCCAGATCAGCGGCGGAGCGCCAGGCGCTGTCGAGGTCATCGGCGATCCCCAGCGCGGCAGCGGCATACAACGTCTGATGGAGGATGAAGCCATCTCGCGCCCGCAACAGCACTGCGCGCGCGGGATCGGCGATGGCTTGCCCGGTCATGGAATCTCCTCAATTCAGTCAGCTAATGGACGGCATGGATCGAAACAGAGCCTTACGCTTCGCCGGGAACTTCGGCGGGCCGCAGGGGAGGAATCGTTTGCGATGCTATTCCATATCCATATGGCCCGAGGCGGGTGAGAAGGATCAACACGAGAATCATTGCGCCGCAGAAGCCCGCAAGCGGCACGGCGTAGGAATGAAAGCGGTCGTATCCCGCGCCCATCAGCTCCACGCCCGCGGCTCCCGAAATCATAAATGCAGCGAAGGCGTGGCCGTAGGCGGTGCCAAAGGCGCGCAGGCCGAAATATCGACTCATCATGTAGCCCATGGTCTCCACCTCCGCGCCCATTCCGAGCCCCACCAGAAATGCAGCAGCGAAACCGATGTTTCCGCTCATCCCCGCGCACAACAGGGCGATGCCAAGAGCCGCCCCGCCGTAAAAGAGCATTGCCACCCGCGGAGCGAAGATACGATCGAGGAGGACTCCCGAACCAATGCGGCCCAGCAGCACTGCGGCTCCGACGAGCGAAGTGACCACGGCGGCGCGCCCTGCGCTGACGGCTCTGTCCGTAAATATCGAGGAGATATGCAAGACAACCCCGTGGACGCTCGCACCGGCCAGCGAAAAGATGCAGATCATGATCCAGAAAGTGGGACTATGCCAGATTTCATGCCAGGTCAAACCCTGTTTGTCCGGTCCCGGCAACTGCGGAGCTGCGTCGTGCTGATCGCCGTCGGGCCGCAGGCCGCGCTCTTTCGGGTCATTCTGCAGCAGTGCAGCCACAACGGGGAGCGGCAACAGCAGGGTTGCGCCTCCGAAGATCGCGAACATGACGCGCCAGCCAAAGTGGGCGAGAAGGCTCTGAGTCAGAATCGGGACCACGACGGCGCCCACGCCAATGCCCAACATAGCCACACCAAGGGCTAGGCCCCGGTGGCGATCGAACCAATGTGAAATCACGACCCCATAGGAGACCGGCGCCGGGCCACTGGCCATGGCAATTCCCAGAATGGAGAACAAAAGATAGAGCTGCCAGACGGCGGCGCCGACCCAGAGCGCAGAACCTAAGGCCAGGCCATATACCAGCGAGGACCCGAGGATGACGCGCTTCGCCCCAAAGCGGTCGATGAGCATACCCGTGCCCGGAAGCCAGAGTGCGCCCACGATGTTAAACAGGGAAAAAGCAAAAGACACGGCTGCGCGGCTGGCGTGGAAATCCAAGACCAGCGACTTGAAGAACACGCTGAAGGAAAAGACCATGAGCGGGGCGCCAAGGAAGAGTCCAACGGCGCAAACCAACACAATCAGCCACCCGTAGAAGAGTCGAATCCGCTTCTTGCTCATGGGGACCCCGGCCGCGGAGGAAGAACAGATGAGCGCGGCAACGCGGCGGTTCGCGCCGCCTGCTATGGAACCGCGGTGCGATTGAGCCTAGCATCCACTCGGTACGGGGTCAACGAGATACGTCAAGTTCGATCGCTTGCAAAAACAGATTTTCAAATTGTCAGTTGGCGACATCAGGCCAAATCGCTCATTGACAACATTCTGAGCGGATCGTGGACGTTTCGGTCGTATTGTGGACAATGCGGAAGTTACAAAGGCGCGCAAATTCCGAAGAGCAACCGCAGATCCTTCGACTTCGCCAGTTGCGCCGAGGCGCAACTGGCTGCGCTCAGGATGACAACTCTAAGATTCGCCGGCTCAAACGTTTGACTGAGGCCGATACCATCGACGGGGCGCACTTTCCTGATGGATTCCCCTCATCTACGTCGATTACCGCGACCAGAAGCGTACGATCAAAGACTCGGGGTTGTGGTACGCAAAGGTGGCCGCGACCAACCGGCTGGCGTGAGGAGGAGGATTGGGCAGGCTGGGATTGATTGCGGGGAACGGCCGGTTTCCTTTTCTGCTGCTGGATGCGGCGCGGGCGCAGGGATTTACCGTGACCGTGGCCGCCATTCGCGAGGAGACCGACCCGGAGATCAACCGCCGCGGCGCCGTGGACGAGAAGATCAGCGTGCACTGGCTGTCGTTGGGCGAGCTTTCGCGGCTGATCGAAGTTTTCCATAAGGAGGGCGTGGCGATGGCGGTGATGGCGGGGCAGGTGAAGCACAAGCAGATTTTTTCGTCGATTCGGCCGGATTGGAGGCTGGCGAAACTGCTGCTGAACCTGCGCACGCGCAATACAGACGTGCTGCTGGGGGCGGTGGCCAAGGTGCTGGGCGACGAGGGAATCGAGCTGATCAGCTCGACGGCGTTCCTGGAGCCGCTGCTGGCGCAGGAAGGCGTGCTGACCACGCGCGCGCCGGATGAGGAGGAGCGCAAGAACATCGAATATGGGCTGAGCGTGGCGGGATCGGTGGCCGGATTCGATATCGGGCAGACAGTGGTGGTGGCCGCGCAGGCCTGCGTGGCTGTGGAGGCGATGGAAGGGACGGATGCCGCAATCGAGCGGGCCGGGGCGCTGATGCGGAGTTTGGAGGAGGACGCATCCGTGTTGGAGCGGCGGCTGACGGTGGTCAAGGTCGCGAAGCCGAAACAGGATATGCGCTTCGACGTGCCGGTGATCGGAATTCGCACCGTGGAGACGATGATGGCGGCGGGGGCGAGCTGCCTGTCGGTGGAGGCGGGGCGGACGCTGCTCTTCGATCGCGAAGCGCTGGTGGAACGGGCTGATCAGGCGGGGATTGCGATTGTGGCTACGCCGAGAGCGGGTTGAGCCTGGGACCATCCCACCCTAGCGACAAAAACAGAGACGTCGCGAGGGTGGGGCACCCAGGACTATTGGACGATCCCATGACAATTCATAGCGGCGGAGATGAAGGGCGACGGAGGGGGAATGTCGACCAAGGTGGCGAAGGCGTTTTGCGACGAGGTCAATCAGTTGCGGGACATGCTGGAAGAGGTGCCGCCGGATCTGGCCAATGTGCCGTGGCGGGAGGGCGGCTGGATCCGCAAGCAGATCGTGGGACACCTGCTGGATTCAGCCGCCAACAACCGGCAGCGGTTCGCGCGGGCGGCGATTGATGGTGCGTATTCCGGGCCCGGGTATGCCCAGGATGCCTGGGTGGCGGCGCATGGCTACGCGCACCTGGCCTGGAAGACACTGGTCGAATGGTGGAACGTGGAGCACGACATCCTGATGGCCCTGGTGGAACGGATACCCGAGGAGCGGCTCAAGGCGCTGTGCACGGTGGGCGACGACGCGCCGGTGACGCTGCGATACCTGATCGAGGATTACACGCGGCACCAGTTCCATCACTTCGAGCAGATCAACGCGCCGCTGGGGGGAAGCTGAAAAGCAGGGATTAGGGATTAGGGATTAGGGGCGGCGACGGTGACTGCATTGGCGAAGCTGAGCGAGATGAAGCGGGCGTCGTGGTGGCGGCGGCTTCGCGCAGGGCGGGCTCGGATTGCGGTGTGGGTCGAACCGGAATGCGGCATACGGCGGGGACGTTGGTCATCTGCTTGAGAAACACCTTGACGCTGACCGTTCCCGGCTGCAGGGTGGCAAAGTAGCTGGTCGGGCTCAGTAACGGCTTGTGCTGATCGATCAACTGGTTGCGGATGATGTTAACTCCGCAGAGCAGATTGTTTCGGGGCTGCAGGATGGTCTTGCCGGGATCGCGCTCGTCCAGATCCTTATCTTTTTCCCAGTCGAAGTCGCAGCCATACCGCTCCTGGTCCATGTAGGTGAGTTGCAGAAGCCCCTCCTGGCGCACCATGAGGTGGGTCACGTCATCCCTCACCTGCAGGATGCGTTGCCGGTGATGAACGTCGCGGGTGGGTACGAGGCCCGCTTCGGCGCCGGCCAGGGCCTGAAAGAAGTAGGCCCAGAAGGCGCGCTTGTCGACGTCGCTGAGGGTGTTGAAGCGCGGGCAGAAGGGCTTGACAGCCTTGGAAACCTGGGAAGAGAGCAGTTCCGGAGGCAGGGCGGCTTCGATCCAAAGGTCCCACACCGGGCTCCAGGTCTGGTCGTCGTGCAACTCGGCCTTTTTCTCGGCGATGGGGGTTTCGGGAGCGAGCTTTAGCTCAGGCTGGCCTGGTAATGAAGACGTGTCCGTGGGGAGCCTGAGCGCCAATTCCTGCGCATGAGCATCCTCGATGTGGCTGTCGGCGTAGGGGACAACGGCGGCGCCCAGTCCGGAGACGATCGCGAAGCCAGCCACAAGCCATCCGACCTTGATCATCGAATCATCACCCTCCAGAATGGCTCTGATGCAGGGTGAATCCGGAGGGCAGGTTCGCGGTCATAAATTGATGAAAGGGAAAGGGTTGTATGGGAGAATAGGCGTGATTCGCGGGTAAAAATGGTTGTTCTGCGGATAAAAAATTTCAGGCAG